>JAGZMM010000005.1 GCA_018364155.1 Clostridiales bacterium
GGTGCGGTCGCCCACCGTACCCAGAGCGAAGGTGATGGTGAAGGTCTTGGTGCCGTCGCCGTTGTCGATGCCGTCGTAAGAACCGTCAACCGCCATAGCGTTGCCGGCTTCGTTGTTCAGGCCAACTCTGGTGACAGAAGCATCCGTCTTTACAGTAACCGTGATGGTGTCGTTGACGTTGTAGACAGCCTTATCGGTGGAAGCTTCCACATCGTTGAGCGGATTGGTGGGAACCGCGATATCGGTTCTCTGCTCAGGCAGCTCCGCCTCGTCGCCAAGGTAGAAGCTGGCGAAACCGCACTGGTTGTAGGAGATGTTCTGGTTGGCAACACCGTTGCGGTACATCGGGTCGTGCATCAGAGTGCGGATGCCGTACTCAGTGGGAGCCAGAGAGGTAACGATCGCGATCTGATTGCCGCCCTTGTAGAGCAGGACTTCTTCGCGCCAGTCGCCCCAGAAGTCAGCCTTCAGGGTCGGGGTGCTCTTATTGCCAGTGGAAGTCAGACCAGTCTTCAGATAAGAGGTAGAAGCAAAGGTTTCATCATCAATATCGTTGATGTTGGCGCCGTTTGCAGCCATATGGGTCAAGCCGCTGCCGAACCAGATGGCGTTCTGGCCCTGCGCAATACCGCGGCTGGTGTTGGTGGTGACCAAAACTTCGCCGGTGACCATGCTTCTAACATTCTTGGTAGCACTGGAATCGCCAGCCTGAGCGCCCGGGAACTTGTTGGAGAAGTTACCGGCCACAGAACCTTCGTCGTCGTTACCGGTGAAGGAACCGTAGAGGCAAGAGTTTTCCGTAATAAGATTGCCGGTGGTTTCGTCTACACGCAGACCTTTGTTCGGATCGAAAGTATTCGGACCAGGCAGCCAGCCGAGCTGCTTACCAGTGTTCTTGTCATCCCAGATGTACTCTTCGATACCGGTGAACTGCATGATCTTGTTGGTCTTGTCGACCGGCAGGAGAGCAGAACGGTCACCGTGGTTCAAAGGAGCCCATCTGTTGAGCGGATTGTTGCGGGTAGAATCGCTGATGATCTCATAGCCAGGAGCCATCAGTTCGCCAGCCATGGCTTCCACGGTCATAAAGGTATCGCCGTTGATGACGTAGGGGAGGAGCAGGCCCTTCTCTTCGTCCAGCTTGAGCTTCATGGCCTTGAGGACAAACTCGTCCTTGCCGTCGCCGTCCAGATCAGCGGACTCGGCAAAGTGGTTGCCGCGGCTGTAATAGAGCTCTTTGTCATCGCCAAGGGTGCGGCAGTTGGGATCTTCGGTGTCGAAGTAAGCCTTTTCCACCAGTTTGCCGTCTACAATGTAGTAAGCGGCAGCGGTGGTTCTCTGATAGTAGCCGCGCTGCACGATGGCGTAGTAGTTCTCCCCGTCGAGAGAACCGGTCGCGCCCGCATAGCGGTTGGCACGGTTGCCCTGGGAGTCGCCCCAAACGGACTTCTTCCACGGATTTCTCAGCCAGTACTCTTCCGACTTGGCCATAACCTGAGTCTTGTAGCTGTCGAGAGTATCGTTGCCGGGAGCCGGCTCGGTGATGTAGCAGAAGTTACCGCGCTGGGTCATGGGATCCATCGACCAGTCTTCACCGTCCACGCTGCCCGCAGTGTAGGGGAATCTGAACTGAGTGGAGTCAACGATGACGCCCTTGCCGGCATCTTCGTCATACTCGAACGCAGTGACAAATTCCTGATGATCCTTCATCTGGCCCATGCGGCCCACATGATAGGACTTGATCCAGGCTTTCTGAGCCGGGTCGTTGGGACCGTCGTTGCCGCCGCCAGCCGTGGGGCTGCGGTAAGCAATGTCAAAGCTGTTGAGAACGCCCCAGTAAGTATCAACCGCTTCCACGTTACCGGTCGCGAAGTATTCTTTGAACTTAGTGGTGGTAGCATTGAGGCCATCCTCGCCGCCGACTACGGTGTCAAGGGTTTCCGGATACACAACCGTCTGGGAAGCTTCGTCCCAGTTACCGATCTGGGTACCCAGGGCGGTCTTCAGGATCAGTTCGCTCTTGCCGTCGCCGTCGAAGTCCTGGCAGTACAGGTTGTTTTCGTGGTCGTTGGAGCAGCCAACGTTGTAGCCCATCTCAATACGGAACAGCAGAGTGCCGTCGATTTTGTAGCAGTCAACGTACTCCAGGCCGGACTCCAGATTGTTCGGAGAATAGATCGGGTCGGAATACATCGGGTCCTTGCTGTTGGAGCGCCACTTCATGACGATTTCGTACTGGCCGTCGCCGTCGAAATCACCCAGGGTCATATCCTGGGCAGAGTAGCCGCCGCTCATGGTGGTCTTGAAGGAACCGTCCTCGTTCATCGCGTAGGGCAGGCTGGGACCAGCGTCCAGTTCCTCCACGTACTTGATGAACTTGGCTTCCAGCTCATAATACAGCGCGTCGCTGATGATGCCGTCGCTGCCGAGAACGTTAGCCGGCTTCCAGGTTTCGCTGTTGTAATCATTGAGCTGTGCAACCCAGGTGTTCAGGTCGTCCTGCGTAACCGGGGTCTTGTTGTCGTGGGGTTCACGGAACGCACGGAGCAGGTCCATGTCCACACGGTACCAGCTTTCCTGGTTCTCTTCCGAAATCGCCCAGGTTTTTGCATCGTTGCCGCCGATTTTGCTGCCCGGGCCAACCAGGTTGCCGCGGTACATGAAATTCGGCAGCGGCATTTTTTCGGGCTGGGGAGCCATCTGGATGTAGTGAACAGCGGCTCTGTCAGCCTCGCTGCCCGAACCGATGGAAGAAAGCATCGGAACAGTCAGGCCCTCTCTGCGGCCTTCCACACCGTCGATCACCGGAGCAACCTCGTACACAGAGGTAACGGAACCATCGGGATCGGTGTAGTTGGTGGGAGTGGTGTTTTCCTTTACGACACCAGGATTGGTCTCGTAATTGCTTTCGGGCTGGACATCACGGGGTTCGACGGTAGCGATCTTCACACCGTCACGATAGACGTTCCAGGAAATGCCGTCCGGCTCGTTTCCAAGGAAACGCCAGCTCAGGAAGACGCCGTCCGAGGTCTCGGCGGCGACCAGGCCACGATCTAGGTACTCCATCGGACGGAGCCCATCGTTCGTGTCAGCGGCCGTTGCTGCGCTTGTCGCCATCACTGCCGACGAGGCGACCATTGCGAACGTCAGCACCAATGAGCAAACGCGTTTTGCCATGCGTTTTTTCATTCTTCTTCCTCCTACTAAAAATCTTGGGTTCTTCGATCTTTCAGCTGGTTTTTTGCTCCAAACATGGAACAATAAACCCTGAATATGGACCAATGAACCGACGACCCTATTATAATCTTGTTATGCATGTAAGTCAAGGGAAAATATATAATATTTTCGATATTAAACAGCACTTTTTGCACATAATTTTGTTTGACACGGAAAAGTCAAGGCGAAATCACGTCAAAATGAGAAAAAATTACTGTATTTTTGTGTATGGTTTCTATATTTTTTGTAGTTTTATTGTGTAATATCCCGGGTTGATTTTCCTCTTTTTTCAACAATTGATTATATTATTCCAATTGAAAGGAACTTAATTTTTTATCACATACCCCGTTGTTTCTTTTTGCGTGAAAGAGCGTGCCGGATCGATGCCCATCTATGCAGCTGCTGCATTTATACACTATATAATATAAGCAGGTGGCGCCCCGTATAGGAATAGGGAACCGGCCGGATTACAGGGCGATGAATCCTGGCTCAACGGAATCGTTCGTTTGACTTGCTTTGCCGCTGTTATGAAATCTTTCCATGCTCACAAAACAGAAGAAAAGCAAAGAGGCCGCTCGAATACTGCAAGCTCCAGTATTCAAGCGGCCCCTTGCTGGAAAACATCGATGAAAAAGGATACCCGCCGAAAGCACAGAGGAAAACAAAACGCACCTCACAAAGTGAGGTGCGTAGCTTAAGAACGGCAAATTGCCGCTGGTGCGCCCGGAGGGACTCGAACCCCCGACCTTTTGGTTCGTAGCCAAACACTCTATCCAGCTGAGCTACGAGCGCACATTTGTAAAAGCATCATAAGAATGCTCGACTATAATACCACACCGGATAAGGCTTGTCAAGGATTTTTCGATTCAATCTGCCAAATTTTTGAGCAGCCGGCTATCCTGCCGGTGATGAACCCATCGGACAATAAGAGAAACCCAGCCCGAAAGCATCCAACCGATAGAAAGAAGTCGCCTTGCTGGGGTGCCGCCTGACATAAAGAATGAAAAAATCAGATCGTCCTAAGCCGGAATATGCCGGTACCCTGTCCGCCATCGAAACAGAGCCGCCGGAATTACCCAGCGGCTCTGTTGAACACCCTTATGCGGAGGGCTTTGCAGCAAACTGACTGTTGTACAGGTCTGCATAGAACCCACCTTGTTCCAGCAGCTGCTTGTGATTGCCCGTTTCGATGATTTTACCGTTGTTCATCACCAAAATGATGTCCGCATCCCGGATGGTAGACAGCCGGTGAGCGATGACAAAGGAGGTTCGTCCCTCCATCAGCGCATTCATAGCCTTTTGAATCTGAATCTCGGTGCGGGTATCCACGTTGGAGGTGGCCTCGTCGAGAATCAGAATGGCCGGGTTGGCCAGGATGACCCGGGCGATGGTCAAAAGCTGTTTCTGGCCCTGGGAGATGTTGGACGCTTCCTCGTTGAGCACCGTGTCATATCCATCCGGCAGGGTGCGGATGTAGTGGTCCACCCTTGCCGCCTTGGCCGCCGCCATCACCTGCTCCAACGTGGCGTCCGGGCGGGAATAGGCGATGTTTTCCCGGATGGTACCGTTAAAGAGCCAGGTGTCCTGCAGCACCATGCCGAAAATGGAACGCAGCCCTTCCCGGGTCATATCCCGGATATCCACGCCGTCCACCCGGATGGCGCCGCCGTCGATTTCGTAAAAGCGCATGAGTAGGTTGACAAGGGTGGTCTTTCCGGCGCCCGTGGGCCCCACGATGGCCACCGTCTGCCCAGGGCTCACCTTTACATTCATATCCTCAATAAGCGGCTCGGCCGGGTTATAGCTGAAGTCCACATGGTCGAACTCTACCGCCCCGCGCAGCGCCTTCGCTTCGATGCGCTTAGGATGTTCGGCTTCGGGAATCTGTTCCTCCTCGTCGAGCACCTCGAATACCCGCTCCGCCGCCGCTACAGTGGACTGGAGGATATTCGCAATGTTGGCGGTCTGGTTGATGGGCTGGGTAAACTGGTTGGAGTACTGGATGAAGGCCTGCACGTCACCCACCGTTAATTGGCCGTTTGCCACCCGCAGCCCGCCGATGACGGCCACGAACACATACCCTAAGTTGTTGACAAAGGTCATCAGCGGCATAATAATGCCCGAAATGAACTGGGCCTTGCGGTTATACTTATAGAGTTCCTCGTTGACGGTGTTGAATTCGTCCACCGCCTTGCGCTCATGGCCGTAGGCCTTGACCTCCTTGTGCCCGGTGTACATTTCCTCCACATGCCCGTTGAGCTCTCCCAGCACCCGCTGCTGGCCGACGAAGTATTTCTGGCTTCTTTTGACCACGAAAATGGTGATCACAAGGCACAGCGGGATGGTGATGAAGGTCACCAGGGTCAGCAGGGGACTGATGGTGAGCATCATGATGAGCACGCCCACAATGGTGACCACCGCCGTAATCAGCTGGGTCAAGGACTGCTGCAGCGTCTGTGCCACCGTGTCCACGTCGTTGGTAATGCGGCTGAGGATTTCGCCGTGGGTGCGTCCGTCGAAGTACTTGAGCGGGAGCTTCGACAGCTTGTTGTCCACCTGCTTGCGCATGTCGTACACGACCTTCTGGGAAACCCCGGCCATGACGAACTGCTGAATCCAGTTGAACACAGAGCTGACAAAATAAATCCCCACCAAGGTCAAAAGCACTCCGGCAATGCCGTTAAAGTCAATGTTGATGGGCGGGGCAAGCTCCGCCGGCACGCCGTTTAGCACCGCGGCCATGTGGGGCATCACCCCTTCCACCAGAAGGTTGGTGGCGTTTTTTAAGATGTTCGGGCCGATAATCATAAAGGCCGTGGAAAGAATCGCCGCGAAGAACACGGTCAGCAGTTTCGCCCAGTGGGGCTTTAAGTAGCCCAGCAGCCGCTTGGAGGTGCCTTTGAAGTTCTTCGCCTTTTGGGCCACGTGCATGCCGCCGCCCGGCCCGCGTCCGGCTCCAGGTCCATGTTTCATGCCAATTCCTCCTCTGACAGCTGCGACGCGACGATTTCGCGGTAAATGTCGCAGGATTTGAGCAGTTCCCGGTGGGTGCCCATCCCGGCCACCCGGCCCTCGTCGAGCACAATGATCTTATCCGCGTCCATAACGGTGCTTACCCGCTGAGCCACCATGAACACGGTGGCGCCCTTGACCTCGTCCTTCAAAGCCGCGCGCAGCTTCGCGTCGGTCTTAAAGTCCAGCGCGGAGAAGTTGTCGTCGAAAATGTAGATTTCCGGACGGCGCACCAAAGCCCTGGCAATGGTCAGGCGCTGCTTCTGTCCGCCCGACAGGTTGGAACCGCCCTGGGAAATCATGGAGTTGTAGCCGTCGGTCATCTCGTCGATGAAATCGGAAGCCTGGGCGATGCGCGCCGCGTTCTGGACCTCCTCGTCGGTTGCGTCCTCCTTGCCGTAGCGGATGTTGTCGGCAATGGTGCCGGTGAACAAAAGGGCCTTTTGCGGGACAAAGGAAATTCGCTTTCGAAGCTCCTCTTTTTCAAACTCCCGCACGTCCACCCCGTCTACCAGAATGCGCCCGCTGGTCACGTCGTAAAACCGGGGAATCAGATTTGCCAGGGTGGATTTGCCCGATCCCGTGGACCCGATGATGGCCACCGTTTCGCCGGGGGCGGCCTCAAAGGAAATGTCGGTCAGCGCCAGCTCCTCCGCGTTCGTGTACCCGAAGGACACATGGTCGAACACCACCTTGCCGGTCTTTTTCGGAGCCTTGGGGGCGTCCGGGTCGAGAAGCTCGGTCTCAAGCGCGAACACTTCGTTGATTCGGTCTGCGGACGCCTGGGCCCTTGGCAGCATGATGAACATCATCGCCACCATCATCACCGAGAACATAATCTGCATGATGTACTGGAGGAAAGCCTGCAATTGCCCCACCTCCATGGCACCCGCGTCGATGCGCACCGCGCCGAACCACACCACGCCCAGCATGATCAGGTTAAAGATCAGCATAACCAGCGGCATAAAGATGGCCAGAATGCGGTTGACCTTGATGGCTGTCTTCGTCAGGTCCGTGTTCGCCCCGTCAAACCGCTCCTTTTCCGCGTCGTCCCGGTTAAACGCCCGGATGACCCGCATTCCCATGAGCTTTTCCCGCAGTACCTGGTTTAGTTTGTCGATTTTCCTCTGCATGGCCTGGAACAGCGGGATGGTCGAGCGCCCCACCAGCCAGATGATCAGCGCCAGCACCGGGATCACCGCCACGATGATCAGGGACAGCACCGCGTCCTTGCTTACCGCCAGCACAATCCCGCCGATGAGCATCATCGGCGCCATAAGCATCATGCGCAGCATCATGAACCCTAAGTTTTGAATCTGGGTGACGTCGTTGGTGTTTCGGGTAATGAGGGTCGCCGTGCCGAGCTTGTCGAATTCCTTTAAGGAATAGCCCGACGCCCGAGTGAAAATGTCCCGGCGCAGGTCCCGGCCGAAGCCCATGGCTACCTTCGCCGCCAGGTATGACCCGAGAATCGCGCACACCATTCCCCCTAAGGACACCAGCAGCATCAGCCCGCCGGTGCGCAGAATATAGTCGGTATCCCCGGCCATAACACCCTTGTCGATGATGTCGCCGTTGAGGTTTGGCATGTAAAGCTGTGCCAAGCTCTGCCCAAAGGTCAGCAGCAGGATGGCCAGAAGCGACGGGATATACCGCTTGTCGATGCGCTTAAAGAGCTTTATCATCTGCATCATCCTTCCTTTCTTGTAAGGCGGCTCCTTGCAAAGCTCGCCCGGATTGGAACTTAAAGTATTCGTACACTTCCTGTAAGAGCCCGATGAGCTGTTCGCTTTTTTCCTCACCTAAGTAAGCGATCAGGTTGTCGACCTTCCCCTGGAAAGCCGCCACCGTGTCCTGCACTGCCTGCTCTCCCTTATCGGTGAGGAGTACCCGCACCGCCCGCCGGTCCCGTGGGTCCATTTGTCTTACCAAATATCCCCTGGTTTCCAGCGTGTTCACCTGCTGGGTCACCGACGGGGGCGCCACCCGCAGCATCCGGCTGATTTCTTTCACCCGCGCCCCGTGGGCACAGGGAATGCCGTGGCAGTGGCCCGCCTGAATCATGTGCAGGTGCATGAGCATGGAGCCTTCGCCCGGCGTCAGGTCCCCGACCTTCGGCGGCGCCCAATGGGTCTTGCTGAAGAGCACAAACAGCTCCATCAGCCTGGCCGCCGTGGTCTCCTGGTCTAGCATGGTATCACCGCTTTCGATAGTTAAGAATCCTAATTATTTGGATGTTAATATATTATGCTTCTTAATTTTTAATGTCAAGGAAGAATCTTTGAAAAGAGTATGGACGGTTTGTGAACGGACAAACAAAGAGCCGGGCGGAATTTTCCGCCTGGCTCTTTGTTAAGGAAGGACCTCCCGGATATCCGTGCGTCCAAGCAGGTAGTCGATGCTGCATTGGTAGAATTCTGCCAAGTTCACCACACAGGGAATGCGAATTCGGCCGATTCCTTCCTCATAGCGCCGATAGGTCTTTTCAGTCACCCCTGCCGCCTTTGCCGCCTCCTTTGGCGATAGGCCCCGTTCTTCCCGTAGCTCCCGCAATCGGATGTACATGCAGCGCTCACCTCCCGCTGCCATTTTATCAGAAAACCGGGCTGCCATTTAAGTCAATTTGGCATATAGGTCAAATTGACCTGGCGAAGAGACCCGCAGGGCTTGGAATCCCGTGTATCCGCGTCCCCCGTCCAGAACCAGAAGAAGGCCGGGAGCATTTCGCTCCCGGCCTTCTTCTGGTACCAATATATACATTTATAATGTATTCGCCTGGATGACCTCCGCCGCCAGCCGTTCCAGGTCGGCGTACGAAGTCAGCGTCCCCGCCTGCGCCCGGAAGGCCGGGGCCCCGTGCAGCCCCCGCATGTACCAGCCCGCGTGCTTTCGCATTTCCCGCATGGCCACCCGTTCGCCCTTGTAGCCGCAGGCGAGCTTTCCCTGCCTGAGCATCACCATCATCCGTTCGGTGACCGAAGGGTAGGGCACCACCGTCTCATGCAACAGCCAGGCGTTGATTTCCCGGAACACCCACGGCGCTCCCAGTGCTCCCCGGCCCACCATCACCCCGTCGCAGCCCGTTTCCTCCAGCATCCGCGCCGCGTCCGCCGGGGTGTAAATGTCCCCGTTGCCGATGACCGGGACCTGCACCGCCGCCTTCACCTGCCGGATAATATCGAGGTCCGCCGGCGGGGCGTACATCTGCGCCCGGGTCCGGCCGTGAACCGTGATGGCCGCCGCCCCCGCCTGCTCGCAGATTTTGGCCACCTCCACCGCCGTCACCGTTTCCTCGTCCCATCCCTTGCGGATTTTCACCGTCACCGGCACGTCCGATGCCTTCACCACCGCTTCCACAATCCGCCCGCAAAGCTCCGGGTTCTTCATCAGCGCGCTTCCGCACCCGTTTCCCGCAATCTTGGGGGCCGGGCAGCCCATGTTGATGTCCAAAATCTCCGGGCGCTGCTCCATCACCATGGCCGCCGCCTCGCCCATGAGCCTCGGGTCGTCGCCGAACAGCTGCAAAGCAATCGGCCGCTCCCCCTCGCCGAAGGCCAAAAGCTCTTTTGACTTGCGGTCGTGGTACAACAATCCCTTGCAGCTGACCATTTCCCCATAGGTCATCGCCGCCCCGTACCCCCGGCACAGCTCGCGAAACGCCCGGTCGGACACGCCCGCCATAGGCGCCGCCACCGCCGGCCCCTCGATGGTTACCTTGCCGATTTTCATACCTGGCCTCCCGGTTTCCTTCCAAACCAGCGGGCCGGTTTCGCGCCCGCCGGAGAATTTCGTCTATGAAGTACTCATTATAGCATTGTAAAAGGATTCTTGCAAATGCTATAATAGAATCTGATTGTAGAACTGAGACCTGCGCAAAAACCGCGTGAATTCCCAGTTAAATAGGGGTAAAATAACGGGATATTCGATGGAAATTCCGATGAAATTCGTGTTAGGAGTTGATACCCATGAAGCTGCTGGCCCTCGACGGCAACTCCATTTTAAACCGGTCCTTCTACGGCATCCGGCTGCTCACCACCAAGTCCGGCGAGTATACCAACGCCATCTACGGCTTTCTCACCGTTCTCCATAAGCTCAACGAAGACGTGGCTCCCGATGCGGTGGCCATCGCCTTTGACATGCACGCCCCCACCTTCCGCCACAAGGAGTACGACGGCTACAAGGCCGGGCGCAAGGGCATGCCGCCCGAGCTGTTCGCTCAGATGGAGCCGTTAAAGGAGATTCTGCGAGCCATGGGGTATACCCTAGTAGAATGCGAGGGCTTCGAGGCGGACGACATTCTCGGCACCCTTGCCCAGGCCGCCAAGGAGAACGGGGATACCTGCGTCATCGCCACCGGGGACCGGGACGCCTTGCAGCTGGTGGGCGACGGGGTCACCGTCCGCCTTACCGCCACCAAGCAGGGCCGCCCGGAGGTCACCTATTACGACGAAGCGAAGATTCTGGAGGACTATGGGGTTACCCCCAAGCAGCTCATTGAAATCAAGGCCCTGCAGGGAGACACGTCCGACAATATCCCAGGCGTCGCCGGCATCGGGCCCAAGACCGCCGGGGACCTCATCCAGAAGTTCGGATCGGTGGAGGCCCTCTACCGGGACCTGGATACGCTCGACGTAAAGCCTGCCGTGAAAAAGAAGCTGGAGGCAGGCAAAGAGTCCGCCAAGCTAAGCCGGTTCTTAGGCGAGATCAACACCCACGCCCCCATTGAAACCAAGGCTTCCGCCTATGTGGTGGGCCCGGGGGACAAAGGGGCCGCGGCCCGTCTGCTGGCGAAATACGAGCTTTTTTCCCTTATCGAGCGCCTGGGCCTCGCGGGAACGGACGGCTCAGCCCCCAAGGAGGCCGAACAGGCAAAGGAAAAAGCCCTTTGCCTGGAGGAAACGGAGGAAAGCACCGCCCTTGCCGCCTTGCGAGCGGGAAAGGCCGCCTATGCCGCCCCGGTGTTTGACGAAAACGGGGCCTTGCTTGCCGCCGTCGCGTCCGACGGCAACACTCTCTTTCTGCTCAAAGAGAATGCCCAAAGCCTGTTTACCGATTCCGGTATCCCGGTGGTTTGTCACGACGGCAAGCCCATTTTCAAAGCCCTAAAGCGTCAGGGTGCCACCATGGAAAACGAAAAGATGGACGTGATGCTGGCCGCCTACCTGCTAAACCCCTCCGCGTCCGGGTATGACATGGACCGTCTTGCCCAGGAATACGCCGTGCCGGTTCCCGCTGTGAAGGCCTCCGAGCCTTACGAGGCGGCGGCTAAGGCCGCCGCCCTGCTGCCGGGCCTTTCCGGGGCGCTGGCGGAGCACATCGTGGAAAATAAGCAGGAAGCCCTCTTGACCGACATTGAGCAGCCTCTTTCCGAAGTGCTGGCGGACATGGAGCTTACCGGCTTTCGGGTGGACGTCACCGGCATCGAGGAATTCGGCGACAAGCTGCAAAAGGAGATCGACACCTTACAGCGGGACATCTATGAGCTGGTGGGGTATGAGTTTAACCTCAATTCTCCCAAGCAGCTGGGAGAGGCCCTGTTCATCAAATTGGGCCTGCCCGCGAAAAAGAAAACCAAAAGCGGTTATTCCACCTCCGCCGACGTGCTCGAAGAGCTTGCCGAAGAGCATCCGGCGGTGCAAAAGCTTTTAGATTACCGGCATTTGGCCAAGCTCAAGTCCACCTACTGCGACGGGCTTTTGAAGGTGGTGGGGGAGAACGGCCGGGTCAATTCCACCCTCAATCAGACCGAAACCCGCACCGGCCGTATCAGCTCCACCGAACCGAACCTGCAAAACATCCCCATCCGTACCGAGCTTGGGCGGGAAATGCGCCGGTTCTTCCTGGCGAAAGAGGGCTGGGTGCTGGTGGACGCGGACTATTCCCAGATTGAGCTGCGGGTGCTGGCCCACATCGCGGGAGACAAGACCATGATCGAGGCCTTCCGCTCCGGGACGGACATTCATACCGTCACCGCCTCCCAGGTGTTCGGCGTGCCCCAGGAGCTGGTGACGCCCCTCATGCGCAGCCGGGCCAAAGCGGTCAACTTCGGCATCGTCTACGGCATTGGGGCCTTCTCCCTGGCGAAGAGCATCCATGTCAGCCGGTACGAGGCCTCCCAGTATATCAAGAACTATCTCAACACCTATTCCGGCGTGCGCGATTATATGGACCGGGTGGTTAATAAGGCGAAAGAGGACGGGTTTGTGGAAACCATCTTCGGGCGCCGCCGGTACCTGCCGGAGTTGACCTCCAGTAACGCCAACCTGCGCGCCTTTGGCGAGCGGGTGGCCCGCAATATGCCCATCCAGGGCGCAGCAGCGGATATCATTAAGATCGCCATGATCCGGGTTAGCCGGCGCTTGAGGGAGGAAGGACTCAAAGCACGCCTGATTTTGCAGGTGCACGATGAGCTCATTGTGGAAGCGCCCGAGGACGAAGCCCAAAAAGCGGCCCGCATTCTCAAGGAAGAGATGGAGGGAGCCGCCCAAATGGACGTGAAGCTAAGTGTGGACGTAAACACTGGAAAGACCTGGTACGACGCCCATTAAGATAAGGAGCAAAGGCAATGAAGATTTTATTTGTCTGCACAGGGAACACCTGCCGCAGTCCCATGGCCGAAGCGCTGGCGAAGGACTTTTTGCATAAGGCCGGACGGCCGGACGTGGAGGTAGAAAGCGCCGGGCTTGCCGCCTTTACCGGGGAGCCGGCGGCCGAGAACGCCGTTCGGGTGATGGAAGAAATCGGGATTGATTTGAGCGGCCACCGGTCCCGGTCCCTTTCCCGGTACGAGCTGACCGAAACCGACCGGTTCGCTGTCATGAGCCTTTCCCATGCCGCCGCGCTCAACGAAGCGGGCGTGCCCATGGAGAAAATCGTGGTGCTCGGAGGCGGCGTATCCGACCCCTTCGGCGGGGACGTGCAGGTTTACCGGGCCTGCCGGGACCAGCTCAAGGAAGCGGTGGAGGCGTTCTTAACCGGGCTTCTCAAGGAAACCGGGAGGAATGACGCCTCATGAACCCGGATGTTCGGATCGTCCCTATGTCCCCGGCGCATATCCCGACGCTGGCAAAGCTGGAAAAGTGCTGCTTCTCGGTCCCCTGGACCGAAGCGGGCCTTTCCGAGGAGCTTCTAAACCCTGTGGCCGTTTTCCTGGTGGCCCAGCGGGCGGGAGAGATCCTCGGGTATGCGGGAATGCACCATCTGCTCGACGAAGGAAACATCATCAACGTGGCCGTTTTCCCGGAGCACCGGCGAAAAGGGGTGGCAAGCAGCCTGCTTTTTTCCCTGGTGCGCTATGGGATTGAAAACGGCCTTGCCCGGCTGACCTTAGAGGTGCGCCCGTCCAACTTAGGGGCGGTGGCCCTCTATGAAAGCTTCGGCTTTGAGCAGGTGGGACGGCGGCGGGGTTTTTATTCAAAGCCGCCGGAGGACGGGCTTGTGATGGTCAAAAAGCTCTAACAGAACACGGTTCGGGCCGGATGGGCCCGGCAATTTGGAGGAATTCGAGGATATGCTGGTTTTAGGATTGGAGTCGTCCTGTGACGAGACGGCGGCGGCTGTAGTGGAGGACGGACGGAAGGTCTTGTCCAACGTGGTGGCGTCCCAGGTGGATGAGCACCGGCTCTACGGCGGGGTGGTGCCGGAAATCGCCTCCCGCCGCCATGCGGAAAATGTGGTGGGCGTGGTACGCGAAGCGCTCGAGCAAGCGGGCACGGCTCTCTCGGACATTGACGCAGTGGCGGTGACCTACGCGCCCGGTCTCATCGGCGCGCTGCTGGTGGGGGTTAACTTTGCCAAGGGCCTGGCCTTTTCGGCAGACAAGCCCCTCGTGCCAGTGCACCATCTGCGCTCCCACATTGCTGCCAACTACCTGGCTCACCCGGAGCTGGAGCCGCCCTTTTTATGCCTGGTGGCGTCGGGCGGGCACAGCCACATCGTGGCGGTGGAGGACTACACGCGCTTTAAGGTCATCGGCCGCACCCGAGACGACGCGGCTGGGGAAGCCTTTGACAAGGCAGCCCGGTCCATGGGCCTGCCCTATCCAGGCGGGGTGTATCTCAACAAGGCGGCCCAGGGAGGAGACCCCCATGCGTTCAAGCTCCCCAACCCCAAGGTGGAGGGTGCGCCGTATGACTTTTCCTTTTCCGGGCTGAAAACCGCGGTGATCAATCTCATCCATAATGCCCAGCAGAAGGGAGAGACCCTGCCGGTCCCAGACCTTGCGGCGTCTTTCCAGGCGGCGGTGGTGCGGGCCTTGTCCGAGCGGGTGATGATGGCGGCCGAAGCGTTCGGCTACAAAACGGTAGCGCTGGCCGGCGGCGTTTCCGCCAACTCCTGCCTGCGCGAAACCCTCTCGCAGCGGTGCGGGGAAAAAGGAATCCGCCTTTTTATGCCGCCTCTGTCCCTGTGCGGGGACAACGGTGCCATGGTGGGCGCGCAGGGGTTTTACGAGTTCCTTGCGGGGAACCGGGCGGATTTCACGTTAAATGCTTATGCATCCCGGCCAATTGACCAATAATTTGTTGGTAAAATACACAAATCATGCAGGCGAAAGACTCGAAAACTGCAAATAATGCGCCAAATCGTCTGCTTGACAGGGATTTAACACATTATTCATTGCTAAAATGCCGAAAAAATACTATAATAACACCATGCGCAATTAGAAGGAAAAGATTGCAACATTGTGTGACTGAGAGGAGAATGATCATGGCACTGACGAACAACAAGCATGTTCTCGACTGGGTCGACGAAATGATCGCTCTGACGAAGCCGGACCAGGTTGTCTGGATTGACGGTTCCGAGGAGCAGCTTGATGACCTGCGCCGCCAGGCGGAGGAAACCAAGGAAATGATTAAGCTCAACCAGGAGAAGCTTCCGGGCTGCTACCTGCACCGCACTGCGGTCAACGACGTGGCGCGCGTGGAGCACCGCACCTTTATCTGCTCGAGAAAAGAAGAGAACGCGGGCCCCACCAACAATTGGATGGATCCCAAGGAAGCCTATGACAAGCTGGGCAAACTGTTCGACGGCTCCATGAAGGGCCGCACGGCATATATCATCCCCTATTCCATGGGCCCCATCGGCTCTCCGTTCTCCAAAGCGGGTGTGGAGATCACCGATTCCATCTACGTGGTGCTCAACATGGCCATCATGACCCGCATGGGCAAAGAGGTCTTCACCGCTCTGGGCGACAGCAACGACTTTGTCCGTGGCCTGCATTCCAAGGCCCAGCTGGACGAAGAGAACCGCTATATCTGCCACTTCCCCGAGGACAACACCATCTGGTCCATCAACTCCGGCTACGGCGGAAACGTGCTTTTGGGCAAGAAGTGCTTTGCCCTTCGCATCGCTTCCTACCAGGGCAAGCAGGAAGGCTGGATGGCCGAGCATATGCTCATTCTCGGCTTAGAGAATCCCCAGGGCGAGGTCAAGTACATTGCCGCTGCCTTCCCGTCCGCCTGCGGCAAGACCAATCTTGCCATGCTCATCCCGCCGGAGGTCTATAAGAAGCAGGGCTATAAGGTTTGGTGCGTGGGCGACGACATCGCCTGGCTGCGCATCGGTCCGGACGGCCGCCTGTGGGCCGTCAACCCCGAGAACGGCTTCTTCGGTGTGGCTCCTGGCACCAACGCGAAGAGCAACCCCAACGCGCTGGCTTCTACCCGCCAGGGCACTATCTTTACTAACGTGGTCCACAACTTAGACGACAATACCGTCTGGTGGGAGGGCCTTGACAAGAATCCGCCTAAGAACGCGCTCAACTGGAAGGGCGAAAAGTGGGATCCGGCTTCCGGTGAAAAGGGTGCCCATCCCAACAGCCGCTTCACTGCTCCGGCTAAGAACTGCCCGTGCATCAGCCCGAAGTTTGATTCTTCCGAGGGCGTGCCGATTTCCGCTATCGTGTTCGGCGGCCGCCGCGCCAAGACTGCGCCGCTGGTATACCAGTCCCGCGACTGGGAGAACGGCGTGTTCGTCGGCTCTATCATGGCCTCTGAGACCACTGCCGCCGCTACCGGCGCCGTCGGCGTTGTCCGCCGCGACCCCATGGCCATGCTGCCCTTCTGTGGCTACCACATGGGCGACTACTGGGCTCACTGGATCGAGATGGGCAAGAAGCTGGGCGACAAGGCTCCCAAGATCTTCAACGTCAACTGGTTCCGCACCGATGACGAAGGCCACTTCATCTGGCCGGGCTTCGGTGACAATATGCGTGTCCTCGACTGGATCATCAAGCGTTGCGAGGGCAAGGCGGACGCCGACGAGACGCCCATCGGCTTTGTGCCTAAGGCTGAAGACATCAACCTGGAGGGTCTGGACTTCTCGGTGGAGCAGCTCAAAGATATCCTGAGCGTGGATAAGGAGCTGTGGAAGGCAGAGACCCAGGGCATCGAAGAGTTCTACGGTAAGTTTGGCGACAGACTGCCTCAGGAGCTTCGCAACCAGCTCAATACCCTCAAGGCAAAGCTCAACTAACTTTTTTGCAACGCATTGTGCCCGCTGTGTCCAACGACACGGCGGGCATTTTCTTTTTGCCAAGGGTTCTCGTATAGAATTGGGTTTTCCCAAAGCAAGAAATGAAAATATACCGCCACGATCGGAAAACAAACCGCTCTTTTCCAAGGCCCTTTGAGACGGTACAATAGAAGCAGACAGCAAACAAAAAAACGAAACTGGGGGAACCTGCGATGGATGGCACCATGACAACCTGGCTTATGCAAATGAAAACGGCAGCGGTGAAAAAACCAATGCCGGTCCTCTCCTTTCCCTGTGTGCAGCTGCTTGCCTGCAGTGTAAAGGACCTGATTTCCGACCCGAACCGCCAAGCGGAGGGAATGAAGCGCATCGCCGACCGGTGCGATACGGCCGCCGCCGTGAGCATGATGGACCTGTCGGTGGAAGCCGAGGCTTTCGGCTCTCAAATCCGCGTCAGCGACGATGAGGTGCCCACGGTGGTGGGACGCATTCTGGAAGACGAGGCGGACGCGGACGCACTGGAGGTCCCCCAGGTGGGTGCAGGGCGCACCGGGCTTTACATCGAGGCCATCGGCCAGGCAGTGAAAAAAATCACCGACCGCCCGGTTTTTGCCGGGGTAATCGGCCCCTTCTCGCTGGCCGGCCGGCTGATGGACATGAGCGAAATCATGGTCAACTGCTATATGGAGCCGGATATGGTGACAAAGACCCTGGAGAAGACCACCCAGTTCCTCATCGATTACATCCGCGGCTACAAGGCGGCGGGCGCCCACGGCGTGGTAATGGCGGAGCCGGCAGCCGGACTTTTGTCTCCTGAGCTCAATGATGCCTTTTCCGTGCCCTTTGTTAAGCGCATTGTAGACGCGGTGCAGGACGAAGATTTCCTGGTCATCTATCACAACTGCGGCAATACCCTGCCGCTTGTGGACGGCATTCTTTCCACCGGCGCTTGCGCCTACCATTTTGGCAACGCCGTGGACATGGCGAGCATCCTCGCCCTTATGCCTAGCGATACCCTGGTGATGGGAAACATTGATCCAGCCGGTCAATTCCGCAACGGCACCCCTCAGTCAATGCGGGAAAGCACGCTTGGGCTGCTTCGTGCCTGCGCCAAGCATAAAAACTTCGTTATCTCTTCCGGGTGCGACATTCCGCCCCTGTCAAGCTGGGAAAACATCGACGCCTTCTTTGGCGCAGTCCGGGAATTTTACGGGCAATAAAGGGGCAGGCATATCCGCCTATGGCACGGCATATCAATGAGTGACTAGGACTACTGTGCTGGAGGCGGGAGATATGTTTGTCTATTCATTCAAGGCATCCAAAAAGAAGATGCGTTTGGGAATTCTGGTTCTGATCGGACTGGTTGCGGCGATTCTCATCGTGGTGCTGACCGGGGCCGGAGGCGGCGACGCGGCGGCGCAGGGCCAGGCCCAGGAAACCGCGGCCCCGACCAAAATATCCACCAATGAGGAGCGGGTCAATTACCTCAAAAGCTTCGGCTGGGAGGTAAACCCCATGCCGGTGTCCAGCGCGGACGTAACCATTCCCAAGACCTTTGACGCGGTGTATGAAGAGTACAACGTGGTGCAAAAAAAGCAGGGGATGGATCTGGAAGCCTATAAAGGGAAAATTGCCAAGAAATACAGCTACACGGTTTTGAATTACCCCGCCTACGATGGGGCGGTGCAGGCGAACCTGCTTATTTACGACAACCAGGTGATCGGGGCCGACATCAGTGCCCTGGCGCTGGACGGCTTTATGCATGGCCTGACCCATGAATCGTAACCATGGCGGTGCGTTTCAAGGAATACTCCGCGACAAAGAGAGAACCCCGGGCGAAAACCCAGGGCTCTCTCTTTTGATTTCCCAACAGGACCATGCGCACGCTTTCTGAAAATGCAGCGGCGGAAGGCGATGCCTACTTGGAACCGTCTCGCCGTTGGGGCTCCATGTATTCCTTTGCCCCACAGTTGGGACAGGTGAGAATTTTTCCTCCTGCCGCGTTTTGGGAAAACAGGTATTTTCGCAGCCGGGGCTGGAAGGGATAGGAACACTTTGGACAAACAAACTGCTCATGGCAGTAGAAATGTACCGCGCTTTGTGCCGCAAGAAGAAGTACCAGTAGCACGATGCCTCCGCCAATCCACAAAAGAATCTCATACGCTTGCATCTTCATCCGCCTTTTGAAAGAAGATTATGCCATATGTTTGGCCATTTCCCTAGTGATTTCATGGAGAAGGGGTTCGCCCTTTTGATACCGGCGGCATTCCTCAAGCATATACCGGGCGTGACGGCGCACCTCATGGCCAAAGGATCCGGCAATGTGAGGAGTGAGCACCACGTTTTGCAAAGTGAAAAGAGGAGAGTCGGGCGCAGGCGGCTCGGGGTGGGTTACGTCCAGCATAGCCTGCAAATCCGGGCGGCGCGTGAGCACTTTGATCATCTCCGGCTCATTGATGACTGCGCCCCGGGAGGTGTTAATAAGAGCGGCATAGGGCTTCATGGAGGCAATCAGCTTGCCGGTAATCATCCCTTCTGTCTCCGGCAGCCAGGGCGCGTGGAGGGACACCACGTTCGACCGGGCGAAAAGCTCCTCCAACGGGCAAAGAGTGACGCCCAAATCGTTCGCCCGCTCTTCGGACACATACGGGTCATAAGCCAGGACCTGTACGTCGAATGCTTTGAGAAGCTCGGCCACCCGCGCACCGATGGCCCCCAGGGAGACAAGGCCCACCGTGCTTTCGTAAGCCCCAGGGATGGTTTGGGTCATCAGCTCAAAGGAGGGATCGATCTCCCGGTCCTGCAAATACCGGTGGATGCCGTAGTAGCCCCGTTTGAGGGTGAAAAGAATTTGGGACAAAGCGAATTCCGATACCGGGATGGCATTGGCCCGCCAAGCGCTGCAGATGCGGATGCCCCGCTCCCAGAACGCATCGGACACCAGCCGCTGGATGGTGCCGCCGGCGTAGAAAACAATTTTTAGGTTTGGGCACAGGTTCAGGAAGGAAGCGTCCATCTGTCGGTACCCCCAGCCGCTGAAGATGGCCTCCACCTGAGCGAGAAGGTCGGGGTGGGTTCTCGCTTCGTCAAAGGACATGGGCTTTGCGATCAGGTCGCACAGCGTCCCGATTGCCGAGATACCTTCCTGTCCATAAGTGTATTCAAACATTTCGTGAATGACCATAGCTTTCATCGACTGCACTTCTTTCCGAAAAAAGTCAAGTCCGGCGCAAACCGCGCGGACAATTACTTTCATCATACAAAAGGGCGCAGTAAAATGCAAGAGGGGAAACCGGGAGGTTTTCCAAAAAATTCGCAATTTTTGACCGAAAAAAGCAAAAAAACACCTATTTTTTAGTTGCAAATAGAAAAAATTCGCGGTACTATATTCTAACTGAGAAAAGGGAGGGATTGCCGTGAAAAACCAAAATGCCGCACGAAAAAAGGGGCCGCCGGATTCCGTAGGAGATACGGGCAGCCGAGTCTGTTAGCGCCTCTTTGTGGAAAAGAGGCGCTTATTTTTTGAAAAGAAGGAGATGCCATGTTCCAGCTCAAATGGATTTGGAAGAACCTTGGGACGCACAAGGGGCTGTGGGTGCTCGGCCTTTTTCTGTCGTCCGTCACCTCCATGATGATGATGATCAATCCCAAGCTTTCCCAGATGATGATCGACGAGGTCATCACCCCGCAAAAGCCGGATTTGCTGCCCTGGTTTTTGGGCGCCATGTTGCTCACCCAGCTGGTGCGCCTGCTTTTGCGCTATGGTATGAACATGTCGCTGGAGTGTTCTTCCCAGCACCTGATTAAGAATGTGCGCCGCAGGCTCTACCATGTGATCGAAAACGAGGACACTCGCTTTTTCGGCAGCTACACCACCGGCGATCTGATGACCCGCATGACCGGCGACCTGGAGCTTATCCGCCATACCACCGCCTGGATCAGCTTTGTGGTGGTGGACACGGTGGTGCTGTTGACCGCCACCTTAATCTACTTTTTCACAGTGGATGCCCTTTTTACTCTGGTGATGCTGATTGTGGCCCCCTGCATCGCGGTGGTGAGCCTGCTGTTCTCAAAGAAGATTCAGCCCATTTTCGTGGAGGTGCGCGAGCGGCTCTCCAAGCTCAACACCAACGCCCAGGAGAACATCGCAGGGAATCGGGTGGTGCGGGCCTTTGCCCGGGAGGAATTTGAAAAGGAGCAGTTTGAGGAGAAAAACGCGGCCTTCCGGGACATCAATCTGAAAGCGTCGCTGACGTGGCTGAAGTTTCAGCCCTTTATCGACTTTCTCTCCCAGTCGCTTACCATCATCGTGGTGGTGGTCGGAGGCCTATTCCTGATTGGGGGACGGCTGACCGCCGGGGATCTTTTGGCTTTTTCCACCCTGGTTTGGGCTCTGGCAAACCCTCTCAAAAACCTGGGGATGCTCTTAAACGACATTCAGCGGTTTCTCGTTTCCTGCAGCAAAATCATCGAGATATACTATGCAAAGCCCTCCATTGCGGACCAAAAGCGGGCGGTGAAGCGGGAGGGCCGGATGCAGGGAGCGGTGGAATTTTCCCATGTCTCCTTGCACCTCGACCAGAAGGAAGTGCTCAAGGACGTAAGCTTCCGGGCATCCCCCGGAAGCACCATCGGCATCATGGGCCCCACCGGGTCGGGAAAAACCTCCATCGCCAACCTGATTACCCGGCTTTACGATCCGTCCTCGGGCCAGGTGCTGGTGGATGGGCGGGACACGAGGGAATGGACCCTTGCCTCCCTGCGCACTTCCATCGGTATGGCTACCCAGGAGGTGTTCCTCTTTTCCGATACCATTGCCGGGAACATCCGCCACGGCGCGCCGGAGCTTTCCGATCGGGAAGTGCGCCAGTTTGCCGCTCTTGCCCAGGCGGACGGGTTTATCAAAGCCATGCCTGAGGGGTACGAGACCTTAGTGGGAGAACGGGGAGTGGGCCTGTCCGGCGGCCAGAAGCAGCGCATTGCCCTGGCTCGAGCCCTGGCGGTAAAGCCACCTATTCTCATTCTCGACGATACCACCTCCGCGGTGGACATGGAGACGGAAAAGGCCATCCAGGCCAATTTACAGGACCTGCCCTTCTCCTGTACCAAGATCATCATTGCCCAGCGTGTGTCCTCGGTGCGAAACGCCCAGCGCATCTATGTGCTTCAGGAAGGGCGTATTACCGAACAGGGCACCCATGAAGAGCTGATGCAAAAGAAGGGGTATTACTACAGCATCTGGGCGCTGCAAAACAACATCGAGACCGAAAAGGAGGCGAATGCATATGGCGCGCAACCGGTATGATGTGGACGAAGAGCTGGAATCCCCCTTTCGATGGGAGCATTTCAAGCGCAGCTTTGTCTACGTGTCCCGCTATAAAAAGCGGATGATCATCGCTTTGCTTGTCTCCTTTGTGGGAGCGGTGGTGGCGCTGACCGGGCCTCTTTTCATGCAGCAGGCGCTGGACGTGGCGGTGCCAAACAAGGACGTGAGACAGCTTTTGTTTTTAGGCGGGCTTTTGCTGTTGACCGTCCTTGTAAGCGTGGCGGCCAACTATATCCGCGGCGTGCTTATGGCCCGGGTGGGCCACGGCATCGTTCACGACATTCGCAAGGACCTGTTCGACCATCTGCAGACTCTGCCTTTTTCCTATTTTGACAACCGTCCCCACGGCAAGATTCTCGTGCGGGTGGTCCACTATATCAACTCCATCTCCGAGATGTTTTCCAACGGCATCATCAACTTCATCGTGGAAATCATCAACATCGTGTTCATCTGCGTCTTCATGCTGCAGGTATCGGTGCCGCTGGCCCTGATCACCATGGCCGGCCTGCCGGTGCTGGGCGTCTTTATCTTCCTGATTAAGCACAAGCAGCACAGGGCCTGGCAGAACGTCTCCAACAAAACCTCCAACTTAAACGCCTACGTGCAGGAATCCATCGACGGGGCCAGCGTGACCCAGATGTTCAACCGCCAAGAGAAAAATGAGGGCATCTTTGAGAAGCTGTCGGAAGGATACCGCAAGGCGTGGCTGAAAATGGAGGTTCTTTTTAATGCGGTGCCGCCTACGGTAGAAATCGTCTCCCAGGTGGTGCTGACTTTGGTGTACATCGCCGGGGTTTACTGGTTTGACCCGATGGTTTCCTTCGGCGTGCTGCTGGCCATGGGCACCTATGCCTCCCGGTTCTGGCAGCCTATCACCAACCTAGCCCAGATCTACAACCAGTTTATCAACTGCGTGGCGTACCTAGAGCGCATCTTTGAGCTTATCGACGAGCCTTGCGTCATCGAAGACAAGGAAGAGGCGTATGAGCTGCCGCCTATCACGGGAGAGGTGGAGTTTGACCATGTGTCCTTCGAGTACGAGCCGGGGGTGCGGATTTTAAACGACGTGACTTTTACCGCCCGGCCCGGCGAAAGCATTGCTCTCGTAGGCCCCACCGGCGCGGGAAAAACCACCATTGTCAACTTAATCAGCCGGTTTTATAACATTGAGCTTGGCCAGGTGCGCATTGACCAAAACAGTGTCATGGACGTGACCCTCCATTCCCTGCGCAGCCAGATGGGCATCATGCTTCAGGACAGCTTTATTTTCTCCGGAACCTTGATGGACAACATTCGCTATGGCCGGCTGGACGCTACCGACGAGGAAGTGATCGCCGCAGCCAAGGCGGTTCATGCCCATGCGTTTATTGTCCAGATGGAGCACGGGTACGATACGGTGGTCAAGGAGCGGGGAGGAGGCCTGTCCCAAGGGCAAAAGCAGCTCATCGCCTTTGCAAGGACTCTGCTTAATGACCCGAAAATCCTGGTGCTTGATGAGGCTACCTCCTCCATCGATACCGCCACCGAACGGCTGGTGCAGGAGGGGATCGCCCTGCTTCTTAAGGGCCGCACCTCCTTTATCATCGCCCACCGACTTTCCACCATCGAACGCTGCGACCGGATTTTGTACATCGACCAAGGCCGCATTGTTGAGTCCGGTTCTCATGAGGAGCTCATGGCAAAGGGCGGGCTTTACCATCAGCTGTATTCCTCCCAGATGCACCTGGCGGGATAAAGCGGAGGTTTTGGTAGAAAAGACAAAAAATCTGTGATAAAATAAAAGAAAATAAATCTCACCCCGCGTTTGACGGCGGGATCGGGTGTCCTTTGGCGCGGTTCATTGGTTTCGGCGGCGAGCGTGCCGGCTGTGGATGCTTGAAACGGGCGGGGAACTGCCTTTGTCGAACAAAGGCAACCGCTGAAAACGGAAAAATCAAAGGAAAGAGGCGGTAGTTCTATGAAAAAGAACAGGTTGGGACGCACGGGGATGGAAGTGACCGAGCTGTGCTTCGGCGCGCTGCCCATGGGCCCTGCACAGAAGGATATGCCGGTGGAAGAGTCAGCCAAGCTGGTGGAAGCGGCGCTTTTGGGCGGGATCAACTTTATCGATACCGCCCAGATGTACCAGACCTATGCGCCCATCCGCTTAGGAATCAAGCGGGCAGGTATCCGCCCGGTGATCGCCACCAAGTCGGCCGCCGCCGATTATGAGGGGATGCAGGAGGCCATCGAGGAAGCGCGCCGGGAGCTGGATATCGACGTGATCGACATTATGCTGCTCCACGCCGCCCGGGCAGGAACCTCTGTGTTCGAAGACCGGGCAGGCGCTCTGCAATGTATGCTCGACTATAAGGCGAAAGGCATCCTGCGCGCCGTCGGCATTTCTACCCACAACGTCAAAGTGGTGGAGCGGGCAGCCGGGATGGAGGAGCTGGACGTGGTGTTTCCCATCCTAAACCTTCACGGCACCGGCATCCTGGAAGGAACCCGGACGGACATGGAGCAGGCCGTGCAGACGGCGGTGGATGCCGGCAAGGGCGTCTATTTGATGAAAGCATTGTCCGGCGGGCTGCACATCAACGAGTTTGACGACTGCATGCGCTACGCTAGAAACATCTCCGGAATCGCGGCGGTGGCGCTGGGTATGGTGTCCTTGCGGGAGGTGGAGTATAACCTCAAGTACTTTAGCGGCATCCCTGCCGACGAGTTGCCCGACGTGCAAGGCTGGAGCAAGCGGTACACGGTGGTTCAGTCCCTCTGCATCGGCTGCGGGCGCTGCGTGAAGGGCTGTCCCAACTTGGCGATGGAAATGGGCAAGGAAACCCATAAAGCCCATATCCTTCAGGACCGCTGCCTGACCTGCGGGTACTGCACCACCTACTGTCCGCAGTTTGCGATTCGTATTATTTAAAGAGAATAATCCATTCTGGATAAGTGCATGCTGTATTTTA
Organism: Clostridiales bacterium; assembly: GCA_018364155.1. Taxonomy (GTDB): domain Bacteria; phylum Bacillota; class Clostridia; order Oscillospirales; family Acutalibacteraceae; genus Solibaculum_A. The sequence goes on from JAGZMM010000005.1 coordinate 24,979, forward strand.
TCAGAAAGGGCCTGGGACAAGTTTCGTCCCAGGCCCTGTTTTCTTGCAAAAACAGAACAATGACTGTTGAGAAAACGCCCATATGGATTATAGATAAAGGTTGATACAAACTGTTTTCGTGTGTTGGCCGTGAAGAACGGACCACTCTTCTTCCTATGTTCTTCTTTGTGGGACGGCGCTCCTCCTCGGGATACAGGTGCCGGCGCCAAAAGTGCAGACAAAAAGCCCTCTTGCGGCAAACGCCGCAAGAGGGCTTTTCAAACGAAGAAGGGAAGTTAGGACTTCTGTACCAGATGGATCGCGAAGCCGCCGAGCTGCTCCTTGAAGTAGATGGCGACCAGCTTGCCGTCTTTTTTCTTGGCGGAAGCTTCGTCAAAGGCAATGCCCATGTAGCTGAAGTAATTGACTGCACGATCAATGTCGTTGACCGCGAGAGCGATGTGGCCGTTGGCACCCGCGCCTGCACCCTTCATGACCTCGAAGATCTTGCCCACGAAGATCGAGGAATTTCCCACCTTCTCGTCGATGGGAAGGGTGGAAGCAATTTTGCCGGCAACCGCGCTGGCGTCCGCTTCGTCGGCGGTGTTGATACCAATGTGAGCGAGCTCGATGCCCAGCATCTTGTTGACAGCGCTGCGGCACAGAGCGGTGATCTGATCGAAATCGCCGTTCTCAATCAGGTCGGCCTTGACCATCCAGCTGCCGCCGCAGGCGATGATCTTCTTGAAGCTCAGGTAATCGTTGAGATTGCTCTCGTTGACGCCGCCGGTGGGCATGAACTTCAGATTGCCGTAGGGAGCGGCCATAGCCTTGATCATCTTCACGCCGCCGGCCTGTTCTGCCGGGAAGAACTTAACCACATCCAGGCCGAGAGACATGGCCAGCTCCACATCGCTGGGGTTAGCACAGCCGGGCATCATCGGGACGCCCTTGGCAATGCAGTGCTTGACCACTTCCGGATTGAGGCCGGGGCTGACGATAAAGGAAGCGCCCGCTTCGATGGCTGCGTCCGCCTGGGCAGGGGTCAGCACAGTACCAGCACCCAGCAGCATGTCCGGAACCTCTTTCTTAATCAGACGAATGGCCTCTGCCGCCTGCTCGGTACGGAAGGTAACCTCCGCAGCCGGAATGCCGCCCTTGCACAGCGCCTTGGCCAGCGGAACCGCCTTGCTCACGTCGCTGATTTTGATGACGGGAATCAGACCGATTGCTTGGATTTTTTCAACTACACTGCTCATATTTTTTCCTCCTGCATGCGGCATATCGCCGGTTGGATTTGGTTTTCTTTATTTTAACACACCCCATGACCGAAATCAATCACCTGTCTTTGTAAAAGCGAACTTGGAGATTGCAAATGTTTTGTGAAAAAAATCCCGCCCGCATCCAGGCTGGACACGAGCGGGAAAAGAAAAGGATGGATGAGATCGGATTAAGAGCGGGTGATGCGGGTGGAGAGCGTTTCGGTTCCGTCCGCCCAGGTCATGTCGGCGCCGGCTGCCTTTACAACAAAGCTGCGGGTGCCGGGAGTGCCCACGCTCAGCGTATAAGTCCAGGTGCGCACGCCGTCTTCATCCACATACGTGCAGGAAGAGGGAGCCAGACCCATGCCGTTTTCGTTAAAGAGGCGAACCTTGGTAACGCTGGTGGAAGTTTTGATGGTTGCGGTAATGGGCTCGTTGACCTTGCCGGTGGCGTCCATGCTGGCGCTGATGATTTTCACTTCACCCTGCTCCACCGGAGCGCCGGTATCCACTACGAAGGAAACCGTCTTATCGGTGGCAGCGCCGTCGGTATAAACGGTCAGGACACGGTTGCCCTTGGAACCGAGAGAGAAGGTCAGAACCCAGGTAACAGTGCCGTTGTCATTGACGGTTACGTTCCGGGCGGTGGCCAGGCCGTTGCCGTTTTCGGAAACCAGATAAGCCTTCTTGACGGTGTCGGGCGTGGTGATGGTGACTACAATGGTCTCGTTGGGCGCATAGGCCTTTTTATCGGAGACAACGGTAATCTCGCCTACCGGCGGGGTGGGAATGTCCTCAAAGTTTGCAGTGAGGGAAACCGCCTCAGCGGGCATATTAAAGGTCAACGTCTCGGTAGTCAGGGAAGTGTTGCCGGTGGGGGTAACGGAACCGGCGTTGACGGTCGTTGCCGGTGGGGGTAACGGAACCGGCGTTGACAGTCCAGGAAACAAACTGCTTGCCCTGAGGCACGTTAGCGGTAACGGTGATGGGAGTGCCCGCTTCGGCCTTGGCCGGGTTAGCGGTACCGCCAGTCACAGTGACGTCATAGGTTTCCACTGGAGGAGTAACCGTACCGGTGCCGGAAGCGGAAAGCAGGTCCGCCAGAGCGGTGGGCGCCTTGCCCGCGTTATAGATGGCGATGCCGTTTACATAGCCCTGCACGGCGTTGCCCCAGTTATAAGTCACGTCAAATTCCGGGTCGTAGACGTTAATCTGAGCCAGAACTGCGTTTTTCTCCTCCTGGGTAAGGCCGCCGACCTGAATGTTCAACTGCCCATCGGTAACCGTGACGGGATAGGTGATGAAATAGGGCTGCGTGATACCGTCTACCTTGGGCAGCTTGGCAGTCTGAATATGCAGGTACTCGTGCTGCACGCCTTCGATGGTAAAGCGAGTACCGTTCTTGGTAGCTTTCGCCATATTGCTGGCGTTGTCTCCGTTCATGTCGGCACAGAAGATGACCACATCATAGCTGCCGTTGGGAATATCCACGGAGAAGCTCCAGTTGTCGCTTCCCAGCCAGGACGAAGTCATGGGGTCGTAGAACAGGCCGTCCACCGCGCCACGATTGCGGCCGTTGCTGGTGGTGAAAGCCGTAGCCAAGCCGTAGCCGCGTTCAGCCGTATATACCGTGCTTTCATCGACCGGGATCCAGTTCTCCTTCTCAGGAACGGTGCTTACACCGAAGTTGTACCGCGCGATGGGTGCGTCGGCATCCGCTGCGGCAAAGGAGGCCAGCGGGAAGGCAGCCAGAACCATCAGCATGGACAGGACTAGCGCAAGAATCTTCTTAGATTTCATACAGTTTACAACTCCCTTTTCTCATTTTTTATATCCAAAATCACGGATACAGGTATATTATACCTTACTTTTTGAAATTTTCAATACAAATTTAGCTTATTGATGCAAAAATACAGGGAAAATTTACAGACTTGTACGGCCATTTTTTGTCCCTGTCCGCCGCCGTGTCAACAAAATATAGAATCTGAAGACGAATTCCAAAGATGGTTTGGAAAAAATCTTGACAAGGGTATAAAAAAGGAATATTGTATATACACGGTATATACAATATATGCAGAAAGGATCATTCCATGGATATCCTCATTAGCAACGCGGACGCGCGGCCTATTTACGAGCAGATCGCGTCCCAGATCAAAGCGCTTATTATGACCGGCGCGCTGCAGGCGGGGGACGCTCTGCCTTCCATGCGCCTGCTGGCGAAGGAATTGCGCATCAGCGTCATCACCACCAAGCGGGCTTACGAAGAGCTCGAACAGGAGGGGTTTCTTGAAACGGTAACCGGTAAGGGCAGCTTTGTGGCAGCCCGCAACACCGCCCTTATCCGGGAAAGCCAGCTGCATTTGGCTCAGGAACACCTGGAACAAGCGGTGTCAGTGGCGAAAAGCGGCGGCATTTCCCTAAAGGAGCTCACGGAGATACTCAAGCTCCTATATGAAGGCGAGTAAACAAGAGGCGTCGCCGTCCAGGTTTATTGACGTAGAGAAATAAAAACCGTGACGGGACAGAGAGGTAAGTATATGGAATCGATTTTGGAAGTCAAGGACCTGGTAAAGCGTTACCAGGATTTCACCCTGGACCATGTGAGCTTTTCCCTGCCCAAAGGCAGTATTCTGGGCTTTATCGGGGAAAACGGCGCGGGCAAGACCACTACCCTCAAGCTGATTTTGAACCTGATCCAAAAGGAAAGCGGCAGGGTGACCTTGTTTGGAATGGACCATATGAAAGAGGAGAGGCGGATCAAGGAGCAGATCGGCGTCGTATTCGACGAAAGCTATTTTCATGACACCCTTTCCCCCAAAGACGTTGCCAGCGTGCTTTGCCGGGTTTATCCCACTTGGGACGACCGGCTGTTCGACCGGTATCTGGGGCGTTTTTCCCTTCCCAAGGACAAGGTGCTCAAAGAGTTCTCCCGCGGGATGAAGATGAAGCTTTCCATTGCTTCCGCTCTGGCTCACAAGCCCAAGCTGCTCATTCTAGACGAAGCCACCAGCGGTTTAGACCCGGTGGTGCGCAACGAGATTCTAGACGTGTTTTTGGAATTCATCCAGGACGAGGACCATTCGGTTTTGCTTTCCTCCCATATCACCAGCGATCTGGAAAAAATCGCCGATTATATTGTGTTTCTCCATAAGGGAAAAGTGGTGTTCGAGGAGCCCAAGGACGATCTGTTGGCCCGGTATGGGATTTTGCGGTGCGGCGCGGAGGTGTTCCGCCGCCTGGACCGGTCGGAAAAGATCGGCTACCGCCAAAGCCAGTTCGGCTACGAGGTGCTGGTAAAGGACCGGGCGGCAGCGCGCCGGCGGTATCCCGGCGCCGTGGTGGACGCCGCCACCATTGAGGACATTATGCTTTTCTACGTCAGGGGGGAACAGCAATGAAAGGCTTGCTTGTAAAAGATTTGCTGGTGCTGCGCAAATACGCGCGCACCATGGTGGTATTCATTCTGGTTTATATCGTCGTATTCTCCATGCTCGACTCGGTGGATGTGATCTCCGGCATGGTGACGCTGGTGCTGGCCATGATGTCGGTGGCGACCTTTTCCTACGACGAGCTGGCCAAGTGGGACCGTTTCGGGCTTACTATGCCGGTCAGCCGCAAACAGGTGGTGGCCAGCCGGTACCTGGTGTGTCTGCTGTCCACCGTTTTCGGCAGCGCTATCACCTTGGCTTTCAGCCTGGTATCCGGCTTTCTGCGCAAGACAGGCGACCTTACGCAAAGTCTGCTTTCCACCTACACCATCTTGGCCGTGGCCATCCTGTTCCTCAGCCTGATCCTGCCCTTCCTCTATAAATTCGGGCCGGAACGCGGCAGGCTGTTCATGATTTTGGTGTTTCTTTTACCCTCCATGCTGTTGCTCTTTTTCAAGGATTCGCTTTCCGCCTTTTTTCCCTCGGAGGCAGCGCTAAGGCAGGTGTTTCTGTTTTCTTTCCCCGCCGCCTTGGCGGTGCTGCTGCTTTCCTTTCTGGTCTCCTGCCGGATTTATGAAAAAAAAGAATTCTGAATGCAAAGCAGAAAGGCCGGACGGATATCCGCCCGGCCTTTCTTTTTTTCGTATTTGTGCTACAATAATACAAATAAATCTATTTTCCTCGGAGGAACCGATCCATGGCCGCCGGGAGAAAGCAAAATCCATCGACCGGAGGAACCGCCATGCCTTATCTGACCGCCTTTATCCCGCAATCCGTCAAACCGGCCGCCAAAGCTGCGACTCCCGCCGCCTACTATGCCCGCTGCACCGCAGCCGGGTACCTGATGCAGGAGCTTACCGCCCTTCTTTATCGCGAGGGAAACGTCCCTTTTGACCAGATTCTTTTTCCCTATGCGGACGCGCTGCTTTTGTCTCAGCATAAGCCCGCCTACTGGGGAGACTGTCTGTGCGCCCGGATCCCTCAGCCGCTGGCAGAGCGCTTACCGGCACTTTTAGAGGAACCTTTTCGCCCCATCCTGCCCATTCGTTGGGAGATCGCGCCGTCTAGAGGGGAGAGGCCGATTTCAATGGGGCTGCTGGAGGGGGAAGCACACGGCTATACCTTATATACAAAGGAATGGGCGGATCCCCTCTTTACACCGGACGGGGCCTTGGCGTCAGCTCCGGGCCACGCTCTTTTGCTGGAATTTCGCTGCTCAGGCTGGGATAGTCAGTGCGTTGGCCCTGACTGGCAGGTCCGCCGCAGCGCCCGGCAGTTTTTTTCCTTCTGCGAAGTGGCGGCAAGGCTCGCACAAAAGGAAGGCGCGGTTTTGACGTATGCCGCCAACGGAAGGTTTTGTTTGCTGGCTGCGGAGGAAAATCAGCTGAGAATCCAAAAAATGATTCTGAATCTTACGCAAACAATTCCGATTACCGGCATATTTTCAGTTGTAATTCGGCAGAGATTCGTGATATAATATTCGAACAAATATATTACAGGCGGCATTCGGTTGCCTGTTTCGAGGTGATTGGACTTGCCGCAACTTGATCCAAGCGTACCCAAGCACAAAGCGTTAAGCGAATACATCCGTCAGCAAATCGCCGACGGCGTTTTCCGCCGGGGCGATAAGCTCACGTCGGAGAATACCCTGGCGGAAGAATTCAACATCAGCCGCCAGACGGTGCGCCAGGCCATCGGTACCCTGGAGACGGAGGGGATTTTGGTTCGCCGGCGGGGAAGCGGCACCTATATCAACGCCTCTCCCGTCAAAAGCCAGCGCACCATGACCATCGGCGTCATCATAACCTATGTGGACAGCTATATTTTTCCTGACATCATCAAAGGAATTGAACAAGTGCTCACCAGCAAGGGATACACCATGTCCTTGGGTGTGACCCACAATCGGGTGGAGAACGAGACCCGCCTGCTGACCTCCCTTCTGGAAAAGGGTGTGGACGGGATTATCGCGGAAGGAACGAAAACTGCCCTTCCCAACCCCAATCTGCATTTGTATGAGCAGCTCAACCGCTGCCGGATTCCCTATGTATTTATGAACGGGTACTACCGAGCGCTTCCCTGCTGCTATGTGGTGACCGACGACCGGGGCACCGGGTACAAAGCCACCGAGCTTCTGCGCAAAGCGGGGCACAGCCACATCGGTGGTATCTTCAAGGCGGACGATATGCAGGGCCATGAGCGGTATGCGGGTTTTATCCAGCAGCTGCATGAGTCGGGCGCGGAGCTCGACGAGGATGCGGTGCTGTGGTACTCCACCGGAGATTTGATCAGCCTGCTCAGCGGGGATTACGACAAGCAGGTGATGAAACGGCTGGAACTGTGTACCGGTGTGGTATGCTACAACGACGATGTGGCCATGCGGCTTATGGAGCTTTTGAAACGCTGCGGGCGGCGTGTGCCGGAGGATATCTCCATTGTCTCCATTGACAACGCCCGTATGTCCAAATTGACCGATCCTCCTCTTACCACGTTCGGGCATCCCAGCGAAGCGGTGGGCCGGGAGGCCGCCCTTCGCCTTTGCAACATGATCGAAACCGGTATGCGCGACGCGCCAGTGGTGATGGACATGCCTTTGGTGGAGCGCCAGTCCATCGCAGTTTATTCTCCGCGCAGCGGGGCAAGCCGATGAAGCGCAGCCGGCATTTTTTCGCTATGCTTTCCAGGATGAAGTACATCAGCCGGTGGGGATTGATGCGAAACACCCGCAGTGAAAACTTGAGCGAGCACAGCCTGGAAACGGCAGTGCTGGCCCATGGCCTGGCGGTCATCCGAAACCGCCGGTTCGGCGGGAAAGTGGATCCCCAGCGGGCAGCGACCCTGGCGCTTTTTCACGACGTGCCGGAAATCCTTACTGGAGATTTGCCCACTCCGGTCAAGTACTTTAACCCGAAAATTCGGGAAGCCTATCACACGGTGGAGGAGGAAGCGAGCCGTCGGCTCCTTTCCTGCCTGCCGGCGGATTTGGCGCCGGATTATGAGGATTTGTTTTTTCACCGTCCTGGGGAAGAAGAATTGTGGCGTATTGTCAAGGCGGCGGATAAGCTCTCCGCTCTCATCAAGTGCATCGAAGAGGAAAAGACAGGAAACCGGGAGTTTGCGGAAGCATCCCGTTCCCTGCGCCGGTCTCTCGACGAGATGGACCTGCCGGAGGTACGCTGTTTTCTGGAGGAGTTCCTGCCCTCCTATTCGCTCTCTTTGGACGAGCAGGATGAATGAGAACCAACGCTGCGCGGGCCGCTTTTCGGCCCGCGCGGTTTTTTCCGGAAGGCCGGTATATACTAAGGAGTAGGACGGGAATCGACCATGCCGAAATTTTTTGTAGATGACGTGGCCGGGGAAATGGTGGAATTGACCGGGCCGGACGGGGCACATATCGCCAAATCCCTGCGCATGCGGGAAGGGGAAGAGCTGACGGTGTGCGACGCCCAAGGCTACGACCACCGCTGTGCAGTCGTAAGCGCACAGGGAGACCGGGTGATGCTGCGGGTGCTGGAAAAGAAGCGGTGCGAAGCGGAACCTTCTCTCGCGGTCACTCTGTTTCAGTGCCTGACAAAGGGAGACAAGATGGATACCATCGTGCAGAAAGCGGTGGAGCTGGGGGTGGAACGAATTGTTCCAGTGCTGTCCTGCCGCAGCGTATCCCGGCCGGACGAGAAGGCCGCCGCCAAAAAACGGGAACGGTGGCAGAAAATCGCCCGGGAGGCAGCTATGCAGGCTGGCCGGGGAAAGGTGCCCCAGGTAGCGCCGGTGACCGGTTTTCGGGAAGCGGTGCGGGCGTTTTCTGCTTTTCCGGTGGCTGCTGTCTGCTACGAAGGAGGCGGAGAACCGCTCTCTTCGCTCGTGCAGCCGTCTCTTTCATCGGCCGCTTTGTTCATCGGGCCGGAGGGAGGCATCGCGCCGGAGGAAATCGACGCCTTGAGGGAAGCGGGAGGAAGAACTGTTACCCTGGGCCCGCGCATCCTTCGCACCGAAACCGCACCCCTGGCTGCCTTGTGCGTGATTTTGTCCGCTACGGGAAACATGGAATAAAACAAAGGACCCGCAAAGAGAGAAAACTCGGCCGTCGGGTAGAGTTGCCGCTCTCTTGGCAGGGATGGTTTTCTAGGAGGAACCGCTATGCAAAAACAAAAACGGGTCGCTGCCATTCACGATATTTCCGGTTTCGGCCGATGCTCTCTCACGGTGGCCCTTCCGATATTGTCCGCCGCCGGGGTGGAATGCAGCGTCATGCCCACTGCTGTTCTTTCCACCCATACCGGAGGGTTTACCGGCTTTACCTATCGAGACTTGACCGATGACCTGCTTCCCATCGCCCGGCACTGGCAGTCTCTTTCTCTCACCTTTGACGCACTCTATTCCGGATTTTTGGGCTCCTTTGAGCAGCTTAAGCTGGTGGGAGAGATTTTTGACTGCTTTCGCACGCCGGACAACCTGATTCTGGTGGACCCGGTGATGGGGGACGAGGGCAAGCTCTATTCGGTTTACTCGCCCGCTATGGCTAAGGGCATGGCAAAGCTCTGCGCCAAGGCGGACGTGATTGTTCCCAACTTGACGGAAGCTGCCTTCCTGCTGGGGGAAGAATACCGTCCGGGCCCTTATGAGGAGTCCTTTGTGCGAGAAACCGCACAGAAGCTTTCGGATCTGGGGCCCAAAAAGGTGGTGCTCACCGGCGTCAGCTTTGACGACCAGCTTTTAGGCGCTGTCAGCTTTGACCGGGACACCGGAAAGCTGGAGTTTTCCGCAAGGGAAAGAGTGGAAGGATACTACCACGGAACTGGGGATGTGTTTGGCAGCACGCTGCTCAGCGGCCTGATGAACGGCGCATCTCTGACTGAGGCAACCCGCCTGGCGGTGGATTTTACCCACGGCTGCATCCTGCGCACCAAGGCCGAGGACACCGACCGGCGCTACGGGGTGGATTTCGAGCGGGAGCTACCTCGTCTTATCGAACAGTTACAGGGAAAAGCATCCATACAAAAATAAAAGAAGAAAAGAAGCCGCGGGACATTAGTCCCGCGGCTTCTTTTCTTCTTTTAGGAAAGCAGTTGATTGAGAGCTTCTTGGTATTCCCTTTCCGAACGGGCGCCTACCAATGTATGGACCACCTTGCCGTTCTGGAAGAACAGGAGAGAAGGTATGGTGGACACCCCGTACTGCTGAGCGAGCTCCATCTCTTCGTCAATGTTGACCTTTCCCACTACTGCTTTGCCGTCATACTGCTCCGCCAGCCGGTCTACGATAGGTCCGACCGCCCGGCAGGGACCGCACCAGCTGGCCCAGAAATCTACCAGTGCCGCCTGAGCGGGCAGGACGCGTTCTTCAAAGTCCTCTTTAGACAGATGCAGCGCTTGCATTTCTGACATCGGCACAAACCTCCTATGAATGGATGAAATTAGTGTTTGCGATTTCGCAGAAAACATACGCAAAAGAAGGGCGTGCGCCAGACGCAAAAACTGGAAAACGCGTCTGCCGTGGATCCGCTTCATGGCAGGGATAGCAAAACAGGGATATATCGAACGTGCTTTTAACCTGAAAAGTTAGAAACGTGAAGTTTTATCGTATTTGTTTAAAAAATCGGAAGAAAAAATTCGTTTTCGGAATTTTGTCTAGACGTGTGAAATGCATGTTGTGCAATATGTACATACTTGTCGAAATCTTTGGAATTTTTTCTCCATTTTCGCTTGCATATTGGGAGGGATTGCATTATAATGATCCCGTACTTAGGAAATAAGTGGTTTGTTTTGTAAGTACAAATTGTAGAGAAGCTTTAAGAAGGAGGCAACAAAATGTCAAAGCGTAGGCCAATTGTGAAGGCGATTTCCCTGCTTGCAGCGGCGGCGATGATGGCAACCGTCACCACTGGTGCAGTGAGCGCAGCCCCTGGGGATTCCTCGCCCGTGCGGCAGATGGAATTTTTGGACAGAGGTCTGGTCACCATGCAGAAGGCGGACGGCATCTATATGAGCTGGCGCTTCTTGGGAACCGATCCGGATGATGTTAGCTTTAACATTTACCGTGACGGCGAAAAAATCGCAACCGTAAGCGACTGCACCAATTATACCGATCCGGATGGCGACGAGTATTCGGAGTATGCGGTGTCCGCGATTATCAACGGCGTGGAAGGCGCGGCGGAAGGAGCCACCCTGCCCATGCTTGCGCAGAATGGTTCTGCAAACGGCAATTACATCGAACTTCAGCTGGAAAACCCCGGCCCGAGAGCGTCCATTCAGTTCCGCAACGCGAGAGCGGACCTGTATGCAGCCACCGGCAAGTACTACTATATGCCGGTTGATCTGAACAAGCTCAACGGAATGCAGACGGTAGTCAAAAACTATAAAGAAGGAAGAATTACCAAGGAAGCCTACGATGCGGCAGTCGCGGAATTCCGTGATTATACCAATAAGCTCGGCCTCGACGAGACCGGCGGCGACGGCCCGACCCTGCGAGAGCTTGGCTACACGGAGGAAGGCGTCACGCCTCTTCGCACCGATGCACAGGGTAAGCTGATGTACCGCACCGCCACCTACACCTCCAACGACATGTCCACCGCAGACCTGGATGGCGATGGCCAGTATGAGCTGATCGTCAAGTGGGATCCTTCCGATTCCCGCGATTCCATGATCTCGTATGAGACCTCCGCACCCTGCATAATTGACGCGTACGACATCGTGGACGGACAAGCCGTTCTCATGTGGAGAATCGACATGGGCTACAACATCCGTGCCGGCGCCCATGACACCCAGATGCAGGTCTACGATTTTGACGGCGACGGTAAAGGTGAGATCATCCTGCGCACCGCTGACGGCACCACCTCCGGCACCGTCACCGACGGTGTGTACTCTCCGGCTTATGTGGTGGGCAATCAGGATGCCGCCAACATTGAGCAGTACTTAATTCAGGGCAACGCCGAGAAGGTAAACGCTCTGACCACCAACATTCTGAAGAATTATTCCATCGTTTGGGAAGATCCGGTTTACAACAATAATTCTGGTGAAGCAGGCCAGGACGGCTATATCACCACCGGCGCGTATTCCGGCAACATGATGGATCAGACCTGGTGTAAAGTATTCTGCTACGGTCCCGCTACCGGACCTGGCGATGAATACGTCACCGCTTTCGACGGCGAAACCGGTAAGATCCTCGATTCTATTCCCTATCAGTTTGCTATTACAGAAGATATGTGGGGCATCACGCCTTACTGCCGCAGAAGCGCAGGGTGCTCGGGCAAAATCCAGGAGTCCGACGCGGCCCATATTAAGGCAGACCCGACGTATGTTCCTCAGTATTTCTGGGTGGAAAACGACAATGCCAACGACATCGGTAACAACTACATGATGTTCAACGATTCCACCGGTAACCGGGCCGGCCGTTTCCTCGGCGCGGTTGCGACCCTCGACGGGGAGACCCCCAGCGCGTTGATCGTGCGCGGTTACTACGGCAGAACCACCATCGCCGGTTACACCATCAAGGATAACAAGCTGGTGCCGACTGCGACCTTTGATTCCTCTGAGTATGAGAATCATCTGGATTACGAATGCCGCGGTAACCATAACATGGGCGCAGCCGACGTGGACAACGACGGCATGGACGAAGTGATTTACGGTTCCATGGCTTGGGATCTGGACGGCAACAAGCTGGTTCCCAAATATGTAGTCGGCGTCTCGATGCCTGACACGCAAAAGTCTCCGGCTTCCGGAACCGTTCTGGATCCGAAGGCTGGCTATAATGAGGACGGTTCTATTAAGGAAGGCTATCGCTTCTCTTATAACTACCATGGCGACGCCATTCATATCCTTCCGATGGACAAGACCAATCGTATGGTCGTTATGACTCCCCATGAAGATTCCGGCGACGCAGTGCGCGGCTGGGCGGCTTCTATGGACGTTCATGATGCGACCACCGGCGAAGTGCTTGCTATGTCTTGGCGCTCCGGCGACCAGGGACGCGGTGCCGCTGGCAACGTGGATCCGTGGAATCCGGATACCATTATTGCAACCGGTAACATCTCCATTAACCTGAAAACCGGCGAAAAGAGCAGTGTGGGCGCCGGCTCCAACGGCCTCATCTACTGGACCGGTTCTCTGGTTACCCAGACCCTCAACAGCACCATTGATCAAGTTGGCGCCAATAAGAGAACTGAACGCGTCATGAGCTTCAGCGGCGCTTCCTTCAACAACGGTTCTAAGACCAACCCCGGCCTGCAGGCTGACCTGTTTGGTGACTGGCGCGAAGAGCTGGTTCTGCGTTCCGGCAGCGACAGCATCCGCATCTACACCACCAACATGCCCACCCAGTACAAGATCCGTACCCTGATGCATGATCCGGCTTACCGCAATGGTGTCGCCACCCAGAATACGGCGTACAACCAGTGCCCGCATCCGGGCTTCTTCCTGGGTTACGAAGGCGGCGTGACCGAGGTCAACAAGGTCAACGGCTCCATCATCCCGAACACCGATCCGATCATTGCGACCGGTAAGAGAGACGATATCTCCATTGTCACTCCGGAGAATAAGCTCCCGACCACGGCTACTGCTTCTGCCCTCGCTTACAAGCCCAACGAAAAGATCACCATTACGGTGGATGCACCGGCCGGAATGGAAAAGGTTTGGCTGGTCAACGAGTGGGGCGGCGGCCTGGCTGCCGAGACCACCGTTGCGAAGGATGCCGACCGGGATATCTGGACCTTTGAGTTTACCCTCGGCACCAAGGGCGACCGTACGCTGACGGTTATGGCAGACGGCCTGCGCCAGTGCGAAGTAAGCTTCACGATCACCAACGAGTCGGTTGCACCTCCTGTCGAGGAAGCGCCGGAAGCTATTTCCGCCAAAGGAAAAGCTGTCGTTAAGGTCAATGAGCCCTTCGAGGTCACCATTAAGACCAATCAGGCGGTTTCCTTCGTCCGTCTCTTCAATGAGAGCGGTATGGGCCTTGCTCCAATTTCCCTGACTTATGAGGACAATGCGGACGGCACTCGTACCTGGACGTATACCACCAGTGTTGGTTCCATCGGCACCCGTACGCTGAATGTACGCGTGGCTGGAGCAGACCGCGTATACGAAGCTACCGATGTTAACTATACGGTGAGAATCATCCGGTAGGTTCGGTTCACGGAAAAATAGCGATTCAAAAAGCTTTATGGAAAGCGGCACAGGCGCAGGGATTTTCCCTGCGCCTGTGTTTTTTTGTGGAAACAACCGCCGGTTTTTCTGACGGGCATACCACTCCGAAAATAGGTTGTATAGGCAGATTGTGTGTTTACGAAGAAGCATCGAGGATGTTAGATATAAAAAAAGTAGCAAGAAAAAAGAAAAGCAATAGCAATAATTATAAAATAATTCATATTTTATATACAAAAATAAACACTTTTCTTTGGGGCGCTTGTCCTAAAATCCAATTTACAAATTTTTGATGCAAGATTCACAAAAAAGTACATACAATTCAAGGCAATCTATCAATTGACTAAATTTTTTAGAATTGATAATATAATTACTGTTCAACTGTGTGCCATACACAGAATGCATGAACAAAAAAAGAAAAGGAGATGGACAGAGTAATGAAAGCAAAGAAACTCTTGGCAGTTCTTCTGAGCCTGGCAATGATCATGACCATGTTCCCGGTCGTTGTCTTCGGCGCGGATGAACCGTCCGACCTGCTGCCGACCTACCAGTTTGACTTTGGTATGACGTCGACGCCGGTGATGGCGGGATGGACTCCCGTTACCATTAACGCCCAAAAGAATCCCTCAGAGGCGTCGAGTACCATGTACTCAGCAGAAAGCGGGTACGGCTTCCTCAGTCCGATCAGCAGCCTGATTTCCCGTGACCGCAGCAGCGGCAATACCTATGGTGCCAACCAGATGGAGCGGGACTGGGTAGGCTCTAAGGATTGGAAGTTCCAGGCTGACGTGAAGCCCGGTACCTACAACATTATCGTGTACTGCACCGATATGCTGGCCGGCACCGCCAACAACGTGGATATCAACATCAACGGCCAGGATTGTGCCAGCATGAATGCCGTCAAGGTGGAAACCAATCAGGGCATGACCTATGCGCTGATCGAAAATCTGACCGTAACGGCGGAAAACAGCAGCTTCTTGTTCCACTTTACCTCCAGCAATTCCGGTTATGTCAACGGCATCGAAATTTTCGACCCGCGTTCCAGCCGCACGCCTTCTCTGGTCAGCGTGACCAATCCTTCTGCGGCGGTTATCTACAAGGGCGAATCCCTCCCCACTCCTCCCTCCACTGTGAAGGTGAAGCTCAGCGACAACACGCAGCTGGATGCCACCATCGGCGAGTGGAAACTGGACAAGGAGTTCGATCCTAACAACTATACCACTTATACATATACCGGCACCATCCCCGCGGTGGAAGGGGTATTTACCAACGACACGAATATGACGGCGACCTTCAAGGTTACCTACCTGGAGAAGCCCTATATTTCTGCCGTGATGGACACCACTCCGATCGTCCTCACCTCCGGCAATTCTCTTCCCGCTTTCCCGACGGAAGTGGAAGTTCAGCTCAACAACGGCACCATCGCTACCGTCCAGGTGGGCGAGTGGACCTCTGAAAATCCCTTTAATCCGGATGTGTTCGGCACCTATACGTACACCGCCGACCTGATTGTTCCGGATGCGTTCAACAACACAAACAACCTCAAGGCGACCCAGAAGATCAATTATCTGCAAGAGACGCCTGCCTATAACTCCAAGGATCGTTCCATGGAATGGCTGGACCGCGGCGTCATCGCCATGAAGTCCACCGACGGTATCTTCATCTCCTGGCGTTTGCTTGCTTCTGAGTATGGCACAGACATTGCGTTCAACATCTACCGCAACGGTACGAAGATCAACGCTGCCCCCATCACCGATAAGACGAACTATGTCGACGCGGACGGCAAGGAAGGCGATCTTTACCGTGTAGAGACGATCTTCGAGGGCAAGAGCACCCTGTCGAAGGAAGTCAGCGCTTTGGAAGACAACTATCTTGAGCTCCCGATCCAGAATCCGGGCAACCATCCGGTGGTTACCGGTGCCGGTTCCGGCGCTACCTACACCGCCAACGACTGCTCTGCGGCGGATGTGGACGGCGATGGCGAGTACGAGATTTTGGTCAAGTGGTATCCCTCTAACCAGTTTGACTCCGCCTCCGGCAAGCTGAGCAGCCCGACTATCTTCGACTGCTACAAGCTCGACGGCACTGCCCTGTGGAGAATCAACCTGGGCTACAACATTTCCTCCGGTGCTCACTTCAGCCAGTTCATGTTCTATGATTTCGATCAGGACGGCAAGGCTGAGTTCGTTGTCAAGACGGCGGACGGCACCAAGGTCTACGCGCCGGACGAAAACGGCAAGCTTCCCACCTATGAGGAAGAGGAAGCCGGCAAGGGCCTCATCGGCGTTGTGGGCGACCCGACTAAGAACGGCACCTACATTGCTTATGACGACAATCCTGCCATGCAGGAGGCCATTCAGAACGGCACCATTTCCCGCGGCAAGACTGGTCACGCCTGGGGCGGCCCGGAATACCTGACCGCGTTTAACGGCCTGACCGGCGAAATCATCGATACCACCAACTACTATCCTGCGGTACAAGGCGAGGTCAGCGGCAACCAGAATTGGTGGGGCGACGCAACCTTTAACCGTGCGGACCGCTTCTGCGGCGCAGTTGGTTACATCCCCAACCCCAACAACAAAGAGCAGGCCATTCCTGCCGCCATCATGCAGCGCGGCTACTATAAGAGAACTGCCGTTGCGGCCTATGTGCTGATCGACGGCAAGCTGCAGCAGGCCTGGAAAATCTCCACCGAAGATGATCCCTATGTCTACGGCCGCGGCGTGCATACCTCCGCTGCTGCAGATGTGGACGGCGATGGCTTTGACGAGTACATCACCGGTGCTATGGCCATCGATCAGGACGGCACCCTCCTGTGGGCGCTGGATCCCGATAAGGCAAGCGCCGACCTGCACGGCGACGCCCTGCACATTGCTGCTATGCTTCCCCAGACCACCAACCTGCAGGTCATGCAGCCCTATGAGGCAAAGAATTCGACTTATGACTTCACCGTGACGGACGGCGTCTCTGGCTCTATCGTCTTCGGCGACCGGAAGGCCGGCAGCTACGACACCGGCCGCGGCTGCGCTGGTAACATTACTCCGAACCCGGGCTACGAGGTTTGGGCTCATCGTCCCAACAGCGAGAACCCGGATCAGGCGAGAAGCGGTTCCATTTACTCTGCGGACGGTAAGGTAGTCGTGGAAGAGAAGCCCATGGGCTTCCTGTGCAACTGGACCTCTTACTGGGACGGCGACCTGCTCGTCGAACTGCCTGACGGCCAGGATCCGACTGCGGCCAACGGCGATACCGCCCAGACTGTCTATAAGTACAACTGGGAAACCAATGAAATGGATGTTCTGGATGTCTTCGAAGGCACCTTCACCAACAACGGCACCAAGAACACTCCGAACCTGTCCGCCGACCTTCTGGGTGACTGGCGTGAGGAAATCGTCGCGAGAACGGAGGATTCTTCCGCCCTGCGGATCTATTCCACCACTATCCCGACCGATTACATGATCTATACCCTTATGCATGATCCGGTTTACCGCTTGGCTGTCGCCAGACAGAACACTGCGTACAACCAGCCGCCGCACCTGGGTTACTACCTGGGCGAGGACAACAAGGATCAGGTTCTGGCTATGGAGCTTCCCACCTATGCGATGCACTATACCAATGCACCCATTGAGGTTTCTGCTTCTGCAGACAAGGAAGCTTATACGCCCAATGAGACCATTACGGTCAATGTTACTACCGATAAGGACGTGAAGAAGGCCTACCTGGTCAGCGAAACCGGCCTGGGTCTGGCCAGCACTCGTTCCTTCGTAGAGAATGAAGACGGTTCCATCACTTGGACTCTGACCTTCTCTCTGGCCACCAAGGGTGCCCGTACCCTGAGCGTGTACACCGACGGCGTTGACACCGGTGTGGATGTTAGCTTTTATATCGGCGATGCATCGGTCGCTCCGGGCACCGATGAGGTCAAGCTGATCAGCGCGACGATGGATAAGGTCGGTAAGGTCAACGAGCCCATCACTGCGACCATCAAGACCTCTACCAACGTTGCCAAGGTCCGCCTCTTCAACGAGAACGGCATGGGCCTCGCTCCCACCACCTGCACGTATGTGGACGAGGGCGATGTTCGTACCTGGACCTATACGCTCAGCGTTGGCACTCCTGGCACCCGTGACTTTACAGTAAAGGTTGCCGGTTCTGACCTTACCTGGGCAGAGGATACTCTGGATCTGCAGGTTCGGGTTACCCGGTAACAGCGCGCAGACTTTCCCCTTAGCATAACGACGCCCCGCCAATCCCCTTTCGGGTATGGCGGGGCGTTTTTTGTCCGGCGAAGAAGGGAAAGATCCGAAACTGGTAGAGTTTACTAGAAAGATGAAAAAATGCAGCGTGGTTGTGCGTATGCAAAGACAGTATTTCCACTAAAGCAGAAATTTTGCGCCAAATGACTTTTGTGATAATACTGATTGTATATTTCATTTTCTATTACGCTGCTTGTTAACCGCGAGAGGGCCGCATATAAGCTGGCAATAACTTTTTCGAAAAGAATGTGTACATGAAACGCCTGTATCTCACAGAAGAAAGGAAAACCATCCAACCAGTGATTCGGCCCGGCCTGTTCGAAACAGGCTGGGCCGAACCGATCGAAGGAAGAAAAATCTAGCAAAAAGGGGGATTATTTTGTCAAACGGAATTGGATGGTCTGATCGGAATCGATCCATTTACCGTCAGCACCCTGGGCCTTGGCCGTCAGCGTGCGCGAACCGGCCGAACCCAGCGACAGCGTAACCGTCCAGACGCGTTCCCCGCCCTCGTCCACATAAGTGGGAGCCGAGGAAGAAGCAAGGCCTGCGCCGGACTCGTTGAAGAACGCCACCTTAGTGGCTGCAGTGGTGGTCTTGATTTCGAACACAATAGGCGTGTTGACCTTCATCGTCCCCGATACCAATTTGACTGCGTTCACCTGAGGATCGCTACCCACCGGCGGTGCAACCGGCTGATTGCCGACAGCAAAGGACACGGATACGCCGGACGCAGCCAGAACGCCGTCTTCTCCGGCAGCCAAAACGTTGAGCGTGCGCTCGCCTGCAGTACCCAGCGGGAACTGAAGCGTCCATACCTTATAGTTGCCCACCGTCTCCGCGCTTGTAAAAGCCGCCAGGCCCAGGCCAGCTTCGGTTTGCAGCGCCACCTGGTTGACGTTTGTGGGCGTAGCAACGGTCGCGGTAATGGTTTTGTTGACCAGATACCGGTCTTTGTCGGTATTGGCGTTATAAACCGTGGAAGAAAGCTTGGGCTGAATGGACTGGAAGTAAACGTCCATGCGCATATCCGAGCCGTAATAGTAGCCCGTGTATGCCGGCTGGTTGTACTCGCTCTGCTGGCGGTTGATTTCCACCCGGTAGCGCCGGTCGGACATCAACGTAGCCAGCTTATGGGTGGAATCCTCAGCATTGAAATAGATGCGCAGCTCGGGGCCCGCTTCGTTGGTGGTCCCCAAAACCAGCTCTTCCCGGTAGTCGCCCAGAATGTCTGCTTTAATGGCGGGCTGACCCTTGGTACCGCCCTGGGCAAGGGTATTCTGTGTTTTCAGAATGTCGGTAAATTTGCCGCCCTTTCCATCCGAATCCTGGAGGGTTACGTTGGCTGCGGCGCCTACGGTGCCGTTGCTGCCCGCAACGACCTGCGTGGTGAGGTTGGGACGCCAGTTGATGGTAAAGTTGGTGCCGATGGAAGGATTGTACGCGGATTTGGTGCCGTCGTACTGACGCAGGCCGCCCAACACACCGATGGGTGTGGTACGGGTCTGGTTATTGTTGCCGATCAGCTGCCAACCGGGTTCATCGGTAAATTTCCCCATGGTCACACGGCCGTGGTAGAGGTTTCTGCTGGACCATTCCTCTGCGGTACCGTTTGCGTCAAAGTAAACGATTTCGCCGGTGTTGGCGTTTTGCAGAATCGTGCCGACCCATCCGCCTTCCGCGGTATCCATCCAGATCATGGGATCGGTCTGGTCGGGATGGAGATAGGCTACCTGGATGGCGTTGCCGTGCTCAATCTTATCCCAAGTGCCAGGACCGACGCCCGGTTCGGTGGAGGTGGAGCCGCCTGCGAAATGCCAGTAGTACTCCACATGGCGAACGCTGCCGTCGCTGTTATAGGTGGCGCCGCCGTGGATTATTTCGTCATATCCGTCGCCGTCCACATCCATGATGCTCATTTGATGCTGTCCCTGCATGGTGGTGGAATGTCCCTTGCCGTTTTCATCACGGATTTCCTCCAAAGGATTCTCCGGATCGAATATGTCGGGGCCTTCCGAACGGCCCGGACCGCCGTGGGTATTGCTGTAGGCGACGGCGCCGCCGGCGTTGTCGCGAGAGCTGTTCTTAAACGGGTTCGGGCAGACTTCCGCGCCCGTGTCGTTTAAGACCTTGCTGGTCAGATGCTCCCCGTCCCAATCGTAACGGGTAAAGGTGGTGCGGCCGTAGTAGCCGCGGCCTACCACGGCGCTCGGATTTTCACCGGGGCCGTCCAGATACGCCGCAGAGCTCTTGCTGCGTTCCACTCGGTTCATGGGCTCGACGGTAGCGGTAAAATCATTCCAGAGGATGCCGATGTCCGGATAATATTTCCCGGTGACCGGGTCGGTCATACCTGCCTGCACGGCATAAGGAATGGTATCCATCTCCGCGCCCGTCTCACCGTTGAAAACGGTGTAGAATTCCGGAGCGTCGATGACATGGCCGCTGACAAAGCGCTTGGAAGGATTCTTGTTGGCATAGAACAGGTGAGCCAAAGCAAGGGCTTCTTCATCGGTGATGACATGGCTCTTAAATTCTTCCGGATCCTTCGGCATGGCATTGAGGATCTCCCACTGTTCCTGCGTCCAGCCGGTATCGTCGGCGCTGGCAACAAAGGTGTTGTACTTTCCGGCGGTTCCCACCGGGCCGGCTTCCTGGCCGTCCAGGCCCAGTCTCTCATAATCGGCGGGATACATGCCCAGCATTACCTGCGGAGGATAGGCCCACCAGCCGTAGCCGCCCCGGTCTTCATAGGCGTTGTATTCCAGGTTCGGGCCGTAGTACGCAGCGCGGACTTCCGGATGATCCTGCCAATGTTTGAAGAATTGGACCATCCACTGGAACAGCGTCCCATTCTCCCGGGTAGCGGG
Organism: Clostridiales bacterium; assembly: GCA_018364155.1. GTDB lineage: Bacteria > Bacillota > Clostridia > Oscillospirales > Acutalibacteraceae > Solibaculum_A. Next base: position 45,908 of record JAGZMM010000005.1, read on the forward strand.
AGTGGTGGTGCCGTCGTTGGTGCGGAAGTCGTCCTCGTGGCTCCAGTTGCTCGTGCCGTCCCACAGCGTCTGACCGGTTTCGACCATGGTGATATAGGTGTAGGGGACGGAATCGTCGTATACGCCGTTTTCAAAGCTTCTCCACTTGGAGCCGGGAGCGGTCTTGATCAAAAATTCAGCCTTGCCGTCTCCGTCTAGATCCTCCAGATTGGGAGCGGAATAGTGCTGGCCGGCGCGGATGTTGATGCCAAGATTAATTTCCCACAGGATGGTGCCATCCATCTTGTAGCACTGGTAAATAACCGGGGTGGTATAGTCGGGGTTGATTACATCGGGGTTATGTCCTTGCCATTTGATGACAAAGGAAAGTTCACCCGAGCCGTCCACATCGGCGACCTGCATTTCGTCCATGTAGTAAGGCCAGGTCTGGGTTTCGCCGGCAATGGTGCTGTGCGGCAGTGTCACGTCGGCCGGTCGATGCAGCGGGAACGACAGATAGCCTGAAATGTCGGCGCCGTTGCCGCTGGCATCAGCGTAGCCGTCCGTCAGACGGGGGGCAGGCTTGAGCACCTTGGAACGGCTGACGTATTCGCCGTTCACAACCGTAACGACCACATACTCGTCGTTGACCGTTCCATCCGCATCGAGATAGTCGGTGCTGTCGGTGACATCGGCAATCTTCACGCCGTTTTTGAAAATGGCGAAGTCGGTTCCTGTCAGGCGCTTGGTTGCATCGTCAAACCCGGTGGCTTCCTCGGGAAAGAGACGCCAGGAAAGGAACACGCCGTTGCCCACGGCCGCACAAAGGAACCCACGGTCCATTTCGCTTTCGTAAACATCGAATACGGCTTCCGGCAAGGAAGATACCGTGCCTTCTGCGGCGGCTGTATTGACAGCGAGCGGGGATAGACATAGAGTCAGTGCCAAAACCAGGGATGCGATTTTTTTGCCTTTTGCCATTTTTCTACGCCTCCATTCTTCTTATAGGTTGCTTTTTATTGTTTCCGGCGCATTGCCCCTCCTTTCTTACCGCGAACTTGCGGATCTGTATGCAATTCCAGCATCCGCACCGGTCTGGCCGGGAAGTCGTCTTAGGCCGGCGGACATTCGCAAAGGCGTATTGGATCTGTGCCAAAACAGAGAGAAAATAGCAGAAAAATACCGATCTGTTTGCTCGTTGTCCGCCGCGTTGACGCAAAGAAAGCGTCAATAGTCAATTTTTTATCCATAAATGTATATATTTTTCTTTTATGATCTAGACGCATATAGTGTACCAGTTTCTGGTTATGATTACTATTGACATTATTCATAATCATAGTGGGGAAAATATATAATATTTGCCAAATATAAGTGTTGATTCATGAAGTCTCCAAGTTTGCCGGTATTATGGAGTGTGCTTTGCGATAAATCCACCGCCGTATGAAAAAAAGGTCCGAAACGGCTATTTTACAACCGTTTCGGACCTTTTTTTCATGTTCTAGATGGAGAAAGAAAAGCAAAGAAAGACAGGCTTTCATGACTATCAAAAAGCCCCCGTAAACCTATGTTTACGAGGGCTTTTTGTTGGTGACCCATCGGAGATTCGAACTCCGGACACCTTGATTAAAAGTCAAGTGCTCTGCCAACTGAGCTAATGGGTCAAATTCCATTTTTCTCCCAAACCATTGCCGGTCTAGGATTCCATCGCTAAAACGTGAGCCGCAAAGCGACTAAAATATTATAGCAACGGAAGAATGGCTTGTCAAGTAGTTATTCCCAGTTTAGCAGAAAGATATCCATGGTGTCAATGTTTTTTATGGATGAATTTTACAAATAACCAAACCAGCATCACCATAGAGGCGCAGTATCCTAAGATCCCAAGAAACGGAATGCCCAGAATCTGCGGCTGCATCTGGGTGGTACAGATGAGGCTTGAGCCAATGAGAAGAGCCGCGGTGATAATGCCGACGACGATTTTATTGACCATTTTGTCCAACTGGCTCAATGGTTCTTCCGAGCCGGTAATCTCCAGGTTGAGCTTTCCCTGCCCCTTGATGGCCATTTTTAGGGCGTCGGAAATCTGTGCGGGAATGTCCAGCGACTTGCGGGAGGTAGCCAGAAAGGACCGGCCCGCATGGCGGATTTCTCGTTTGAAATCCAGCTCTTGCGCCAGATTGCCGGAGAGATGGTTGGCCATAATCTGAACGAAATTGACCTGGGGACACACCCGGCTGAGTACGCCTTCAATGGTGACCACGCCCCGGCCCAGCATGGTGATTTCGGCGGGCATGGATATGTTGTGGTCCGCGGCAAGGGTGGTAAGCTCGGTGACGATTTTGCCCAAGTCCATACTGCCAAGCTCCATACTGCCGTATTTCGTCAGCATGTCGTCAATGTCGGTATAAAGACGGGCGTGATTGATACGGCCATTGTGGTTGCCGATGGTAAGCAGGATGGTTTTGAGTTCGTAAACATCAGAGGCGACAATGGCCTTGACCGCACGGCGAAAAAGCGCCTGGTCCCGGGGAGAAAGGCGCCCCATCATTCCCAGATCCAGCCAGACGATCTTCCCACCCCGTACCCGGATGTTGCCCGGATGAGGGTCGGCATGAAAGAATGCATCGTCGAGAATCTGCTTGACGTAGTTTTGCGCCAGCTTTATCCCGATTTCCTCCACGTCGTATCCATGCTGCTCCAAAGCCTTTGTGTCGTCAAGCGAATAGCCATCGATGTACTCCATCACCAGCAGCTGCGGCGTGGTTAGCTTCCACACCACCTGAGGCCAGCCGATGTAAGCAATGTCCGCGTTGCACTTGGCAAATTCCCGAATGTGGTCGGCTTCCACCAGGAAATCCATCTCCTGCTGGGCCACGTTCCACATCTCTCTCAGTACCGCCTTCAGGTCAATCACGTCCCCCGCCGGGCCGCTGACGAAGTGCAAAAGGCCCACCGCCTTTTGCATCAGGCGAATGTCCCGCGACATGGTTTCCCGGATGCCGGGGCGCTGCACCTTGATGACTACATCTGTGCCGTCGAGCAGGGTCGCTCGGTGTACCTGGGCGATGGAGGCCGAACCCAGAGGTTTCTCGTCAAGAAAGGAGAAAATTTCCTCCACCGGCTTTTCGTATTGCTCCTCGATTACCGCTTTTACCTGTTCAAACGCAAAGGCTTTTACGTCGGCGCGCAGCTTTGTCAGCTCCAGGCAGTACCGCTCGGGCAGAATATCGGTGCGCATGGACATGATCTGCCCGAGCTTGACGTAGGTAGGCCCCAAATCCTCTAGAATCAGGCGCAGCTTTTCGGGGGTCATCCCCTTGACCACGCCGTGTCTAGCCAGGATCTCCAGCATTTCCTTTAGACGCTGCCGGGTGGGATTCTCTTTATTCTTCTTCGTCGGTGTCGCACTGGCATTCATCGGTTTTCTCCATCTCATTGAGCTTTTTCTTGAGAGCCGCCAGCTCCTCGGGAGTCAGCTTGTCCACGGCGTTTAGGAGATCCTCCGCCTTCGGTTCGGCGGCCTCTTCCTTCACCACAGTCACATGGACATGCTCCTTCACCGCTTGGTCCACCTTGTGCTTGAGCTCCTCGTTGAGCACTTTGCCCTGCTCCACCGTCAGCTCGCCCTTTTTGACGAACTCTTCCACCAAGCTTCCGGCCTTTTCTGCCGTGCAGGCTACCGCACCGATGCCGGCCAACAACACGCGTTTCATTTCTTCCGTAAAGTTCATGAGAAATCCTCCTTATGGTTTGTTTTCTTGTGAGGGACAGTTGTCTGCAAATAAATAGAAAGGCGCCCGCGAATGAAGCGGGCGCTTTTTTGCAATCGACTGGTATCAACCCGCTTATGACTGGTTCGCGGTATACCGGTATCTGTGAGTCCCATTATACCTGTGAGCGCCCGCTTTGTCAAACGCCGGGCGAAGGCCCGTTTCTTAGTGTGCGGTGGGAACCCCAGGTTATTCACGGCGTCCGGCGGATGCTTTGAAGATGGACTGGAACCATCTAAGGTCCTCGCCGTTAAAGCAGCCGGTGATGGGCAGCAGTAGAGCATAGAGCAGCAGAGTGGCCACGATCTGTTCGATTGCCATAAACCAGGCAGGCTGTGAAAGAAAATGCGGGATCAGCCGAAAGGACAGGGAAACCGAAAGGGAAGAGAGCGCTGCGCACAGGGCGGGCCGCAAAATCCAACAAGAGACGTTTAATTTGATTTGAGACACCTTCACAAGCCGGCTGATGCTCAATAGAGAATTGAGGACGTTGCTGAAATACAAGACGATCAGATACCCTTCCACACCTTTCATCGGGATCAACCACCAAATGAGGCCAATGCGAATGACCGAGTCGATGGTGTTGGTGCGCAGGGTGCTCAGCTGCTCGCCCAGGCCTTTGAGCATGCCGTCCACCACGTTGTCCAGATACATCAAGGGCACCAGCGGGGCCAGGAGTTTCAGCAGATGGCCGCAGTCCTTGGAGTGATAGATCGCCAGCCCCAATTCGTCGGAAAAGCAAATGTAAATGCTGGTCATAACGATGGAAAAAAGCAGGGTGATCTGAAAGGCCCGAGAGGCGATGGAACTGATACGGCGTTTGTTCTTAACGGCGTTTGCCTCCGAAATCTCGGGGATCAGCAGGCTCGTAAAAGAAGAAAGAAAGGCGGCGGGGAAGAAAAGGATGGGCATGACCATCCCTTTTAACATGCCGAACACCGACAGTGACCCTTCTGTGGAAGCTCCGTGCTTTTTGAGCCCGGCGGGAATCATGGTATTTTCCAGAGTAATCAGGCCGTTTCGCAGGTAGGAGCTGGCGGATACCGGCAGAATGATGGCGAAAATCCGTTTGAAAACCCCGCGCTTGGTGGGCTGATCGGTCCCCACTTTGCGTTTTTCAAAGCAATAGAGGAGAAATACGAAGAGGCAGGAAAGCACCTCGGACGCCACCGATCCGATGACGATGGCACAGCAGGCGTATTCCAGCGAGTCGGGCATGAACAAGGTAATAACCAGGATGGTGGCGGCCATTCCGGCGAACTGCTCGAAAATCTGGGCGGCCGAGGATTTGACCACCCGCCGCTTGGCTAAAAAGTAGCCGTTAAAGCAGGAGGACACCGCCAAAAATGGCAGCGCGAAGGCCAGTACCCGCAGGGAGAGTACGGTACGCGAATCGGCAAGCCACTGGTTTCCGATGAGCCCCGCCGAACAAAAAAGAACACTCCCCGCCGTCACGCTCAGTAGCATGCTTAGAGCCACACATTTTCGCATGGCGTAGCGGGCGGTGTTTTCGTTGCCCTTGGCCGATTCTTCGGTGGTAAGCCTGGTGACCGCCAGGCTGATGCCGGAGGTGGACACGGTGATGAACAAACAGTAAACCGACACGATGAGCTGGTAAAGTCCCATGCCCTCCGCGCCGATTTTGTTGGAGATATACACGGTATAGGAAATGTCCACCGTCTTTAAAAACAGGGCGGTGGCGGTCATAACCAACCCGCTGATGAGAAACGCTCGCTTTTTCATCGATTCACACCTTCACGATCCCTCAGAGGATTTTGGTACAAAGGTATCAATCAATGATATGTCCGAACGTAGCGTCTCATGTCAGTTTTGTTCGGATGGAAATGGTTACGGGTTCCAGAGATAGATGGAAAGGTCCACCGTGGCATCCTTTCGCAGTGTGATTCCTTCGGCCAAAAGCCGCCGCTCCTGTTCCCCGGGGAGGCCGAAGGTACCTTGCGGCGCCATGCCGCCCAGACGGTTGACCACCCGATGGCAGGGAACCGTGGGGTCCTTGCAGCGGCACAGAGCGCTGCCCACCACCCGGGAGGCTTTGGGACTTCCCGCCAAGGCAGCGATCTGCCCATAGGTGGCCACCTTGCCCTTTGGAATGAGGCGCACGGCGGCATAAACCGCGTCATAAAAGGTCATTGGGCTCGTCCTTTCTTTTAGGGCTTGCTTGGAAAAGGATAAAACGTGGACTGCAAATGCCTTTTGGCGTTATACTGCGTTCATTTTCTTTGGAAGCAACAGGGCTTCCTGCGAAACATCGCCTTGTCTGCCACCAAAATTCGGATACATCCGGCATTTCGCTATTTATCAAACAAGCCCTAAGGGAAATTGAAAATCCCGTTCGGGTATGCTACCATGATACCAAAGATCCCCGCTGTCTGCAAAGGGCGGCGGCGAAAGGCGGCAGGTAGATATGGAAAGAATCGCGTCCGATTTGACAAAGCTCATTGGGAATACGCCCTTGCTGGAGCTGTCCCGGTATGGAGCCACGGTGCAGGCAGGCGCCAGGCTCTTAGCCAAGCTTGAGTGCTTCAATCCCTGTTCCTCGGCTAAGGACCGGGTGGGCTATGCCATGATTGAAGAGGCAGAGCGGCAGGGCCTGCTCAAGCCCGGCAGCGTCATCATCGAGCCCACCTCCGGCAATACCGGGGTAGGGCTTGCCTTTGTGGCGGCCATCAAGGGATATCCCCTGATCCTCACCATGCCCGAAACCATGTCCCACGAACGCATGGCGCTTTTGGCGGCGCTGGGGGCCAAGCTGGTGCTTACCCCGGGAGAGAAGGGAATGAGCGGGTCCATCGAAAAGGCGAAAGAGCTGGCGGAGGAATACGAGTCGGCCTTCCTTCCCATGCAGTTCGATAACCCGGCCAATCCTGCCGCCCACAAGGCCACCACCGGCCCGGAGATCTGGCGGGATACCGACGGAAAGGTGGACCTGTTTGTAGCGGGAGTGGGGACTGGCGGCACCCTTACCGGCGTGGGCCAGTTCCTGCGCGAGCAAAACCCAGAGGTAACGCTCGTAGCAGTGGAGCCGGCGGGTTCCCCGGTTCTTTCCGGCGGGAAGGCGGGCCCCCACGGCTTGCAGGGAATCGGCGCGGGGTTCGTGCCCAAGGTGCTCGATACCTCTCTCATCGATGAGGTAATCCGGGTGACCGATGAGGAAGCCTATGCCGCCAGCCGGACATTGGCAAAGACGGAAGGGCTTTTGTGCGGCATTTCCTCCGGCGCGGCGCTTCACGCGGCGGCAGAGCTTTCCCGCCGTTGGCAAAACGCGGGCAAGACCATCGTAGTGTTGCTGCCGGATACAGGCGAGCGGTACCTGTCCACCCCGCTATTTGAAGAAGAGCGCAGATAAATAAAAGGAAGCGGAAGGCCCCCGGTACCGGGGGCCTTCCGCTTCCTTTTGTCGTGCGCCCCAAAGGAAAAATCACCCGGGTGAGCACGTTCTTTTGAAAAATATCATTTATTTTTTCAGAAACTTCTCAACAAAATACTTCGGCCGCTCCTTGACCTCGCTGTAAATCCGGCCGATGTATTCCCCAATCACTCCCAGGCACAGAAGCTGGATGCCTCCCAGCAGCCAGATGGACACCACAATGGCCGTCCAGCCGGACACTGCCGCGCCGCACAGTTTGCTGATGAGCGCGTAAAGCAGGGCGATGATGCTGCAAAAGGCGATCAGCAAACCCAGGGAAGAAATGATGCGGATGGGCTTGATGGAGAAGGAGAGAATCCCGTCCGCCGCCAGCGACAGCATTTTGGACAGCGGGTATTTGGACTTGCCCGCAAGCCGCTCGTGCCGCTCATAATAGACCACTGCGCTTTTGTACCCAATTAAGGGGACGATTCCCCGCAAAAAGAGGTTGACCTCCTTGTATTCCGACAGGGCCTCCAGCGCCCGGCGGGACATCAGCCGGTAATCCGCATGGTTGTAGAGAACCTCTACGCCCATCAGGTTTAAAAACTTATAGAACAGCTGAGCAGACCCTCGTTTGAAACGGGTGTCGGTTTCCCGGCTTTTGCGCACGCCGTAGACAATGTCGCACCCGTCCTGGTAATGCTTCAAAAATTCGTCCAGTACCTCAATGTCGTCCTGCAGATCCGCGTCCAGAGAAATCGCGCAGTCGCAAAGTTCCCGGGCCGCTGTCAGCCCCGCCAGCAGGGCGTACTGATGGCCCCGGTTGCGGGAAAGCTTTAAGCCGCAGACGTAGGGAGTGGACTCGTGCAACCCGGCGATCAGCTCCCAGGTTTTGTCCTTGCTGCCGTCGTCCACAAACAAAATCCGGCTTTCTTCACTGGCAAGCTCTTTTTCCATCAAGTCTTCCAGTTTGGCAATCAGCCGTTTGGATGCTTCAGGCAGTACTTCCTCTTCGTTGTAACAGGGAACGACGAAGTAAACCACAGCCGCCATACCCAATCACGCTCCTTCCTCATGAGATGGATCGTTCTTCTCCTCTTTCGGAGAAGGCGCCTGCACGTCGGTGCCGGTTTCAGACGAGGCTTCCTTTTCGTTTTCCTTCTCCGGCGCTTGCGCCGCCGCAGCCAGATCTACCGGCTCCTCTTCTGGGAAAAGAGGTGGGTCGCTTGGCGGTTCCTTGACACGGTCTTCCTCAATTTCCGGGAAGACGATGGAAACATCCTTGAGATAGTAGTCGTACTGAATGCCGCCCTTCCCTTCTCCGTTTACCGGCAGGTCGCTCAAATAATCGTCGGCCTCCTCGCCTTCCAGTTCCAGCAGGCGCCGGCGCTTGCGCCGGTCAAGGGCGCCCATGCCGAAGAAGTAGAGAAGGAACACCACCACCGAGCCGCCGGTGATGGCAAGGCCGGGAATCAGGCCGGGCGTCATGTAATGAAACCGGATGGTGATGTTTTCCCCGGCCGGGCAGCGCACCGCCATAAAGCCGATGTTGGCCTTTTCGATCTGCACCGGCTTTCCGTTGACTTCGGCCGTCCAGCCCTCCTCCCAGGGAACCGAGAAGAAGACCAGGTTTTCTCTGTCCAGATCGATGGTGGCGGTAAAGCCTCGGTTATCGTAGTCAAAGGTTTTGCAGGCGGTCTCGGCTCGAGCCGCGCAGTAGGCTTCCAGCCCTGCTTCCGACATGGACAGGGGAGTGGAGGCGTTATAATGGGCAAGAATGTCTTGGTTGCGGGCAACGCCGTCTTCTTCCAGCACCATGGTGGCAAGGAGCAGCCGCTGCTGAGCGGCGTCGGCCCGGTTGGTAAACTCCTCCCGGGTGATATAGCTGTCGTAGGTAAAGCCCATGGGGATATAGTTGCGGTTTTCGTAGACGTAATACCCGTTTTCCTGATTACGCAGATCGTAGTGATAATAATCCTCGTCGTCGGGACCCATTTCCTGCCGGTTAAACAGGTATTTTACCGATAAAAAGCACCGTAGGTCATAGTACCGCTTTTCCGGGCGGCTGCCCACGTCTCGGGTTACTCCCACCTCCGGGTAGAATTCCATGATCGAGGCGGGGACGATGCTGTGGAAGGCCTGGATGGTGGGAATCTGCCAGAACATGGCCTGGTTGTCCATTCCCAGATTCTTGCCGTCGAGCACGTCGATGCGGTAATTGTCCTCCCGGGGGATGGTGATGTCCTCCCCGCCGTTGAGGCTGTAGGGGATGATAAAGTCCCGGGAATCGGCAAGGCTCGTTTTGCCAAGAGAGAGCAGGTACACCGAATAGATCACGGAGATGGCCACCACCGTGGCGGTCGCCGTGCGGCAGAAGCGTTTGGGGTTCTTGCGAAAGCCGTGGACGATTAGACCCAGAAGAACCAGGCTGACCACCGCGATCGCCACGTACACCCAGAACCGGTCGGGGTACTTCATCAGGCCGTAGGTTTGCTCCTCGCCCTTCTCCACCGAGGCGGGTAGGAAGCCGATGAGCAAAGCGATCGCGGCAGTAAACCCGGCGGTGATTTTGATGCCGGTGGAATAGTTTTTCAAGTTTTGCTCCATGGAAATGGCGGTAGCCAGCGCCATCATCAGCACCAGCATATAAAACCACCGGGCGTAATAGGAGCTGTTAAAGAGGAAGAAAGCGCTGTTGAACAGCGGCACCAGCGCCATGATAAAGAGAGTGCCCAAAATGCGCTTGAGCCAGTGCCCCCGGTGGTAGGACATGAAGGTGAACACACCGCACATGGAGAAGAGTGGCAGCCACGCCGCCACCGAGCCCCATTTGGCCTCCGAGTCGGGGAAGAAGTTGGGCCGGGCGGGAATGTCCGGCGGGAAGAAGAAGGATTCGATGATGAGCCCGTACCGCTGCACCCAGCCGTAGAAAAGGGCGGAGAATCCGGTGAAATGCTGATCGGTTCTGGGGTTGGAAAGCACCACCAGCACCGAAGGCAGCAGCAGCACGGCGCTGAGCGCTACGCCCAGCACTGCTTCGAACAGCAGCCAGAAGAACTTTTTTAGGTGAATCGACCAATCCTTGCTGGGCAGGCGCAAGAACCAATAGAGAATGACGAAAATCACTTCACCCGCGAAGAAGAAATAGTTGACAAAGCAGTTTAAAAACACGGCTAGGCAGAAAACGCCCCGCTTGCCGTTTTGCATGAATTCCTCCAGCCCGATGAGCAGGAGCGGGAAGAAGGCGATGGCCTCATGGAAATGGTTAAAGAACACGTTGTAGGTAGTAAAGCCGGAAAAGGCGTACAGGAGCGCGCCGATGACGGCGTAATCCTTGTTGCGCACAAAACGGGCGATGTAAGCGTAAGAGGTCAGAGCGGCCACCGCCGTTTTGAGCACCAGCAACGGCGCCATCAGGTAGGGGACTACTTCGCTGGGGAAGGGAAGGGTCAGCCAAAAAAAGGGGCTGCCCAGGTTATAAAAGCTGTAGGAACCGATGAAGTTGGCGCCCAAGTCGGTGGTGGGGCTCCAGAAAATGTTCCCTTCCCGGATGGCGTCGTGGGTCATCTGGTAGAAGGGAATCTGCTGGACGTTAAAGTCCCCGTAGTAAATAAAATATCCCTGATCGATGAGAACGAACGGCAGAAAAATGACGGCCGCCGTCCCCAGTGCAATCAGAAAGACCCGCAGGTACCGGTTTGGCTCTTTGACAAGAGGGGAACCCTGCTGCATGATGGTTGACCTCCCTATCCCAACAAATTTTCCGCAAAAACAGGCGGCATCTGGATGATAATTGGCAATTTGCCTAAAATTATAGTTCCTATTATACCATGACACAGAGAACCCGGCAATTCTTTTTAGCCGGGTAGCAGCAGAAAGACCCGGATTCGTTTGCTTTTTTCACAAAGATGTGGTAAAGTGGTGCCGAAAATCCTATGGATCAGGGTACCAGAGTGCGGCTGAAAAACCTGCCGAAATGGGCACAGAGAGAGGGAAAAGGCGGATGGACGAACAAGAACTTTGCAAAAAGGCGATGGAGTTGGGCGCTACCGGCGCAGGCGTTATTTCCTTGGCGGACGTGACGCCGGACCCGCAATTTCGCGACCTGTGCGCCCTCAACTATTGCGGCCGGTACGGCAAAAGCTGGACCTGTCCGCCCGGCTGCGGTTCTCTGGACCAGTGTGCCGCACGCTTGCGGGAGTATACCCGGGCGGTGGTGGTGCAGCTCATCCACCCTTTGGAGGATAGCCTGGATGTGGACGGTATGAATGAGGGCCAGCAGGCTTTTGATAGGCTGATGCGGCGTATCCAAGCATATGCGAAGCAGGCATGCCCCGGCGCGCTGCTGCTGGGGGCAGGATCGTGCACCTTGTGCCAGGCCTGCACCTATCCCCACGCTCCCTGCCGGCATCCGCAGCTTGCCATTCCTTCGGTGGAAAGCTACGGCCTGGATGTGCAGGCGCTCACCGCACAGGCGGGGCTTCCCTGTTCCTGGAGCGAGCCGAAGGTGTACTTTTGCGGCTTAATTTGCGTTAAGGAGGAGTAAACGCGCAGGAAAAGGCGGTTTTGGTGCGCTTGTATGATCGCAGGAACCAGCGGCATAAAGAGGAAAGAGAAAAAATCGGAAATTTTTTTTGAAAAAAGCTTGCAATTTCTGAAAGCCTGTGGTATAGTAATATGCGTCGCCTCTGATAAGAGAAACGACGCATTGGTTGGTGTTAATGACGATGAGGGTCCACCCGTTCCCATTCCGAACACGGTAGTTAAGCTCATCGGTGCCGAAGATACTTGGCTGGCGACGGCCTGGGAAAATAGGACGATGCCAACTCAATAAAAAGCCTCATCCGAAAGGATGAGGCTTTTTTCGTGTAAAATCAAAAAGCAGCTTATATAAGGCGGTTGGATTCCTTACGGGGGACAATTGTGCACGAATGCCCTAAGCCGCAAAAGCCGCGCGCAGAGAGAAAAGGATTCGCAACGATACGGACAAAATCTTGCCCTGGCTTGGCGAAATCCTCTGGTATAGAGAAGAAAACCGGGTATCCTAGAAAGACAGGAGGAGAGGAATATGAAGCAAATAGCCGTGTTATTTACCGGCGGCACCATCGGCAGCCGCCGCTTGGACGAACACCGGGTCAATTTAGGAACTGCGCCCTATACCTTATTAACCCAGTATGAGGAGGAGTGCCCCCAAAGCGGCGTCACCTTCCTGACCGGCGAGCCGCTGAACCTGCTCAGTGAGAACATGCACCCCGAGCACTGGATCGCTATGGAAAGGGCGGTGCGCGCCCTGCCGCTGGAGACCTTGTCCGGCGTGATCCTGACCCACGGGACCGATACGCTGGCCTATTCGGCGGCGGCTCTGTCCCTTTTGTTAAGCGATGTGTCCATTCCGGTGCTGCTGGTGTCCAGCCATTATCCGCTGGAGGACGCGCGGCAAAACGGCCGGCAGAATTTTCGCGCCGCCGTGGATTTTATCAAGCAGGCCGGGGTTCCCGGTGTGTATGCCCCCATCTGCCAGCAGGGGGAAACCGCCTACTACGAGGGCGGCACATTGCGGAAGGCCCAGGGGCTTACCCATGTTTTCCGCAGTGTGGCCGGCCCCTTCGGCAGATGGGAAAATGGAACAGTTCTGCTGAAAGGGACCGCAAAAGCGCCCAGCGCCCCGGCATTCGGCCCAAACCCCAAAGCGAGCGGGGAGATTTTGACCATTCTGCCCCATCCCGGGCTTGACTACCGCCACTTCGACCTTGAGTACCATCCGCCCAAGGCTGTGCTCCACCTGCTCTACCATTCTGCCACCGCCTGTTTGGACGGGGCAGGCGGCGGGAAATACGATTCGGCTGCGTTTATCCGGACCTGCGTAAACCGGGGTATCGACGTGTACTTAGCCCCCATCGGCAAAGACGGCGGGGTTTACCCTTCTACCAGCATCCTTGAACAAGCCGGTGCCATACCGCTGCCGGGCTTAATCGAAGAAGCCGCCTTCGCCCGCCTTTCCCTTGCCTACGGCACTTTCGAAAAGGATCCCAAAGCCGCCCGGCAGGCCGTTCTTTCCATCCAGTAAAAGCGGAAGAATCCCCCCAAATCCACATGCACATTTCAAGGAAGCCCTCCGTATGATGTAGTACAACACATATGGAGGGCTTTTGCTGTACAAAGGCGCGATTTCCCCGCTTTGTCCCGGGCCGAGAGGCTCCGGCAAGCGGCTCCTGTGGGTTGGACTTTTCCGATCATTGGAGGTGTCAATCCATTACGATGCATAACCATATAACCGAATCCTGCGCGGTCGTGGGCGGCGACATGCGCATTGCCAAAGCGGCGGGCCTGCTGGCGGAGAGCGGATTTGAAGTAAAGGTGTTTGGACTGGACAACGGCATTGAGCTGGGCAGCGCTATCAAGCGGGCCAGCAACCTGGAGGAAGCGGTGGTGGAAAGCCGGTTCGTCCTGCTGCCCATTCCGATGAGCCAGGATTCTTTGACCATCACAGCCCCTCTGTCCTGCCAGCCGGTTTACTTACACGAGCTCTTTTCCGCCGCCAGCCCCGGCCAGCTCCTGCTGGGCGGTATGGTGACCCCCACCCAGGCTCAAAAGGCCCAGGAAAAGGGGCTGAAACTCATCGATTACTATAAGCGCGAAGAACTTATCGTACGAAATGCCATCCCCACCGCCGAGGGCGCCATCCAGATTGCCATGGCGGAAACCACCGTCACCCTCCACGGGGCCAGGTGCCTGCTCACCGGTTTCGGCCGGGTGTCCAGGGTGCTGGCGGCGAAGCTTTCCGCGCTGGGTGCCAAGGTAACGGTGGCTTCCCGCCGGGTGAGCGACTCTGCCTGGTGCGACGTGTACGGCTACCAGCATGGTAACATTGCCTATTTAGCCGATGCAGCAGCCCAGGCGGACGTGGTCTTTAACTCCGTCCCGGCAATGCTGTTCGACCGGCCTGTGCTTGAGAAGATGAAGCGGGACACGGTCATTGTAGACTTGGCGTCCAAACCAGGCGGCGTGGATTACCCCGCGGCGGAGGAACTGGGAATCAAGAGCATTCTGGCTTTGTCTCTGCCCGGCAAAGTCGCCCCCGCCACGGCGGGAGCCATCATCAAGGACGCGGTGATGAATATTTTGGAGGAGGAGACACCATGTCAAAGCTGAAAGTAGGCTTTGCGATGTGCGGGTCGTTCTGTACGTTTGCCAAAGTCATCCCACAAATGCAGGTGCTGGTGGATGCGGGCTATGAGGTGGTGCCGGTCATGTCCCCCATAGCCTATTCCACCGACACCCGCTTCGGCAAGGCCGAGGACTTCCGCGGCCAAATCGAGGCCATCTGCCAGAACCCCATTGTCCATACCATTCCTCAGGCGGAACCCTTCGGCCCGAAAAAGATGGTGGATGCCATGATCGTGGCCCCCTGCACCGGCAATACTCTGGGCAAGCTGGCAAACGGCATCACCGATACGCCGGTGACGCTGGCGGTCAAGTCCACCCTGCGAAACGAGCGGCCGATTCTGATTGCCGTTTCCACCAACGACGCCCTGTCCGGGTCGGCGGCCAACATCGGGACGCTGCTAAACCGCAAGCATTTCTATTTTGTCCCCATGCGGCAGGACGATTTTGTCAAGAAGCCCACCTCGATTGTGGCGGACTTCACCCAGATTCTTCCCGCCTTCGAGCAGGCCCTTCTGGGCAAGCAGATTCAGCCCATCCTGGTGCGGGACGACGCGTGAAGAGAACGCAAAAGGCCCTCCGGTGAAAACGGAGGGCCTTTTTGTGCTATTGAGAGCTTTGGAGCAGATAACTACTGGCTATCGTGAGCTGACGGTCCATGATTTCAACGATTTCATACAGACGACGATAGTCTTCCGGTGCCAAGCGCTTACGTAAATCACGAAGAAGCGCTTTTTTGCTTTGTTCCAAACGGAGAAAGTCACGATCTTCACGGACGTATTGATTTAGAATTCGGGTTGCCTTTTGTAAAAGTATAGGAGAAATTTGATTATTCAAAGGATCCACCTCATACAATAGTTTAGTCCAATTAAGACTATATGTCAATAGTCAAATTAGGACTAACCTATAATCTTCTCGAGGTGTTAATATGCTGTATCCAAGAATCCGCGACCTGAGAGAAGACAACGACTTAACACAAGAGACATTAGCTAAAATTCTGAATGTGAAACAAACGACGTATTCGAAATATGAGCTTGGGAAAATCAATGTTCCAGTGGAATCCTTAATTAAATTGGCGGCATTTTATAAGACTTCAGTTGACTATCTAATCGGAGTGACGGATGACCCGCAGCCCAAATAGGTTTAAGCCCCTTTCTTTTGCTCCGCCAAAAGAAAGGGGCGAAAGAAAAGGCAGTTCAAGGGGGAAAAAGACGCTAGAATCTGGGACACTTATTTTTCCCCCTTGAAAATCCCCCTCGCATCGGAGGAGGGCAGGGGGAAGAAAACAAGACTTGGTGAAGTAAATTCACAGAACCCAGATGGCGGGTGGCCTTGTTTGTGAATTTATTTCACATTCCCGGTCGAGCGGACAGAGGGTACTTCCGGGAGAAAAACCTTGCCCCCGAACTTTACGCCGTTTTTCTCCCTTAAGCCGCCCTTTCTTTGGTTCGTTTCTTTCGGCGGAGCGAAAGAAATGAACACGTGATCAGGTGAGTATCGGACGAAAGGGACCGACTGCGGCAAAGCGGAAAACGGATCTTTTGCAAAACCCAGTATAAGAAAAGCCGGCAAATCATAGACCCTCTTTTTAAATGACGGTTAGAGTGCCTTCTCCTTTTGGTGGCGCGAAAGAAAGGAATACGATGGTAGGTAGAAACCGGACGGATAAGACCCACGACGGCAAAGCCGAGAAAGCATACGATAACGATTCCCCGATTCCCGCCTTTTCGCATTGCGTCCGGACCTTATCGGTGCTATCATGGCAGTAGAACCGAAGGGAGGAATCGGCATGACCGAACTCGACCAATTGCACGCGCTTCTCGAACAGAGTGACAACATTGTGTTCTTTGGCGGCGCGGGCGTTTCCACCGAAAGCGGGATCCCGGATTTTCGCAGTGTGGACGGGCTTTATCACACCCATTACCGCTACCCACCGGAGACCATCCTGAGCCATCACTTTTTTGAAGCCCATCCCGACGAGTTTTACACCTTCTATCGGGACAAAATGCTCTGCCTGGATGCCCAGCCCAATTCTGCCCACAAGGCGCTGGCTGCACTGGAACGGGCGGGCAAGCTCAAAGCAGTCGTCACGCAGAACATCGACGGCCTTCACCAGAAGGCGGGAAGCCGGAAGGTGCTCGAGCTGCACGGCTCCATCTACCGAAACTATTGCACCCGCTGCCATGCCTTTTACCCGCCTGAGACGGTCCGGGACAGCGTGGGCGTGCCCACCTGCTCCTGCGGCGGGGTGATCAAGCCGGATGTGGTGCTTTACGAGGAATGCCTCAACGAAGGGGTGCTGGAGGAAGCGGTGTGGCACATTTCCCGGGCGGACGTGCTGCTGGTGGGCGGAACTTCGCTGGCCGTCTATCCGGCGGCAGGGCTTTTGCAGTATTATTCCGGCAAGCACCTGGTTCTCATCAACAAATCCCAAACCCCAGCCGACGACAGTGCCGACCTGCTGCTTCACGAAAGCATCGGCAAGGCGCTCGCGCCGTTTTGTGGCGAATAGGAGGAAGAGCCATGGAACAGCTCACCGACCTGCCCAACATCGGCGCGGTTTTGGCCCAGCGCCTTTGTGAGGTGGAAATCGATACCCCGGAAAAGCTCCGGGAAACGGGCGTTAGGGAAGCATTTCTGCGCCTGCGGGAGAAGGACCCGGGCGCCTGCCTGCACGAGCTGAGTGCGCTCCAAGGTGCGGTGCTGGGCGTGCGCAAGCAGGATTTGCCCGCTCAGGTAAAGGCCGGGCTGCGCGCGTTTTTTAGAAGCTTATAGGATGTAGAGAAATACAAATGGTATAATAGGCTTAAATATATACAAAATGCCCCGGCTGTGCAACCAGCCGAGGCATTTTTGGGTTATTCGGTCAGATAGTCCTTGATCTCGTGGTAGATGCGGATATCCGCCATCGCCACCAGAAGAAGCCCGTCGGGAGTGTACTCCTCGTACTCCACCACTCCGTCCCTGCGGATAAGGGCGGCAAGACCCGCCTTGTCAAAGGGCAGAAAAGGGCAGAAGAAGCTTCACTCGCCGGCGCATGGGCGGAAGAGCGGCTTCGATGGCGAAAAGCAAGGCATCGAGCCCCTGTCCGTTCAAAGCGGAGATGCGCACGGCGTTGCCCACCACCGGCAGCTCGTCGAGCCCGCCCACCTGGTCGCACTTGTTGAGCACGGGGATGACCGGTGTCTCCCCGCAGCCCAGAGAATCGAGCAGGTCCCGGGTGACCTCCAGATGCACCGCCGCCTCGGGGCTGGACGCGTCGCACACGTTTAGAATCACGTCGGCCATTGCCGCTTCCTCCAAGGTGGAACGGAAGGCGTCCACCAGATGATGGGGCAGACGGCGGACCAGGCCGACGGTATCGATGAGAATGACCGACTGCCCGCCCGGCAGCTTGAGAGCCCGGGCAGTGGGGTCCAGCGTGGCGAAGAGCTTGTCTTCCACCAGAACGCCGGCGTCGGTAAGGGCGTTCATCAGGGTGGACTTGCCGGCATTGGTATACCCCACCAGCGCCACAGTAGGGGTACCCGCCTTTTTACGGTGTGTGCGCAGATTTTCCCTGCGGTGCTCCACTTCGCTCAGACGGCGTCTAAGGCTGTCGATGCGGCGGCGGATGTGGCGCCGGTCGGTTTCCAGCTGAGTTTCGCCCGCGCCGCGGGTGCGTGTCCCGGCGCCGCCGCCGATGCGGGACATTTCTACGCCCCGTCCGGTCAAACGGGGAAGCATGTAGCGCAGGGTGGCCAGCTCTACCTGCAGCTTTCCTTCGCTGGTGTGGGCACGGGCGGCAAAGATGTCTAAAATCAGCATGGTCCGGTCGATGACGCGAAGGCCCGTGTCCTTTTCCAGGTTGCGAAGCTGGGTGGGCGTGAGCTCACAGTCAAAGAGGATGATCTGCGCCCCATCCGCCTCACACAGCTGCTTTAACTCCACAAGCCGTCCGCTGCCGATGCAGGTGGCCGTGTCCGGCGAGGAACGCTTCTGGATGATGCGGGAAACGGGACGAATGTCCGCGCTTTTGGCGAGCTCGGAAAGTTCGTCGAGAGAGGCGGATACGTCGTAATCCCCGCAGTCTACCGCCACCAAAACGGCGGCGGGCGGGGTGAATTCCTGTGTGGTTTCGATCATAGTGGTTCTCCTTTGTGGCTGGCCGCGACAGAAGGCGGCTAGGAAAGAATTGCGGTGTTTTCCTTATTGTACCCGGATTGGGGCCGTTTTTCAACGAAAGGAAGAAAGAACGGACTTTTTTTGCAAAAAAACGCAACGAAACCACTTAAAATTGCAGTTGAGAGGGGAGGGCAGGTTTGATACAATGGGAGTAATCGAACGCGAAGGAGGAACTTTCGATGATTTCGCAAAAAGACCGGGCGCTGCTGCGGGAGCTGGCAAAGCAGCAGATGGAATACGCCAACCTGCCGGTGATGGCCGAGCGCAAGCAGCGCTGGTACGATTTTAATGACAACAAACGCCGCGTGACCCCCATGGTCACCTTTGAGCCCTGGACCTTTTATAACGACATCCGCCCTGCTCTTGCCTGTGAAACCGAGGAAGGGCGTCGTATCGAGGAAGAAGTCCGCAAGCAGATCGTGGTTCATGAGCTCATCGGGGACGACCGGGTGGTGCCGGACTTTTTCCTGATCGAAAACCATGCACAATTCGTGCCCTTCGGCCTGCCCTTCAACCGGCAGAAAAGCGAAGAGAGCGTTGGGTATCATGTGATTCCCGTGATCGAGGATTTGGAGGACGATTTTTCAAAGCTCCAAAAGTCCACCTGGACCTTCGGCACGAAGGAAGCGGATGCATGGAAAGCACAGGTGGAGGACGTGTTCGGGGATATCCTTCCCGTTCAGGTGCAGACGCCGCCGCCCTACGCGGTGCTGACCCAGTGGCTGCTGCGATACATGTCCATGGAAACCATGATGTTTTCTATCTACGATTACCCGGAGCTGGTGCACGAAATGATGGACCGGCTCAGCAACGACTATCTGGAGTTCCTTATGGACCTGGAGAAAAACGGGATGCTCACCGTCAACAACAATAACCTTTGGCTGGGGCAGGGAACCTGGGCGTTTACCCATGAGCTGTCCGCTGAGCCCGGCAAGGTGACTTTAAAAGACACTTGGGGCTTTATGGACTCCCAAGAGACGGTGGCCATCAGCCCGGATATGTTTGCGGAATTTTTCTTCCCTTACTATCGGCGCATTGGAGAGAAGTTCGGCCGGCTCAACTACGGCTGCTGCGAGCCGGTGGACCCGGTGTGGGAAAATTGTGTCAGCAAGCTTGAGAACCTGTGCAAGGTATCCGTATCCCCCTGGGCCAACGAGGAGAAAATGGGCGAATTTTTACGTGGCGGCAGCGTGGTTTACCACCGCAAACCCAGCCCCAACTTTATCGGGGCGGACGACGTGTTCGACGAAGAAGGCTTCAAAGCCCACATCTTAAAAACCCTTCGGGCGGCCAAAGGGTGCCGGCTGGAGTTTTCCTTCCGGGATATCTACACGCTCAAGGGAGACCTGGGTCGGCCCCGCCGGGCGATGGAGATCATCCGTAGCCTGCTCGAGAAGCATTGGGAGGGGTAAGCACTATTTCCCAGATACCCCCGATTAGGACGAGTGCGCGGCCCGTTGTACGGGCCATAGGAGCAGTAGGCGCAGCGGGCCATAATTGAGAAAAGCAAACGAAAAGAAGGCCAAAACGTCATATGACGTTTTGGCCTTCTTTTCGTTTGATCAGTCAGTGGCGCTGGGAACGACGACCTCGCCGTTGAGCGCTTTTTGCGTTTTGTTCAGGAAGGAATCAATGGCCTTGCGCTGCATAATGTAGTTGGGCGCGTTTTCGAGACCGTTGACCTTTACGAGAACCGTGCGTGCTGTGTCATAATAATAGTCCACCGTGATTGGAGCGGTAGACCCGTCCGAGAACCGGTAGGTGACCGTCATTAAACGTTCACCGGAAGGCTCCCGATCCGTAATCTCATCGGCAGACAGCTTTCCGAGGCTTTCGTACAGCTTCTTAATGCAGTCGGCGGAAACCCCGTTGCCGTTGGCCACGCCGCCGGTGACGGCCTTGGATCCGTTTTCCTCCGTGACCACCGGCTCGAACTTCGCCGTTACCTGGGAAGCGTCGATGTCAAAGGAGGAAAGAAGCTGGATGTTGACAAGCACGGGAATCGGGTACAAGAGCTGGCGGTCGGTCAGCTCCATGTAGGATACGTTGTCGGCCTTGACCACGTAAACCACCCGTTTGTCCGCAGTGGTGGCGTAATAGTTGCCTTCGTCGTTTTTCGATCCAATCCAGAGACTGCCGCTGTACGTCTCATCTCCCGACTGGAAGGAGAACGAAAGGGTAGAATAGGGTTGATCGAGCCCGTACTGGGCGAGCTGCGATGGGTCGGTAACGACAGCCTCCACGCTGGAGGCGAGAATCTTCGTAAAACCGGAGGGAAATGCGTTGTCCACGCTCACGCTGGCTCCCGCAAAGTAAGGGGAAGTTATGGCCTTGTCCACATAACCGGCGGGATGGGTCTCCACATTCTTATACGGATTGCTTTCGATAACGATGGGCTGTGGATGCAGGGTGCCGCCCAGCTCCGCCTTGACAAACACCGCTTCGTCCTTTTGTTCTTCCGTCAGCCCCGCGTCAAAGATCACGTTGGAGACGAACTGGTTGACACCGTAGAAAAAGGAGTCGGTGGTTTCAGTGAGAAGATAGACCTTGGTTTCCCCAGGAATGCGGGCATACCGGCCGCCGGAGGCGGAGGCGTTGCCCAGCTCAATGGAGAAGGTGCTTCCGTCGGTATAGGTAACCGAAACCTGGGCAACTGCCGGATCTAAGCCAAAGTCAGCCGGATGGGACGGATTTTCTTCAATAAGACGCTCGGCGTAAAAGCCAGATGCGGCCACCGCCAGGTTCTCAAGCTCAGTGCTGTTGGTGGCAAGTCCACTGAGCAGGGAGATGGTCAGGGCATCCTCCTCGCGCTGGGCGGTGAATTCCCCTTTTTCGTTCTCAACGGTGACGCTTTGCACGTCGTCGCTGGTCTTGTCCACAAAAGTGGCCGCCAGCTCGTGCTGGGAAGCGGCGGAGGAGCTTTCCCCTCCGTCGCCTGAGCCGAACAGGAAAAGCGCCCCGGTAGCCAGAGCCAGAACGACAATGACCACACCCACGATGATTAGGGTCTTAACTTGTTTCCTCATAGATGTCTCCTTCGCAGCCAGATCACGACACCCGCGATTAAGAGAAGAAGCGGAACGGTTACCGTAAAGAGCACAATGCCGATCCAGACCGCCTGGGTATTGGTCACGCTGATGGCCGTGTCAGACACGGTTCGGGTGCTGATGGCAACATCCTGGCCTTCCCGGCCGCTGATGGAATTGTAGATTTTCATGATGATGTCGTCATTGATGCAGGAGAAGATGGACGACGCGTTAAAGAAGTCGTTGGAACCCACTGCAACCACGTTGGCGGTAAACTCTGTGGTCCCTTCGTACCGGGTATTCTTAGACACGGTGAGCACATCGTAGGAACGGGTTCCCGTCTCGTCCGGATTGCCGTCGGCATCCACGGTCTGGGCGGTGTTGGAGGTAGTGACTACCGACTCGGTGGTGACGTTTCCTTTGCTGGTAAAGAGCAGCTCGATGGGCTTGGAATTGGCCACCACCGGCGGCACCTGGCTGGAAGCAAAGGAGGAAGCGTATTCACTGGAGCCCAGGTTGCCGATGGCAATGTTGGGGCTGTTGGTGAAATAGCGGTTTTGCTGGGTTTCCACCAGCATCCCGTCGCCTGCCTTGATACCCCATTCGGAAAGGAACGCATCGAAGTTGTCAAGAGGTGCGTAGGAAGCGCTGAAGGTGACCATCAGAGTGGGATTGTCGGCGTCATCCGCCAGGAAGGCATCGAGTACGCGCAGTTCCTCCGCGGTATAGTCGAGCTTGGGCGCTGCGATTACCACAAAGTTGGTGTCTTCGGGAATGCCGTCGGAGCCCAGGCTGATTTCATTGGTTTCATACCCGTTGTCCGATAAGAGCTGCTTGAAGGCAGCCAGGGAAGCGGTATCCTCGTTGTGGCCGGTGACAAAGGAGACCTTGGGCACCGTATCCATAGCGCAGGAGAGAATTTTCGACACCAGCGTCAGCTCGATTTTTTCCCCAGTCACGCTTTGGGTGCCGGTTGAGGAATTAGTCTGGATGTCAAACAGGTCGTAAACGCTGATAGTAAAGTGCCGTTTGGCCGATTCGATGATGATGTGCAGCTGGGAGAGAGTCTCTTCGCTGTATTTCTGGGCAAAGGTGGGGTTGGCGTCCAGATCGATGTACTCCACCTTGATGTGGTTGTTGGCCTTGGAAATCTCGTCGGCAATGCGGGGCAGACGGTTGAGCGGAACGCCAGTGCTCTCATCGTAGGCCTCATAGGTTTCCCGCGGAGAGAGCATGTAGATGACAACGTCCTCATCCACGTCGGCAAGATAGTTGACTGCCTCTTCGGACAGGGTGAATTTCTGGTCGCTGGTCAGGTCCACCCCCAAGGGGAACCGCTCATATAGAGTAGTGGCCAGCACGTTTAACAGCACCACCACCACGATAAAGCCCGCGGTGATGGCGGTCGCAATACCGCCGTACCGGAAGGAACGGCTTTTTGAGAATTTCTGTTTCATAAAAGTCTTCCCTCCTTAGCTCCATCTCTTTTTGTCAAGCACGCGGATGGTCAAGAACAGGAAGACCGCCGCGACGCTCAAGAAAAAGACGATGGCTGAATAGTCGATCACTCCGATGGTAAAGGGGTAATAGCGGTTGTTGAAGGAAAGCCACTCCACCACTTTGTCGAGAACAGTGGAAGAGAAAAACGCAGTGACGCCGTCGAGCAGGATGAGAATGAAGGATACGGCGAAGGTCAAGATTGCCGCGATCAACTGGCTTTCGGTCAAGCTGGAAATAAACAGACCAATGGCAATGAAGGCTGCGCCCATAAAGAAGGAGCCTAAAAGGTTGCCGATGATTACCATCCATTCCGGCGTGGTGAAGGCGGACAGGACAATGCCGAAAAGGACGTTAATGAGGATGGCGAGCCCATAAACGGCCAGCGCCGCCAGGTATTTGCCCACCACCAGAGAGAAAAGGCTCACCGGCGACGTCAGCAGCAGCTGGTCGGTTTTCTGGCGCTTGTCCTCACTGAGAAGCTTCATGGTCAGCAGCGGGATCACCATCAAGGAAATGGTGAACATGGCGGAAAACACCGGCGTCAGGTCGGCATTTAAAGAGGCCAGGCAGTACAGGTAGAAAAACAGGCCCGAGAAAAAGCAGAACACCGCCAGAAACACAAAGCCGATGGCCGAATGAAAATAGGAATTGAATTCGCGTTTAAATACCGATAGCATCAGCGGCGACCTCCCATCTGTTTTTCTCCCGTCAGCTGCAAGAACACATCCTCCAGCGTCAGGTCGTTGGTGCGCATGGCCATCAGTGGCCAATGCCGGTCAGAGAGGCGGTTGAAGATTTCCTTGCGGATGTCGGTGCCCGCTTCGGTTTCGATGGAATATTCGAAGACGCCCGGTTCCTTCTGTCCGTTACGGGTGATCTCCACCAGATGGGGAAGCTTCGAGAGCATCTTATAAACGTCCTCGCTTGGCCCGGCCACCCGGATGATCAGCTTATGGTCGGCGGTCATGGCGGTGGACAGGTCGTCAGGCGTGCCATCGGCCACGATATGGCCGTTGTTGATGACCACCACTCGCTCGCACACCGCCTGCACTTCGGTGAGAATGTGGGAGCTGAGGATGACCGTATGGCCTTTGCCCAGGTGCTTGATAAGGTTTCGGATTTCAATGATCTGCTTGGGGTCCAGGCCAACCGTAGGCTCGTCCAGAATCAGCACGTCCGGGTTTCCAAGCAGAGCCTGGGCAACCCCGACTCTCTGCCGGTATCCCTTCGAAAGGTTGCCAATGAGACGGCCGTACACGTCTTCAATCTTCACAAGCCCGCAGATTTCCTGGATGTGCGCCCGCTTAGGAAGAGTCACCTTCTTGAGCGAATAGGCAAAGTCCAGATAGTCCTTCACCGTCATGTCCAGGTACAGAGGCGGCAGCTCCGGCAGATAACCGATGTGCTTTTTCGCCTCAATGGGATTTTCCAGAATGTCGATCCCCGCCACCGAGGCCGACCCGGACGTGGCCGATATGTACCCGGTGAGCATATTCATGGTAGTGGATTTTCCTGCGCCGTTCGGCCCGAGGAAGCCGAGGATTTCCCCTTCCTTCACGGAGAAGGAAATGTCCTCAACGGCATAGTTTTTTCCATACCGTTTGGAGAGGTTTTTCACCTCTATCATATGTATTCCCTCCTATTTGTCTGCGATGGGTCTTCGTATTCAAAGCGCAAAAAAGCGCTGAAAACCAAATGCTGTGCGGTAAGGCAGCCGCACAAAAAGGGCAATTGCCGGAATAGCAATATTCTATCAGCAATTGCCCTAGCATGTGTAAACATTTCATTACGAAAGAATGACCGCCAGGAAATCCCTTACCGGCCAATCAGCCGTTTGGCATTTTGCGAGAAAATCAGGTCGCGCTCTTCCTGGGTCAAATCCATTTCTTCCAGATAGGCAAGCTCGTCCTTGGCATCCCACATGGGAAAGTCGGTGCCGAACAGCACATGGTCTGCCCCGTAGTGGCAGATCAGCTCCTGAGCTCGTTTGACCCCGATGAACGCGATGGAACTGCATGTGTCGACATACACCTGGCCTTTGGGCAAAACCGCCTGCGCCTCGTCCCACCGGCGGTATCCGCCGAAATGGGCCGCTACCGCCGTCAGCGTCGGGAAATCAGACAGCACCCTTGCAAGCCTCGTGGGGCTTGAAAAATCATACCGGTCGTCCCCGGTGTGAAACAGGACCGGCAGCTTGCCGGCGATCATCTCGTAAAAGGGGTACATCTTCCGGTCGTCGATGTTAAACTTCTGAAAGTCCGGGTGCAGCTTGACACCTTTAAGCCCCAGCTCCTTAATCTGGTCGAGGGCCTGCTGGGCCTGAGCCGGCGTTAAGTCCGGATGGAAGGCACCGAACCCGGTCAGCTCTCCATGCGCAAGGCACTGGGAGGCAATGAAGGAGTTGATGGAGGGCACCTGCTCGGGGGTGGTGGCAACCGAGTGAACCACATAGTTGGTTATCCCGGCCCGGCGGCCGACCGCCAGCAGAGTATTTACGTTTCCCACGTTGTCCATGGGAATGCCGTAGAAGTGGCCGACGTTTTCAGTCGCCTTCAGGGCAATTTTATCCGGGTAAATGTGCGCATGAAAATCAATGATTTCTTGCATACCGAATCATCTCCGCAAAAGAATGGGCGAGAATCACTAAAAATGACCTTCCAAATGGAAGGCGGTTTATACTATATTATAACGCCCCAAAGCCGCCTTGTCAAAGAAAACTGCGGCTTTGGGGCGCTTTTGCGGGAAATTTCGGCTCTATTTTGGTTCTTCCCCGTAGAACCGGCCAACGGCCGCGCGAACCTCCTTTGCCGGCAGGTGCCGGATGACGTAAGAAGTGCCCCGTTCTCCCACCACCGTCACACGCAGGTGGCAAAGCCCCGCCTGCTTTTGAAAGGGAGTCTGGGTGAGGGCCAGCCGCTGGACTTTTTGGGCCGGCACCGTTACCTCGTGCAGCGAGAAGCGCTTGCGGCAGGTAAACCGGCACACCGGCTTTTCCAGAGAGACGCCCGCTTTATAGTAAGAAAGCAGCGAAAGCACCATCATCCACAGGCATAGAAGTGCCAGCACGGCGGCGAGAAAAGGAACCAGAGCGCTGAACGGGGAAAGAAGAATTTGGACTAGATAAGCCCCCGGCGGAATGAGAAGCAGTCCCACACAGGGATAGAGAACGTACCGGCGCAGCGTGCCCTTTTGAGGGCGCAGAGAAAGCTTTTTAGGCCCTGCGAACTCGGGGAGGATTTCCTCGCAGGCTTCCCGGGCCATCCGCTTTCGCACACAGGGAAGAAGCACGGCTTTCTGCCCCTCCTGTTTGCCGTATCCCACGCAGATTACGTTGACGCTGGCGAGCCCCATCAGATGAAGAAGGAGGCCCTGGCGGATGTCCAAAGCACAGATGTGCCGGGTCCCCAGTACCGACCGGTACCGGCCCACAGCGCCTGAGGACACCGTCAGCTGTCCCTGGGCACGGCGCAGGGAAAAGCGCACGTACCGCAGAAATACCCGGACAAACGCAATGAGCCAGCCTACTGCCAGAATGGTGGCCAAAAGCGCGGTGGCGGGCGGAAGGATCGCTACCAGGAAGGTTGCCAAGGTGCCGATGGTGCCGAGAATTTGGGCCTCGATTTCCTGTCCGAGCAGCTGCCCGATTCCCTTGACCACGGGAACGGCGAAGAGAATGCCGCCGGCCGCGTTGGAAGCGGAGGCAGCCATCACCGCCACAAAAAACGGATTTGCCCGGTAGCTCGAGGAAATGTCCGTCGCCCGGCCGTGACCCTTGACCCTAGCCGCGATGGAAAGAGCGCGGCGGGTAGGAAGATAAAGCTCCACGTCCGCCTTGCGCCGGCTGCCTGCGGCCGTGTCCAGCCGCAGACGGGCGCCGCCTAGGAGGATAAGCCATAAGGGGCGTTCCACGTCGGCCGAGGACACGTCCCGAAAACGCAGGGAAATGTGCTTATGAAGAAAAATGCCGCTTTCCACCAGGAGTTCCCCGTCTTTGACGGTGTACCACAGCCTTGCCCAGCGCCAGACCGCCAACAGCACCACCGCCAAAGCCGCGAACAGCTCCTGCCACAGCAGCAGCGACCAGGCCCAGGGTTCAAAGGGAAGGCTGAGCAGCTGCTGGGCCACCGGCAGTAAGAGCAAAAATACATAGCGTTTGAGCTCGGTGGCGATCCGGGCCGGATGGGTATGCCTTCTCATGGCCGCCTCCTGTGCTTTTTCCACAGGCGCGACAGCTCCTGCGCGTCATTCAAGGAAAGGTCGGGCAGGTGCAGCCGGGAGCCGGGCAGGCACAGTGTCACCGACGCAATCCCCATCAATCGCTGCAACGGGGTCTGGCGCAGCTGTAAAAGGAGGACGGCGGACAGAGAAGCACTGTGCTCTAAGTGCAGCAATACTCCTCGGCGAAGAGAAAGGCGGCCTGCTTCCAGCTGAATCTGAAAGGAGGAATAGTATCCGGGAATCCAGAAAAAGAAAAGCCACAAAGCGATGGCGCCCAGGAAAATCCCTGCCGCTACCGCGCCGTTTCCAAGAAAGGGAAACAGCGCGTAAAATAGAATGCCAGCCGCCGCACAGAGCAGCATTAGCCAAACCCGCCACAAAAGCAGCGCCTTTTTCGCCAGGGAAAGCTTCATACCTTAGCCGCCTCCTTTCTCCGGTTACCCATATGCGTGCGGTTCCCATAACATGTATATCCATAGGGTTACCGAAAACGAAAAAAATACCACACCGCCATTGTACTTCACAGCGGTGTGGCATTGCAACCATCGTACAGCGTTTTATTCGATCCAGTTGTCGTTTCCTTCGTCCACGTCCACGACAATGGCGTTGCGCTTTTCCTTGGCGGCCCGCTTGCGGCGGCCCACAATGTTGATCTTGGTAAACAAAAGCAGCGCGCCGGAGCTGACGATGCCGCACAAAATGACGGCCAGCACCGTGTAAAGCACGAAGCTGTTGTACCCTTCGGCAGAGGGGAAGAAGCTGCTCACCATGAGCGCGAGCACCACAGTGACCACGGCGGTAAAGAGGCCCGCGATCATACTTACCGTGTTGAGATCCTTGCGCTTGATTTCCGACAGGCGCTTCTTATGCTCGATGTCGTTTACCTTCGCGTCAATT
Organism: Clostridiales bacterium; assembly: GCA_018364155.1. GTDB lineage: Bacteria > Bacillota > Clostridia > Oscillospirales > Acutalibacteraceae > Solibaculum_A. The sequence continues at coordinate 73,993 of JAGZMM010000005.1, forward strand.
TCCGCAGCGGTCTTTTTGTCCGTCTGACGGTTTAAGTCCTCAATAAAGGTGCGCAGGTCGTTGGAGTAACGTTTCTTTTCCTCCCAGGAGAAGTAGACGTTGGAGGTAATGTCCTTAATCAGCTCCTCGTAGAAGATCTGTACCGTATACATGTCGCTGGCCTTGAGCAGGTATTTTCTCGCGGTGGACGCGATCATCGCTTCGATGATTTCCTGGTCGGGCAGGCCCTTATCCGCAATGTACGGCTTCAAGGAGAGGAACACCTCGTCGTTGGCCTGATAGATTTTCTTAATGTACTCATTGTTCCCCTTGCTGGAGATGGCACACCGGGTCAGCAGCCAGACGATGATGCCGCAGACGATGCCGCCCACAATGCCGATGACCCAAGGGTTTTGGATAAATTCCAACATGCTTTCACATCCTCACTTTTCACTCGATTTCTACTTGTGCTGCAAAGATTTATATGGATCTCATTATACCGGCTCCCCATAACTTTGTCAAATTCTGTCGTGTATTTTTCCATTTCTATCTGTGAACACTACTTACAATTGGGAAAATGCGGTTTTACACGATCTTTACACACGGTATATTCCCGCTATACACGCCCTTTTTATGATAGGTCCTGTAAGAAAAACAGTGAGGTGTAACAAATGAAAAAATTGCTTTCTCTTGCGACCATGGTAATTCTGGCCGTATCCGTTCTGGCCGGCTGCGGCGGCAGCGGCGACTCGAGCACTGGTTCGGCCGGCGCCGGCACGGCTGGCGGCAACTTCGACTCCACCAAGGAAATCACCGTCATCTCCCGGGAAGCGTCCTCCGGCACCCGCGGCGCGTTCGACGAGATTATGGGCCTGATTGAAAAGTCTGGTGACAGCGAGGTCAACAAGCTCTTCTCCGAAGCGGTCATCGCCAGCTCTACCGACGAAGTTCCCGCCAAGGTAGAGGTGGACAAGTACGCCATCGGCTATACCTCCATCGGCGCGGTCAACGACAGCATCAAGGCTGTGAAGGTAGACGGTGTGGAAGCCACCGAGGAAAATGTGAAAAACGGCACCTATAAGGTATCCCGTCCCTTCATCATCGCCTCCAAAGGAGAAGCAAGCGGCATTGCGGCGGACTTCATCCAGTATGCCATTTCCACCCAGGGCCAGGAAATCGTCAAGTCTCTGGGCTTTGTGACCATCGACGGCGCGAAGGAATACACCGCTCCCTCCACCGCTCTGTCCGGCAAGCTTACTCTTAGCGGCTCTACCTCCACCGAGAAGGTCATTGAGAAGCTCAGAGAAGAATACGTCAAGCTCAACCCCGGCGTGAGCATTGAGGTCACTTATAACGGATCCGGCGCCGGCATCAAGGATGCCCAGGAAGGAAAATCTCAGCTGGCCCTCTCCTCCCGTGAGCTTAAGGACGAGGAAAAAGCTGCCCTGACTCCCACCGTCTTCGCCAACGACGGCATCGCGGTCATCGTCAACAAGGACAACACCACCACCGAGATGACCACCGATCAGATTAAGAAGATTTTCACCGGCGAAACCCGCACCTGGGATAAGGTGTAAAAAGCAAAACGGTCAACAAACCTTCTGCAAAAATACTCCCAAAGGGACGGACACGCAAAGTGTCCGCCCCTTTGCGGCGGATAGAGACAGGGGATACCAAATATGAGAAAAAAGGCAATCCTGGAGAAAGGGTCGAAGCTCTTTTTCTTTTTGTGCGCGCTCTTTTCCATCGGCGCGGTACTGTTTATCTGTTACTTTATCTTTGCAAACGCCATTCCCGCCATTCAGCAGGTGGGACTGTGGGAATTTCTGTCCGGAAACTCCTGGCAGCCCAACAACGTCCCTCAGGAATTCGGTATTTTCAATATGATCGTAGGCAGTATCTATGTGACGGCCGGTGCGATCGTCATCGGTGTGCCCATTGGGCTTTTGGGCGCCATTTACCTAGCGAAGTTCTGTCCGAAACGGATCTATCCGGCACTCAAGCAGGCAGTGTCCCTCTTGGCGGGCATTCCTTCCATCATTTACGGCTTTTTCGGAATGATGGTGATCGTCCCCTTTATTCTGGAGAATTTTGAGGGGAACGGCAACAGTGTGCTGGCGGCCTCCATCGTGCTGGGCATTATGATTTTGCCCACCATCATCTCCATCAGCGAAACCTCTCTTCGTGCGGTTCCCAAAAGCTACGAGGAGGGGGCCTTGGCGCTTGGGGCCACCCGAGAGGAATCCGCCTTCAAGGTCATCCTGCCCGCGGCCAAATCCGGTGTGGTGACCTCTATCGTTCTTGGCATCGGCCGGGCCATCGGCGAAACCATGGCGGTGGTTATGGTGGCCGGGAATTCGAACATACTCCCTTCCTCCATTTTCAAATCGGTGCGCACGCTCACGGCCAACATCGTGCTGGAGATGAGCTATGCGTCGGGCCTGCATTACGACGCTCTCATCGCCACCGGCGCAGTGCTCTTTGTGTTTATCCTGCTTTTGAACATGGCGCTGGGGCTTTTGACCAGCAAAAAACGGACGTAAGGGGGACGCGTGTATGAAACGGACGATCAAGCACTTTAAAGACCAGCTGCGCATCTACCGCAGAAGGCCTCTTTCGCTGGTGCTCTTTTTGCTGGTGAATCTGGCCATGTTGCTGACCATCGCGTCGCTGATTTTCGTCATCGGCTATATCTTTGTAAACGGCGTTTCCCATCTTACTCCGGAATTGGTATTCGGCGCGTACTCGTCGGACAATCCGTCCATGTCCTTCGCCATCGTCACCACCATCATCCTGGTGATCGTAGCACTGCTGCTGGCGGCGCCCTTGAGCATTTTCTGCGCCATTTACCTGACTGAATACGCAAAACGGGGCAATAAGATCGTTAAGCTCATCCGCCTGGCTACCGAGACGTTGGCAGGCATCCCCTCCATTGTTTACGGCCTGTTTGGATCCATCTTTTTTGGGACGGTGCTGGGATGGGGCTATTCCATTCTTACGGGCGCTTGTACCGTGGCCATCATGGTGCTGCCGGTCATCATCCGTTCCACCGAGGAATCCATCCTCTCGGTGCCGGACAGTTACCGGGAAGGCAGCTATGGCCTGGGCGCCTCCAAGCTGCGCACCGTTTTTAAAATCGTGCTGCCCAGCGCCATGCCGGGCATTCTTTCCGCCGTCATTTTGAGCGTGGGACGCATTGTGGGCGAGACGGCGGCCCTTATCTTCACCTTAGGGTCGGTGGCCAAAATGCCGGGAAGCCTTTTAGACTCCAGCCGTACCCTGGCGGTACACATGTATATTTCCACCCGGGACGGCGGCATGGCCGGGCGCAACACTGCCTTCGCCACCGGTGTGATCCTAGTGAGCATCGTGCTGGTCATCAACCTGCTCGCATCCTATCTTGCCAAGAAAGTAAGCGGAGGAAACACAGATGGAGAGTAAAATCAGCATCCGCAATATGGATTTGTATTACGGAGAATTCCAGGCATTAAAAAACGTCAATCTGGAAATTCTGCCCAATGAGATCACCGCCTTTATCGGCCCGTCCGGCTGCGGCAAATCCACCCTGCTCAAATCCTTAAACCGTATGAACGACCTGGTGGAGGGCTGCAAAATCACTGGGCAGATCACGCTGGACGGAGAGGATATTTACGGGAATATGGACGTGTCTCTTTTGCGTAAGCGGGTGGGCATGGTGTTTCAAAAGCCCAACCCCTTTCCCATGAGCATCTATGACAACATCGCCTTCGGCCCGCGCACCCACGGCATCAAAAAGCACCACGTGCTCGATGAGATCGTCGAAGAGTCCCTGCGCAATGCCGCCATCTGGGACGAGGTGAAGGACCGGCTCAAAAAGCCCGCTCTGGCTTTGTCGGGCGGCCAGCAGCAGCGCCTTTGCATCGCCAGAGCCCTGGCCGTGCAGCCGGAGGTGCTCCTGATGGACGAACCCACCAGTGCGCTCGACCCCATCTCCACCACCAAAATCGAGGATCTGGCGACGGTTCTCAAGGAGAAGTATACCATCGTCATTGTGACGCATAATATGCAGCAGGCAACCCGTATTTCCGACAAGACGGCTTTCTTCCTGCACGGGGAAATCGTCGAGTCCGGGGACACCATTTCCCTGTTTTCCCATCCCAAGGAGAAGAAAACCGAGGATTATATCACCGGCCGGTTCGGTTAAAAGAATAAGCAGGAGGAATTGCATTGAGAAATAAATTCGAGCAGGAATTGGACGAGTTAAACCGCGATCTGGTTAAAATGGGCGGCCTGATTGAAACGGCCATTTCCAAGGCCATGACGGCGCTCAAGGAAAAAAACATCGCCCTCGCCAAAGAGGTCATAAGCAGCGACAATGTGGTGGATGAGCTGGAAAGCGCCATCGAGCGAAAGTCGCTGCGCATTCTCTTGTCCGAGCAGCCGGTGGCCAGAGACTTGCGTTCCATCTCCACGGCCCTCAAAATGATCACCGACATGGAGCGCATCTGCGACCAAGCGGCGGACATTGCCGAGATCATCGTGCAGTTTGAAAAGCGGGAATATGAGGATATCCCGGCACAAATTTCGCAAATGGCGCAAAAATGTGTTACAATGGTCTCGAAAAGCATCGACGCGTTCATCACCTCCGACCTGGACCTGGCAAACGCTGTCATCGCGTCGGACGACGAGGTGGACGCCCTGTTTGACTCCTTTAAGGAGCGGCTCATTTCCCTGATCCAGCAGGACGCCAGGAAGGGCGAAGAGGCGGTGGATCTTTTAATGATCGCCAAGTATCTCGAGCGCATCGGCGACCATGCCACCAACATCGCCGAGTGGGTGGTTTTTAACATTACGGGCAAGCACAAGGGCGCGCGCATCCTATAACGCGCGCCTGCAACGAAGAAATGCAGGTGAAACGATTTGGCAACGGCAATCTGGGTGGTGGAAGACGACGAGAACATCGCCGAGCTGATTAAAACGGCGCTTTTGTCCGCCAGCTACGAGGCGCGCGTGTTTGACTGCGGCGCGGCTCTCTTCGAGCGGGGGGATACGCAGGTGCCGGACCTAATTTTGCTGGACATTATGCTGCCCGGCATGAGCGGGTATGACATTCTCAAAAGGCTGCGCACATCCAAGGATATGCCCGATGTCCCGGTTATCTTCCTCACCGCCAAAGGCACCGAGTTCGACAAGGCCATGGGGCTGGAGCTGGGGGCGGACGACTATATTCCGAAGCCCTTCGGCGTGCTTGAGCTGCTCGCGCGCATCAAGGCGGTGCTGCGCCGGTACACGAAAGGCCGGTCAGCATCGGCCGGGCCAAGAGAAAGCGGCGGATGCCGGTATAAGGACCTGGAGATCGATGCGGCAAGCCGGGAAATCCGCAAGGACGGAATCCCGGTCAAATTCACGTTTAAGGAATTTGAGCTGTTCTTATATATGTACCAAAACCGCGGGGTGGTTTTGAGCCGGGACAACCTGCTTGAGAAGGTGTGGGGCTACGAGTATGCGGGAGACACCACCCGCACGGTGGATATGCACATCAAGTCCATCCGCCAGAAGCTCTCAGACAGCCCGGACGCGCCCAGATACATAGAGACCATCCGCGGCTACGGCTACAAGTTCTTAAAGGAATCGTAAGATGAAGAAACGGCTGCGTGTAATTCTGACTGCGCTGACCCTGCTGGCCATGGTCTGCGTGCTGGCCATCTGCTTTGTGTGGATGTCCCAGTTTCGGGTGCAGGACCTGCGAAGGGACCTTTCCAATGTAATGAATACTGCTTCCTATCTGACAAACGTGGGAGACACCAACGATTATGATGCCTACGCCAAGCGCCTGGCCCGGGACCTGCACGGGGACATCCGCGTGACCATTGTGGCAGTGGACGGGAAGGTGCTGGGGGACTCGTATGCGGACTATTCGGCCATGGCCAATCACCTGGACCGGCCCGAGATGATAGAAGCCATACGCGATGGGTACGGGGAAGACGTGCGCAAAAGCGAAACCACCGGGGAGGACAATTTCTACGCCGCCATGATTTTGACCGACGGGATCTATATCCGGGTATCGGCCCCGGTTGCGGTGGCCTACAGCTTTATTCTCCAGGTGCTTCCGCCTGTGCTTCTTTTGTGTGTGGCGGTCTTTTTAATTATCCTCTTTCTTTCTCACCGCGTATCCGCCCGGTTTACCAGGCCCTTTGAGGAGCTTTCCGGAGCGGTGGAAGGCCTCATCATCGACGGCAAGCCCGGTGAAATCTCCGCGCCGCCCTATGACGAGCTGGTTCCCATCGTGCGCAACATTCGGGATTTAAGCGGCCGGCTGCAAATGTACATTGCGGAAATCAAGCAGAAATCCGCGGAAATTGAGGACATCATTTCCGCTACCGACGACGGGGTGGTGGTGCTCGACGGGTCGATGCACATCATCACCATCAACGAGCGGGCCAAGGAACTGTTCGGCGGAGCCGGCGACGCGAAAAGCTTTGAAATGGTCTGCCGGGACATGGTGCTTCTGGAAAAAATCAAAAAGACCTTCCGCAGCGGAAAGGAATCCCACGTGGAGCTGGATATGCGCAACAAAAACGGCCGCGTTTACCGCTGCATCGTCAGCCCTGCCAAAAGCAAGGAGGGGCTGACCACAGGGGCGGTCCTCTTTTTGTCCGACGTGACCGAAATTATCCGCCTTGAGCGGGTGCGTTCCGATTTTGCCGCCAACGTTTCCCATGAGCTGAAAACCCCTCTGACCGCCATCAAGGGCTTTTCCGAGCTGATGGACGCGGGGCTTGTGGCCGACGAGGAGAAAAAGCGGGAATACATCCGTCTGATTATGAAGGAAAGCGATCGGCTGATGGGACTGATCAACGACATTCTCAAGCTGGCGGAGCTGGAGAATGCCACCGAAGAACCCCAGCGGTTGGAATCCGTGTCTTTGGGCAACATTGTCAAAGAGGTGCAGACGGTTCTGCAAGGCAAGGCGAAGGAACGGCAGGTGACGCTGTCGGCCTGTGGAGATGGCTTTATCCGCGCCGACCAGGAGCGCATCCGGGAAATGGTCATCAACCTGGTGGACAACGCCGTCAAATACAACCGCCCCGGCGGCCGGGTGGACGTATCGGTGGAGCAAGCGCAGGGCAATGTGATCCTGACGGTGGCGGACACCGGCATCGGCATCCCGCCCGAGCACCAGGAGCGGGTGTTTGAACGGTTCTACCGGGTGGATAAGGGGCGCAGCCGCAAGTCCGGCGGAACGGGTCTGGGCCTGTCCATCGTCCGGCATACCGCCGAGCATTACGGCGGCGTGGTCGCTCTGGAGAGCGAGGAGCAGGTGGGGACTCGGATCACCGTCACTTTCCCCCAGGCCTGAGTGCAAAGAGGCCGCAGCGGATCCCAATAAGTTTGGGATCCGCTGCGGCCCTTTTGTTTTTTGAGGATTACCCTAAGGCGACGTCCAGGATCATCATGACCAGAAAACCCATTACGATCCCTAAGACGCTCAGGTTTTTGTTGGAGTTGATGGATTCCGGGATGAGTTCCGCAGATACCACGCTGATCATGGCGCCGGCGGAGAAGGAAAGAAGGAAGGGCAGGATTTCCCGCATAGCCATGGCTGCGACCACGCCGATGACGGCGGCGATGGGTTCCACTAGACCGGAGGCCTGGCCGTAGAGGAAACTTTTGAGGCGGCTGTATCCCTCTCTTCTCAGAGGCAGCGCTACGCTGGCGCCTTCCGGGAAGTTCTGCAGCCCGATTCCCAGCGCCAGGATGCCGGCGCCCACCAGGGTTGAACCGGGTACGCCCATGGCGGCCCCGCCGAAGGCGACCCCCACCGCCATGCCTTCGGGAATGTTGTGCAGAGTGACGGCGCTGACCAGCAGAATGCTGCGCTTGAGAGACGCGCTTTTGCCAGCCGCAGCGGTGACGAAGCTGGATTTATCCAGCAGCTTGTCGGCGACGATCATGAATAGGCCGCCGGTGACGAACCCAAGAGCCGGAAGGACCCATTGGGATTTTCCCAGTTCCCCGCACAGTTCGATGGCCGGCGCCAGAAGCGACCAGAAACTGGCGGCGATCATTACGCCGGCGCCGAAGCCCAGCATGATATTGAGCACTTTTTTGTTCACGTCACGGAAGAAAAAGACAACCGCCGCGCCCAGGGCGGTGATGGCCCAAGTAAAGAGGGTGGCGAGAAGTCCTTGCACCACCGGGTTTATGTTTTCAAAGAATTCCACTGTATTCCCCCCGAATCAAAATTATCAGGGTGCCGTTAGGGTGAGGTCTATGCGGATGACACCCCATATTCAGGGTATGCGGACAGAGTGAATGGGTGACGCGGCCCGCAGCCAGGTGGAAAGAAAGAGCGGGGACATGAGGATAGAAAAACGAAAAAACGCAAGCAAAGGGAGACACTTTGTAAGGAAGTTGTCTCCCTTCAACTTTTGCAATTAATTAAATTGATTGGATATCAAAGAATAGACGCCAGCAGCACTCTTCCAATATTTTTGGTAACGATTTTCTTTCCCGATATTGTTTTGGTAAGACGCGCTTGATATAATGGTTAAAGAACTTTAACGAAAGGAGCTTTTGCAATGAGCCAGTATCGTGTTGAAATAAATACAGACAAATGCATAGGATGTGGTTTGTGTAGTAAAGTGTGCGTTGCTCATAATCTTGTGATTGACCAAAACAAAGCAAGAAAGGGAATGAATGACTGTGTGATGTGCGGACAATGTTCTGCGGTCTGTCCACAAAAAGCAATTTCCATAGAAGGTTATGGAAGTGAGCAGATGGAAAAGACGGAGGAAGTCCGGCTTTCTCCGGAAGATATTTTGAATGTGATCCGTTTTCGCAGAAGTGTTCGTAACTTTAAAAAAATAGAAATCCCAAGAGAAGTCATGGAGCAAGTTTTAGAAGCAGGCAGGCTTACCCATACGGCAAAAAATATGCAGGATGTATCCTATGTTGTACTTACAACCGAAAAGAATCGCATTGAAAAAATGGCTGTGAAGGTATTTCGTGCAATCAAGCCGATCGCCAATCTGTTCAGCCTCATGGCAAGAAACAATGAAATCAACGACGATTTTTTCTTTTTCAATGCACCTGCTGTGATCGTTATTTTGGCACGAGATAAAACAAACGGTATTCTTGCCGCACAAAATATGGAATTTGTTGCGGAAGCAAACGGATTAGGCGTTTTATACAGCGGATTTTTTACAATGGCAGCAAATATGTCACGCAAAATCAAAAAAACGATGGGTGTTTCCAAAGGGAAAAAAGTGGCGATGACGCTAGTGCTCGGCTATCCGAACATAAAATTTTTACGTTCGACTCCTCACAAGGAATTAGATGTCAGATATATGTAGGAGACTTTGAAATGCAAACAGAATGTGATAAAGCCCTAAAGCAGATTATACAGGGGTTTCGGGAGTGCCAAAATGCGTTTACTGCCATCGGAGATGAAACTAGGCAGCTTATTTTGCTTGTGCTGCTGGAAAGTGACCTGTCTGGTATTCGAGTAGGTGAGATTGCCGAGAAAACACATTTGACAAGACCGTCGGTATCTCATCATCTTAAAATATTAAAAGAAGCGAATATTGTTGCCATGCGCCGTGTGGGAACAAAAAACTATTATTATTTAAGTACAGATGAAACTAGATGGAAAGAAATTTCCAGTTTGGTCCATCTGATTTATGAGAGCATCAAACACATTACCCAATCATAGGAGGAAATACGATGATTTTGTATTTTTCAGGCACCGGAAACAGTGCGTATGTGGCAAAAAGAATCGGAAAAGAGATTGAGGATGAGGTGATTGATCTTTTTGAAAAAATCCGGAATAATGATTTTTCGGAAATACACTCTGAACGTCCGCTGATTATTGTAGCGCCGACATACGCATGGCGGATCCCGCATATGGTACAAAGGTGGATAGAAAACACACCATTTACGGGAAATCAGAAGATATATTTTATTTTAACCTGCGGTGGAAGTGTTGGAAATGCGAGCAAATATCTTGCTAAACTATGCGAGAAAAAGAAGATGGACTACTGTGGGTGCATGGGGATTATCATGCCTGAAAATTATATTGCTCTCTTTTCTACGCCAACACAGGAAAAGGCATTTCAGATTATCGAAAAGGCAGAGCCTGTAATAGACCAAGCGCTTTGTCGTATCAAGGACGGTACGGTATTCCCTCAAATGAATATTACTTTTATGGATACCTTGAACAGTGGCATTATAAATGATCTTTTCTATCCATTATTCGTGCATTCTAAGAAATTCTACGTTACCGGCGAATGTATTTCCTGCGGCAAATGCGTGAATGTGTGTCCTCTGAACAATATCCATATGGAAAATGGAAAGCCAGTCTGGAACAATGAGTGTACCCACTGCATGGCTTGTATCTGCCGCTGTCCGAAAGAAGCGATCGAATATGGTGAGCATAGCAAGGGTTTACCTCGCTATATCTGTAAAAAGTATTAATAGCTTTTCTTTTTTCTAATAATAGTAATTTTCAATTTGCAATGGTCTGTCTATGGGAACAGCAAGCATCGGATTTTGTCCCCAAAATACACAATATAGAAATTGGGGACACCTTCCTTACGGAGGGTACCCCAAACGGTGTGTCTTTTTCTAAAAAGAAATTGCAAAGTTTTCTCGAAAAATGATTGACAAGGACAAGAGAATGCGATATAATAGCCTTCGTTGCAGCAAATGTGGCAACTGTTTGGGGCATTAGCTCAGCTGGGAGAGCGCTACACTGGCAGTGTAGAGGTCAGCGGTTCGATCCCGCTATGCTCCACCAAAATAGGAACTAAAATCGTTTGATTTTGGTTCCTATTTTTTGTCCCAGAAAAAGAAACAGAGTGCTATACGGTTTTTATTCTATGTGGTTGATTAAAAATGAACGAAAAATAAAAAATAGCAAAAGGCTAGGAAGAAGGCGAGCCTTCTTCCTAGCCTTTTGCTATTTGGAAACTTCATTTCAAGAACATACGGTTCTATCCCATAGTGCATATCGGGATCTGCCATGTTAGGGATCTTCCTCCATCTATTTTTATCCATAAATGGTACCCAAAATATATAACAAATAAATAAAATATGAGAATTCAACTAATTTTACTATAAATATGTTAAAAAATAGGATTATTACCTCAAAAATTAGAAATAATGCGTGAAAAGTATTTACATTATCGTAGAATTCTATACAATTAAGGCATAAAATGTGGAAGGAGAAGGATTCCAATGGGCCATTCAGCAGGATGTTTACGTCAATTAAGAATGCAGAAATACAAATGAAGCGAAAAAGGAAAGGGGTATTTCTATGCGTAAATTGGCAAAAGTTATCAGCTTTCTTTTGGTAATTACATTGTTGTCCGTCCTATTCGTTCTTCCGGCTTCAGCCGCACAGATTCAAACAAGTAAAAACATTCATGTCGGTCTTGGAGTTATAGGCGTTATTCCGGAACGTAGTTGGCCTTATGCATATCAGTCTTCCTACTTTGATTCGTGCGTGATTCAGGCTGGACATACGAGCACGCCTGCAAATGTTCAATGTGTCGTGGGGACAGAAGTAAATAACACGGTATACTGTGAATACAATATGAATGCAAGCATTGTCCCAACCTATTCTACTGGACATTACGCAGGACCATACTATTTTCGTGTCAGTTTTAATGCGGTAGGCCAGTCTTATGATACCACAGCATTCCAGGTGTGTTCCGACACGACCAATCCATACCGTCCCGATGGATGGCAAGGCGCCGGCTACGGCAGATCAGCGTAACATTCAACGCGACAATGTAAAAAACCAAGCATAAACCATTACCGGCAGGGTGCGCCGGAGCAGTTCCGGCGTACCCTGCTTACAACTGGGAGGGAACGACAGATGCAAGACACCGTGATCGAAGCGAGAGACCTTGTGAAAACCTTCCGAAAGACCTTTCATGCGGTAGACGGGGTATCCCTTGCCCTGAAACGGGGAAAATTCTATGCGGTCATGGGGCATTCCGGGTCGGGAAAAACCACGCTTCTGCAGATCCTCGGCCTGCTGGATGACGCATCCTCCGGCAACATTTTAGTAAACGGAGTGGACGCCTCCCATCTCAAGGAGAAAGAAAAGGCGCAGATCCGGCGGGATACCATCGGGTTTGTCTTTCAGGCATATTATCTTAATCCCAAGCTTAAGGCCTATGAAAACGTAATGCTGCCCATGTATATCAATCCACAGATTGGGAAAGAGGCAAAGAAACGGGCAAAGGAACTATTGGCCGGGCTGGGGCTCGAAGATCGGATGGATCACTATCCCAAGCAGATGTCCGGCGGGGAGCAGCAGCGGGTGGCCATTGCCCGGGCGCTGGCCAACGACCCAGACTGCATCTTTGCCGACGAACCCACGGGCAACCTGGATGAGGAAAACGAACGGCTGGTGTTCGATACGCTCAAAGGGCTTGCAAAGTCCGGCAAATGTGTGCTGGTGGTCAGCCATAACGAGGTGGTCCGGGAATATGCCGATTGCCTGCTTTTAATGGAAAAGGGAAAGCTCAAGGAGGCGGATGATCGTGAAGCTTAGCCGATACCTGTCTCTTTCCTATGTCAATCTCACCCGGCGCAAGGGCGGTGCAGCACTGTTTATATTGACCCTGACTTTGACTCTGGCCGCTCTGATGACTACCCTATCCCTGACAGAGGGCTGGGGGGACTACTACCAGCGTAACTATACTGACAATCTTGCCTACCGGCGTATGTTTATTAAGTATTATGGAACCCGGTATACCGACGAGGAGCGGCTGGCTCTGGTAAAAGCACAGGAGCATGTGCTTTCCGCATCGTTTGGAAATGGGGTCTTTACGCTTGCTTTGCCAGAGCTAACTGGATTTGGAAATGAGCAAAGCGGACAGCTTATGTTTTGGGAGGTAGAAAATACAGTCCTCCCAGAAGTGCTGGCAGGGCGGCCCTATGAAGAAGGGGAAACCAACGCCATCGTCATCCCCAAGTATTTGAGCACAAAGGTGATGGCGGATACCGATGGGGCCATCCCGGAGGAGGAAATCATTGACGGAGAGCAATTTTTGGGTCAAGTGAAAGAATTCGAATACTATGGAATCAATCCGCAAACAGAGAAATATGAGGTTTTGGAAACTTTACCTTTGAAGGTCGTGGGCGTGTACGACAATTATAAGTATTTCACTCTGGCAAACGAATGCTATGCGGCCCCGGGAACCGTCACCGACCTTTTGATCCAGCAGCATAAGGAGGCGGAAGAAGCCAACGCAGATCAGCCGGGATATTGGCCGCAAAGCATCCGGATCCTTGCGTATTCGGATAGTGTTGAAAACAATATGGCTATCCGAAACGCCCTGGGAGAGGTCGGCTTGGATGTCGGCTGGGGCGTTCAGTATAACCAGGGCGGCGTGGACATGAGAAAGGTAATTGGGCATTACGGCATGCTTTTCTTCTGGATTTTGTTTGCCGTAACCGTGCTGGCCTCCTCCATGACTATGTTTTTATCGGTCCGATCCCGCCGGGGCGAGCTGGGGCTTTTAAAAGCGGTGGGGTACCGCAACCGGAATGTCTGGGGAATGGTGGTAACCGAAGGGATTCTCCAATGCCTTGTCAGCCTGGCGCTGGCTGTATTGCTTACCGTAGCAGCCTTAGCGGTGACTCATTGGCTGGTGGTGGTTCCAAACCAATTTTTGAACCACCGGCTGTTTTTATCCTTGAGCGGACAAAGCGTTCTTGTGGCGTTGGCCGTGAGTTTTGGCGCCCCTCTGCTGGGAATTGTGGCGTCGGTTGTAGAGGCGGTTCGGATTCCGCCCACCGAGGCGCTGAAAGAAGACGGATAAAGTTTAGCTTTTATTGCGAGAGGAGAGGGTGCTCAATGAAAAAAGCAAATGGGTGGCTGGCATTGCTGTTGGCGGTTTGCCTGGCGGCGGGTTGTGCTACCTCCTGCAATTCCAAGGGGGACTATGGCGCCGCTCTGGCAGCGCTGGACAAAACCTTAGCGCTGGAAACCTTCCAAGTAGACGGAATTATCGACTCCTGGTTTGATGAAGGCGAATTTGGAATGGACCCGGGAGAAATCGGCATGGAAGATGCAAGCTCACATGGGATCATTGAATTTACCGAATCCTTTCTTACGGAGCAGGGAGAAACCAGATATTACGTCGAGAGTCTCCTTAAATATGAAAGCCCGGTTTGGGCACAAACCAAAACACGTTATTGGTATGAGGATGGTTTTGTGTATATCATTGCAGACCCCACGCAGTTCCGCGACGGGGAATTCAGCGCAACAAAAGCAACTATGACAAAATTTGAGCGAACCCTGGAAGAAGCGCTTATTTCCTTTGATTTTCGTCAGTTGATCGCTCGGTTTGACGAAACGCAGATTATACAGGGAAGCTTTACCGAGCAGGAGGACGGCAGCGCGGTCTACACGGCCACCCTGAAAGGAGAATCTCTTCTGCCGGATAGCATGGATTGGAGTCTCGGGGAGCAAGAGCGCGAGGATGCACAAGCGGTGATTAAAATTGTGGATGGTTATGCCACAGAACTTACCTTCCACTATGTCTTCAATAATGAAGAGCAGGGAACCAAATCGAATATGAAGGTTCAATTTGATTTCAGCAAGCTAGGTTCCGGTGTGGAAATTCCAGAAAGGCCTCAGGAGAATTATGTGATGGATAAAGACCATCCCACCGGACGTTTTGAGCTGTTTTGACGCCGCTGCACAAGCGCGCGAAAAAATCTATCGGGATACTGCGCATAGGGAGAAGGCAAAGCCGCGTAATCCTGCTGTTTAAGGAGGCGGTAGCATGACGGTTGGACGCATGATAGGGATTTCTGGAAGGAGCGTCATACGCAGCCGCGTAAATTCCGTGATATTCATACTGATCCTTGCTGTTTACACGTGTGCGGTAGACATTTCCTTCGGAAGCCTTTCCATTCTGCAAAACCAGCAGCAGGCGCTGAGTCGTCTCCTGATTAATTTGGAGCTGTTGGTGGAAGTGGCGGAAGGAGAAAACGCAGCTAAAGAGACCAACGAGACGTACTTGGATCGGTTATCCGCTCTTCCCTATGTAGCCATGGCATATGATGCGGCTGAGGATCTTTCGGTTGAGGGAAAGGACCGGGAAAAGTTTGCGCCAAGGGAGGTGGTGCTTACCGCCGCACCGGAAGAATTCGTTCCAAAGGCGGTGGAGGGAAGCGGCATTTCCAAAGGGGATTCCCAGGTGGCGCTGGTGCCCGACCGGGTGGAATACACCAGTGGGTTTATGCAAAGGCATGTGTGGAAGGGCGGCGATTTGATCGGCCAGACGCTTACTTTACAGGTCGGCGAAGAAACCTATCGCTGCCGGATTGTGGGAACTTATGACAACCGGGAATCCACCACACAGATCTATATTCCTCTGCAAGATCTTCAAAAGCTGCAGCCTAGGAAAAATGGGGATGGATATTACCGGTTCGGCGTAGTAGCGGAGGAACAAAAATGGGTAGCGGCGGTTGAGGAAGAGATAGACGCCTTAAGTTCAGAAGGATTCAGCGTCCAGCTGAGGGACACATCTGGTCAAGGTGAGCTGCGCTCCATTGCTTCCATGACGCTGGTCTATCAGATTGCCGTGACGGTTTTATCAATGGTGGCGTTTTTTCTGGTATTTGCCTTAATTGCCGCAAAGCTTTCCAGCCAGAGAAAGCAGACGGCGTTGATGAAGGTGTTTGGATATCGCAATGCCCACCTGTTTTTCCTCAACTGGATGGAGACGGGGATCGTTGCCTTAGCTGGCTTTGTGATTGGTGAAGCGGTATCGTTGCTTTTGTTTCATCAGTTCGTTTTCTCATTTCTGTCTACGCAATTTCGTGCTTCCAGCGTAGGAGAAATTGCAGTCCCGCTTTTTTCCATGCGACAGGTGGAAACCTTTTTGTGCTTATTTGGGATTGTGTTGGTATCCAATTTGTTTTTGGCATTGAAAACCCGGAAAATCTATCCAGTGAGCATTTTAAAGGATCGCTGATCTGCCATAAAAAACCGGGCATTGTACCTTTTCGGTGCAATGCCCGATTCTTTTCGTTGGAGGAAGCTATGGTTTGTCCGGCTGGCTTCCCGGCTTTTTTCGTTTGACCTTTGGGAAGAGCTCCCGAAAACCGATGAAGAGAAGCCCTACGGCGAAAATTTTTTGTAATACGGCCCCGTCGATCCAGCCGGAGAGAATGGTACCGGCTGCGGCGCCCGCCAGCCCCAGCAAAGCGATGGCAATGGCATCCTTCCAGGCAATCAGGCCGTTTCGCCCGTGCAGCACCAAGGCTAAAACCGCAATGGGAAGAAAGAAGATCAGGTTGATTCCCTGGGCCGTCAGCTGGTCTACGCCCGCAAACAGGGTCAGGTATAACAATAGCACCGTTCCGCCGCCCAGTCCCATCGACCCCGCCATTCCCGACAGGATACCGGCCAGCGCGATTCCAAACCACTCGTTCATCGCAGCAGCAGCCGGACGGCCGCCCACAAAATAAAGAGCCCGAACACTCTGCGCAGCAGCCCGGACGGAATGCGTGGGAGAAGCCAGGAGCCCAACAGCGCGCCGCCCAGTCCCCACGGAAGATAAACGGCCGCGTCCCAGAAATTAACGCGTCCGTCCGCCAGGTAAAGCGCGGCAGAAAAGGCGGAAAGGGGAAAGATAACAGCGATGGAGGTGGCGTGGGCTTTCTGGGTAGGAAGGCCGGAGGCGGAGAGGAGGGGAACGGCCAGCATTCCGCCTCCTGCGCCCAGCAGGCCGTTGATAAACCCGACGATGACGCCGCCGATGCGGGAAAACAGCTTTTTCATAAGTCCCCTCCTTTGTTGTGTTTGGCACAGAAGCCACATGTTCCTAGCTTTCCACAAAGAAAAGGCAATTATCCGAAAATAGAAAAAGAAGAAAAGGCATTCTGACCAAAAACTCCGGTCAGAATGCCTTTTTCTTAAAAGAAGGCCCCGCTTTGCCGTAATATGATTTGTATAACCTGCCTACGAAAAAGCAGGTGGGTGCCCGCCTACCGGTTTCACGCTCCCTTCATCCAATCCTGCCTAAAGACAGGACCGGGAGGTCTGCAATCCCCCGGCAGAGCTAAGCTCCCGAGAATACATTTGTAGGGTTAAAAAATCATAGTCCGCGAACAAAGCAGGAAGCCGTTCTTATGCGTCTTCGTCCGCCTTGGGCGTTTCCATTTCTTCGATCTCAAACAGGTCGGCCAAGCGCTCCTCGAAAATCGCCGCGATGTTGTCAAACATCTCGTCGCTTTCGATGGGAACCAGCGTTTCCTCGCCGTTTTCCTCTCCCACTTCCAGGATAATCAACTCGCCGTCCGATTCTACCATTTCCTCAGGATCGTCAATCACCGGAAGCAGCGCCACATAACGCCCGTCATCCGTCTCGATTGCGTCAAGGAGCTCAAATTGATGCTCATTGCCGTCGTCATCCAGCACGGTAATCAGGTCGGGGCCGTACTCTTCTGCCATCGATACTCACTCCATTTCATTTTGATGACCTATAGCCATTGTACCTGTTAGCCCTGCATTAGTCAACAAGATTTTGTAAACTGCACTTGAATTTATCGAATATTTTCCAGTAGGGGACTGTCCTGGTTTTTGCGGAGATTTTCGTTCATGCTACCCATACGATACCCGGAAAGATCGGCGGTTATGTATGTAAATCCCAGGGAGCGCAGCCTGGAAACGACGCCGCTTGTTTTGCATGCTTCCACGAGCGCTTGCAGCTCCTCAAAAGGGACCTCGATACGGGCAAGATTTTGATGTGCCCTCACCCGCAGCTGAGAAAAGCCCAGGGAACGAAGAAACGCTTCCGCCTGCTCTACCCGGCTGAGGGCTTCCATGGTCAGCGGATCTCCATAGGGAATGCGGGAGGCGAGGCAAGCGCTGGCGGGTTTCTTCCAGGTGGCAAGGCCGTGTTCTTTGGAAAGAGCGCGGATTTCCGCCTTGGTAAGCCCTGCTTCCTGCAATGGGCTTATGATTTGAAGCTCTCGGACCGCTTTTGCGCCGGGCCGGTAATCGTCCCCATCGTCGGCATTGCTGCCGTCAAGCAGAAAAGAGAAGCCTTCCCCTTGGGCGCGTTCCTTCAGCGCGGACAGGAGGCGTTTTTTGCAGTGATAACACCGGTCGGGAGGGTTTTGGCGGATGAGAGGGTCGGAAAGCGGGTCCACCGATACCGTCACTTGGCGGATTCCAAGGGCTTGCGCCAGGGCACAGGCGGTTTTTGCCTCCTCTCGGGGGAAAAAAGCCGAGTCGGCTGTCAGAGCCAGCACGTTCTCCGTGCCCAAGGCTTCCTTGGCGGCAAAGAGGAGAAAGGCAGAGTCGGTTCCACCGGAGAAGGCAACGGCCACCCGGGAAAGGGCTTTGAGACGGGAAAGCAGCCGGTTATACGCAAGAGCAGACACAAAGAAGCCTCCTTATCAGTCGTCAGAAAAGCAGAAAAAGCGGTCGAGCAGCAGCGCACGCACCGGCGCACCGTCCGCCCCTGCGATTTTAATGGGCGGGGCGATGAGAAAATAGGCCCCGTCTTTTACCTGAGAGAGGGACAGCCCTTCCAAGACCATGATCCCCGTTCCCAGCAGCTCTTTATGGGGCGCGGCCTCGTCCTGCTCAGGGCCGATGGAGGGCGCATCGGTGCCCACCAGACGCACCCCCAGGTCCGCGAGCACAAAGGCGGCGCTCTGGGTCAGAAAAGCGTTCCCAAGCCCCCGCAGCAGCAACCGTTTACAGCCTGTCGGCACCAGCTGTTCCATGTCGGCGCCGGTCAAAAGCCCTGTTGCCGTCACCACCTGACAGGAGCCCAGAAATGGCTCCAGCGCAAGGGAAGCGATGTCGGCCTCGTCCTCCAGAAAGTGAAGAGGTGCGTCGGCATGGGTGGCGTTATGCAGGCAGAGATGAGCGGCCGTCAGATTGCAAGCGTCCCCCAAAGCGATGCGGGAAAGAGGCTCTAGGGTGGGGACGGGGTCTCCCGGATAGACGGGCGCCTGTAAAAGCTCCTGAGAAATGTCTATAATCTTCATCGAGAATCCCTCCTGTATGGTGATTGGCGGCATTGGAATTACCAGCAAAATGAAAACAAAATAAACCAAATTAGAACGATATTTGCCAAAAATATACGCAAAAAAAGAAAGAATTTGCTTGACAGAAAAATTGAGATTTGCTATATTGGAATACAGTTCCAATTGATGCAAAACAGGAGGGCGTATGAAAGCAAATCCCGAGATGCAGCCTTATTATGACATCTGGTTCGGCCTTCAGCATCTGTATGAGCAATGGGCCAAACGCTATGGCCTGACCGCTCATGCAATGTTTGTCCTCTATTGCATTGCCAAAGGAGAGGGCAGATGCACGCAAAAGCAGATTTGCGAGCAGCTTCTGCTTCCCAAGCAGACGGTGCACACCATTCTCAACGGCTTTGAAGAGAAAGGATGGCTTGTCCGGCAGGTTATGGAGATGGACAAACGCAACAAGCACCTGATGCTCACTGCGAAAGGAGAAGAATATGCCGACGGGGTTTTAGGAGAGCTTGCCAAGCGGGAAGATGCGGCGATGGGCCGCATGCATCCCCAGCAGCGCCGGACTATGCTGGAGAGCAACAGCCAGTTTTTCGAAACCTTTTCCCGTGTCATGGAAGAGGGCGGCCCGTCGCAGGAGTAATCTACTGTCTTTATCATAGCACAGCGAAGAAAAAAGAGAAAGCAAAAGCCGCGTTTGGTATGCGCGGGATAAGAAGATGCTTTCGATGTGATTTTACGGTGTCTGCCGGGGCAAAAAAGAAGAGAAAAAGCGCGCAAAGCAGTTTCCTGCTTTGCGCGCTTTTTGCTTCGTTATTCTTCTTATTTCATCATATACTGCACGCTGCTGATGACGCCGTTAATCGTCTTGAGCGCTTTGCCGGCCTTCTTCTTGATGTTCTTATTGTTGCGCATCATCGTGCCGCCAACTATGCCGGCAACTGCGCCGACCGCCATACCGGTGACCACACCTTTGACCATACCAGAGCTCGATCTCATGCTAACACCTCCGTTTCTTTGTGTGGTCTTATTTTTTCCACTTGCATTGTCTTTACTCCTGTGATATATTGGTAGCAAATAGTTTGATATTCTAAGTAATTTGCCGTAATCCGGCGGCGAAAGGGGTCTTATTGCAGTGGCTGTCTTGAATATTGTGCTGGTGGAGCCGGAAATCCCCCAGAACACGGGAAACATTTCCCGCACCTGCGCGGCTACGGGCGCCCGGCTGCATCTGGTCAAGCCCTTGGGCTTTGCTATCGATGACCGCAAGCTCAAGCGGGCGGGCCTGGATTACTGGCACTTTCTGGACATCACCTATTACGACAATCTTGCGGATTTCTTTGCGAAAAATACCGGCCCATTTTTTTATTTTACCACTAAGGCACCGCAGATTTATACAGAAGTTTCCTATCCGGACGGGGCGTATCTGGTGTTTGGCAAGGAAACGGCCGGACTGCCGGAAGAACTGCTCGTACGCCATCCGGAAAGCTGCGTGCGCCTGCCTATGATTGAAGGCGCGCGTAGTTTGAACCTATCCAATACAGTGGCGGTGGGTGTGTTTGAAACCCTGCGGCAATGGGGATTCCCGTCGCTGCAGTCTGCGGGAAATTTGACGAAATACCGTTGGGAGGATTCCATTTGATGGACAAGCAGACAATTGCCTTTTTAACCGATTCCGCGTGCGATATCCCAGAGGATTTGGCACGCCGGTATTCCATTACCGTAATGAGCATTCCCATCAATGTAGACGGGAAAGAATACTTGGAGCGGGTGGATTTTACCAACCAGGAGTTTTATGACATTCTGGAACACTGCAAAAGCATTCCCAGCACCTCGCATGTGCCGTCGGTGGCCTTTGTGGAAGAATACAAGAAGGCCATGGAGGATAAAGTCACCGATCTGATTCACGTAACCATCAACTCCAAGGGATCGAATATGTACCATGCGGCGCTGATGGCCAGGGAGCAGTTCTATGAAGAATGTCCCCAGGCGAAGGAACAGCTGCGCATTCATGTGCTGGACTCACGGACTTATACCATTGCGTACGGCTGCGGTATTGTGGAAGCGGCAAAGCTGGCGGAGGAAGGCAAGGACGCCGAGATGGTGCTGGCGTTTTTAGAAAACTGGTTTTCCAGCATTGAGATTTATTTTTCCGTCTATTCGCTGGACTTTGTCAAAAAGTCCGGTCGGGTCAGTGTGGCGGCCGCCTTTGTAGGAGAGCTGCTGGGCCTGCGCCCCATCATCCGCATGCTCGACGGCGACCCGGTGATTATCGACAAGGTGCGGGGAGACAAGGCGATTTTGTCGCGGCTTTTGCGCGCGGCTAGGGAATCGATGGAGCAAAGCGGCTTAGAGAAGCCGGAGTATTACATCATCCACGGCTCGCCGGTAAAGGAGGCGCAGGAGCTGGAAGGCCTTTTGGAGCAGGAGCTCGGCTATCCCGCTTGCGGCAGCTATGAGGCGGGAGCCGCCATCAGCATCAATTCGGGGCCGAGAGTTATTGGCATCATTTTAAAAGGAAAAGACCGCAGATAACCGATTCGTCCGGCTGCAACCGAGCAGCCGGACTTTTTGTGCCCGAAACGTGGCTGCAATCAAAAAGAAGGCATGGGAGTCACCCATGCCTTCTTTTTGATCATACCTGCGCTTTCGCCAGATCCTCCGGCAGAGCCTGGTACATCTTTTGATAATAGTCGCTCAGCATCCGCGCGGCGGAGAATTGGTCGGTTGCCATCTGCACACTCATGCGCATCATGGACTCCCAAGTGGCCGGATGCTGATACCAGGCGGGCATCACCTGGTCGAACAGAGTCTTATAAAGAGAATCCCGGTCCCGGTCGTTCTGCTCTTCCCCTTCGCCCTGGGTGCCGTCTCCGATCTGCCAGCCGTTGACTCCGTTTATGCATCCCTCCGGCCACCAGCCGTCCAGAATGCTCAGATTGAGCACCCCGTTCATCGCTGCCTTCATGCCGGAAGTGCCGGAAGCCTCCAAGGGGCGCAGAGGCGTATTGAGCCATACGTCACAGCCGCGGGTAAGCATGGCGCCCACATGCATGTCGTAATCCTGCACAAACGCGATAGAAGAGGGGTATTTCTTTGCCATTTGGACCATTTTGCTGACGATTTCCTTGCCGGTTAAGTCGTTTGGATGGGCTTTGCCGGAGAAGATCAGCTGTAAAGTGCCGTTTTTCAGCAGCGGCTCGATCAGCTCCATTTTTCCAAAAATCAGGTCCCCCCTCTTATAGGGGGCGGCGCGCCTGGCAAAGCCGATGGTCAGCGCTTGGGGATTGAACCGTACGCCGCAGCGGCGCTCGATTTCACCCAAAAGGTGCATTTTCAGCCGCTTGTGTACCGGCATCAGCGGCCGGCCGGCCAGATAAGCGTCCCTTATGGCTTTGTCCTGCCAGGTGCCGTTGTGAACCCCGTTGGTAACGGCCAGGATGGGAGCCGCGTCCGAAACGCCCGCCCACATCTTCTGCGCCGTCTGCGCGTGCAGAGCGGCCACGCCGTTGGCAAGCCGGGCCATGCGAAGACCGGCCACCGTCATGTTAAACGGGTCGCCGCCGATTTCCTTGACCTGCTCGTAGCTTAGACCGTTGTAGGCGCCCATGTATTCGAGCAGCTTGTGCTCGTGTACCTCGTTGCCCGCAGCAACCGGCGTGTGGGTGGTAAACACGATGGATTGCCGGACCTTGGCCCGGGCTTCTGTAAAGCTGAGCCCCGCCTCCATTTCTTCGCGAATCAGTTCAAAGGAGGCAAACATAGGATGGCTGTCGTTAAAATGATACCGATCCGCCTGGATGCCCAGCGCCCGCAGGGCCCGTATCCCGCCGATTCCCAGAATGATCTCCTGGGCGATGCGTTCTTCATTAAACCATCCGTATAATTGGCCGGTGATTAAACGATCGGCATTTTCAGGGAGGTTTGCGTCCAGCAAAAACAAAGGGGCATTGCCGAAGCAGTCACACAGCCAGACCTTCAACTTAATCGGGCGCTCCCGTACCGAGACACAGACGGTGACGCCGGTATCCTTGAGAAAGTCGTACCGGTATTCCGGAAAGCAGTCCATCGGCCACCCATTTTCGTGGATGACCTGCCGGGTACTTCCCTGGCGCCAGAGAATACCGATGCCTACCATTGGCTTTTTCAGGTCCTTGGCGGCCTTTAAAAGGTCACCCGCCAGAATCCCTAAGCCGCCTGCATAAATCTTGAAATCCGATTGCAGGCCGTATTCCATACAAAAATAAGCGACGGTTGGTTCCTGTTTCATAAGACCATACTCCTTCTTCTGTACCGTGAGAGAACAGCGAAATTATGTGGACAGCCCACATGTGAACACCATACAGCCGCCGGGAGAAAGCGAGAGAAGCCCGCCCTCTTTGCAGAGGCCTTGGGAAAGAGCCGGGTGATCAAAAGAAAGGCCGGCGGCAAGAGAACCGAATGCATCGGGCAGAGATACCCTCTGCATCGTCTCGGCAAAGGAAAAGAGTGCGCAGAGAACCTGTTCCCCGTCCTGGTACGCCAGCCGGACAAGGGGGCCAGGCTTTCGCAGAAGGTCAGGACGAAAAGCTCCCGGCTTATGAAGCAGGGGGAAGCAGGCCCGGCGAAGAGCAGTGACTTGTTTGATCCAGTCAAACGCCTTCGACTCACTTGCCCAGTGAAAACAGACCCGGTCAAAAAAAGCAAGCTTGCCGTACATGGGATCGTCCTTTGGCAGGACAAAGCGTCCCGCTTCGTCGTTGAGAAGGCCCAGGTTCATCGGCTGGCACTCGCCGCATTCTTGACCGTTGTTGATGAGCAGGTAGGCGTTTGGAAGCAGGGCCGCCAGCAAAAAGGCGGCGTTGGCCTTCTCCTGAGAGCCGGTCATCACCGGGCCCCGGGGAGAGTCGGACAGTTCTGCAGCAGCCACCACCGGCAGTGCCGCTTTCACCGATGCCGCCAGAGATTGGCCCAGTAGCGCCGGAGAGACCGTTTTCCAGGCCGACCAGATATCACCCAGAATCAGGTGATACCCTTCCTTTTTGGCCTTTTGGGCATTACCGGGGCTAAACTCTTCCGACCAGAAGAGAAAATCCGGGTCAGCCTCCTTGGCGGCGCGTACCAGTTCCTTCCCAAGCGGGACGGGGAGGGCATGGGCCATGTCAATACGGGCGCCGTCGATATGGTAGCGGCGGATAAAGGAGGGGATGATTCCAGCGATTTTGTCCCAAAGGCCCAGGTTGGGCTCTTTCCCGGGGAAGACGCTGCACTTGACCCCATCCTGTGCGATGAAAGGCGGACGAGCATCTAGGTCCGGCAGCGCCTTGGCAGCGGGGGAGGGGTCAAAATAAAATTTCAGATAAGTCACATCCGTCCAAGGAGGCTGGGGATCGTTGATGGTGTCCGCAAAGCCGGGGAGGGTGCAGATCCCCCATTCCTTTATGGCGAGGTCCATGCAGTTTTCCCCCGTTTCCTCCGCCTGTTGGCAAAGCGCACGCCAGGCAACTGGGTCGGGAGGAGAGACAAAACCGTCCAGAAAGGCCGGCATTTCGTCGGAAGCATAGAGAAGGGCTACATTGTCCGGCGAGACTACGGTGTGCCCCAGCCCTTTTACGCCGGGAGCCGCCAGAGTCGGGGCCCGCTCCGCCTTGATCCAGTAAAACCAATCCGGATGCTCCCGGACAAACACATGGTCTCTAGCGGCGGTGCGAAAGACAAAGTCCAGCATGACCCGAAGGCCCAGCCGGTGACAAGCTTCCACCAGCGCCGCAAACTGCCGCGCAAGCGGCAGCCCGCCCGAAAAAGGGTCGTCCAGGTCCGGGTCAAAGTGCTCCATGTCTTCAATGGAATAGGGGCTGGGAGCACTGCCCTTCTGAAAAGCGCGGCTGGAACGAAAGACCGGAAGTAAATAAAGAAGATCCACCCCCATCTGCAAAAGCAGAGGGAGCAGAGCGATGCATTTGAGAAAGCTGCCGGATTGCAGGGAACCGGTATGGTTCCAGGCAGAGAAGGCCCGGGGCAGCATGGAATAAAGCACACCGCAGTGGGGCTGCTTGGGCGGCGCTTTTGGCGCATTCAGAATAAACGCAAGGCAGGCCCGGTAAAAGGCACAAGGGTCCACTGCTACCTCGTTTGGCCGAGCGGGATCCGTCCAGCCAGGGACGGAGAGATAATTCCACCGAGTGGGAATGAAATAGGGTTCTTTTCCTGCCGCCGAAGGGATTGCTTCGTACAGGTCCTGCAAGGCGTGCATAACGGACTCCATTCCGACGGACCGCATCCGGACAGGAGACATGCCGGAAAACGATTAAATCCGTCAAAAAATATAATCATTCGACGAAAAATACTCGTTTATCTGTGCGAATTGCTTAGGTTTATTATAAGGCAGGAGATATAACAAGTCAACCAAATTGGCAGAAAGTATCAAGTTTGTTACCATTGATGGGGCGAGCTGCGCTGGAGTAGTGACAGGTGTTCACAAGAAGCAAAAGAAGGCGGGAAAAACGGTGCCCATGGAATCTTCCATGGGCACCATGAAAAGGATCTTTGTAGAGACGCGAAAGAGAGTTTTGCACAATTTTTGCACAAAAAAAGGCTGCACAAACGCATTTGGTTGTGCAACCTAGAGAAAATCAGCAAAAAAGGCGAAAAAGTTTGACTTTTTCGCCCATCTGTCGTATAATCTCACAATGCTTTATGATGGAATAGTATACCTATCTTTTAGACAGAGGATAGCACAAAAGAACCAAAAAGGCAAGGAACATAAGAATGATTTTTGACTCCGTTGCCGTGTGTTTCGGAGTGGAAATAGGAAACAAACGCATTCGATGTCACGATCTTTAGGAAATGGAGTGGTGTAAGCCTATGGTGAATGTCAAACAGGTGAAACTAGGCAACAATACCCGCATGAGCTTCTCGCGCATCAATGAGGTTTTGGACATGCCTAACCTGATTGAGGTGCAGAAGAACTCGTACAATTGGTTCCTGGAAGAGGGCCTCAAAGAGGTGTTCCGGGACGTGTCCGCCATCACCGACTACACCGGCAATCTGGTTCTCAATTTTATCGATTATAAGCTGGACGACAAGGCAAAGTACACGGTCGAGCAGTGCAAGGAGCGGGACGTGACCTACGCCGCCCCCCTTCGGGTGCGTGCCCGCCTGATTAATAAGGAGACCGGGGAAATCAAAGAGTCCGAAGTGTATATGGGCGATTTCCCACTGATGACCGAGAGCGGCACCTTTATTATCAACGGCGCCGAGCGGGTCATTGTGTCCCAGCTGGTGCGTTCGCCGGGCGTTTATTATGGCATGAGCTACGACAAGACGGGCAAAAAGCTCTTTAACGCCACCGTCATCCCCAACCGGGGTGCCTGGCTCGAATACGAGACCGATTCCAACGACATTTTCTATGTCCGCATCGATAAAAACCGCAAGCTGCCGGTGACCACCTTCATCCGGGCGCTGGGCCTTGGAACCGACGCGGAGATCCTCGACTTTTTCGGGGAGGATGAGCGCATCATCGCCACCCTTGCAAAGGACACCACCAAAACCCGGGAAGAGGGTCTGATGGAGGTCTATAAGAAGCTGCGCCCGGGCGAGCCGCCCACGGTGGAAAGCTCTCAGGCTCACATCGACGGCCTGTTCTTCGACGCGCGCCGCTATGACCTGTCGAAGGTCGGGCGCTATAAGTACAATAAGAAGCTGGCCATCGGCGGCCGGCTGACCGGCAAGGTGTTAAGCCGCCCGGTTGCAAACCCGGTGACCGGCGAAATCATGGCTGAGGCGGGGGAGACTGTCACCCGCGAAAAGGCACAGGAGATCGAGAGAAGCGGTGTTTCCTGCGCTTGGCTTGACCTGGACGGCCGGGAGTTTAAAGTCATTTCCAACGGCATGGTAGACCTGCGGGATTTTCTGCCCTTTGATTTAGAAGAGCTGGGCATTCACGAAAAGGTGCGCTTCTCGGTGCTCCAGGAAATTATGGAGAACGCCGCCGGCGAGGAAGAGGCCATCCGCGAGGCCGTCAAGACCCGCACCGACGAGCTGATCCCGAAGCACATCATCTTAGACGACATTCTTTCTTCCATTAACTATATGAGCGGCCTTGCTTTGGATGTGGGCGTTACCGACGACATCGACCATCTGGGCAACCGCCGCATCCGCTCGGTAGGCGAGTTGCTGCAGAATCAGTTCCGCATCGGTTTCTCCCGGATGGAGCGGGTAGTGCGTGAAAAGATGACGCTGCAGGCCCAGGAGATGGAATCCATCACCCCCCAAAGCCTCATCAACATCCGTCCGGTGGTGGCAGCGATCAAGGAGTTCTTCGGTTCCTCGCCCTTGTCCCAGTTTATGGACCAGACCAATCCCCTCGCGGAGCTGACCCACAAGCGCCGTCTGTCCGCTCTGGGCCCCGGCGGCCTGTCCCGTGACCGGGCGGGCTTCGAAGTGCGCGACGTACACTACAGCCATTACGGCCGCATGTGCCCGATTGAGACCCCGGAAGGACCCAACATCGGCCTGATTTCCTATCTGGCCACCTATGCGAAGATCAACGAATATGGCTTTGTGGAAGCGCCCTTCCGCCGGGTGGATAAGGAAACCGGCAAGGTGCTCGACGAAGTGATTTACATGACCGCCGACATGGAGGACGATTACATCGTCGCTCAGGCCAACGAGCCTCTCGATGAAGAGGGTCACTTTAAGAATGCAAAGGTCAACACCCGCTACCGAGACGAATTCCTGGAAATCGAAGCGAGCAAGGTGGACTTTATGGACGTGTCTCCCCGGATGGTGGTTTCGGTGGCGACGGCCATGATCCCCTTCCTGGAAAACGACGACGCCAACCGCGCGCTGATGGGTTCAAACATGCAGCGCCAGGCGGTGCCGCTTTTAAAGCCCCAGTCCCCGGTTGTGGGCACGGGTATGGAATACAAGGCGGCGGTAGACTCGGGCGTGGTGGTTCTCGCCAAGCGCCCGGGCGTGGTGGAATCGGTCAGCGCGGATAAAGTGGTCATCCGTGCCGACGCGGACGGAGAGCTGGACGAATACCACATCATCAAGTTCCTGCGTTCCAACCAGGGCACCTGCATCAACCAGCGTCCGGTGGTGAGCAAGGGCCAGCACGTCATTGAGCACGAGGTCATTGCCGACGGCCCTGCCACCGACAACGGAGAAATCAGCCTTGGCAAGAACGCCTTGATCGGGTTTATGACCTGGGAGGGATACAACTATGAGGACGCGGTTCTCATCAACGAGAAAATCGTCCGCGACGATGTGTATACCTCCATCCATATTGAAAAGTACGAAATCGAGGCCAGAGACACAAAGCTCGGCGCCGAGGAAATCACCCGTGACATTCCCAATGTGGGCGAGGACGCCCTCAAAGACCTGGATGAACGGGGCATTATCCACGTCGGCGCGGAGGTACGCGCAGGCGACATTTTGGTCGGCAAAGTGACGCCCAAGGGCGAAACCGAGCTGACCGCGGAAGAGCGGCTTTTGCGCGCCATCTTCGGCGAGAAGGCCAGAGAAGTGCGGGATACCTCTTTGCGGGTCCCCCACGGCGAATACGGCATCGTGGTGGACGTGAAGGTGTTCACCAGGGAAAACGACGACGAAATGAGCCCGGGCGTGAACATGGTGGTCAAGTGCTACATTGCCCAGAAGAGAAAGATCTCGGTGGGTGACAAGATGGCGGGCCGCCATGGTAACAAGGGCGTTGTTTCCCGTATCCTGCCCATGGAGGATATGCCCTTCCTGCCGGATGGCCGTCCTTTGGACATTGTGCTCAATCCCCTGGGCGTTCCGTCCCGCATGAACATCGGGCAGGTGCTGGAAGTGCACCTGGGCTACGCGGCCATGGCGCTGGGATGGAAAATCATGACGCCGGTTTTCGACGGCGCGCATGAAGAGGACATCCGGGAGTGCCTGAAAATGGCAGGCCTGCGGGAAGACGGCAAGACGCCGCTGCGCGACGGCCGCACCGGCGAGTGGTTCGATAACCCGGTCACGGTGGGCTACATGTACTTCTTAAAGCTCCATCACCTGGTTGACGATAAGATCCACGCCCGTTCCACCGGTCCCTACTCCTTGGTTACTCAGCAGCCGCTGGGCGGCAAGGCCCAGTTCGGCGGCCAGCGCTTCGGCGAAATGGAAGTGTGGGCGCTGGAAGCCTACGGCGCCGCTTATACCTTACAGGAAATCCTTACGGTCAAGTCGGACGACGTGGTGGGCCGCGTAAAGACTTACGAGGCCATCGTCAAGGGCCAGAACGTGCCTCAGCCGGGCGTGCCGGAATCCTTCAAGGTGCTCATTAAGGAGCTGCAGTCGCTGGGTCTGGACGTGAAGGTTCTCGATAAGGACAACGAGGAAATCGATCTCAAGCAGACTTTTGACGACGACGAAGACGACGTGCATATCAGCGCCGTGGACGACGAAGCCTTCACCGATGTGCGCGACGAGGGCGACCTTGCCGGCTACAGCATCGAGGACGCGGAAGATGTGCTCGCCGACGACGCCGAGGAAGAGGATAGCCTGATCGACGAAGAGGAAGCATCCTTTGACGACGGAATGGGCGACGCGGCGGACGACGAGAGCGAAGAAATATAGCGGGAAAGGGGTCGTATCATGGAATTTAACGTGTTTGAATCGATTAAAATCGGCCTGGCTTCTCCGGAGCAGATTCGGGAATGGTCCCATGGAGAGGTCAAGAAGCCGGAAACCATCAATTATCGTACCCTGAAACCCGAGCGCGACGGCCTGTTCTGCGAACGCATTTTTGGCCCGACCAAGGACTGGGAGTGCCACTGCGGCAAGTATAAGCGCATCCGCTTCAAGGGCAAGATCTGCGACCGATGCGGCGTCGAGGTCACCCGCGCGAAGGTCAGAAGAGAACGTATGGGCCACATTGAGCTGGCCGCTCCGGTTTCCCACATCTGGTATTTTAAAGGCATCCCGTCGCGGATGGGTTTGCTTTTGGATATTTCCCCCCGCCTTCTGGAGAAGGTGCTGTACTTCGCCTCCTACATCGTGACCGACCCGGGCACGACGCCGCTGGAGAAGATGCAGCTGCTCACCGAAAAGGAATACCGGGACATGCGCGAGCGTTATGAGGATGACTTTGACGCGGGCATGGGCGCCGAATCCATCAAGAAGCTCCTTTCGGACATCAACCTGGAAACCCTTTCCCAGGAGCTCAAGGAAGAGTTGGAAAACGCCTCGGGCCAGAAGAAGGTCCGTATCTTAAAGCGCCTGGAGGTCGTAGAGGCCTTCCGCGTGTCCGGTAACCGTCCGGAATGGATGATTCTCGACGTGGTGCCGGTCATCCCGCCGGACATCCGTCCTATGGTTCAGCTGGACGGCGGCCGGTTCGCCACTTCCGACTTAAACGATCTCTATCGCCGTGTCATCAACCGCAACAACCGCTTAAAGCGGCTGTTGGAGCTGGGCGCGCCGGATATCATTGTGCGCAACGAAAAGCGCATGCTCCAGGAAGCGGTGGATGCCCTCATCGACAACGGCCGCCGCGGCCGTCCGGTGACCGGGCCAAACAACCGTCCCCTGAAATCTCTGTCCGATATGCTTAAGGGCAAGCAGGGCCGCTTCCGCCAGAACCTGCTGGGCAAGCGCGTGGACTATTCGGGCCGGTCGGTTATCGTGGTCGGGCCGGAGCTGAAGATGTACCAGTGCGGCTTGCCAAAGGAAATGGCCATCGAGCTGTTCAAGCCTTTTGTCATGAAGCGGCTGGTGGAGACCGGCGCCGCCGGCAACATCAAGTCCGCCCGCAAGATGGTGGAGCGCGCCCGCGGAGAAGTGTGGGATGCGCTGGAAACCGTCATCAAGGACCACCCGGTCCTCTTAAACCGCGCTCCCACCCTGCACCGTCTGGGCATCCAGGCCTTTGAGCCGGTGCTGGTGGAAGGCCGCGCTCTAAAGCTGCATCCGTTGGCCTGTACCGCTTATAACGCCGACTTCGACGGTGACCAGATGGCCGTGCACGTGCCTCTGTCCGCCGAGGCCCAGGCTGAGGCAAGAACGCTGATGCTGGCGGCTAACAACCTTTTGAAGCCCTCCGACGGACGGCCTGTCACCGTCCCGACCCAGGACATGGTGCTCGGTTCTTACTACCTGACCCTGGAAAAACCCGGTGAAAAGGGCGAGGGCAAGATTTTCCGCGATTTTAACGAGGCCCTTATGGCCTATCAGGAAGGCGTGGTGGGGCTGCACGCTCCCATCAAGGTGCGCCGCACCGTGGAAGTGGATGGTAAGCCGTATACCGGCATCATCAACGCCACCGTGGGCCGCATTATCTTCAACGATCCCATTCCTCAGGACCTGGGCTATGTGGATCGCTCCACCCCGGAATCCATGCTGGAGCTGGAGATCAACTTCCTGGTTAAGAAAAAGCAGCTGGGCCAGATCATCGACCGGTGCATCAAGGTCCATGGCACGCCGATTACCGCCGACGTGCTCGACAAGGTCAAGGCCCAAGGCTTTAAGTATTCTACCAAGGGCGCTTTGACCGTGGCCGTGGTGGATGCCACCATCCCGGAGGAGAAGAAGCAGATCCTTGCCGATTCCGAGGCGCAGATCGATGCGGTGGTCAAGAAGTTCCGCCGCGGTCTCATCTCCAATGAGGAACGCTCCCACATGGTCACCGATATCTGGAACGCGGCCACCAATAAGGTTACCGCGGCCCTGGAATCTCATCTGGATACGGTCAATAATCCGATCGCCATGATGGCTGACTCCGGTGCCCGTGGTTCCATCAGCCAGATTCGTCAGCTTGCCGGTATGCGCGGCCTGATCGCCAACACCTCCGGTAAGGTCATCGAGGTTCCGATCCGCGCCAACTACCGTGAGGGCCTCAACGTACTTGAATACTTCATCGCCTCCCGCGGCGCCAGAAAGGGCCTGGCCGACACCGCCCTTCGTACCGCGGACTCCGGTTACCTGACCCGCCGTCTGGTAGACGTGTCCCAGGATGTGATCATCCGGGAGGAGGACTGCGGTACCCACGAGGGCATCGAGGTCTTCGATATTATGGATGGCAAAAGCGTCATCGAACCGCTGGGAACCCGCCTGGTGGGCCGGTATTTAGCCGAGGACTTTGTGGACGAGGCGACCGGCGAGGTGTTGGTTTCCAGGGATAAGATGATGAACGATAAGGACGCGGCCATCATTGTGAACGCCGGCGTCAAGCGCATCAAGGTGCGTTCGCTCCTTACCTGCGAATCCCGCCACGGGGTCTGCGTCAAGTGCTACGGCTCCAACCTGGCCACCGGCGAACCGGTGACAGTGGGCGAAGCGGTGGGTATCATCGCGGCCCAGTCCATCGGCGAGCCGGGTACTCAGCTGACCATGCGTACCTTCCATACCGGCGGTATCGCTAACGCTGAGGACATCACGCAGGGTCTTCCCCGCGTTGAGGAGCTGTTCGAAGGCCGCAAGCCCAAGCATCTGGCCATCATCAGCGAAATTGACGGCGTGGTCCGGTTCCAGGAAATCAAGAAGAACCGCCACGTGGTGGTTACCAATCACGAAACCAAGGACGAAAAGGCCTACCTGATCCCCTTCGGCTCCCGTCTGCGGGTGCAGGAGGGCGACGTGATCAAGGCCGGCGAAATGATCACCGAGGGCTCGGTCAATCCTCACGACGTGCTGGCTATTTCCGGCACCGAGGCGGTACACGAATATATCATCCAGGAAGTCCAGCGTGTTTACCGGCTGCAGGGCGTTGAAATCAACGACAAGCACATTGAAGTCATCGTCCGGCAGATGATGCGCAAGGTCCGGGTGGAAGATGCGGGCTCTACGAGCCTGTTCCCGGGCGCGATGGTGGAGAAGTCGGAATACTTGGCGGAAAACGCCGCCATCCGTGCGCGCATCGCCGCAGGCGAGGAAGGCCTTTCCGAAGCCACCTGCCAGCCGGTGCTTCTGGGTATCACCAAAGCGTCCCTGGCTACCGAATCCTTCCTGTCGGCCGCTTCCTTCCAGGAGACCACCCGCGTGCTCACCGACGCCGCCATCAAGGGCAAGGTGGACCCGCTGTTGGGCCTGAAGGAAAACGTCATCATCGGCAAGCTGGTTCCGGCCGGCACGGGCATGAAATGCTACACCGACATTGAAATTGAGAAGGCGGACGAAGTATTGACAAGCGATTCGGCGGTGTGATATAATAGCAAATCGTCGGGCGTGGGGGAACCTGCGCCCGGCGAACCTGCAAATTCGTAAAAAAATCGGCAATTTTCCCGTGTTTTCTTAGGAAAATCGCCGCTTTTGCGGTGTCCGCAGGTTTTGGAATGGTTGAAAGAAAATTCCTTTTGAAATGTATGACCATATTTTTTCTTTTGGTATGCGGCGTTTTTACAAACGCATCATATACAGTATTATTTAAGGGGGTGTCACATTGCCGACATTCAATCAGTTAGTCCGTAAGGGCAGGGAAACGGTGGAGAAAAAGAGCAAGTCTCCGGCATTGCAGAAGGGATACAACTCCAAGAAGCAGGCGCAGACCGATCAATCTTCTCCGCAAAAACGAGGCGTTTGCACCACGGTCAAGACCATGACCCCGAAGAAGCCGAACTCTGCGCTGCGTAAGGTAGCGAGAGTGCGTCTGAGTAACTCCATCGAAGTGTGGGGCTACATTCCGGGCGTGGGCCACAACCTGCAGGAGCACAGCGTGGTTCTGCTGCGCGGCGGCCGTGTCAAGGACCTTCCTGGTGTACGTTACCACGTCATCCGCGGTACGCTGGATGCGCAGGGCGTTGCCAAGAGAATGCAGGCCCGTTCCAAGTACGGCGCGAAGCGTCCCAAGGCGGGAGCCGCCAAGAAGTAATCAGACGAATACCCGTGTGAAAAGCTACATTGACAGCTTAATTTGCCAATGCGAAAGCCGTTTTTATACGTTTTTATATAGATGTATGGACGCCTTTTGCTTGAGCCCGCGGAAGTTTGTCGCTTTCGAGTACCAATGAATTCATTTTATGTGAAGGAGGGAAGCGAAGTGCCGAGAAGAGGTTCCATTGCAAAACGTGATGTTTTGCCTGATCCGCTTTACAATTCCAAAATCGTCACCCGTTTGATCAACAACATCATGTACGACGGTAAGAAGGGTGTCGCCCAGAAGATCGTCTACGACGCATTCGAGATCATCCAGGAGAAGACGGGCAAAGACCCGCTGGAAGTGTTTGAGGCATCGCTCGAGAACATTATGCCGCTTCTGGAGGTCAAGGCCCGCCGCGTGGGCGGCGCCACCTACCAGGTGCCGATCGAGGTTCGCCCCGATCGCCGTCAGACCTTAGGTCTGCGCTGGCTGACCACCTATTCCCGCGCCCGCTCTGAGCGCACCATGCGCGAGCGTCTGGCCGGTGAAATCTTAGACGCGCTCAATGGCAACGGCGGCGCAGCGAAAAAGCGCGACGATACCCACAAGATGGCGGAAGCCAACCGTGCTTTTGCCCATTACAGATGGTAATCGGCGCAAGTTTGTATGTTTCATTGGCTTTGGTAAGCCCAGTTCAGCCTCGTGATCTGCTTAACTGTTTAGAGTATGGGCTGAACCGACAAGAAAAAGGAGGACAATATGCCAAGACAGGTATCTCTTGAAATGACGCGCAATATTGGCATAATGGCTCACATCGATGCCGGTAAAACGACCACAACCGAGCGCATACTCTTTTATACGGGTAAAACCCATAAAATAGGTGAAACGCACGAAGGCGCGGCGACGATGGACTGGATGGAGCAGGAGCAGGAGAGAGGCATTACCATTACCTCCGCTGCAACTACTTGCTTCTGGAAAAACCATAGAGTCAATATTATCGATACCCCCGGCCACGTGGACTTTACCGTTGAAGTAGAGCGCTCTCTGCGCGTACTCGACGGCTCGGTCACCGTGTTCTGCGCCAAGGGCGGCGTCGAACCCCAGTCGGAAACCGTTTGGCGCCAGGCGGACAAGTACATGGTTCCGCGCATGGCGTACGTCAACAAAATGGACATCATGGGCGCCGACTTCTATCGAGTGGTGCAGATGATGAAGGACCGGCTGAAGTGTAATGCCCTTCCGATTCAGATTCCGATCGGCTCGGAGGATTCCTTCCAGGGCCTGATCGACCTGATCGAAATGAAGGCGTACTATTATACCAATGATCTGGGCACCAACATTGAAGTGAAGGACATTCCGGATGACATGAAGGAGCTGGCGGACAAGTATCACGCCGAGCTGATCGATCATGTGGCCGAGCAGGACGACGCGCTGCTGGAGAAGTATCTGGGCGGCGAGGAGCTCACCATCGACGAGATCAAGGCCTGCATCCGCAAGTCCACCATTGCCAATACCATGGTGCCGGTCACCTGTGGTACCTCTTACCGCAACAAGGGCGTGCAGAAGCTTTTGGACGCCATCATCGACTATATGCCCTCTCCTATTGATGTCCCGGCTATCAAAGGTGTCAACCCCGATACCGAGGAAGAGGATGTGCGGCATTCGTCGGATACGGAGCCCTTCTCTGCGCTGGCCTTTAAGATTGCAACTGACCCTTATGTGGGTAAGCTGTGCTTCTTCCGCGTTTACTCTGGTACCATCAATGCAGGCTCTGGTGTGTATAACTCCACCAAGGGCAATCACGAGCGTATGGGCCGTATTCTGCAGATGCATTCCAACCATCGGCAGGACATTGAGACCGTTTACGCGGGCGACATCGCCGCGGCGGTGGGCTTAAAGAACACCACCACCGGTGACACTCTGTGCGACGAGGATCATCCGATCATTCTCGAATCCATGGAATTCCCGGATCCGGTTATTCGCGTGGCCATCGAGCCGAAGACCAAGGCTGGCCAGGAGAAGATGGGCATCGCTCTCGCTAAGCTTGCGGAAGAAGACCCCACCTTTAGAGCTTACACGGACGAAGAAACCGGCCAGACCATCATTGCGGGTATGGGCGAGCTTCATCTGGAGATCATTGTCGACCGCCTGCTGCGTGAGTTCAAGGTGGAAGCAAACGTGGGCAAGCCCCAGGTTGCGTACAAGGAAACCATCCGCAAGATGGCGGATGTGGACCATAAGTACGCCCGTCAGTCCGGCGGTAAGGGCCAGTACGGTCATGTTAAGATCAAGATCGAACCCAACGAGTCCGGCAAGGGCTATGAGTTCATCAACGCCATCGTGGGCGGCGCGATCCCGAAGGAATACATCCCGGCGGTTGACCAGGGTATTCAGGGCGCCATGCTTTCCGGTGTGCTCGCCGGCTATCCGGTGGTCGACGTGAAGGTAACGCTGTACGATGGTTCCTATCACGAAGTGGACTCCTCGGAAATGGCGTTTAAGATCGCCGGTTCCATGGCCTTCAAGGAAGCCATGCGCAAGGCGGATCCGGTTCTCTTGGAACCGGTGATGAAGGTGGTTGTCATTGTTCCGGAGGAATACATGGGCGACGTCATTGGCGACATCAACTCCCGCCGCGGCCAGATGCAGGGCATGGAATCCATCCCCGGCGGCCAGCAGATCAACGCGTTCGTTCCGCTGTCCGAAATGTTCGGCTACGCGACCGATATGCGTTCGAAGACCCAGGGGCGCGGCCAGTATTCCATGGAGCCCAGCCACTACAGCGAAATTCCGAAGTCTGTGGCGGACAAAATCATTGCCAGCCGCGTGAAGAAGGAAGACTAAGGTCTCTTTCCCACCATTTTTGGCAGAATTATAAAAAATGCTTGAATTTTGATGCATTCATTGGTAGAATGGGGTTATTATCCCGGACCAATTGAATGGAGAAAAGAAAGCGTATATAAAAGGAGGATATTCCAATGGCAAAGGCAAAGTTCGAAAGAAGCAAGCCCCATGTAAACATCGGTACCATCGGCCACGTTGACCATGGTAAGACCACTCTTACTGCGGCGATCACCAAGGTTCTCAACCTCGAGGGCGATGCGGATTTCGTCGATTACGCCAACATCGATAAGGCGCCGGAAGAGAGAGAGCGTGGTATCACCATCAACACCGCTCACGTTGAGTACCAGACCGACAAGCGTCACTATGCGCACGTTGACTGCCCCGGCCATGCTGACTATGTTAAGAACATGATCACCGGTGCTGCTCAGATGGACGGCGCGATCCTGGTCGTGTCCGCTGCGGACGGCCCGATGCCTCAGACCCGTGAGCACATCCTGCTTTCCCGTCAGGTGGGCGTTCCCTACATCGTTGTGTTCATGAACAAGGTCGATCAGGTTGACGATCCTGAGCTCCTCGAGCTTGTCGAGATGGAAATTCGCGACATCCTCAACGAATACGAGTTCCCGGGCGACGACACCCCGATCATCAAGGGTTCTGCTCTGGTGGCTCTGGAGTCTACCTCCAAGGATCCCAACGCTCCCGAATACAAGTGCATTCATGAGCTGATGGATGCGGTCGACGAGTACATTCCGACTCCGGAGCGCAAGGCCGACCTGCCCTTCCTGATGCCGGTTGAGGACGTCTTCACCATCACTGGCCGCGGCACCGTTGCCACCGGCAGAGTGGAGAGAGGTCAGCTCAAGCTCCAGGAAGAAGTCGAAATCGTCGGTCTGGCTGACGAGAGCCGCAAGACGGTTGTTACCGGTATCGAAATGTTCCGCAAGCTCCTCGACTATGCCGAGGCTGGCGACAACATTGGTGCTCTGCTGCGCGGTATCCAGAGAAATGAAATCGAGCGCGGTCAGGTTCTGGCGAAGCCCGGTTCCATCCATCCGCATACCAAGTTCAAGGGCCAGGTTTACGTCCTGACTAAGGATGAAGGCGGCCGTCATACCCCCTTCTTCAACAACTATCGTCCCCAGTTCTATTTCCGTACCACTGACGTGACCGGTGTCATCTCCCTGCCCGAGGGCGTTGAGATGTGCATGCCTGGCGACAACGTGGATATGGACGTGGAACTGATCACCCCCATCGCCATCGAGGAAGGTCTGCGCTTCGCTATCCGTGAAGGCGGCCGTACCGTTGGTTCCGGCGTTGTTACCGCCATCAACGAATAAGTTTCGTTTTGGGAGGAGCTGTCTCATTGGAGACAGCTCCTTTTTCTATGCTGGAAGAAAAGCCTGCCGATTTGGTTTGTAGATAGACGCCTGGCAGCGTCAGGCCGTGCATGCGAAGAGCCGCCGGCAGGCGAACAAGACGGCAGCAACCCAATCGGTCAAGTACGTTTCATTCAGATGCATGGCATTGCGGACGCAGAAGTGAGGAAATCCATGGAAAGATAATCCTTAGGAGTCCAGAACAGTGCGATTCGGAATTGGGCCTGACTGGAAAGCACAGAAAAGTGGCACTTCGAAAGAACTCGGTCGAAAAAGGACGAGCCAGGTTCTTGACAGGCGTGTGCACGGGTGCTATCATAATAGACAACAAAAGAAGCTGTCTTCGGGGCGGGGTGTGATTCCCCACCGGCGGTAATGCGGCAAGGTTGCCGACAAGCCCGCGAGCGGCGCCGTTTACGGCGCGGTTGACTCCGGTTGGATTCCGGGGCCGACGGTATAGTCCGGATGGAAGAAGCGGCGCTTTCTTGGCAGTAAAGCGTCTTTGCGCCCCGCGGAACATTTCCGCGGGGTTTTTGCTTTCCAATCAATCTCAGGCAAGACGGCTCCTTCTAACGTAAGGAGTGGTAACAAATGCAAACGACAACCAAATCCAATGTGACCAAGATTTCCGTGATGGCCATGCTCTGCGCTTTGTCGGTGGTGCTGGTCCTGCTCATCCGTTTCCCGCTGTTTCCCGGCGCGCCGTACCTGGTGTACGACATGGCGGATGTCCCGGTGCTTATCGGCACGATTATTTATGGGCCGGTAGCGGGCCTGTGCATCCTGCTGGTGGTCAGCATCATTCAAGCGTTCTTATTGAGCCCCGACGGCTGGGTAGGTTTGGTGATGCATGTGTGTGCATCCGGGGCGTTGGTGTTGGTGGCAGGTTTGTTTTATAAGTTGAAACCCAAGACTGGCTGGCTAGCCGTGGGCCTGCTTCTCGGTTCTTTAGGCATGACGGCGCTGATGGTGCCGCTCAACTTGATTTTCACCGTGCATTTCTATGGGAACCCGTATGAGGTGGTCCGGGATGCGCTGCTTCCCTTTATCATTCCCTTTAATCTGATTAAGTCTCTTGTAAATTCGGCCATCGCCTTTGTCATCACTCTGCCTCTGGCCGGGTACATCCGCCGGCTGCGCACGGCAAACGTGCAATAGGCTCTTTTCCCGAGGGCATTGACAGGGGAGAAAAACTGTGCTATACTGTCGAAACAATTGAACACAACTTATCAAGAGCGGCTGAGGGAACAGGCCCGGTGAAGCCCGGCAACCTCCGTATGAAAGCGGGAAGGTGCCAAATCCTGCGGTTATAAACCGAAAGATGAGGAAATGCGTCCGCTGGTTTATGGCGGACGCTTTTTTTGTTGTCAGAAAAACGACGGTTTTTCGTAAGAAAGCTGGAAGGCGAATGCGGTAGACTAAATGCGGTTTACCAAGGAAACACATGTGGGAGGTACAGCAATGAGCAGAAAATTATTTACGTCCGAATCGGTGACCGAGGGGCATCCAGATAAGCTTTGCGACCAGATTTCGGACGCCATCTTGGACGCCATGCTCGCGCAGGACCCTATGGCGCGCGTGGCATGCGAAACGTCGGCGGTAACCGGAATGGTGTTGGTGTACGGGGAAATCTCCACCAACTGTTACGTGGATATCCCGAAGCTGGTGCGTGAGGTGGTCAATGAAACCGGATACCAAAGCAGTGATTGTGGTTTTGACGGCAATACCTGCGCGGTGCTCACTGCTATCGACGAACAGTCGGGCGATATCGCCCAGGGGGTAAATGCCGCCATCGAAGTGCGCGAGGAGGGACAGACCGGGGATGACGACCGCATCGGCGCAGGGGACCAGGGTATGATGTTCGGCTATGCCTGCGACGAAACCAAGGAGCTGATGCCCCTTCCTATTTCTCTGGCCCACCGGCTTGCCAAACGGCTTTCCGATGTGCGCCGTGACGGGACCCTCACTTACCTGCGCCCCGACGGCAAGACCCAGGTCACCGTCGAATACGAGGACGACCGCCCGGTTCGGGTGGATACGGTGGTGGTTTCCGCCCAGCATGACCCGGATGTGACCCTGGAGCAGATCCGCAAAGACATTGTCGCCAATGTGATTGAACCGGTTCTGCCCAAGGAGCTTTTGGATGAGAATACCCGGTATTTCATCAACCCCACTGGCCGCTTTGTCACCGGTGGACCTAACGGAGACGCGGGTCTCACCGGACGCAAAATCATTGTGGATACCTATGGCGGATACGCCCGCCACGGCGGCGGCGCCTTCTCTGGGAAGGACCCTACCAAAGTGGACCGTTCGGCTGCATATGCGGCCCGCTGGGTAGCCAAGAACATCGTAGCCGCCGGGCTCGCGAAAAAGTGCGAAATCCAGCTGGCTTACGCCATTGGTGTGGCTTCTCCGGTGTCCATTCTGGTGGATACCTTTGGCACGGGTGTAGTGTCCGACGAACGGCTCGAGCAGGCGGTGGAACAGGTATTTGACTTGCGCCCGGCTGCCATCATCCGGGATTTGGACCTGCGCCGTCCCATCTACCGCAAGCTGGCCGCCTTCGGCCATATGGGCCGGGAGGACCTGGACGTGCGCTGGGAACATACCGATCGGGTGGATGCGTTGAAAGCGGCCCTCCTACGGTAATCGTCACGGGAAGACGGATTGACAGAAAAGCTCGTCGGCTTTATAATAAGAAACAGGGAAAACCATCGTTGTTTTCCCTGTTTCTTTTTGATTAGCAGAAAACGGATCCCGCAGAGCCGTCTACGGAAGAGGCCGGAGTGGAAAGAGCGGCCAGTGAAGCTCCCCCGCTAGAGGGCGGGGATCTCGAAAAAATACGAAAGAACCATCTCGAATCTTGCGAAAAGAAAGGATTTCTTGAGACGACACAGAGTTTTGAATGACGAAAAGGAAAAAGTGCGAAGGGGGTCGAAAACGGGATGAAACAGGCAAAGAGGTGGCTGCCGACGGTACTGCTGATCTTCTTGCTGCTGGTGGTGCTGATCGCGGTGGTGACCGTTCTAGGAATCGGTGTTTTTCATTTGCTGGGCTATACCTATACCAGCTTTCCCTCCGTGCTTTTGTATTTCGGCTGCTTTGTGCTCCTCGGCCTGCCTATTTCCGTGTTCATTCAGGCATTGGTACGCACACTCTGGCGAATGGGTCTGATTCGTACTTTTCTGGTTAAATGCCTGTGGTTCGGTGTTCTGGACGTGCTGACCAGCATGCTGCTTCTGGAAGTGCTGGACTTGTTTATCGGCGGCATTGCCGTAAAGGAGGCCACAATTTTCCTGTTTGCCCTATTGTTCTGTGTCATCCAGCTGATAGCACAGCACTGGGGCAAGCCGGGTCCGGATAAAACACAGGGAGGGACCAGCCGATGAAGGGAAAAATCCTGGTGGCAGGGGTGGTAGGCCCCACCGCATCCGGCAAAACCCGGCTGGGAGTCGCTTTGGCCAAGCGGCTGGGCGGAGAAGTGATCTCGGCCGATTCCATGCAGGTTTATAAGGGAATGACAGTGGGGACGGCCAAGCCCACAAAAGAAGAGATGGAGGGAGTTCCCCATCATCTGCTGGACTTTCTTGACCCCGGCGAGGCATTCTCGGTGGCGGCCTGGTGTGACCTGGCCCGGGAGAAGGTCGCAGAGATTACCGGGCGGGGAAAGCTGCCCATTCTGGTAGGAGGCACCGGGCTTTATGTCTCCTCTCTCCTCAACCATATCCAGTTCGCTCCGCTGCAAAGCGACCCAGCCCTTCGCGAAGAGCTGCAAAAGCGGGCCGAAAAAGAGGGCGGAGAAGGGCTTCTGGAGGAACTGCGCCGCTTTGACCCATCTTCTGCGGCTGCTTTGCATCCCAACAACCTGGGTAGAATTATCCGGGCCATCGAGGTATACCGGTTGACGGGAGTCCCCATGTCCCGTCAACAGCAGGAGGCCAGAGCAAAGCCGTCTCCCTATTATCCGGCGGTAGTGGGCCTGGCTTTCCGGGATCGGGCTGTGCTCTACGAACGAATCGACCGCCGGGTGGACGAGATGTTGGAAAACGGACTGTGCGAAGAAGCCCAAGGGGTATACCAAAACGGCGGCAAAACGGCGCTGCAGGCCATCGGCTATAAGGAGCTGTTTCCCTATTTTGAAGGGGAATGTTCGCTCGCTCAGGCAGTGGACAAGCTGAAGATGGAAACCAGGCGGTATGCCAAGCGGCAGATGACTTGGTTTAAGCGGGAGCAATGGGTACACTGGCTGTATTTGGATGATGAGAGGAATTTTCAGGCAATTGCCGATGAGGCGGTAAAATGGGTGGAAATGCAGGGCCTGCTATGCTATAATAAACGACAAGTATAACAAAACGGGACAGCCCCAAACGAAGGGGAAAGGAGGCGGGCTTTCGCAGAATGGGAAAGGTGATACCGAAGATTTTGCTGGGCCTTGCCGCCCTGCTTTTGTGCGTGTACATCGTCTTTCAGATTTACAGCGCCAACAGCTCGAAGGTCGGGGTGGAGACTGCCCTCTCCATGGAGATGGAGGACACCATTACGGTGGAAGGCCTTGCTTTAAGAGAAGAAACGGTGCTTTCCTTCACGGGTTCCGGGGAAATTTCCTACGCAGTGGAGGACGGGGGACACGTCCCGGTGGACGGGACGGTGGCCTATGTCTATAACAGCGCCCAGGAGGCCCATGCCCGGTCCACTGCCGAACGGCTTGAGCGGGAAATTGAGGAGCTCAAGGACATTCAGAATTCCACCGGCAAAGGCGTCATCACGGTGGAGAACATTGATAAGCAGATTAAGGAACGGTTGCTTTCCGTCATCGGTCAAGCAGACAGCGGGCAGTATTCCGCCCTAGAGGAATCCAAGGAACAGCTTCTGAACCTGTTAAACCGCCGCCAGCTGATTACCGGAAAGGTGGAAAATTTCAATGAGCGCATTTCCAACCTGACGGCGCAGCTCGACTCGCTTTCTTCCAAGTTTTCCGGAGAGGCCCAGACGATCACCACGACCCAGGCGGGCTTTTTCTTTTCAGAAGTGGACGGCTATGAAAACCTGACCGATCTGTCCACCCTTACCTCTATGACGACAGAAGAGATCGGAAACCTGATTGCCACGCAGCGTTCTGCCGGGAGTGGAAATGCCATCGGAAAGGTGGCAGAGGATTCCGACTGGTACTATCTCTGCCTTCTGCCCGAGGAACGGGTTCAGACTTTGACGGCCGGAACCACTTTGGTGATGCAGGTGCCGAGCCTTACCACCACGGAGATCCCCGTCACGGTGCTGTCCATCAGCTCCGCGCAAAACGGCCAGGCGGCGGTGGTGCTGCGGGCCAACACGATTTCCGAAGACCTGTCCACCTTCCGAAAGCAGCCAGTTACGCTGCGCTTTCAAACCATTTCCGGCCTGCGGGTGGACACCAATGCCGTGCACTTTGTGGACGGGAAGATGGGGGTCTATATCCTGGAGGGCATCACCGCTCATTTTGTTACCATCGAGCCGGTTTATACGGCGGATACCTATATGATCGTACGTTCCGACGGGGGCGCCGGAACGCTGGAGCTTTACGATGAGATCATTGTTTCGGGAAAGGAGCTAGCCGATGGAAAGGTTGTCCAACGATGAACGGGAAGTAGTCTTTCGCCGGGTGGAGGAAAACATCCGGGTACTAAAAGAAAAGGTGGGCGAGGCGGCGGTCAAGTCGGGCCGCGCACCGGAGGATATTACCATTCTTGCCGTGACCAAGACGGTGCCGGTGGAGATCATCAACCACGCTATCCACTGCGGCATGACCCATATCGGGGAAAACCGGGTGCAGGAATTTTTGGAAAAGTACGAGCAGTTGGATCTGTCCAACTGCAAAGCCCAGATCATCGGCACTCTGCAAACCAACAAGGTACGCAAGGTCATCGGCCTGGTGGAGATGATCCAGTCGGTGGACAGCGCTCACCTGGCCCAGGAAATCAACCGGGTAAGCGTGCAAAAGGACGTGGTGACCGACTGCTTGGTGGAGGTAAACATCGGGCGGGAGGAAAACAAAGGCGGCGTTATGCCAGAGGCGTTGGATGAGCTATTGGGAAAAATCGGCGAAATGCAGGCGGTGCGGGTGCGCGGCCTGATGGCGATTCCGCCGATTTGTGAAACCGCCAAGGAAGTACGCCAATATTTTTCGCAGATGACCCAACTGTTCCTTGACAGAAAGAGCAAAACATCCGATAATATTTCCATGGACTTTTTGTCCATGGGCATGTCGGCGGATTATGAGGAAGCGATCCTGGAGGGCGCTAACTACATCCGGCCGGGAACGGCTCTTTTTGGACATCGAACGTATTCAAAATAACGATAGAACAAAGGAAACGACAGGAGGCAGACAGCATGGGATTCATGGACAAGTTTCGCAATATTATGGGCGCGCCGGACGAGGAGTACGACGACGATTATGAGGATACCCCGGAGGACCTGGACGAGTTCGTCACCAAGCCCGAGGAACCCCACCGGGAAACGGTAACCGAAGCAAAGCGCGGCAACAAGGTGGTCAACATCCATGCCACTGCCCAGCTTCAGGTGGTGCTGGTTAAGCCCGAGCGGTTTGACGATGCTTCCTCCATTGCCGACCATCTCAATTCCA
Source organism: Clostridiales bacterium (assembly GCA_018364155.1). GTDB lineage: Bacteria > Bacillota > Clostridia > Oscillospirales > Acutalibacteraceae > Solibaculum_A. The sequence continues at coordinate 118,619 of JAGZMM010000005.1, forward strand.
AGCGCACGGTGGTGCTCAACCTGGAAGCCACCAATAAGGAGGTCGCCCGCCGCCTGATCGACTTTTTGAGCGGCGTGGCCTACGCCAACAACGGCCAGATCAAACGGGTGTCCACCAATACGTTTATCATCACGCCCTATAATGTGGGAATCATGGGCGACCTGCTCGACGAGCTGGAGAGCAACGGCGTCTATTTCTAAAGGCTGACAGCCTTTTGGAGGTTTCGTTTGCGGCGAACAGAGAACAACACAGATGAATTGCTTTTGGCCCGTATAACCGACGCGGCGCGGCTTTGTGCCAAACGGACAAAGCCGTGCTTCGTCGGCTTTCTGGACGAAAGGCAGGCGGCGGTCGCGTCGGCGGCGATGCGCCGGGAGCATGAGGTACAGGCCCACCTGTTCGGCGGCTATGAGGGCGCCTTGCGGGTGGTTCTTGGCATCTTTCCATGGGAAATTTACCCAGAGGAAGATTTCTTTCCCGTTGTCCCCATAACGGTGCGTTACCGCCCGAGGGATACCCTGACCCACCGGGATTTCCTAGGCACGCTGATGGCCCAGGGTATCCGGCGGGACTGCGTGGGGGACATACTGGTAGGCGAAGGGCTGGCTGTTTTGTTTTTGCTCAAAGAGATCGTCCCCTTTGTTTTGAACCAGATGGAAAAGGTCGGGGGCGTGGGCGTGCAGCTCATCGAGGGTTTGCCCGACGGGCTCCCGCAAGGAAAGGGAACCAAGGAGCTCACCGATACGGTCGCTTCTCCGCGGCTCGATGCAGTGGTGGCGTCCGTGTGCCGGGTTTCCCGGGAGGAAGCCGCCCGGAGGATTGCGGCGGGGCTCGTTGCGGTCAATCATCTGCCGGTTACTGCGGTCAGTGGGACGGTGAAGGAAGGGGATACCCTTTCGGTTCGGGGAAGCGGCCGGTTTCGAGTCACCCAGGTGGGGCCACCTACCAAAAAGGGCCGGCTTCGTTTGAAGGCGGAGCAGTATTTATAAGAGGTTTTTCCGGCGCTATGCCGGATTTTGATCAGAAGGCAAGGGAGGAAGATACCATGCTTACCATTGCACAGATTCGGGATTACGCCATTGGGCGGTCGACCTTCGGCGGTTACAAGTCGGACGATGTGGACGTGTTCCGGGAAGAGGTTTTGGAAACCTGCGAGAAGCTGTTTAAGGACAACCAGGAGCTGATTCAGAAGCTGCAGGTGCTGGCGGCTAAGATTGAGGAGTACCGCAGCGAGAGCGATGAAATACGCGAAATCATGGTTTCCGCCAAGAAGACCGCTAAGGAAGTGCTGGACCAGGCCAATGCTGAGGCGGAGAAAATCAAGGGAGACGCTCAGGCTCAGGTGCAGGAAATTATGAAGGAAGCCACCGTGCAGGCGGATGCCATCATTGGCGATACCAATCGCCAGATTGAACGGGAAAAAGAGCAGCTGGCGAACCTCCGCCAGGAGGTCAGCGGCTTTAAGGCGCGGCTCATCTCCATTTACCGGGAGCATATTGAGCTGATTTCCTCTCTGCCCGACGAGGAAGCACCCAAGGAAGAGGCCGGGGAAGCGGAACCGGATACCCAGGCGCAGGCGCCTGAGGAAAAATCGGGTTGCGAGGCCGATCTCCACGATCCCGACGGGATGAAAAACGAATCCTATTAAGGAGAGTAGAATCTGTTTGCGCAGGAGAAAGGAAGATTTCCCTGCCATCCAATAAAGGAGCGAAAACCGTAATGCCTCAGGACTACAACAAGACCCTAAATTTGCCCAAGACCGACTTTTCCATGCGCGCAGGTCTTCCGAAGAAGGAGCCTGCGATGCTCGAAGAGTGGGAAAAGAGCGGGCGCTATGAAACGCTGATGAAGAAGAACGAGGGCAAGCCTCTCTTTGTTCTCCACGACGGCCCTCCCTACGCCAACGGCGACATTCATCTGGGCACGGCCATGAATAAGACACTCAAGGACATGATTGTGCGCTATAAGAACATGGCGGGCTTTCAGGCACCGTATGTCCCCGGATGGGACACTCACGGCCTGCCCACCGAGCTCAAGGCGCGCAAAAAGGCGGGTGTGGAGAACTCCACCACCATTTCGCCGGTGGAGCTTCGCAAGATCTGCCGGGAGTTTGCTTTGGGGTACTTGGACGACCAGCGCAACCAATTTAAGCGTCTGGGTGTTCTGGGCGAGTGGGACCATCCGTATATCACTCTGCTGCCGGAATACGAGGCCAAGCAGATCGAGCTGTTCGGCGAGATGGCGCTCAAGGGCTACATCTATAAGGGCTTAAAGCCGGTTTACTGGTGCCCGGACTGCGAGACGGCGTTGGCGGAGGCGGAGATCGAGTATGCAAACGATCCGTGCTATTCCATTTATGTGAAGTTCGCCGTCAAGGACGACAAAGGCAAGCTCTCCGCCATGGGAGTAGACCCGGCGAAGACTTCGGTGGTCATTTGGACCACCACCACCTGGACCATTCCGGCAAACGTGGCCATCTGCTTAGGACCGGACTTTACCTATGCGGTCATCAAAACCGGGGATGAATACCTGATTATGGCCGAGGAGCTTTATAAGAACGCCATGAAGGCGGCGGGCATAGAAGAATACGAAGTGGTGGGTACCCTGCCGGGCAGAGAGCTCGAATATGTGGTGACCCAGCATCCGTTTTTGGATCGGGAGTCCCTGGTCATCCTGGGCGATCATGTTACCCTGGAATCGGGTACCGGCTGTGTACATACGGCGCCGGGCCACGGCGTGGAAGACTACGACGTGTGCAAAAAGAATTACCCCCAGCTTCCCATTGTGGTCCCGGTGGACAGCAAGGGCCGCATGACCAAGGAAGCGGGCGAGCAGTTCGCCGGCCTTTCCACCGACGAGGCCAACAAGGCCATCGCCGCGGAGCTGGAGCAAAGAGGCGCTCTTTTTGCGATGGAAAAAATCCACCACGATTATCCCCATTGCTGGCGGTGCAAAAAGCCGGTGCTGTTCCGGGCGACCGAACAGTGGTTCTGCTCGGTGGAGCAGTTTAAGGAGCAGGCGGTCAAGGCCATCGAAGATGTCACCTGGACCCCCGCCTGGGGCCAGGACCGGATTACCTCCATGGTGCGTGACCGGGCCGACTGGTGTATTTCCCGGCAGCGCAAGTGGGGCGTGCCCATCCCGATTGTGTATTGTAAGGACTGCGGCAAGCCCATCGTCACCAAGGAGAGCATTGAAAAAATCGCTTCCGTCTTCCGTATGGAAGGGTCGGACAGCTGGTTTGTGAGAGACGCGGCGGATTTCCTGCCCGAAGGCTTTGTCTGTCCGGAATGCGGCTCCAAGAACTTTGAAAAAGAAAAAGACATCATGGACGTCTGGTTTGATTCGGGCGTTTCCCATGCGGCCGTCTGCGATGCAAGAGACTATCTGCAGTGGCCGGCGGACCTGTACCTGGAAGGCGCGGACCAGTACCGCGGCTGGTTCCAGTCCTCTTTGCTGACCTCGGTGGCCTGGCGGGGCAAGGCGCCCTATAAGGCGGTGCTTACCCACGGCTGGGTGGTGGACGGCAAAGGAGAGAAGATGAGCAAATCCCTCGGAAACGGCATTTTGCCCTCTGAGATCATCGAAAAATACGGCGCGGATATCCTGCGGTTGTGGGTGGCGTCTTCCGACTATCAGGTGGACGTGCGCATTTCGCCGGATATTTTAAGCCAGCTTTCCGAAGCCTACCGCAAAATCCGCAACACTGCCCGGTTCATTCTGGGCAACCTGGGCGACTTTGACCCGGATAAGGACACGGTGGCGGACAGCGCTCTTGAACCCATCGACCGCTGGGCGCTCATGCGTCTCGATGAGCTGATCGGCGTGGTCAGAGACGCGTACGATTCCTACGAGTTCCACCGGATTTCCCATGCGGTGCAGAATTTCTGCGTCATCGACCTGTCCAACTTCTACCTGGATGTGATCAAGGACCGGCTTTATGTGGAGAAGATCGACAGCCCCTCCCGCCGGGCGGCCCAGACGGTGATTTACCGGGTGCTCGACGCTATGACCCGAATGCTCACCCCGATTTTGGCCTTCACGGCCGAGGAAATCTGGCAGGCCATGCCTCATGATTCCTCTGCCGACAAGGAAGCCGCCATCTTCAATGACTTCCCGAAGGTCTCCGGCCTTATCCACGACGAGGAGTTCCTCTCCCGCTGGACGAAGATCCACGCCATCCGAGAGGATGTGAAGAAGGCGCTGGAGCTGGCACGTAACAGCAAGGTAATCGGCGCGTCGCTGGAAGCAAAGGTAACGCTGACCTGTGACGGCGAACTTTACGACTTTGTGCGCTCGGTGGAAAAAGAACTTCCGGCGGTGTTCATCGTTTCCAAGGTGCAGGTGCAAAAGGGAAGCGCCGGCGGCTTCAAGGGTGAAGAGGTGGACGGCCTGTTCGTCACGGTGGAGAAAGCGGACGGCGAAAAGTGCGAACGCTGCTGGACTTATGAAGAATCGGTGGGCAGCGATTCGGAGCATCCTACCCTGTGCGCTCGCTGCGCGGCCATCCTGAAAGCAGAATAACGAATTTTGGTCACGGTGCGCTGGGGGATTCTCCCGGCGCGCCGTCCCTGTGTTTATGAAATACCCTTGCGTAAAGCGGGGAAAGGAGCGTTCGTATGCCCCTGATTGTAATTGCGGCGGTGGCCCTGCTGGTGGGAATTGACCAGCTTATTAAGCTGTGGGCTTCCCAGACACTGGCGCCGGTGGGAAGCATTCCGGTGATCGAAGGCGTGTTCGAGTTTTCCTATGTGGAAAACCGAGGGGCCGCCTTCGGCATTTTGCAGGACCAACGCTGGATTTTTATTGTACTGACCATTGCGGTAGTAATCGCGGCCATCTGGCTGCTTTTTTCCGGCCGGGTCAAAAGCTGGCTGGTGCGAACCCCTATCATTCTGGCATTGGCCGGCGGTGTGGGCAACCTGATCGACCGGATTTGGCACGGCTATGTGGTAGACATGTTCTACTTTAAGCTCATTGACTTTGCCGTCTTTAACTTTGCGGACGTCTGCGTGGTGGTGGGTTGTATCTGGCTGATTCTGTCCATCCTGTTCGTGCCCGATGCCATTCGGTGGCGCAAAGCGCCCAGTATCCCAGAAGGAGAAAACGGTGGAGAAACACACGCTGATTCCAAATAGAGAAGAGGACGGCCAAAGGCTGGACGTGTTTGTGGCCGCCCGGCTGCCGGACCTGACCCGCTCTGCTGTCCAGAAGCTGACGGTCCAGGGGCTTTTGACAGTGGCAGGGAAACCCGCCGGGAAGAACCTGCGGGTGCAGGAAGGCCGGCCGGTGGAGATAACGGTACCAGACCCGGTGGAACTGTCCGCCAAGCCGCAAAACATCCCTCTTACCATCGTTTATGAGGACGACGACCTGCTGGTGGTCAACAAGCCCAAGGGCATGGTGGTCCACCCGGCCCCCGGCAACCCGGACTCTACGTTGGTCAACGCCTTGCTTTTTCACTGCAAGGACGGCCTTTCCGGCATCAACGGGGTGCTCCGCCCCGGCATTGTCCACCGCATTGACAAGGACACCAGCGGCCTTTTGATGGTAGCGAAGAACGACTTTGCCCATCAGTCCCTGGCCGCCCAGATCGCGGCCCATTCCTTTGCCCGGGAATACGAAGCGGTGGTCTACGGCAACGTAAAGGAGAATGAGGGCACTGTGTCCGCCCCCATCGGACGGCATCCGGTGGAACGAAAGCGCATGGCGGTGGTCAAGGGCGGCCGGGAAGCGGTCACGCATTTTCGGGTCCTGGCCCGGTACCAGGGTTTCACCCATCTGCGCTTACGGCTGGAAACCGGGCGCACCCATCAAATCCGGGTGCACATGGCTTATCTGGGCCATCCGGTGGCGGGGGACCCGGTTTACGGCCCCAAAAAGGTCATTGAGCGGCTGTGCGGCCAGTGCCTGCACGCGAAGGTGCTGGGCTTTGTACACCCGCGCACCGGAGAGGCCATGCGGTTTGAAAGCGAACTGCCCGGGTATTTCACCGGCTTTTTGCATACCTTGTCTCCCTTATAGGGGAGGGAAATGCCAATGTGGCGCCTGCCTGAATTTTGCCGAGAGGCGGGCGGACTTTCCGTAGAACTTAGCCGCCGGCGGCAGCGGCAAAGAGAACCATTCTATGCAAAAACCATTCGAAGGATTTTTATTGGCGTCCGACCTGGACGGCACTCTTTTAAACGACCAGGGCGTCATCTCTCAGAAGAACATCGACGCGGTACAGGAATTTGTGGACGGCGGCGGCCTTTTTACCATTGCCACCGGCCGGACGGTCAGCTCCGCCCAGCAGTATGTGGAGAAGCTGGCGGTTAACGCCCCGGTCATCGTCACAAACGGCAGCCTGATGTACGACTACCGCACGAACACCATTCCCTGGGACGCGCCTTTGCCCCAAGAGGCCCGGGGCCTTGTGCAGGCGGTGCTCGACCATATGCCTCACGTGGGGGTGGAAATCAGCTCCGGGCGGGACCTGTACATCCTGAAAGCAAACGCCACCACCCACGAGCATCTCAAGTATGAGAACATCGACGCGGTTTTCTGTACCATGGAGGAGCTTCCTCCCGTTTGGCATAAGGTGCTCTATGAGCTCCCGCCGGAACACCTGCAGGAAATCATTGATTTCTGCGAAAAGGTTCCCTACCGAGAGGTGGAATACATGCGCTCGGCGAAAATCTTTTATGAGATGATCCCCAAGGGCGCACACAAGGGCGCGGCTCTCCATGCCCTGGCCGCAAAACTGGGGATTTCACTTGACAAAACCGTCGCAATCGGCGATTATTATAATGACTTGGGATTCATAAAAGCGGGCGGCATTGGGATCACGCCCCAAAACGCCCCCGATGACATCAAGAAGCTGGCTGACGTGGTGGTGTGCTCGAATAACGAGGGCGCCATCGCGGGAGCGGTTTCCTATCTCAGAGGGCTCGTCTCACAAAGCGCGTAGAAGAAGGGAACGGCGTTTTTCTGAGGCGGAGGGTTTCCCGCTTTTTGAACGCTGCGGCAGTCCAAGGGCTTTTTTCAGCCCGTGCCCGCCGCACATATATTACATAGGAGGAATGCGTAACCATGGACGATGCAAAAAAAACACAGCTTGCCGTTACGGCGACCCGCGTCCGGATGGGCATCCTGGAAGGCGTTTATAACGCCAAATCCGGCCATCCCGGCGGCTCCCTTTCCATTGCCGACTATTTGACCTATCTCTACTTTGAGGAAATGAACATCGACCCGAAGAACCCCAAGTGGGCCGATCGGGATCGTTTTGTCCTTTCGAAGGGCCACTGCGCGCCAGCGCTTTACTCGGTGCTGGCTCACCGGGGCTATTTCCCGGTGGAGCACCTTTCCACCCTGCGTAAATTGAGCTCCAACCTCCAGGGCCACCCGGATATGAAGGGTACCCCGGGGGTGGATATGTCCTCCGGCTCTCTGGGCCAGGGCATCTCCGCCGCCGTGGGCATGGCGTTGGCCGGCAAGCTGGACAAGAAGGATTTCCGTGTCTACACCGTGCTGGGTGACGGCGAAATCCAGGAAGGCCAGGTCTGGGAGGCGTGTATGTTTGCCGCCGCCAAGAAGCTGGATAACATGGTCGGCTTTGTGGACAACAACAATCTGCAGATTGACGGTACCGTGGAGGAGGTCAACTCCCCCTATCCGATCCCGGAAAAGTTCGCCGCCTTCGGCTGGCACGTGATCGAGATCGACGGCCATGATTTTGACCAGATCGAAAAGGCCCTGGCCGAAGCCAAGACCGTCAAGGGCAAGCCCACCATGATCGTCGCTAAGACCGTCAAGGGCAAAGGCGTTTCTTATATGGAGAACAACGTCTCCTGGCACGGCTCCGCGCCTAAGCAGGAGCAGTACGACATCGGGATGAAAGAACTCGGCGACGCGCTCGCCGCATTGGAGGTGCAGGTCAATGGCTGATGTGGTGAAGAAGGCAACGCGCGACAGCTACGGCGCGGCCCTTGTGGAACTGGGTGCGAAAAACCCGAATCTGGTCGTTTTGGATGCAGACCTGGCCGCCGCCACCAAGACCGGCGGCTTCAAGAAGGCCTACCCCGACCGCTTTTTTGACTGTGGCATCGCAGAAGGCAACATGATTTCCCTGGCAGCGGGTTTAGCCGCAGCGGGCAAGCTGGTGTTTGCCAGCTCTTTTGCGATGTTTGCCGCCGGCCGCGCCTTTGAGCAGGTGCGCAACGCCGTGGGTTACACCCACCTGCCGGTGAAGATCGGCGCCACCCATGCCGGCCTCTCGGTAGGCGAGGATGGGGCGACCCATCAGTGCTGTGAGGACATCGGCCTGATGCGCACCATCCCCGGCATGACCATCATCAACCCCGCCGATGACGTGGAAGCCCGCAAGGCGGTGTTTGCAGCGGCGGAGTTTGACGGCCCGGTTTACATGCGCTTTGGCCGCTTGGCAGTGCCGACTTTGTTTGACGAAAGCTATGATTTCCAGATCGGCAAGGGCGTGCAGCTGGCCGAGGGCAACGACGTGACTATTGTGGCCACCGGCTTGATGGTAGGCGAAGCCATCAAGGCCAGAGAGCTTCTGGCCAATGACGGCATTTCCGCCCGCTTGATCAACATTCATACCATCAAGCCCATCGATAAGGAGATCATCATCAAGGCAGCCCAGGAAACCGGCGCCATCGTCACCACCGAGGAGCACAACATCATCGGCGGCCTCGGCAGCGCGGTGTGCGAGGTGCTTGCGGAGGCCTGCCCGACGCCGGTCATCCGCAACGGCGTGGAGGATACCTTCGGCAAGTCCGCTCCGGCGCTGGAGGTGCTCGAGTATTTCGGCTTGACGGCAGAGAAGATCGCTGCCCAGGCGAAGCAGGCCATTGCCCTGAAAAAATAAGAAAGCACAAAGAGGCTGACGTGTATTTACGCGTCAGCCTCTTTTTCTTCGTCCAGGTGCTCCAGGGCATATTCCAATGCCAATCGAATGACTGCATTTCGTGACGTTCTGTGTTGCTTTGCTAAACATTGTAGTTTCTCGTCCAGTTCTTGACTGATGCGGATGCTGATGCCGACGTTTTTTCCCTTCGGTTTGGATGCAATCAGAAATGAGTCCGACACAGAAACCCCTCCTTTACCTGTAATGATACCAGTATAAAGGAAAATCCGCTAATCGTCTGCTAGATTATAGACAGCAAATACGCTCTTATAGAGCGTATTTTTCTTCCCACTCCCGCTCCACTGCTTTTTCCGCTTTGAGCGAAGCGGGCACGTCGATGACCCGCTGGTTTTTGCTCCCGCGAAACTGCAAAGACAGGCTGCGCTCCTCCAGGATAAACTTTCCGTCCACCAGAATGTCCGTTTCCCGCAAAAGGGCCTCCCAGCCTTCGTGAGCCTTCATCCCGGCTAGAAGCTCTTCAAAGGTGTAGCCCGTGTAAGTGATAATGTTGTACCCCGCCTCGTGGGCGGCCTGTGCCAGTTTGGCAAACCCGTTCGCCTGGAAAAACGGGTCCCCGCCCGATAAGGTCAACCCCTTGAGAAGGGGATTTTTCTTTGCTTCCCGCAAGAGGTTGCCCACCGTAGAGTCATATCCTCCCGTCGGGTCGTGGGTTTCCGGGTTGTGGCAGCCCTTGCAGTGGTGGGGGCACCCTTGGGCGAACACCACCATGCGGATCCCCGGCCCGTCCACAATGGACTCCCGGATTACCCCCGCCAGCCGCAGCGGGGTTTCTTCCAGCGTCTGCATCAAAATCGCTCCTCTTATTCCGGGCTGACCCGCCCGCGTATTTTTCTTACGTTACAAAGCGGACAGGAGAGTTCTCCTGCCCGCCTTTGCTTTCTCTTATCTTAACGGCCCAATCAGCCGCTCCCTTTCGCAGCGAAAAAGGAAGAGTCCATTCCGTCGCTTAGATTTGTTCCATTTCTCCCGTGCCGGTACCCAGCGAATGCTTTTTCCGGTCCCGCACCTCGGCGGCCTTCGCGTCGTTAAACCGGTCGAGGGTGCCCACCAGATAGCCGGTGATGCGGCGGATGCGCTCGAAGTTAGGATTTCCGTCCCCTTCCTTGCGGCCACACTTGGGGCAAGTGTCCCCAATGATGCCGGTAAATCCGCAGACCGGGTCCCGGTCCACCGGATGGTTGACCGAGCCGTACCCGATGCCCGACTCCTTCATGCACCGTACCACCGATTCAAAGGCCTCCAGGTTCTCGCAGGGATCGCCGTCGAGCTCCACATAGGTAATGTGCCCGCCGTTGGTAAGCGCGTGATAGGGGGCCTCCAGGCGGATTTTATCGAAGGCGGAAATGTCATAATATACCGGGATGTGGAAGGAGTTGGTATAATACTCCCGGTCGGTAACCCCTTCGATGACGCCGTAGCGTTCCCGGTCCATCCGGACAAAGCGGCCCGACAGACCCTCGGCAGGGGTGGCAATCAAAGAGAAGTTGAGCCCATACTGCTTGGTAGCCTCGTCCATCCGCCGGCGCATGTACCCGACGATGTCCAGCCCCAGGTTCTGCGCTTCTTTGGACTCGCCGTGGTGCTTGCCGGTCAAAGCCTTGAGGGCTTCGGCCAGGCCGATGAAGCCTAAGGTCAGCGTGCCGTGCTTGAGCACCTCCCGCACATAGTCCTCCGGACCCAGCTTGTCCGCGTCAATCCAGATACCCTGGCCCATGAGGAAGGGATAGTTTTTCACCTTTTTGTTGGCCTGCAGCTCGAAGCGCTCGAGAAGCTGGCGGATGATCAGGTCGATCTTGCGGTCTAAGTCCTCAAAGAACATGTCCACATTCCCGTGGGCGCGGATGGCCAGACGGGGGAGGTTTACCGATGTAAAGGACAGGTTGCCCCGGCCGTTGACGATTTCCCGGGAGGGATCGAAGGAGTTTGCCATGACCCTTGTGCGGCAGCCCATGTAGGCTACCTCTGTCTCCGGATGGCCCTCCTGGTAGTATTGCAGGTTAAAGGGTGCGTCAAGAAACGAAAAGTTCGGGAACAGGCGCTTGGCGCTCACCCGGCAGGCCAGCTTAAACAGGTCGTAGTTGGGCTCGCCCGGGTTATAGTTGATGCCTTCCTTGACTTTGAAGATGTGAATGGGGAAGATGGGGGTCTCCCCGTTGCCAAGACCCGCCTCGGTGGCCAGCAGCACGTTTCGGATGACCATGCGGCCTTCCGGCGTCGTGTCCAGCCCGTAGTTGATGGAGCTGAAGGGGATCTGGGCGCCGGCGCGGGAATGCATGGTGTTGAGGTTATGAACAAAGGCCTCCATGGCCTGGTAGGTGGCCCGGTCGGTTTCTGCCACCGCGTGCTTTAAAGCAAACCTCTGGCACTTCTTCGCCGCGTCTTCTCCCACCACTTCGCTCAAAAGCGGGAATTCCGCTTCGCAGTAGCCGTTGTCGTTGGCGAGAACAGGGGAGAGTCCTTCTTGGGCCTTGACCGTCTCCAGAAGCTTTTTTGCCACTGGCTCGCCGCTTTCCACATCGGTGAGCAGTTCAATGGCTCTGGCCAAGTTCTGCCGGTAGATGCGCCGGTAGGTCTTGGCCACCCCCTTGGCCATGCCGTAGTCAAAGTTGGGGATGGACTGACCGCCGTGCTGGTCGTTCTGGTTGGACTGGATGGCGATGCACGCCAGCGCCGAATAGCTGGCGATGTCGTTGGGTTCCCGCAGATAGCCGTGGCCGGTGGAAAAGCCGCCTTCGAACAGTTTCTCAATATCGATCTGGCAGCAGGTGGTGGTGAGCATTAAAAAGTCCAGGTCGTGGATGTGGATATCCCCTTCCCGGTGGGCTCTCGCGTGCTCCGGATGCAGCACATACATCTCGTAGAACTGCTTGGCCCCTTCCGAGCCGTACTTGAGCATGGTGCCCATAGCCGTGTCCCCGTCGATGTTGGCGTTTTCCCGCTTGATGTTGTTCTCTCGGGACTCTTTGAAGGTCAGATCCTCATAGGTTTTCATCAGCCGGGTATTCATTTCCCGCACCCGGGTTCGTTCCGCCCGGTAGAGGATGTATTCCTTCGCGGTACGGGAATGGCCGTTTTCAATCAGAACTTTTTCCACCACATCCTGAATCTGTTCCACAGAGGGTTCCGTCAGATGCAACACATGGTCCATATGCCCCACGACTTCATTGGCAAGTTCAATGGCCTCTTCCTTCGATTTGCCGCCGGTCACCTGAAAAGCTTTGTAGATCGCTTCGGATATTTTGTCCATATTCAGCGGAACTTTGCGCCCGTCCCGCTTAATGATGGTTGTGATCATGGGACACCCTCCTACACAATATCTTGTATTCCTTGTTGCGAGCAGGACTAATTATAGAGCATATATAGGAGAGTGTCAAGACAAAATCTCCCTTTGCAAGTGAAAAATCAATCGACCAAACTTGTCATTTTTTGCACCAAACGGGAAGTTGCGCTAGGGTATCCGTTTCCTTGTTAAAGCAGGGAAACGATAGCTTGTACGCAGGTACCTGTTTGACCAAATTTGTCCATTTGAGAAGCTTTTGGAAAGAGACAGAGAAAAAGAACCTCTGCCGTATCCCCTTCGCAGAAAAAGGCAAAAAACAAGCTGGCTTCCATTGCATATTGTCAATGAAAGCCAGCTAACTTATTGAATTGTTAATAACGTTTCTCTCCAATTCCTACAAATATTCGAAAAACAAAAATCCGTTTGCAGAATCTGCAACCTTGATCTTGAATCAATCGCCAAACTTATTTGAATGCTGGACCTTGCTTGTTGCGTTTTCTTTTCTCTCTCAACAGCAATTCCCACTTTAACTGCGAAATGCAAGGAATCCTTGTTCCATGTTGCTCGCCATATTCCTGCGCCAGAACACACCGTTCCTTTTTCAAAGAACTCTGGATTTCTCCGCCTCATCAGCAAGCCGTTCGTCTTTTGGTATGCGTTTCTCTGCGCCTTCTGCTTAACGACGGTAACACAACCTTATTTTCCGTTTTACGCCCTTTTCAGCGACCGTTTCCAGTTCAGCTTTGAGGGATTACCCAAACCGGGTATCTGCATAAGGGTTAACGCCAATGAAACAGGGCCGCGAATCGCTTTCCCACAAGGGAACGGGGTTTGTTTTGCTGTGCGTCTTTTTTTGGAATGCCACCAAACACGATGCCATACCCATACAAAGCCGCAGGACTGCGTGTATTCTTCTTTTTGCGTTGCGCTTCGTTTTGACGCATGGATTCAAACTCTTACTCCGAACTACATCCTCGGAGCTTCTTCCAAATCACATTGCCGTTTGAGAAAAAACATAGAGACTTCTTTCTGGAGCACAAGCTGTCCGGATATTTGAAAAGTTACATTCCATTCACCAAATGCGGAAATGGCAATTCATTTTCTATTTCCATTCCAGTCTTTGCTGTTTACCGGATCCGTTTTCTTAAAGACATGGTACTCTTCTTTGAAAAGCCACATACCAAAACGGAATTTTCACACATACCGACACTGGGGATGAACACCACAATACCCGATACGCTTTCGGCAGTCAAACCTCTCTGAACCGGAAGAAAACGAAATGGATTGGGAAAAAGCATTGCGTTCCTGCGATGGAACCGTTTTCACGCCTTTGCTTAGAAAGACGCTTTCGATGCCTGCCGATTTCTACACTACCTTTTCATCCCGCAAACGCTTTCTTGTTTTGAAAAAGCATTTACCGTTCTCTTTCAAAGGGAAACTGTCGATCCGATAAACCCGATGCATGAAAGGGTGCTTCCAGATTACTTATTGTCCCTCGCAAAAGCAACTCCAAAGGCTCGGGCGATTAAACCGTGATCTGCGGTAGCTTCTGCGGTTTCTTCACACCACATTGGAATCACCTCCTGTCTTTATTATATGCAACCTTAGAAAAATGTCAAGTGTTTTTAGCAAAAAACTTTTAAAAAATTAAATTTTTTTCATTATAAATACCTACAATTCGTATTTTTCTGCTTTTGCTTCTTATTTATGCCGTTTACGGCTTAAATATGTTTGATTTTCGAAATTTAGGAAAAAAACGCGCCCGCCGGTGGAATCCGGCGGGCGCGTCTGCATCCGTCTCTTATGGAAAGCTATACATTGAAGCGGAACAGCACTACGTCACCGTCGTGCATCACATACTCTTTTCCCTCCGAGCGGACTAGGCCTTTCTCCTTTGCGGCCGTCATAGAGCCACAGGCCACCAGATCGTCGTAGGAGACGATCTCCGCCCGGATAAAGCCCCGCTCAAAGTCGGTGTGAATTTTGCCCGCCGCCTGTGGCGCCTTGGTCCCGTTGGTAATGGTCCAGGCCCGCACCTCCTGGGGACCCGCCGTCAGGTAGGAGATGAGCCCCAGCAGGTGATAGCTTTTGCGGATAAGCCGGTCAAGACCGGAATCGCTAAGCCCCATGTCGGACAGAAAGAGTGCCTTTTCCTCCGGCTCCATTCCGGAAATCTCCGCCTCGATTTGAGCGCAGATGGGTAGAACCTCTGCATTTTCCGCTTTGGCAATTTTCTCCACCGCCGCGTAATGGGGATTGTCCGACAAGTTTCCCTTAAAGTCGTTCTCGCTCAGATTTGCCGCATAAATTACCGGCTTATTGGTCAACAGGGCCACGGTGGAAAGAATCTCAGCCTCCTCCGGTGTGCAGGCCACGCTTCTGGCCGGATGCCCCTCTTCCAGCTCGGCGGCTACCCGGGTCAAAAATTCCGCCTCGGCAAGATAGGACTTGTCTCCCTTGGCGAGCTTTTTGGCCTTGTCGATGCGCCGTTCCAGCATCTCCAGATCGGAAAAAATCAGCTCCAAATTGATGGTCTCGATGTCCCGCTTGGGGTCCACGCTGCCGTCCACATGCACAATGTCGTCGTTTTCAAAGCAGCGCACCACATGCACCACCGCGTCCACCTCTCGGATGTTGGCCAGAAACTTGTTGCCCAGGCCTTCTCCCTTGGACGCGCCCCGCACCAGGCCCGCAATGTCCACGAATTCGATGACCGCCGGCGTATATTTTTCCGGGTGGTACATGTCTGCCAGTACATCCAGACGCTTGTCCGGTACCGCCACCACGCCTACGTTCGGTTCAATGGTGCAAAAGGGATAGTTGGCGCTTTGTGCGCCGGCGTTGGTAATGGCGTTGAACAGTGTGCTTTTGCCTACATTTGGCAGGCCGACGATACCCAGTTTCATTTGTATTTCAAGTCCTTTCCTTCTGACAAATTGATACAAATTTTATTATACTGTCTGGGAGGCTCGAAGGCAAGTTTTTTCCCGGAGAAGGATGTGTTTAGGCGCACTCTTCCTAATCTGGAAAAAATTTCGATGAAATTGAAAAAGAAACTTGTTTTAAAGAAAAAAATGTTCTATAATACGTCTAAAGTGAATAATCTTCACAAATCATTGATAAAATATGTTCCGGCCTGCGGAAAAGCAGAGAACCGGTTCTTACCGCGAGGCGGATGATAGGAGGAAGCATATGCCGATTATTGTGAATTTGGATGTCATGATGGCGAAACGGAAAATTGGACTGACGGAGCTTTCCCAGCGGGTAGGAATCACTCTTGCAAACCTTTCGATTCTCAAAAACAACAAAGCCAGAGCGGTGCGTTTTTCTACACTGGAAACCATCTGCCGGGAGCTCAAATGCCAGCCGGGTGATATTCTGCAATATGTAGAGGATAAATCGGAAATCTGGGATTGAAGATGGGTTTTTCTAAGCGCGGCAAAACGGAAAGGAATGGATTCTTCTTTTCGTTTTGCCGCGCTTTTTTCGCTTGGGGCGGCCGCTTTGACAAAAGACTGGGCTTTTTGACTAAAAACTGTGGCGAAAAAACCGCCGATTTGTCCGGCCGCCCGGGCAGCGGCACTTGCGCAACTGCCCGGCTCTGATTATAATAGGAGAAGTATACGCGCAAGCCGCAGTCATTTGTTCGGAAAGGGACAAGCAGTCCTTTCATTCCCAGGCAAGGCAGAAAAGCGTTCGTATTTACAACCGAAAGGAGTACCGCTATGAATTATTCCCGTGAAGTGGAAAACATGTGTGTCGTCGCAAAAGGTCCCCATCATGGTCCGGCTCCCATCCCGGAAGAGGGAAAGTGGGTCAAGGCCTATGAAATTAAGGACATCTCCGGTTTAAGCCATGGTATTGGCTGGTGCGCGCCCCAGCAGGGCACCTGCAAGCTGACTCTCAATGTCAAGGATGGTATCGTCGAGGAGGCATTGGTGGAGACCATCGGCTGCTCCGGTATGACCCATTCGGCCGCTATGGCCGCCGAGATTCTGCCTGGCAAGACCCTTTTGGAATGTTTAAACACCGATCTGGTGTGCGACGCCATCAATGTGGCCATGCGTGAAATCTTCAAGCAGCTGGCCTATGGCCGTTCCCAGACCGCGTTCTCCGAGGGCGGCCTGCCCGTGGGCGCCGGCCTGGAGGATCTGGGCAAGGGCCTTCGTTCTCAGGTGGGTACCATGTATTCCACCCGCGCCAAGGGCGTACGTTTCATGGAAATGGCGGAAGGCTATGTCCTTTCCATCGCGCTGGACGAAAATGACGAGGTAATCGGCTATAAGTTCGTGCGTCTGGGCAAGATGCTCGAGGACATCCGTCACGGCGTTGCCCCGAACGAGGCGTATGAGAAGAACATCGGTCAGTACGGCCGGTACGACAACGCCGCCAAGTACATCGACCCGCGTGAGGAATAAGAGAGAAGGAGGACAACCCACATGGCAAACGAGGTAATGTTTGAAGGCAAAGAAAGACGCATGCAAAAGATCGAAAAGTGTCTTGCGGAATATGGAATCGCCAGCCTGGAAGAGGCTCGTGAGCTTTGCGTGAGCAAGGGCTTTGATCCGGGCGCCATTGTCAAGGATGTTCAGCCCATCGCGTTTGAAAACGCCGCTTGGGCGTATACGCTTGGCTGTGCGGTCGCGATTAAGAAGGGCTGCAAGTCCGCGGCGGACGCGGCGGAAGCCATCGGTATCGGCCTGCAGGCGTTCTGCATTCCCGGCTCGGTGGCCGAGCAGAGAAACGTGGGCCAGGGCCACGGTAATCTGGGCGCCATGCTCCTCAGAGAAGAGACCAAGTGCTTCGCTTTCCTGGCGGGCCATGAGTCCTTCGCGGCGGCGGAAGGCGCCATCGGTATCGCCCGTACCGCTAACAAGGTGCGCAAGGATCCCCTGCGCGTCATCCTCAACGGTCTGGGCAAGGATGCGGCTTATATCATTTCGAGAATCAACGGGTTCACCTTTGTGGAAACCGATTATGATTTCTATACCGGCGAACTGAAGATCGTCAGCGAGAAGGCCTTCTCCGAGGGCGAGCGTGCCAAGGTTAAGTGCTACGGCGCCAACGACGTGCTCGAGGGCGTGGCCATTATGAAGCACGAGGGCGTGGATGTGTCCATCACCGGCAACTCCACCAATCCCACCCGTTTCCAGCACCTGGTGGCGGGTACCTATAAGAAGTGGGCCAATGAGAACGGTGTGAAGTACTTCTCGGTGGCTTCCGGCGGTGGCACTGGACGTACCCTGCATCCGGACAACATGGCGGCGGGCCCGGCTTCCTACGGCCTGACCGACTCCATGGGCCGTATGCACGGCGACGCGCAGTTTGCGGGTTCTTCCTCCGTGCCGGCGCACGTGGAGATGATGGGTCTCATCGGCATGGGCAACAACCCTATGGTTGGTGCTACTGTCGCTTGCGCCGTTGCAGTGGAAGAGGCAATGAAATAAGGATTTAGATATCTCTTTTATCAAGGCTCCCGGTGTATTTGCACCGGGAGCCTGTTTTTTTGCCCGAAATTGGCAAGTCATCCTCACACGTCTACAAAACCACCTGTAGCCGGGCAGGTTGAGGAAAAGCAAGAAACGGACCCGCTCTTTCAAAGAAGAGAAAAACGCAAAGCGGGAGAAGAAATATGTAAATATGATACAAAAGCATAGAAAATTGATGAAAAACAAAAGAAAAAAAGGAAAGATATTAAAATCGTAAAAAAACAACTTTTTTTGTCTTATTTTTCATGGAAAAAGGCTATTATAAAGAAGAGATGGATAACATACAAGGGAAAAATAGAGAAGAATCAAAAGTTGTACTTACATATATTCGCTAATTTTTTGATTATTTTAGAATGATTTTTGTTAAATATTTCTTGAATCTTGTAATTAATGTATGTATAATTAACTCGTATCCACTTGCTGGATATAAGAATAGAAGGGAGATGTTAGAATGAGAATGAAAAAAGCGATGGCAGTTGCGATGGCGGCTGCCATGCTTGCCGCAGGAAGCACAACGATGGGCTTTACCGCGGCAGCCGAGCCGGCAGTGTCCGACCTGTATCAACTGGTGGACTTTACCGACTTTGAAAACGGCGATACTTGGGGGTTTGTATCGACCGATCAAAATGTCGCTCCGG
Source organism: Clostridiales bacterium (assembly GCA_018364155.1). Lineage (GTDB taxonomy): Bacteria > Bacillota > Clostridia > Oscillospirales > Acutalibacteraceae > Solibaculum_A. The sequence goes on from JAGZMM010000005.1 coordinate 136,952, forward strand.
TCACCGTCATCGACCAGACCGAAGAGAACAAGGCTTTGGAATGGGCCATCAACCGCAGCCGCAGCACTCGAAACGGCGGCATGTACAATGTGGAAAAGCGGTTTGACACTCCCATCTACGGCGAGCAGGTCAAGGTAGAATTTGACTGGCGGCCCGGCGAGACCGACTATGTCAAGAGAGAGGGCCTTGTGCATCTCTCGCAGGTGTCCCTGATTGACGAGGACCGCAATGTTATTTTTTCCATCAACAATAACGTCCTGCACGACGGCTACCTGAGCTATACCGTCGGCGAGGGCGGAACCTCCAACGGTTCCTACCGCAAGATGCTCCCGTTCAGTGATATCTGGGCGTGGTATCATGTGTCCATCGAGGTGGACTTTGCCAAGGACGAGGTCAACCTGGTGATTTACGACAAGGCCAATCCCGATGCGGTTACCACCGTTTCCGGCATCGACCTGTCGGTTTCCAATCAGCTGGGGAATCTGGGTCACATCGACCTGCGCATGATCCGTCCCGGCGGCGACTGCATGATTCTCGACAGCATGCTCATCGACAACATGGCGATCTATAAGACTGCGTCGGCCGATAATGCGGCGGTTTCCACCCCCGCTGAGTACGACTTTACCACCGTTTACGTAGGCGCCGCCCCGACTCTTGCAGACGTAAAGCTGCCGAGCGTCGTGGACGTGAAGCTTGCAAACGGCAATACCGTTTCCGTACCGGTAACGTCCTGGTCCTGCCCGGATTATAACAATGCAGTGTCCGGCATGTACCTGGCCACCGCTACCCTGGGTACGGCTCAAGGCGTGACCCTGAGCCGCGACCTGACCGCTCACATGTGGGTATACGTCCGTGAGACGGTGGAGAACCGCCTGGAAGTTTCCCGCCTGGTAGAGAACCTGGATCGGGGCGTAGTAGCATTGCAGGCGGATGAGGGCATCTTCGTCAGCTGGCGTCTGCTCGCTTCCGAGTACCAAACGGACATTTCTTTTAACGTCTACCGCAACGGGATCCAGGTTAACGATGCCCCCATCACCACCAAAACCAATCTGCTCGATCCTCTCGGAAAACCCGGCGACGAATATGTGGTGCAGACCATCAAGCCCCAAGAGGTGGAGTGGAGCGAAGCGGTTGTCGCTTCGAGCGAGAATTTCTTAAGCATCCCGATTCAGAAGCCGGCCAATACCACTGCGGTGGACGGGTCTGGAAACATCTCTTATAATGCAAACGATATTATGACCGCCGACCTGGACGGTGACGGACAGTATGAATACATCGTGCGCTGGTATCCCAGCAACGGTGTGGACTCCGGCTCCAACGGCCGCCTGACCGGCCCGACCATTTTCGACGCATATGATACCGACGGCACCATCCTGTGGCGCATCAACATCGGTTATAACATGACCTCCGGCGAACACTATAACCAGCTGACCGTTCAGGATTACAACGGCGACGGCAAGGCGGAGGTCGCGCTCTTAACGGCGGACGGCACCACTGTTTACGCGCCCGACCGCGCCACCAACACCATCGATATGGATTGCCCCCTCGCGGTAATTGGTGACCCGACAGCGGATTACGTCATCCGTACCAATTCCGAAAAGAACAATTCCGCCAACCGCGTCGGCCATATCAGCGAAGACGCTACTATTTTCTTCACCATGTTCGACGGTGCCACCGGTACCCCCATCGACACGGTGGACTATTACGCCCAGACGGTCAATGCCGGTTTCTGGGGCGACCTGGATTACAACCGTTCCGACCGCTATAAGGCCACCTCTGCCTTTATTCAGGACGCGGACAATGCCACTACCGGCCACAACGCGGCTTTGATGTGCAGAGGCTATTACGAGCGTACCACCGTGGCGGCCTATTCTCTTGATGAGAACAATAAGATTCGTCTCGACTGGGCGCATGACACCTGGTATTATGATGAAGAAGCCCAAACCTGGAAGCCGAAGGACGGCAACAACTTCTACGAGTGCCGAGGCGCACACTCTACCTCTGTGGCTGACGTGGACAACGACGGCTTTGACGAGTTTATCGGCGGTGCCTATTGTCTCGACCAGGACGGCACGGTTCTTTGGTCTGCCGACGGCCTCTTCGGCCGCCCGAACCTGGCCCACGGCGATGCACTGCATGTGGGTGCCTTCCTGCCCGGCGTGGACGGCCTCCAGCTGATGATGCCCCACGAAGAGGTGCAGGACCGCACCAACTCCGTTTCCTTCCTGGATGCGGCTACCGGCGAGTGCCTCTCCGGTTATGACACCAACACCGGCGACGTAGGCCGCGGTGTTATCGCCAACATCGACCCGAACCCGGGCTTTGAGTATTGGGCTTCCGGCTACCCGGTTTTCTCCGCAGTGGACGGCTCGGTGGCGTATGAGGCTCAGGGCGGCATGCCGACGAACTTTACCGTCTATTGGGACGGCGATCTGCTTACCGAAAACCTCGATAAGACCACGGTTACCAAGCCGGTTATCGGCGAAAAGGATGGCAAGGCTGCCATCACCGGCAATACCACCCTGCTGAGCATGACCGGCACCACCCATGGCAACGGCTCTAAGGGCGTTCCCGGCCTGACGGCGGACGTGCTGGGTGACTGGCGTGAGGAAATCATCATGAGAACCTCCGACAACACCGCCATCCGCATCTACTCCACCACCACTCCCACCGATTACATGATCTATACCCTGATGCACGACAGCGCTTACCGTATGCAGTGCGCCGGCCAGATGGGCGCTTACAACCAGCCCAACCACCTGAGCTTCTATCTGGGCGAAGACGTCCGGGATCAGATCCTCAATATGGAGCTTGTTAAGCCCAACACCTATACGGTGGACTACAATGCGGTGGCAGAAGCCTCTGCAACGCCCAATCCCGTTTCTCCCGACGAACCCTTTACCGCTACCATCGTGACCGATCTGACGGTTGATTGGGTTGACCTGTATAACGAGGCGGGCAACGGCCTGGTCAGCACGAACAGAAGCATGGTCGAGGCGAACGGACTTCGTACCTGGACCCTGACCACTTCCCTCGGCACGGCCGGCGAGCGCACCCTCTCCATCGGAACCACTCTTGCGGACGGCAGCTTTGTAATGTCCTCCAAGCAGCTGGAGCTGAAGGTGGAAAAGACCATTTCCGGCGATCCCAGCACCTTCCAGTTCGTTAAGGTTACGCCGAAATTTGACACGGCTAAGGTGAATGAACCGATTACGTATGAAGTCGTGACGAAGGGCGACGTGGAACGCTTGGCCTTCTTCAACGAATCCGGCGCCGGTCTTACCACGGCTTATTCCGTAGTTGAGCAGAACGGCCAGAAGGTCTGGACCATCGGCGTACCTCTCGGCACGCCCGGCAAGCGCACCCTGTCCATCCGCGCAAAGCTGCCCGGCGGCGCGTGGAGCGACGGCTACGACGTTTCTCTTACGATCGTACGCTAACGGACGGCCACACCAGACAAGTGATTTCATTGCCGGCCGCTGTTTGCCAGACAATGAGCGGACTTTTCCTATAACCAGCGAAAACGGCCCGGGATTCTGAGAAATCAGAATCCCGGGCTTTGTTTGCGCTTTTCCTGTGTCAGAAAAGAAATCGTCGCATCCGCGTAAAGATGAGAAGGGAAGCGGTTACCGGCATCCGCCGCCGGGCTGCTGGCCGCCTATGTTCCCTCCGCTCATGCCGGAGGTTTTTTGGAATGGGCAGCACTTTTTATGTTCTTGTTATCCCAAAGGAAGAATCACCTGAAAGCACACGGCGCATTCCCCTTCCTTTCGGGCCGAAATCCGTCCCTTATGGGCCTCTACTACCGCTTTTGCTACCGACAAGCCGATTCCGTACCCGCCGGTTTCTCTTGAGCGGGAAGCGTCCGCCCGGTAAAACCGGTCAAAAAGGGAATCTAGGTCGGATGGAACCGAATCGCACGCGTTTTTGACCTCTAGCTTCGCATACTTTCCCTGCCCGGAAAGAAAAACCGAGATTTGGCTTTCCGGCGCCGCATATTTCACTGCGTTATCCAGCAAAATGGATACCACCTGCCTAATACCGCTTTCTTCTCCCTTCATGACCAGCCCCGGCTGGACAGATAGGGATAGGGTCTTTCCCTGGCTCTTGGCAAGTGCGACAAAAGAGTGGGCGGTTTCCTCCACTGCGTCGCTGAAAACAAAGTCGGTAAAAGGAAGCGTTCCTGGTTCCTCTTCCATCCGCGATAAGGTCAGAAGGCTCTGCACCAGTCCGCTTAGACGTCTAACTTGGTTTTGGATGCTTTCGGTCCATTCGTTGGGGCCGCCGGTCAGCTCCAGCACCTCGGCGTTGGCCGAAAGAATGGCCAGCGGGGTTTTGATCTCATGGCTCGCGTCGGTAATGAACCGTTTCTGCTTTTCCATGCTCTCGATGACCGGGCGGATGGCTCGCCGAGAAAGAAGCGAAACGAGCAAAAACATCACCGCAAGGGTGGCCAGGGCAATCCCGGTAGAAAGAAGCAGCAGGGAAAGGGAGGACTGCAGCTGCGTCCCCCGGTCAAGAAACAAAAGAAGGGTTCCGTACGCCTTTTCCTGGGCCAGATATTTATATTGGCCAAGATATCCGCCGGCGCTGCCGCTTTCGAGGACGGCTTGAGCGTATTGCGCTGCTTTGGAAGCGTCCACCGCCGCGATGTGGCCGGTATCGATCTGGGTGATGGTTCCTTCCTGGTTTGCTTTTATGAGGAAGTACCGGGTTTCAAAGGGAGTTTCCTCATTGAAGTGAGCCGGATTCGGACCCGGATCCTTAGGCGGGCGTATCCCCCAGTCCAGCTCAGGGAACTTGCCTTCGTTCTGGGCCAGAAGGGACAGGAGATTGTCCGCATTTTGGTTCATCTGATAATAGGTCACGCCGTTTACCACCGCCAGGATCACCAGCAAAATAACAAACAGGGATCCCATAGCGATAGCGATAAATTTGCGCTGCAACCGCTTAATCATTGGTTTCCTCCAACAGGTACCCTGCGCCCCGTACCGCCTTGATCTGTACGTTGGCTCCGATGCTGGACAGTTTTTTGCGAAGGGAAGAAATGTATACCCATACCACGTTGATTTCCGCATCTGAGTCGTAGCCCCAGATGCGCTCCATGAACTGCTCGGTGGAAACCAGCCGTCCTGGATGGCGCAAAAGCATTTCGAGAATTTGGAATTCCTTGTTTCCCAACCGGATGGCACTCTCTTGACCGGCGGCTTCAAAGGTGGCCCGGTTTAAAGTCAGGCTGCCACAGGAAAGAGCGTCCGGAGAAAAGTCGGCCCGCCGCCGAGTCATGGCCCGTACCCGTGCCAGCAGCTCGCCCATGGCAAAGGGCTTGGTCAGGTAATCGTCCGCTCCGCTATCGAGTCCGAGAATCCGGTCATCCACCTCCGAGCGGGCCGTCAGCATCAGCACCGGCGTAGCGATCCCTTTCTCTCGCAGTTCTTTGACCACGGCAATTCCGTCCTTTTTTGGCATCATAATATCGAGTATGATCCCGTCGTAATTTGCTGTCAGCCCATACTCATAGGCATCCGCTCCGTCGTAAACCGCATCGACGGAGTAGTGGTTGTGCTTTAAAATGGCGGTTAGCGCCCGGGACAACTCTTTTTCATCCTCAGCAAGCAGCAATCTCATCGGCCTGATTCTCCCTCACGTTTCATAAAGGGTAGTTCTTTTTCTTCATGATAGTAGCATATCCTCTTTAAATCAAGTTTAAATTTCTTTGCCTTTTTCGGCCGGGAAAACCAAAAAGACGGCCGGTCGATCTTTGCAAAATTGATAGGCGCTTTCTTATTTTACGCGGTCTGCTCAAAGGGCGTATGCTGCCGGAACGATTGCCCTTGTAATCGATAGCGGAAGCGGCCCTAAAAAACAGTGGATTTTCCTGCCTGCGGAAGGATACACGGTTGGCAACCGGTATCCTGTGCGGGAAATACATGGGTGCGGTCCTTATTTGCAGGAGACTTTGGCATGCATCCGGTACGGGCAAAAATGGGTACTGAGCTTGTCTTTTTCCTTTTGAGATCGGTCGTGTAGAACGGCTTCCTTTTCCGCCGGTGTGAGGGGGAGAGAAGATAGGACTGTTATGAAAAATAAAAAAGGATGACCTTGCGCAAATTGCCGCCTTAACTGATAAGTAGCTGTGTGAACGGCGCTTTTGCAACCCTCGTACCTTGGCCGATTTAGCGGCGGCTTATTGGTTTGTAAGCGGTCTGCTGGCCGGATAACGGAGTTTTACGCAAAGCAAAAAGCCGCCCATCCATACGGGCGGCTTTTTATGGATGCTTATGCGTCGTTACCGTTGTCCTCCGGTTTATACTCCAAAGCAACTGGTGTTTCCTCGCTGCCTGCTTTCGTGCTGCTGACGGTGGCTGCGGGCAGAGAGGAGTCGGCATTTGCCGTATGGACGAAAGGAATAGACGCGGTGGTGTTTCCTGGTTGGGAAGCGTTCATTTTGGCCATTCGAGCGGCCTGGCGTTCGGTGCTGGTTTTGCCGGTCATGGCCGTCATGATAAAGTCGCCGCCGTTATAGCTGGCAAAGGCGATTAATAGGCCTTGCGTCAGGGAGGCGAATACTGCCATGAGTACACTGCTCCAGTCGGTGAGAGCGACCGTAGAGAAGGTGTGCAGCGCGCACAGCACCACCGAGCTGATTCCTACTATCAAGGGAATGCGGCACTCTTTTACCTTCATTTTCTGCAAAAATTTGCGTACCGCATATAAGACCGGAATGAGAATCAGCAGTTCAGCCCGGACATATTGGTTGATCATATCGGATATAAACTCCATAAAAACCCCCTCTTCCATATGAGAGACGCGGACAGATAGACTGTCTTAGTTCAGTTTATGTGAGTAAGGGGACGTCTGTCACATTTAATTGAAAATGAGGAGGAAAAGATATTGACAACATCCGGCAAAATGAATATAATAAATAAGTCGCTTATCTCGGGGTGTAGCTCAGTTTGGTAGAGCGCTTGGTTCGGGACCAAGAGGCCATGGGTTCAAGTCCCGTCACTCCGACCATTGAGAAAACCGTCGACTTTTGTCGGCGGTTTTTTGCTGTTTATCAAACAATTTCTGCAAAGTTTTGGGAATTATTATAAATTTTTATTGATAATATTTCAATTTGTGATACACTAACTATATAAATACAGGGAGGTGAAAAAAGGAGGTGTCATGGAAAGCAAAGTAACGGTTCATCTGTCAAATATCTGTTAAGTGCATACGAATCTTCATAGTAAGCAGGGAACTGAGATGGAGTGAATAACAAAAACGGGAAAATGGAATCCGTAGGATCGATACGGCAGGTATTACCAGCATATAAAATATGAAACGTTTGGAGAAATTATAATGAAAAGATGGATATCTTTGTTGCTGTCTGCATTCCTTATATTTGCAACGACTGGAATGGCTACTTCTGCCGCTGATGAAAAGGAACCCAATGGCTTGAAAACACTGGAATATCGAATAAATGAAGGCGAATGGCAGGCGGTTCCCGGATTTGCGGAAAATAGCACAGAAGATCAGTTTTCCGTAGAGCTTCCGCGCAATACGGAAACGCGCAATGCAGTAGTCGAAATCCGGGCGACGCCTATCGACGCGGAAAATAAAGCGGTCTTCTACGATGGCCGGAACAAAGTAACGATAGCAGACGGACTTGTCCAAGGTTCACAGGATCCGGCGGTTTATGTCCGTGATAAGGACAAAGCCGATGAAACAGGGACGGGTATTATGACGGTCGTGTCATTCGCAGTGGCACCCATTGACCCGGCTGTTATCGAGTTTGCGAATAAAAATTTATCGATTTCCTTTGATGGCGAGCGATCCGGAACACATACGTATAACAATGAAGTGGACATCAAGTTTATGCAGAACGAATCGGTGACGTTGACGGTCAATAACACCGGTAGTGACAATGAGCCACCTAAGGTAGGCGATTCGCGATGGAAGTTCCTTGGGTTTTCCATTAACGGTGAAGTCATCATGCCGTGGGATGCAGACTGCATGAGCTGGACCTTTCAAACCGATGACCTGAATGCTGGCACGCACGATATAGTCATGCGCTTTGTCTTGGAGATGTACCAAGAGGTGATTTCGGACGAGCCGGTTTCCGCGGAAACGCCTGCGTCATTTGCTTGGACGGAATATCTGGCTGAGGATGGCGGTTATCCATTTATGTACAATATCTCCGATACCTTTACCATTGAAACGCCGACGCAAGAGCCTGTACAACCTGGCAATACCGATAATCCGCCCACCGGTGTCGACGATATTTTTGTAGGTGCGCTGTTCCTCCTTCTTTCCGGAACGGGAATCTGCGTGCTGCTGATCCGAAAAAGGAGCCGGGCGTAGTAAAAATGGGTCCAACCGGTAACAAGAAATTGCAGCAAACAGTTTAAGCGTGGCTTTAGGTTATCTATGCATTTACGGCTTGAAGCGGCCGGATGACCATATCCACGATGACAAGTACATAACGGAAAAATAGGAAAATGACGGGAGCCAACAATGGTTGACTCCCGCTTTTTTTGTATCGACTGCTATAGATGAAGATCTTCGGATGCACTTAAGATCGCGACTACGGCGTTGTTTTTAGCACGCAAACCCGTTTCACCGGCGGGATTCCTTTTTCTGTAGAGAGGCAAAGCGACTTTCTGTCTTTCTTTATGTATATTCTGAATAAATGGATTTCCAACACATCTTGAGACGGAACGAGCGGGAAGAAGTCTTTATCTCTATGGAGCAATAAGCCTTTTCTCTTTGGATCAAGTTGGATTTGAGGCGGCTATCAAAACTGTGACCGCCCGAGCAGAAAGAACAGGAAATATAAACATAGTTTACCTGTAAAAGCACATATATTTGAAGGATATTCTAGTTTCATTTTGCAACAATCCACTTAACGGGACAGCATTAACATAAATCGATGATTTTGTATTGAAACCTCTTTCATTTTAGGAACGTATGTTCTATAATGAGATCGAAAAACCGAGATGGAGGTTTTTACGGCATGGATATCGTTCGAAAGGAAACTTTACCCAATAGGGTGGCAGAGGAACTTTTGTATGTGCTTGCGAGAAATTCAGAGGAATACGCACGGCAGGTGCTTACTTACGCGGTCTGTCTGGAACGCAGCGCTTACGCTGGCGTTGGCGAAAAGAATGGATAGGACCGAAAAAGGGCCGGGGATTTATTCCCCGGCCCTTTTTGCCTGCGTCTGCAGCCCGTTTAAAAACTTCTGCAACACCGCTTTTTCTTTTTCGTCCAACTGCCAATAAGTCCGTAAAAACGCTTTGATAAAAGAATCGTCGGAGGTCTGAATTTCCGTTAGGATGCGAATGAAATCCGCGTCTTCCGAAAGCGTTGGGAACATCTCTCCCTGCCCGGTACGCAGCCAAAGCTCAGAGACATGAAATTCCCGGCAGATATCCGCCACCGTCCGGTCGCTGGGATTGCGTTTACCTGATACCAGTTGAGAAACATAGGATTGGTCGATATTAAGCCGCTGCGCGAATCGGACCTTTTTGATTTTGAGCGCATCAAGAAGCTTGCCGATTCTTTCTCCCATGGTATTTTCCATTGCCTCACCTTCCATCTATGAGTATTACGGTATCATATAAAAATGACTGTGTCAAGTTTTTTGAAAAATAGGGTTGACAAACATGACTAAGCCCTATATAATAATGACGCAGACAACAATTGATCACTGAGAAGAGGGCTGAGTGAAAAGCAGCGGCAAGCCGGATGCGCATTCGGCTTCTGAAGAAAATGATTTCCCTTGCCCATAAACGTGCTGGCGGCGTTAAACTGCACGGAATTGCCGACGGGCTGAAAACGGGGAGGCCGATATGGCGCAATGGAATCCGAAACGGCCGGTTCTTTCGGGAGAGATAGACAGCATTCCGAAGGACGACACCACACAAAAAGACGGCGCACTTGTGCAGCTGTCGCAAAGGCAGCTTGACGAGCTGATTGGGCGCGCTTATGCGCGAGGTGCGCGCAAGGGCAAACGCGAGGCAGCAGATTCTGCGCAGGACTATTTGGAGAGAAAAGCCCGGGAAACACTCCGTGTTGCGGGGGAGCGGCTTTTATTTGCTATGGTTCGGGAGGCGGCTGTCACTCTTGGCCTGTCCGCTAAGGGTGCGCAGACGGCTTTGAGGCTGATGGATTTTTCCGGATGTGTCAAGGACGGAGAAGTGAATGAAACGGCCGTCAAAGGATTGGTGATCCGGTTCTTGCAGGATTATCCGGAGTTTTCCATAAAACGAAGGGCTGCTGGGCGAAAAGCATCCAGCAGGAGAAAACACGCCTGGTTTCCGGGCGATTCTGCCTGCACAAAGCAAACGGTACATACGATACGAAAAGGACGCAGGCCGTTCCCCGTCCGTCAAATCAGGCAGGCTGCCTTTCCTACCGGGGACGGCGTGGTAATCAGAAGGAGGCAGCGCAAGGAGCATCATCCATGAGCTACATCAATGTCAGCGATTACAAGGAATACATGCGAAGCCGACTGCCGGACGATTTCGAGGTGCTGGCCGTGTGGGCCAGTGAGCAGATCGACGCGGCGACCAATTGGCAGCTGCGCGGCAGCCTGGCGGACCTGGACGAGTTTAAAAGCGGACAGGTGAAAAAAGCCGCTTGCATCCAGGTGAAATGGCTGGAGGAACTGGGCGGTATGAGCGCGCTGGTAACGCCTGCGTTTTCCAGCGTGACTTTAGGCAAGTTTACAATTTCCATGCCCGCAGCCGCAGGGGAGGAACCGGGCAGTCTTTGCCCGCTGGCAAAGCAGTGCCTGTTCCCCACGGGGCTGCTGCAAACGGGGGAGGGAGTCGAGTGATTCCGATCCCATCCGCTCTCTTGATCCACAAAGCAAAACTTTTGCCGTGTACAGGAGAAGATGTTTGGCAAGAAAAGAATTACGGCAAACCGGTTTTCCTTTGTGCCGTCCGGGTAGAGCCGGCCAGCCAATGGACAGTGGAAAGCCAAAATCGGCGGGTGTCGCACACCGCGACCCTTTTTTACGATTGCCGCAACAGCAGCCCCCAGAACGTGGAGTTTCAAGCGGGCGCAAGAATTGTATTCGAGGGCAGGGAGTATACCATTGAAACGGTGGAGCCGCTCTATGACGGCCGCCGTCTGCACCACATAGAGGTGGGCCTGTCGTGATGAAAACGGCTGCCGCCCTCGCTTGGGAATCAGTTTTTTCCAGAAGGTTCGAAAGGATGGCAGCCTTAGCTGCACGAAAGGCCAATACAGTCGTTTCAACAAAGCCTTACAAAAGAGAGAACGCATCTGGGACAAGGTTGCCGCAAAGGCGGAAGCAAAAAAGGCCTCCAGCCGCAGAGAAGGTCGGGTGGAAGGCGCTCATTCACAACATCTTCAAGGACGGAGGGGATGCATCATGCAGCCACAAACCGAGTTTTTGGAACAGGTATGCCGTACGGTAGACAGCTTTGGGCTTCCCTATGCCTGTACGGTTGGCCCCCTGCCGGAGCATGGGGGAATCAGCGTTGAACTGACGCAAGGGGATACCCAGACCTATCTCAACCGGCAGGAATGCCATCGGCTTACCCTCCTGTTCCTGTGCAAGCACAAAAACCAGAAAACAGCCATGGATATGGCGGCGACCATACGAAACCGCCTTTCCCGTCAGGAGCGTTATCCTAGAGGAAAGACGTTTGATTGGATCAGTCTGGAGGCCGGAGAGCTGCAATGGAACGGCGACCAGGGGGGACATATCTATGCGCTTACAACCGAAGCTTTACTTTATTTTTAGGAGGTAATATCTTGGAACTGAATTATAACATCAAAGCAGAGCTTGACACGTCCAACAATGCCGAAGAACCCGTTTGGTCCGATCTTGGCAAAACCATGACCAATCTGACCATGTCCCTCAACGAAGTGATGACCCAGTATTCCCGTCTGGCGGACAACGGCTGGGGCAGCACGGAAGTGACCGGCGGCCAGTTCACCGTCACCTTCACCGGACATAAGGTGGAAGGCGATCCGGTTTCCGACTACATCTTCAGCAACGATGTGGAATATAAGTTTGGCGACGCCCGCAAGACCAAGATGCGTCTGGTGTGGGGCACGAAAGCGATTGTCTGGGATGTGACCCTGGCCAATATCACCGAGGGCGGCGGCGACGCGCAGCAGCCCAACGCCATTACCCTGACGGTTCACGGCAACGGCGCACCCACCTTTGAGACCATTTCGTAATCACACGGAGGCGGGAAACATCCCGCCTCCCTCATTTTAAGGGAGATTTGTCATGGCTTATTTGATTAAACGTACGTCGCATTTTACCGATGAATTGAAGCTCGCTACCGATTCCGGTGAGATTGTGGCCTGCATCCCCGTGGACCTGGACATCGACCGGATCGCCCAGGACCTGTACAAGCGGTATTTCGACCTGATTCATGTCCAGCAGGAGACAGCAAAGCTACAGGTGCACGAGCAGACCCCTGAGGCGCTGGCCGCCCAGATGGAAAAGTTCAATGGCACGGTTGCGGCATTGTACAATCTGCTCTTCGGCGAGGAGAACACGTCGCGTATGCTTGCATTTTTCGATGGGAATTACACGGAGCTGCTTGCCCAGACCTATCCCTACCTGGTGGATGTGGTCATCCCCGCCATTCGGGAACGGGCGGATGCCAGAAAAAAGGAGCTCCTTGCAAAACAACGGAAAACCAAGTGGCATCGGTAACGATTCACGGAAAACGATTTTGGCTGAATCTCGCGTACGACGCCGTTCTATCCTGCATCCAGGCGGGCCGGGACCCGGTCCTGGGCGATCTGGACAAGCTGGAACTTTGCCTGGCGATCCTGGTCAAAAACAGGCGGGCGCTGCGCAGGCTGACCCCTCAGGACAAAGGTAAGCTGTACGAGGAAATCAGTTCGAAGCATCTCAATGTGATTTCCCGCAAAGCGCCCGGAAAACAGACCCAGCCAGTATCCGACTTCGTGGAGGATTTCGACTTGATCTACAGCAGCTTTTGGTTCGCTTATGGCATCGATCTCAACCGAGAGCGGGGAAAGCTTTTGTGGAAGGAATTCTGCTGGCTCTTTGAGGGCCTGCCTCCCGGATGCAAAATGCGGGAGGTTATGGAAATCCGGGCCCGAAAAATTCCTGCACCCACCAAATACAACCAAGAAGAAATCCGGCAGCTTACCGAACTCAAACAGTATTGGATGCTGCCTGCACTTGGGCCGGGCAATTATCAGGAACAGTTGGAAGGCCTTTTTGAGGTGCTGTCCAGATTGGCGGTGAAAACATGACGGAAATTCGCTGTCCTTACTGTGGGTGGCTGCTGCTCAAGGCGATTTGCGTCAACGGCGAGATCAAATGCAAGCGATGCAAGCATACCGTTCGAATTATCTATCCAAAAGACAGAGTGAGCCGCACCGAAGAGTAGCGAGCCATACCTGCAAGATAAGGCAGGTGAAGGCATTTGGCAGACAACGAAATCAATTATCATGTAAATATAGATGAAAAACAAGCAATCCTTCAAATGAAGTCCATTACCAATAAAATAGAGAATATCGTATCCGTTACGAATATCAATGTGGCGAACAGCGTCAACGTTGCCAGTGAAAAGATTGAAAAGAAAGTCAAAACTACCAGCGAAAAAATTGCTGAAACGGCAAAGGATGCAAAGAAAAAGCTGACGGATGAAGTCCAGAAAGCGGCGGGGCTTACGGGCAACATTCTCTTTGATATTGGGAAGAAATCGGTTGACGCCGCTATGAACATGGACAAGGCGATGAACCAATTCCGCGCATCTACAGGCAAAAGCGCAGAAGAAATGGACCGGTATCAGGGAATCCTAGAGGATATTTACGCCAATAACTATGGCAAGGACTTTGAAGAAATCGCCAATGGTATGGCACAGGTTTCCAAGAGTATGGGCGACATGCCGGATGATCAGCTGCAGTCCATTACCGAATCAGCGTTTGCGCTGCGGGATACCTTTGAGTATGACGTAAACGATTCCATCAAGGCGGCAACCGCTATGGTCGACCAGTTCGGTATCGATGGCGACCAGGCCATGAGCTTGATTGCTGCCGGCGCACAAAACGGATTGGATACCTCCGGAAACTTGATCGACAACATTTCTCAATATTCGGAAGAGTTTGCAAAAGCGGGATTCAGTGCTGACGACATGTTCAAAATCATGCAAGCAGGCGCGGATTCCAGCGCATTTAGTCTGGATACAGTAGCCGGCGCTCTTGGAGAAATGTCCACCCGGATCACCTCTGGTTCTGGAGAAGCGGCAGAAGGCTTTGCAGCTCTAGGCCTCAACGCCGACGAAATGGCAGCGAAATTTTCCGCTGGCGGAGAATCGGCGAAGGAAGCGTTTGATCAGACCATAAAGGCGCTGGCCGGTATGGAAGATCCCCTTGCCCAAAGTCAGGCAGGGGCGGCACTCTTTGGCGACGTATGGACAGATATGGGGCCGGATGTGGTAGCGCAGCTGGCGAACATTCAAGACAGCGCCTATGATACTGCCGACGCCATGGGCACCATCAAAGACGTAAAATATGACGATTTGGGATCCATGTTTGAGGAGCTAACGCGCAGCATTGATCTGCTTGTGCTTCCGTTGGGGGAAGCATTGATGCCGCTGCTGGAGACCTTAATGGAAGCGCTCAAGCCGTTGGCAGAAACCGTGGGAGATTCCTTAGCGCCTATCTTTGAAAAGCTCGGAGAAGTCATGACCGTCCTGGCAGAGCCCTTGGGGACGCTAATCGCCTTTGCCGGCGAGCTGATCGCTCCGCTGCTTGAGCTGGTAAGCGCTTGCCTTAATCCGATCCTCAGCCTGTTTACACAGCTTTTGGAACCACTGATGACTCTAATGGACGGGATACTGGGACCTCTAAAGGAGCTGTTTTCCAGCTTGATTGAACCCCTTATGGGCTTGGTCACCATTGCGCTGCAACCGTTGTTTGACATCTTTACAGCGTTAATGGAACCGCTGATGACGCTGATCGATGCGGTATTAGCTCCGTTGCAGGAATTGTTCGCAGCATTGACTCCTGTGCTAGAGACGCTTTTTAGCGCAATATCTCCTATTATCTCAATTTTTTCCGAGCTCATTGGTATGGTAGTCAACTCTCTTTCCCCGGTCATCAACGGTCTTGCGGACATTTTGGGCGGCGTCTTAGGCACGGCCTTTGACGGATTGCGCGGCATTATCGACAGCGTGATGCAGGTGTTTCAGGGGATCATCGACTTTGTAACCGGTGTTTTCACAGGAAACTGGGAACAGGCGTGGAACGGCATCATCGATATCTTTAAGGGGATTTTTAATCTCATCCCCACCATCATTGAGGCAATTTTAAACGGCGGCATCGGGATTATCAATGGCCTTATCGACGGCATCAACTTCATTACCGGCGCCATCGGCATTCCTCCCATTCCACACATTCCAAACGTCCAGATTCCCCGTCTGAAAATCGGCCTGGACTATGTTCCGAGCGACTTTTTTCCGGCGTTTCTTGACGAAGGCGAGCGGGTACTCACCAAGGAACAGAACGTGCGGTTCAACGCTTTGGGCGGTCTGCCTGGTCTGGAAGCGGCCCTATCTGGCTACGGGGTAGCTGGCGCGAGCCCCGCCTTCGCCATTTCTTTGGTAGGCGATGTGACAATGGATGGACGCCGGGTGGGCAGCGTGGTGTTACAGAATATCGATAGCGTGGTGAGAAGCAATGGCGGTTGAGTGCTATATCAATCAAATACGCTACCCGTTGGTGGACACGGTGGAACTGTGCGACCATGCGGCGGCGACCTCGGAAAGCAGCATCCGGGTGGATATCCGGGGGCTGCCCGAGCCTCAGGCGCTGGACGTGGTCTACCTGTTCCGGGATGACAGGCTTTTGTTCGGCGGGCTGTGCGGGATTCCAAGTTCTCCGTCCTGGACAAGCGCATACACGCCCCAGCATTATGATCTGACCGTGTCCGGCATGAATAATCTGCTGACCCACCGCTATGTCAACAAGGCCTGGAGGAACAGCAATCTTTATGACATTGTCATGGAGATTTACGAAAGCATTCTGGCGCAGGATAACATTGCACTGGGAGAAGTGTCCAAAGCGCTGACAAATTTGCCGCGGCAGGTCTATATTGCGCCAGATATGACGGCTTACGATGTATTAAACGAACTGGCGGGCTTGGTGGGAGCCGTGTGGGACATCAAGGCAAACCCGGATTGGACGGTATCCGATTACTTGTCCGGTTCGCAGGCAAAGCCCTTCCGGTTTTCTTTCTGCTTAAAGGATGATTTTCCGGTGGTAATGGCGGATAAGCGCAACATCTGCAGCCTACAGAAAAACGTGGAAAGCTATGCGCTGCGTACGGTGCAGGTGGTAAACGGCGCCACCGGCGTGACGGATACCCAACGAGAAACCACGGTCTACCGTGCCGAAGATGGCATTATTACCACCACTTGGCCGGTCTACGACATGCCGGTAATCTATTATGGTACACCGGAGGTGCAAGGCACAGTAGGCGTATCCGGCATTGATGATGACGACGACACCAAACAATTCTTGTTTTCCTACAATTCTACTGAGATCAAGGTCAACGATAGCGCCGTTAATCCAATCCCAGACGGCACGACGGTGCAGATACGATATCGTGGTCTATTCCAGCTGCGGGTGAGGGTACGCAACGATCAGATGATTGAGGATATTGCCGTCCGGTCTGGGGTGTCTGGAATCCTGGAAGAGATAGAGACCGACGACCGCATCACAGATGCCGCATCGCTAATTGAGCATGCAACCACAGCGCTGTATCACAATTCTCAGCCGGAAACCACATTGGAAATCGCCACTCGCAGTATGGAGGGAACCGAACCCTTTACCATCTGGCGCTGCCAATTCCCGGAGTGCCGCATAAACGACGATTATGTGGTGGTGGAACGCACGGTTACCATTACGGGAGGCAGCCTGGAGGTTCAGCTCAAGTGCAAGGACCGGGGGTTTCTAACTGCCTATGGGAAAACCTTTTATAAACAGTATAAGGACGCGGCAGCCGGCATCCGGGAGGATGAAGTGGTCATTGCGTCCGACACCATCAGCACGGCGGTGACAGCCGCCGCAAAATTTGCGGCCAAGGCTCTGCTTGTCTGCTATGTAGACGACGGACAGCCGTGGCTTTGGGGAGGGGATCACTACGCCCAATATTGACGTATTGGCGGCAGGACGCATCGGCGACGAGGACTTTAACGGCGTCATTACGGACACCGCCATGAACGCGGTCACCGGTTTGTTTATGGGTTTACCGCCTGTCGACTGCAAGCCGGCCTACATCGCCGTAGGAGACGGAACGGCTGCGGCTGAGACGACGGATACCGCGCTGGAACACGAAACGGCACGGTATCCGGTTACGCAGCTGACCCAAGCAAACGGCATCATCACGGTGTTACTGAATCTGCCTGTGACTTCGCAGGACCTGGAAGTTGCGGAGGTAGGCGTGCTTACTAAGAATGGCATACTGCTGTGCCGCGCAAACGTAGAGATTGTAAAAAACCAAAACAATGTGATCAATATCATGTGGGTTTTATCCATAAAAAGGGGGACGGGAAATGCTTGAGCCATGGGTTGCCACGACAAAGAAGGTGGTAGCACACGATAAATTGTCCAATACCGATTACGAGTTTGAGAGCCGGTTCCCGGACGGAATCGACGGCACGCCGTTTTCGGCGGCGGAAATGAACAAGATTATCGACGCAATCAACGCCCTGCCGAACAACAACCTTTTGCTGGACAGTCACTTTCGTCTGTGGGATGAGGGCGCGTCCTTTTCGGGGGCATATACCTCCGGCGGGTACACAGCCACCCTTTGGTGGGTCAAAAACCTGTCCGGCGGGAACATCACCGTATCACAGGCAACCGGAGGCGGGATGAAGATTCAAGGGACTGGAACCGTTCGGGTTTCCCAGCCCATTGAGGATGCGCAGCTGCTCAACGGCAAGGCGGTAACCTTGTCCTGGTCGGTGGACGGTGTGAAGCATGCGAAAACCTATATCTTTGACGCGTCCAAATCCAACGCAGCCACGGTGGAGCTTACCGGGGGCGGCACGATTAACTGGGTCAAGCTTGAGCTTGGCGCATATGTGACGCCCTGCATGCCGCGGCTGCTCGCCCAGGAGAAACAGCTGGCGATGCGGTATTACCAGGTTATCTATACGCCGTTGCGGCCGCATGCGCATACCAGTTCGTCCGGAGACAGCTATTATACCTACATCTATCCCATTGAAATGCAGAGAAAACCGGATATTTCAGGAGCGTTTCGCATTTATGAAGCATCCAGCAATCGGCAGGATATTGAAGAGATAGGAGTTACGCTGTCGTCATCGGACGAATTTGGCTGTACGTTTACATATCGGTATCAGTTTGATTCCTATCTTTTGCCGATTGACTGCATCAAATTGGATGCACGCGGCACGCCAATACAAGCACAGGAGGTGGTTTGATGCGCATCGTTACATTGACCATCAAAGACGACATCTTGATCCCGTTGGATACCCTTGCGGGCCAGACTGGTGAGCATCATGATACACAGCTGAAAGTGGTATTGCCTTCTGGCTGGAAAGGGCAGGATGCTTATTCGCTGTGGTTTCGCAATGCGGGCGGCGTGTATCAGACCGAGGCGCTGACCGAGCCGGTCAGCTACCTGTTGCCCAGCGGACTGCTGCGCCCCGGCAAGCTGGAGGTTTGGCTGGAGGCAAAGACGGGGGACGCCGTCCACCGCACCGCAAAGGCTGAACTGCATGTGGCTCCCTCCCCGGACTGGGATGGGGATTCTGCCCCGGTCCCGGAAGAGTACGACGGGCTGGTAGCGATCCCACGCGCCGCGTTTGAAACTGCGATGACCCAGGTGGAACAAGTGTATGACGCATATACTTCCGGAGCACTGACGGGAAAGCAGGGTCCAGCCGGCCCGCAAGGACCGGCAGGCCCCCAGGGACCGAAGGGGGAAGAGGGACCTGCTGGTGTACAGGGACCGAAAGGAGACGATGGCAAGGGGCTTGCGATTCTTGGTTCCTATGATACTCTCGATGAACTCAAACACAACCATCCCACCGGGAACGCAGGCGACGCCTATCTGGTAGTGGGTGACCTGTTTGTTTGGGACACAGCGATAGAAGCATGGAAAAACGTGGGCAACATTCAGGGCCCCAAAGGAGACCCCGGCCCGGAAGGCCCTGCCGGTGAGACCGGTCCCCAAGGTCCAAAGGGAGACAAGGGTGACCCGGGAGCACAAGGGGAGAAAGGCGACCCGGGCATCACTGGTCCACAGGGCCCAAAAGGCGAAAAGGGAGACCCTGGCCCGCAAGGTGAACAAGGCCCGGCTGGCGAAACAGGCCCCAAAGGAGATTCCGGCCCCCAGGGTCTTCCGGGCGCCAAAGGCGATCCTGGTGACAGCATCGAAGTAGTCGTACTGGCAAATAAAGCCGCATACGATGCGCTGCCTGCCTCCAGCAAACAGGATGCCGCCAAAATTTACGCCTGGGGGTATTGATATGCCGACAATGATACAGGACAAGGAAATCGCGGGAATGGCATATTTGGGAAAGGAGATTTGCGGTCTGGCTGCCGGCGGAAGCATTGGATTTGTAGCCGCTCCCGTCATATACAGCGCACAGATCGCGGAAAAATCCGTTCCTGCCAATACGCCGTTCCACATCACAGCCAAACTCAACCGGATTTCCTCCCGCATGGTGGCGTTTAACGCAGGGGGCGGAACGGGTATTGCACAACAGAATGTCTCTATTACCGAGCTGGAGGACGGTACAAAGGAGTACCATTCTACCGTTGCATTCGGCAGCACGGGGTTGCGGTCGATTGAGTTTTATGCCCGAGATGCCGACAACAATCAATCCGTAAATTATATCACGAGGACCATTACCATTACCGCAGCCGCCAACAGCGATGTGCAGGCGGATCCGGATACATCCGATAAGAGGTGACAATATGCGAATCATCGACTTGACCGTCGAGGGAGATGCCCCCGTTCCCTCCGATCTTATTGCCGGCCAAACAGGAGAACATCAGGATACGGCGCTGACCATAACTCTGCCGGAGGAATGGGCGGACTTTACCTGTACCTTCCGGTTTTACATTCCCAGTCAAAATAAGCATTACCAGACCCTGCCGTTGACCGAGCCGGTTTCTTTTCTGCTGCCTCAGGCCCTGATGATGGCTGGAAAGCTGCTCGTTTACCTGGATGCCCGGAAGGATCATGTGGTTCATCGAACCCGTGCGGCTACCCTTTGGGTAGAAGAATCTCCCGATTGGTGCGGTGCAATGGAGCTGACTGCCGATTCCTATGAAGGGCTGGTTGAAGCAGCATCCCGGTAGGAATTTGTAAAAGTCCCAACTAAACGGCATATTAAAAGGCAACATGCCCTCATGGCGGCATGTCCATACCCTCTACTCGCCGCATGCCATATCGGCGGCATAGAGATTTTGACAGCCGCAATTGAGTACGCGCATGGTCCACGTCCATGCGGCTTCCCTGGTACCCCGGTCTTTCCGATTCGTACAAGACCGAAGCTTGCTTCCATGAAATACAGAGCCATTCTGGAGAAGGCCAAGCGCAAAAACAGCGCTTGGCCTTCTTTTCCTGTCTTGGAAAGCACAGTAGGATACCAATAGAGTTCCTCGGTATGACGTTTCAGGAAAAAGGAGCGGGCAGGAAGGGCACTTCTCGCCGCCATTGGCTTTGCAGAGTTTCACGAGACAGACGAAGCCTAAGTTATTTTTAAGGTTCGTCTGCTATACTGCCAAAAAACAGCTGCAAAGCCAGAACATTACCAGGGAAAGGAAAATCTATGCTATGTATGTAGTGAAAAACGCACTCAAATGCATCGGGCGTTCCAAAGGGAGAAACATCTTGATCGGCATCATTGTGCTGGTCATTTCCGTTTCCGCCTGTATCGGCCTGTCCATCCGTCAGGCGGCGGAAAGCGCCAAAGAGGAAAGTCTGAACGGCCTAAGCGTGACCGCAACCATTTCGGTGGACCGCCGGTCCATGATGCAGGAAATGCAAGAAAGCGGCGGATTCGATCCGTCCAGCTTCCAAGCGGATATGAGCGAGCGAAACGAGCTTTCCGTAGAGGAAATGCAGGTATATGCGGCCGCTGAGTCCGTGAGCGGTTTTACCTATACCCTCACCGCCACTCTTAACGGCGGCGACGATCTTGAAGCGGTTACCACCTCCGATTCCACCCAGGAAGAACAGACTAGCACGGCCAACGAGATGCCCGGAGGATTTGGCATGGAATTCGGTGGTATGGGCGGTGGAATGATGGGCGGGGGACCCATGGGTACCCAGGGAGACTTCACCGTAGTTGGATACAGCGGCGAGGACGCCATGACCGATTTTCTAAACGGCACCTGTACCCTGACCGAAGGAACCATGTTTGAAGAAGGCACACAAGCGGCCGACTGCATCATTTCCGACGAGCTTGCCATCTATAACGATCTGGCCGTAGGGGATACCATCATTGTCGAAAATCCCAATCTGGAAGGAGAAACCTACACGCTGACGGTGACGGGTATTTATGAGAACAGCGCTTCCACTGCCGCCAGCGGCGGATTTATGCGGGGCTTTTCCACCTCCAGTGACCCTGCCAACGCCATTTATATGAGCTATCCGGCCCTCAAGAGTATGGTGGATACGTCCGCCGCCAACGCCCAGACCCAGACGGACGAAACCACCGGGATGGAAAGCTCCACAGCCGTGCGCGCATCGGCGGCGGGAACGTATTCCTTCGCGGATGTGGAAGCCTACGAGCAGTTTGAAGAGGAAGCGCGGGCTATGGGCCTGTCCGATTCCTATACCATTACCTCTTCTGACCTGACTGCCTTTGAGAACAGCCTGGTTCCGCTGGAAAACCTGAGCACCATGGCCGGGTATTTCCTCTTGGTAGTGCTGGCCATAGGAGCGGTTATTCTGATCGTACTCAATATTTTTAATGTCCGGGAACGCAAGTATGAGGTGGGGGTCCTCACCGCCATCGGCATGAAGAAAAGCAAGGTAGCCATGCAGTTTTTGTGCGAAATCTTTGTGGTCACCCTTGCAGCGGTGGTGATCGGCGCGGGAATCGGCGCGGTGAGCTCGGTCCCGGTCACCAATTCCCTGTTGCAAAACCAAATTCAGTCCCAGCAGAGCACGAATGAGCAGAGAGAAATGAATTTCGGCCGGGGCGGTGGCTTCGACATGGAAAATATAGGAGCGCCACCGTCCATGGAAGGGTTGGAAATGCCTTCGGATGAACTGGGCATCATAGGACCGATGCAAAATTATGTCAGTGAAATCAGTTCCGCTATGAACGTTGCGGTTCTCTTCCAGTTGCTGGCCATCGGCGTGCTGCTTACGCTGCTGGCAAGCGTGGTGTCCATGATCTTCATTATGCGGTACGAGCCGCTGAAAATACTCGCCAACCGTGACTAAAGGAGGGAATTGCAGTGTCTATTTTAAAGCTGGAAAACGTGTGCTTTTCCTATGGGACGAAAACCGTTCTGGAAGGGATTTCTTATGAATTTGAGAAGGGTAAAATGTACGCGGTGGTGGGAAAATCCGGCGCGGGAAAAACCACGCTTCTCTCGGTTCTCTCAGGCCTCGCGTCTCCTGGAAGTGGGACCATTACCTATAACGGCGAGGATATCCGCAAGATTGACAAATACCGCTTTCGCAGCAAATACATCGGCGTGATTTTCCAGAGCTTTAATCTTCTCACAAAGTTTACCGCTCTTGAAAACGTAGAGCTGTCCATGGACATTGCTGGCGTCAAGGGCAAGACCAAGGAAAAAAGGGAACAGGCCATGGCTCTTTTGTCCAGCGTAGGGCTGGACGAGGACGAGGCCAATCGCCGAATCTTGAAATTATCCGGCGGCCAGCAGCAGCGGGTGGCCATTGCCCGGGCCTTGTCCTATAACCCGGACGTAATCTTGGCCGACGAGCCTACCGGGAACCTAGACGGGGAAACGCAGAAGGAAATCATGGAGATTTTCCGGGAGCTGGCCGAACAGGGAAAGTGCGTCATTCTGGTCAGCCATTCGCCGGAGGTGGCGAGAGCCTGTGACGAAATCTATGAGTTAAAACGCACGCAGAGAGAAAGGCCAAAAAAGACTGCCGTATAGCCGGCGCAGTGCCATAGAAAAAGAAGCCCGCGGAAATATTTTCCGCGGGCTTCTTTTTCTATGGCATCAGCAGGTCCCCAAAGGAACCGCCGATTAGATCTTTTAAATCCGTTGGCTTTAGTTCCACCTGAAAACCGATTTTTCCGGCGCTGACCAAAAACCGGTCCAAGGGTTCGGCGGATGCGTCGATCACCGTGGGATACTGCTTTTTCATGCCCACTGGGCTGCATCCGCCCCGGATGTAGCCGGTGACCTTGTTGATATCCTTAACGTGGATCATCTCCACCGCCTTTTCTCCCACCGCTTTGGCCGCCTTTTTCAAGTCCAGCTCTTCGGCCACCGGAATGACGAACACAAAGTACCCCCCGGACCTGCCCTTGGTCACCAAGGTTTTGTAAACAAGCGCTACCGGCCAGCCGATCTTGCCAGCTACCGTGACCCCATCCACCGCGTCTCCTGGCGGATAGCTGTGCATCACATAAGGTACCTTGTTTTTCTCCAGAATGCGCATGGCGTTGGTTTTGCATTCCGCCATGAGTCTCCCGCCTTTCTTTTTTTGCTTATGGAATCCGGCCGAACTGCTTTTCCAGCTGCTTCTTCGTCAGCCGTACCGCCACCGGCCGCCCGTGGGGACAATGGCGCACGTCTTCTTTGAGCGTGCGCTTGGCAAGGTCGTACAGCTCCTGTGGATTCGAGTGGTCCCCAGCCTTGATTGCTGCCCGGCAGGCCACCGAATGGTACACCCATTCCAATCGCTCCGGAGTTAAGTCCTTGACATTTTTTGAAAGCTTCCCAGCAATCTCCGCCACCAGGTCCCCCGCGTCCTGCCCGTCCATCTGCAATGGGGCGGAGCGAACCAGAACCGCACCGGCGCCGAAGTCTTCGGTTTCAAATCCCAGCGAGGAAAGGGTATCCAGGTTTTCGAGCGCCGCTGCGTAGCTTTCCCGGTCCAGCGTTACCGTCACCGGGGTGAGCAGAAGCTGCGGGGTCAGCTGTGCTTGGGACTTGATGCGTTCGTAAAGAAGGCGCTCGTGGGCGGCGTGTTTGTCGATCAGGAGAAGCTCGTCGTCGCACTCGAGCAGGATGTACGTGGAAAAGGCCTCCCCAATCAGACGGATCTCCCGGGCAAAGGGCGTCTTGTCGTTCGACGCAGGCTCTTTGCTGGGCGCCACAGGCGGGTTTGCCGGCTGTTTTGGAGTGGACGGCGCTAAAGGTTCCTTTGGCGCCTCTTCTTCCACCACAATGTCCCACCCCGGATTCCTCGGCGCCGCAGGCGGCGCGGGAGCTTTTGGGATGGATGGGATGGAAACGATAGGCGAAGAGGTGTAAACAAGGTCCGCCGGAGCCTGGAGGACCGCCCGGTCAACGCTGCGCTTTGGAGGGGGCGCCTTGGCTGAAGCCGGAGAAGGAGAAAGGGTCAATTGCTGGGCAGTTTCGGCTTTAGGGGTCCGAACCAGCTTTGCAACCTGGCTCAAGTCGATTTCCTGGGCGGGCGCATCGGCTCCTAGTGCATTTTTGCAGGCATGATAGACCGCGTCGAAAATCGGGCGCTCGTTGACAAAGCGGACCTCGATCTTCGCGGGATGGACATTTACGTCCACAAGGCCGAGATTCAGTTCAATGTTGAGCACACAGGCGGGAAACTTACCCACCATAACGCTCCCCTTACAGGCTTCCTCCAGGGCCACCGCCGCCGTACGGGTGCGCACGTACCGGCCGTTGATAAAGAAGCTCTGCATGCTGCGGTTGGGTCGGGATGCGGAAGGCTTGCTGATGTAACCGGATACCTTCACCCCATTTAGGGAATAATCCACCGGCAGAAGGCCCTGGGCAAACTGCCGGCCGAACACCGCATGGATAGCGGAGAGAAGCTTGCCGTCTCCCGGCGTCATCCGTTCCTGCTTGCCGTCCCGGATGAACTTCACCGACACCTCCGGATGGGACAGGGCAATCCGGTCCACCGCCGAGGCCACGGCGTTTGCCTCCGATACGTCCTTTTTGAGAAACTTCATACGTGCTGGAGTGTTATAAAACAAGTCCCGCACTAAGATGGTGGTGCCTTTGGGGCAGCCCGCGTCCTCCAGCAGGGTTTCCTCCCCGCCATCGATGCAGTAGCGGGTGCCGATAGGCTCCTCCAAAGGGCGGGTAATCAGCTCCACATGGGCTACCGCCGCCACCGAGGCCAGCGCCTCCCCGCGAAAGCCCAGAGTGGAGATGGCGTCCAGGTCGCTTTCCTTATATACCTTGCTGGTGGCGTGGCGCAGAAAGGCAGTGGGCACGTCCTCCCGGGCGATGCCGCAGCCGTTGTCGGTGACGCGGATGTAGCGCACGCCGCCGTTTTTGATTTCCACCGTCACAGCGGTGGCGCCTGCGTCGATGCAGTTTTCCACCAGCTCCTTGACCACCGAGCAGGGCCGTTCCACCACCTCGCCCGCGGCAATGAGCTCAGCGACTTTTTTGTCCAATAAACGAATGCGTTTAGCCAATCGGGCACCTCCTTATGATCGTCGGGCCAGCCGGTTCATCCCGTCCAAAACCCCTTCCACGAAAGCGTCCACGTCCTCGATCGTGTTCTCCCGGCTGAAACTTACCCGTAGCGCGCCATCCACCCGGTCGTCCGCGAGACATTGGGCCGAGAGAATCCGGCTGTGCTTCCCCTTCGAGCAGGCCGAACCGCTGGACACGGAAATGCCCCTGGCGGCCAGGTGATGCAGCATGGTTTCCGAGCGAATGCCCTCCACCGACAGGTTGACGATATACGCAACCGCGTCGGCAGGGGAATTGAAGGAAATGCCGGGAATGCTGCGAAGCTTTTCATACAGATGATCTTTGAGCCGGGCGGTGTGCTCCAAAAACACGCTGCCGGGGCCCAGAGCTTCCACCGCCGCGCCGAACCCTGCGATCAGGGCGGACGCCTCGGTTCCCGGGCGAAGCCCCTGCTCCTGGGAGCCGCCGAAGGTGCGCGGCTCGATGCGCACCCCCTTGCGGATGTAAAGCGCACCGGTTCCCTTGGGACCGTGGATTTTATGGGCGGAAATCGTTACCAGGTCCGCTCCCAGGGAGGCCGGCTTGCAGGGAAGCTTTCCAAAGGCCTGAACCGCGTCGCAGTGAAGCAGGGCGGGAGCGCCGGCCCGCTTGATGGCCTTGGCCGCCGTCTCCACCGGCAGACGTGCGCCGGTTTCATTATTGACGAGCATCATGCTCACCAAAATGGTGTCCGGTGTTACCGCGTCGAACACCGCTTGAGCGGGGATGTTCCCCATTTCGTCCGGCTCTAGGAACATCACCTCAAACCCTTGCTTTTGCAGCTGCAAGGCTGGCTCGTAGACCGACGGGTGCTCGATGCGGGTGGTGACGATCCGGTTTCCAAGCCGCTTTCGTGCCGCCGCCGCGCCGAACAAAGCCAGATTGTTCGCCTCCGTCCCGCCGGAGGTGAACAGGATCTCCCGCTGGTTGCACCCCAACACCTTGGCGAGCGCCTGCCGGGCGTGGCTGAGCTCCCGTTCGGCGGCGGCTCCCATGGCGTGGAGGGAGGAGGGGTTTGCATAGGTTTCACACAAAAGCCGCCGCACCGCCTCGGCCGCCTGGGAGCAGACCTTTGTGGTGGCGCTGTTGTCCAGATAAATGTCCTTCAAGCAAAACCCCTCCGTCAAACGTCGAATTTTATCTATTATACTCCAATTTCTCCGTTTTCGCAACGCGGGAAAGGACCATGCAGACGCAGGAGAGCCTTCTTTGTGAATGGACGTAATTCGACGCAATCCGCCTTGCCCCGGTTGACGGAACGAGCGATTCATTATAGAATAAAATCATAGAGCGCTGCGCATCCTGCGGCCGCAGCGCAACCCGGACAAATCTGCCGCATGGAGAAATGGATGAAAACGATGGCGCAAATTAAGGCATTTCGTGGGCTGCGGTTCAACACTGCCAAAGCAGGAGACATTGGGTCTCTCACCTGCCCGCCCTATGACATCATCAGCGAAGAGCAGCGCAAAGCTTATCTGGAGGCAAATCCCCACAACGTCATCCGTTTGGAGCTGCCCCGGGAGGGGGAGGACCCCTACCAGGAGGCTGGCCGAGTGCTGGACGAGTGGAAGCAAGAAGGTATCCTCAAGCGCGACGAGAAGGAAAGCCTCTACATCTATGAGGAGGAATTCACCGTCAAAGGCGTGACCCGCAAGGTCAAAGGGGTCATCTGTTTGGTTAAGCTCACTCCCTTCTCAGAAGGCGTGGTGCTGCCCCATGAATTCACTCTGAGCAAGGCGAAGACCGACCGGTATAACTTGATGAAGTCCACCTTCTGCAATTTCAGCCAGATTTATTCGTTATATATGGACGATGGGAATACCCGCATTCTTCTGGATTCCCAGTCGGCCGGAGCCCCGGCCCAAGAGTTCACCGATGAAAGCGGCGTAACCCACCGGCTGTGGCTGGTGACCGACCCGGCGGTTTTGGCGGTGCTCAGCCGCCAGTTTGCCGACCGCAAGCTTTACATTGCCGACGGCCATCACCGGTACGAGACGGCCCTCAAGTTCCGGGACGATTGCCGGGAAAAGGGGCTGAGCAAGCCCGGGGACGGGACGGACTATGTGATGATGATGCTGGTGGACATGGCCCATCCGGGACTTGTGGTGTTCCCCACCCACCGGCTGGTGCGGGACCTGCCCGACTTTGACCCTGCCGCGGCGCTTGAGAAGTGTAAAGAGTACTTCGAGGTTTCACCCCGCCCGTCTTTGGCCACCTTGGATGACGAGCTCACTGCCCTCTACGACGCAGGCAAAAAAGCCTTCGGCTTTTACGATGGAGGGGAAGGCTGGACCCTGCTTACCTTAAAGGACACCTCGGTGATGGACCAGTTGCTCCCCGACGTTAGCCCCGCTTCCCGCACGCTGGACGTGACGGTGCTGCACACCCTGGTTCTCGAGCGGCTTTTTGGCATTGACAAGGAAAACATGCAAAACCAGAAAAACCTAACCTATGTCAAGCTGGAAAAAGAGGCCGTTGACGCGGTACGCAAGGGAGAGGCCCAGTGCGCCTTCCTGTTAAATCCCACCCGAGTGACTGAAATCCGGGACGTGGCGGCGGCCGGCGAGAAAATGCCGCAGAAATCCACTTATTTTTACCCGAAGCTCATTACTGGGCTGGTGATGAACGAGCTGCGGTAACGGAAAATGGATACTTTGCCGTGCCCTTTTGGGCAGCAGAAAAATTGAAAAAAGGCGGCGCGAATATTTCGCGCCGCCTTTTTTGTTTGCCGCAAGGGAGGATGCGCCCCTGTTTTCCTGCAAAGGGAAAAAGAATCGATGCGTCGGTTTTTGGACGAAAGCAGAACGCCATGTATTTGACAGGCAGGAGAAGTAGGGACTTCTTCTGCTTATCTGGCGGATTCGTCCCCATCCACTTCCTGCAAAAGCAGGCGGGCGCAGTCGAAAAGCAGGCGGGTCAGCGCGTGAGGGGAGAGGGCGTCCCGGTCTGCCTCCCAATGCAGGTACCGCTCGATGACCGTATGGAAAAGCCCGGAATAGCATCCGGCCAGGTCCTCTTTTCGGGGGATATACTGGCCCGACTGCAAAAACCAAAGCTCCTGCAAGGCGAAGCAAGCGGTTTTATACGCGAGCTTAAGGCTTTCCAAATCCCCGCCCCCATCTTCAAACAGGTACCGGTGGCCGGCCGCGTGGTAGAGCCCGGAAGCGGCGATGCGAATGCTCGTGCGGATGTCCGATTCTCCAAAGGGAGGGGCGATGCCCTCCAATGACCCGAAGAGAGTGCGGCTGCCCATGGTGAATTGAAACATTTCGTGCGCGGGCCAGGCGGCAAGAGCGGCCGCATCCCCCACAAAACCGCACGCCTTTTCCCCTTGAGGCAGTTCGTTGAGAAGAGTCCGGTAATCGTCCAGGTCGGTAAGAGTCAGCTTGTCGAGAATCAGATGAATATCGATATCGCTTTCCTCAGTGGCTTCCCCTCTGGCATAGCTGCCCGATAGACCCAGGTACAAAAGCCGCGGGGCGAACCTTGCCTGGCATTTCGATGTGAGAACTTGGGTGAATTCGTCAATCGCAACCAGATCTCGTTGCATGCTTGCATCGCTTCCTTTCGAGTAAAATAAAGAGAAGGCTCAGCCCCATGGAAAATACCTGGGAAAACAAAACGGAAAGCCAGGTACCGGTGATTCCAAAAAGCGGGGGGATAAGCAGCAGGGAGAGTCCCAGAAAAGCAGGCTCCCCGTAAATGAGAGCGGCGGCGAAACCGTGTTGGTTGGTGGCATAGAAATAAGCGGTGGTTACCCGGGAAACGCTGACGCACAGATAGCCCCAGATAAAAATGGGCAGCACGTCGGCTACCATCTGTGTTACCTGTTGGGAAGCCCCAAACAGTGCCGCCGCCTCGTTTCGGCAGAAAAACAGCACGCCCATGCAAAGAAGCCCCACCAAAAGCGCAAACCCATACGCCAAGCGGCGCACCGCTTTGGTTTTCACTCCGTTGCCTTCTCCAAAGGAACGGCTGAAAAGCGGTTGGCTGCCGTCACTGACCCCCTGCAAAAGCAGCATCACCACCGCCGAAATATAGCTGATGGGCGCGTAGCAGGTGACCGCTAAGGCCCCGCCGAACAGGACCGCGCTTTTGTTGACGAAAATCAGGG
Source organism: Clostridiales bacterium (assembly GCA_018364155.1). GTDB lineage: Bacteria > Bacillota > Clostridia > Oscillospirales > Acutalibacteraceae > Solibaculum_A. The sequence goes on from JAGZMM010000005.1 coordinate 166,731, forward strand.
TAAGGTTTGGCGAGAAGGTCAGTCCAAAGGGAGAGATGCCCGCCTTTAAGAGCGTCAAAAGCAAAGCCCTGCCTCTTCCTCCAAACCGCAGAAGAGGCCTTTCCTTTTTGAAAAGGAAGAAGAGGAGGCAGACCAGGAAGGTCACGCCCTGGCCGATGACGGTGGCGGCCGCCGCTCCCGTCATTCCAAAGGGCAGCTTCCAGACGAACAGGTAGTCGAGCACTATGTTCGTAACAAAGCCCGCCATCATGGCAGCCATGGCCGTCACCGACCCGCCCATGTTGCGAATGAAGGGGACGAGCCCAGTTGCCAGCACCTGAAACAAAGCGCCGTATGCGATGCAGCGGATATACTCCAGGCCCAACGCATGGATTTTCCCCGATGCGCCGAACAGCGTCAGCAGCCCGGGTGCGCACAGAAGAAGCGCAAAGGTAAAGAGAGCGCCCGTCCCAAGCAGAACCAGCAGGGCCATGCCGAAATACTGGTTGCCGCGTACCTGGTCCTTCGCCCCCATGCAGATGGCATACTCAATGGCGCCGCCCAGCCCGATGCCGGTACCTGCCGCCTGCAGAAGCGCAGTCATGGGATAGGCAATGTTGATGGCGGCCAGCGCGTTGTCGCCCAGGGCGTTTCCGACGAAGAAGCCGTCCGCAATGGCGTAAATCCCCGACAGGGCGAAAGCCAGCATGGACGGGAGCACATACCGGAAAAATTCCTTAGAAAACTTCAACCACTCACCTCTTTAAAAAGTTGATTGTACCGGGCGGTGTTCTCAAGCAGAGCCTTGGTGCGTCTGGGTCCAAGCTTTTCCCAGACCAGGCACTCATGCGCCTGCAAGTCCTCAGCGACAGCGCACAGAACCTGTCTGCCCGTTTGAGTCAAACCGATGATTTTGTTACGCCGGTCAACCTCAGAAGGAGTCAGCACCACCCATTCCTTTTTCACAAAGGCTTTCAGAATGGTGTGGACCGTTTGCTTGGGCAAAAGCCACTGGGTGCAGATATCCGTTTGCTTGCAGTTCCCGTCCGCTTCCACCAGCGACAGGGCCACCAGCAGCTCGTAAAAAGACAGGCCTCGTTTTTCCGCCCATTTCTCATACATGGCGTTGGATTCCTGCCAAAGAGCCGTATAGACTTTTAGTTGTTCGAATCCTTCTTGATCCATTGCCATTCCTCCCATTAGTCTGTTGGCAGACTAGAATAGCACAACAAAATGACAAAGTCAAGCCTGTTTCTTATAAGGAAAAGGCGGCCTTCGGCCCAGCTCTTACCGTCTGAGAATAAAAAACAAAATCCCGGCTGCAAGAAGCGCCGGGATTCTGCTGGATACGAATAGAATAATGGGATCAGGAAGGCCGGCTTTGAAAATATATACCGACGTTTTTCGCCACCTTCTGCAGCAGCTCAAAGAAAATGGCCCGCTCCACTTGGGTCATGTTTTCTGTGATCTGCAGCGCCCACTCTTCCCCGATCTGCTTGAGGGCGGGGTACAACTCCCTTGCCTTCTGCGTAGGGGAGACGTCGGTGGAACGGCAGTCCTTTTCATTGGGCTGACGGGAAACGTATCCCTCTTGCTCAAGCTTACCGAGCATCTTTGCCACCGTGCTTTTGTCCATATCCAGATAGGAGCAAAAGCAGTGCTGCGCCACCTTTCCCTGCTCGCAAGTGAGCAGGATGAAAGGAGCCTGGCCGCTGGTCAGCCCAAGAGGGTTGATCCGCTCGTTTAAATACATCTGGGTCTTGCGGTAGATCTGTGAAATCGGCTTCAATATATCCGGCATGGATGCCTCGTCCATTTCCATTTCCCTTCTTTGTGCATTGGTTTGCATTGCAACCCTAATCATAGGCAATCTTTTTCGCTCTGTCAAGAGATTTTCCCTTGACAAGAAAAATGGAAAGGCGTAGAATGACGAAACGGTGTGTTTGTTGTATATATTTGACGAGGTTGGCTGGCTGCTTGGTTGCAAGGCAAACGGTTTGACCGATGAAATTAATGGAGGGAAACATGAGTCAAAAGGAAATTCCAATGAAGGAAAACAAAATGGGCGTCATGTCCGAAAATAAGCTGCTTATCACCATGTCGCTGCCCATGGTGATTTCCATGCTGGTCCAGGCGCTTTATAACATTGTGGACAGCATGTTCGTGGCCCAGATCAGTGAGAATGCGCTGACGGCGGTGTCTCTGGCCTTCCCGGCCCAGAACCTGATGATCGCGGTGGCCACCGGTACGGGAGTCGGCATCAACGCCCTGCTTTCCAAGAGCCTGGGAGAGAAGAACTTCCCATTGGCCAATAAGGTGGCGGAAAACGGGGTTTTTCTTGCCGTACTCAGCTTCCTGGCCTTTGCGCTCTTGGGCGGCTTTTTCTCGAGAACCTTCTTTTTGATGCAGACTGACATCGGGGAAATTGTAGACGCGGGGACCGATTATTTGGTCATCTGCTGTGTTTGTTCCTTCGGTATTTTCTTACAGGTCACCTTTGAAAGGCTGCTTCAGTCCACCGGTAAGACCTTCTATACCATGATTACCCAGGGGACCGGCGCCATCATTAATATTATTTTTGACCCCATCCTGATTTTCGGCCTGGCCGGGTTCCCGAAAATGGGCGTGGCCGGGGCAGCTGCGGCTACCGTATTCGGCCAGATCGTAGCGGCAGTGATGGCGTATTTCTTTAACCGGCACAAAAACCATGAGCTGCATCTGGAAATCCGCAAGTACCGGCCAAGCGGGGCGGTCATCCGCAAAATTTACGGGGTTGGCGTGCCCTCCATCATTATGGCGTCTCTGGGCTCGGTCATGACCTTTGGGATGAACAAGATCCTGATGTCGTTTACCTCCACGGCTACGGCAGTCTTCGGCGTATATTTCAAGCTGCAGAGCTTTGTGTTTATGCCGGTGTTTGGACTGAATAACGGTATGGTCCCCATTATTGCGTATAACTACGGCGCCCGCAAAAGAAGCCGGATCGTGAAAACCATCAAGCTGAGCATCTGCTATGCGGTGGGAATGATGCTTTTGGGCCTTGCCGCCTTCTGGATTTTTACCCCTCAGCTTCTCTCCATCTTCAATGCTTCCCAGACCATGCTGGAAATCGGCGTGCCGGCGTTGCGCATCATCAGCCTAAGCTTCCTGTTCGCGGGCTTTGGAATCTGTACCCTTTCCATCTGTCAGGCGCTGGGGCATGGCTTTTTGAGCCTGACGGTATCGCTCATCCGCCAATTGGTGGTGCTGTTGCCGGTTGCGTTTGTGCTGTCGAAACTCGGTGGCCTGTCGTTGGTTTGGTGGGCATTCCCCATTGCAGAGCTTGTTTCCGTTGTGCTGTGCGTGATCTATTTGCGCCGTATTTTCCGAAAGGAAATCGATCCTTTGGAAAATAAGACTACGAACTAGTTTTTTTCTAAAGGAAGAAAACCCGCCTGTGCATTTTTGCACAGGCGGGTTTTTGCTCATCGGTGTTTAGATGGAGGCGTTCCCTGGCCCAATGATTTTATAAAAAAGGATTTTCCCACGGCTTAGGCCTTCTGCTTTCCGGGCAGTTTTGATCGTAGCAAACGCAGAAAAGCGTAGTTGCAAAAAGCCTATCCTTCGATCCTAGATCGAAGGATAGGCTTAAAATACTCAAATGGATTTATTTGCGAAGATCCTCTACGGTGCGGTAATTGTACACTCCGCCCTGAAGCTGGTCGATGTAAGGGAGAGCCTCACCGGTTCCTTTGACTACGCAGGAAATGGGGTCTTCCGGGATACGAACCTGTACGCCGGTTTTCGAGGTAATCAGTTCACTCAAGCCGCCCAGTAGCGCGGAACCTCCTGTCACCACAATACCATCGGAGAAAATATCCCCAATGAGTTCCGGAGGCGTCTGCTCTAGCACCCCTTGGATGGCCGACATGAGGGTCTGTACGGGTTCTTCAATGGCTTCCATAATATCGGTCGAGGTCACTTCCACCGCCTGAGGCAGGCCGTTCATGGCGTTGCGCCCCTTTGCAATAGCCGTGCGCTCCTCGCCCAGCGGATAGACCGTGCCCGCTTCAATCTTCAGCTTTTCCGCCATGCGGTTGCCGATGTGAATGGAGTACTTGCGCCGGACATAACGGATGATAGCCTCGTCAAAGTCGTTGCCCGCCACTTTTATGGATTCGGACACCGCCACTCCATAAAGAGAAAGCACCGCAATGTCCGTGGTGCCGCCGCCAATGTCCACCACCATGCTGCCGTGGGGGGCGGAAATGTCCACTCCTGCGCCGATGGCCGCCGCCACCGGTTCCTCTATCGGGTACACCCGGCTGGCGCCTGCGGCGAGAATGGCGTCCAAAAGAGCACGCTGCTCCACGCCGGTGACCCGGCTGGGCATACACACCACCACCTGCGGCTTAAAGAGCTTATTGCCGCACACTCGTTTTAGAAAAGCGGTGAGCATCTGCTCGGCCAAATGGCAGTCGGAAATGACGCCCTGATCCAGCGGATAGATCGCTGCGATCCCCTTGTGGGTGCGGCCGAGCATTTTATACGCTTCATCGCCGACCTTTAATACCTCGTCGGTATAAGTATTGGTAGCTACCACCGACGGTTCGTTTAATACCACGCCCCGCCCCTGAATGTAGATCAGGGTGGTGGAGGTGCCAAGGTCAATTCCAATGTCCGAGCCGAGCATACGTGATTCACCGTTTCCCCGCGCCAGATTTTTGTGAAGAAACCGCCTGCTTTGCGCGGCAAACAGGCGAATGAAAAGAAGCTTATGCAAGCGGCTCGGTATGATTACCCTTGCCGATTTGTGCCATGGGTTTTACGCCGGCGGGCTTTTCCGTCCCTACTTGAGAGGAATAGATTCCCTTTGTTACCAAACCCACAGGACTCTTTGCATTATACGATATTTTTATGGCTTTTACAAGCGTTCTCGCGCGGGTTACGGTACAAACCACGCAAAAAACTTCCCTTGCCCCGGCTTCCTTGAGCACCTTGGCGCATTCGTTGAGGGTGGCACCAGTGGTCATAATGTCGTCCACCAAAAGAATCGTTTTTCCCACAATTGCCTGCGCGTTTTCCACGCCATAAGCGCCCAACACGTTCGACCACCGGTCCCGCGCGCCCATAGAATGCTGAGGCGGGCAGTCGAGCACCTTGCGAAGAACATCGGCGGCGAAGGGCTTCTTCAGCAGGGCGGCTACCTGCTGGCCCAAAAGCTGTGCATGGTTGTAGCCTCGTTTTTTGACCGTGCTTTTGCTGGCCGGCACGCAGCACACCACGTCCGCAGGATTGCCGCCGTATTCCCGTACCACCGTATCGTACATCTGGGCGCCCAGCACCGCCGCTGCTTCCGTACGTCCGTAAAACTTCAGCCGCAGCACGGCGGACTTGGCCCGGCCTTCATAATAGAAGGGAGCGACGCAGCGGCAGAACTGGTAGCGCTTGCGGCATTTGCAATAGGGCAGGCCCCTCCCGCAGGTTTTACAGATGGGCGCCTGCACCCATGCCAGCTTTTTCACACAGTCGGGACAAATGGTTTCCTTCGGGGAGATCACCGCGCTGCAAAATGCGCAGCGCTTTGGATAGATCCAATGCAAAACGGTGGATTTGACGCGCTCAAAAAATCCCAATTATGCATCCTCCTCTCTTTGACAAAGAAAGGTCTTCAGCCCAGAATAGCGTTTGGTCTTACGGTTATTATACACCATATCGGCGACGATCTGCGCCTGCCCGACCAAAATCAGCAGGGTTTTCGCCCGGGTGACCGCCGTATACAACAGGTTTCGGTAGCTCAGCAGAGGCGGCACCGAGAAAAGCGGCAAAATTACCGCCTCAAATTCACTTCCCTGGCTTTTGTGCACCGTGGTGGCATAGGCAAGCTCCAAGTCGACAGCGGCCTCCGCCGTATAAAGCGCCACCCGGTCCTCAAACCGGATGGTCATGCTGGCGCTGGCCCGGTCCACCTCTTCAAGGACGCCGATGTCCCCGTTGAACACCCCTTCGCCCTCGGTTCCGTCGTCCCGGGTCCAGGGGATGGAATAGTTGTTTTTGACCTGCATGACCTTATCGCCCTGACGGAACAGGGCGGCTCCCACCTTGATTTCCCGTTTGTCCGCGTCAGGCGGGTTTAGCACCTCCTGCAGCCGCAGGTTCAATTGTACCGTACCCGTTTCCCCCTTGCGTCCGGGGCAGAGCACCTGGATCTCCCCGAATGGGGAATACCCGTAGGCAGCGGGCAGCCGGGTGGAACACAGGTCGCACACCGTTTGCACCACTCGGTCAGAAGTTTTAGCCGAGAGAAAGAAAAAGTCGCTGTCTTTTTTCGTAAGTTCAGGCAGTTCCCCGCGGACGATCTTATGCGCATTCGTAATGATGGTGCTTTCACTTGCCTGGCGGAATACCTCCGTAAGCGCTACCACCGGCAGCAGCTTCGAGTCAATCAGGTCGCCCAGCACGTTTCCCGCGCCTACCGGAGGCAGCTGGTCGTTGTCTCCCACTAGGATCAGCCGGCAGCCCAGCCGCAGCGCCCGCAGCAGGCTTTCAAACAGCAGAACATCCACCATGGACAGCTCGTCCACCACCACCGCATCGCAGTCGAGGGGGTTTCTCTCGTTGCGGGAAAAAACCGGCCGGTCATTCTGGTCCCACTCCACCTCCAAAAGCCGGTGTAGGGTCTTGGCTTCCTTGCCTGTCACTTCGGAAATGCGCTTGGCTGCCCGGCCAGTAGGAGCGGCGATCACCACCTGTTCACCATTTTCCTCCAAGAGGCGGATGATGCCGTTTAAGGTGGTGGTCTTGCCGGTGCCCGGCCCGCCGGTCAGAATGAGAAGCCCTTTGTTGAGCGCCTGGTCGATGGCGCTGCGCTGCAGGGGATCGAACGTAATCCCCATCTGCTGCTCGATCATCGAGATGCCTTCGTTTACGCCGGAGCAGGGAGGCGGGGTAAACTGCAGCATCAGCTTGATGCGTCCGGCGGCGTAGGATTCCGCCCGGTGGGCGTTGGGCAAAAAGACAAACGAGCCGTTGGGAAACTCTTCTTCCTTGAGTTCCATTCCTTCGATCATCTCGCTGAGCGCTGCGAAACACAGCTCTTCTTCCACGCCCAGCCGTCCGGCCGTCACCTGGGCTACCTTCTGCAAGGGCAGACAAGTGTGGCCGTTGCCGAAGTTATGCCGCAGCACGTAGAGAATGCCCGCCTTGATACGGGTTTCGTCGTCCGCCGGTCGTTCCATCGACCGGGCGATTTCATCCGCCCGGTCGAAACTGATGCCGATGCCTTCCACACAGAGATTGTAGGGACTTTCCCGCACCTTATCCACCGTAGAAGAACCCCATTTTTTCCAGGCGTTCATGGTTTCGTTGGGAGTCAGCCCGTACTGGGACAGGTTGACCATGGCTTCCCGGATGCCGAACTTCTGAGAATAATCCTCCCCGATGGCCTTGGCCTTGGCGAGAGAGATTCCTTTGATTTCGCTTAGGCGCTCCGGTTCGTTTTCGAGGATCTGGAGCGTTTTCTCGCCGAACTTCATGACGAGCCTGGAAGCGGTGGCCGGGCCAATCCCCTTGACCGCGCCCGAGGACAGATAGCGCAAAATCGCAGTTTCGCTCACCGGCTGGGAGCGCTCCATATATTCGGCTTTGAACTGGGCGCCGAAGTTGGGATGGGTGCCCCAATGGCCCAGGAGCTTCACTTCCTCTCCTGCGTAGACCTCCGGCAGCACCCCCACCACCGTCACCAGTTCCTCATAGGCTTCCAGCTCCAGCACCGTCCAGCCGGAGACCTCGTTGCGGAAGGTCACCGTATTGACCGTTCCTTCCAGGCGTTCCATGTCGTCCCTGTCCATTTGCTCGTCCCTTCCGCATATGAAATGATACACAGATAAGTATAAGCCAAAGTGCTGCGCTTGTAAACCTCAGGACGCGAGGGTGTCCTCCAGGATGGTGCAGAGCTCTTCCTGGGCCACCAGCTCGGCGCCAAGCTCGTTGCAGAAGAGCCGGCATAGCTCGTATGTATCGTGGTCCATCCCGCAGTCCACCACGAATACCAGCGTCTGGCGGGTGTCCGACCACTTGGCCCGCGCCACCGCGCTGCGGATCATGTATTCCACGTCCTCCCGATGGCCGGACAGAGGGACAGTGACCACCATGCGAAGCCCGCGCTTGGGCTTTAATAAGGCGAATACAACCATGCGGATGACGTCTACGATTCCCAGTATGGAAAAAAGAAGAAAGATCAGGCTGGCAATGGTTTCGGCTGACATATGAAAAACCTCCCGGTTGGCCGCGCTGCCTGCACGCGGCAAGATCAAAAGGGCCCCTTCGTTCCAGTCTATGAAAAATACGCCCGTTTGCCAGTCATTTTCTCAAAAAAGAGAGGAAAATGGACAGCCGGCAAAAATCGAGCGGGCCCGTTGCAGCCGAAAAGAAATCGGTGTACAATGATGGACAAAGAAAGGAAGTGTGTTTTCATGGCAGGAAATCAGCAGCGAGAGGTCCAGCGGGTGGAACAGATGGCCGGCGGTAAGGGCCATGTTTTGATTGAGCGCCTTCTCGGGGAAAAAGAGCTCGACGGCAAATGCCGCATGTACGCAAAGGTGACCTTGGAGCCCGGCTGCTCCATCGGCTACCACGAGCACCATAAGGAAAGCGAAACCTACTACATCCTCTCCGGCACGGGCCGGTATCAGGATGACGACCGCTTTGAGGAAGTGGCCGCAGGCGCAGTGACCTTTACAGGAGACGGTCATGGCCATGGCCTTGCCAACACCGGGACAGAAAATCTGGTGTTCATGGCGCTGATTATTTTGGGTGATTAAGAAAAAGGATGCCGGGGCAATTTTTCGACTGCCCCGGCATTTTTTACAAGATCCTGCTTTTTATCTCATTTCCTTTGAAAAGGGAAGAAAAATGGTCTTCTTCGATGAAAAGATTTTAACTGAAAATTGTATATTTTTAGATTATAATCAAATTAATTAAATATTATATTAAAAATATTAAGTAATCTATTGACATTATTGATTCCATCGTATATATTAATAGCAGCAGAAAGGATGTGAGGGCATGATCCAAGTAATTAGTCGCTGCCCGGTATGCAGCCGCGAGCTGACCGTGACCAGGCTCAAATGCGATTCCTGCGATACGGTGATTGAGAATAACTTCAGGCTCAGCAAATTCGACTATCTTTCGGACGAGGAGCTGTATTTTACAGAGACATTTCTTCGCTGCCGAGGGAACATCAAAGAGGTGGAAAAGGAGCTGGGCATTTCGTATCCCACCGTCCGCTCCAAGCTGGACGCGGTTATCAAAAAGCTTGGCTATGATGCCGGGAACGAGGAACGGGCGCTTCGCAAGGAAGAAATACTAAAGGCTTTGGAAAACGGAGAGATTACCGCCGAACAGGCTATTGCACAGCTGAAATAACAGCCATTCAATAAGGAGGCGCACAGATATGGATGAAAAATTGAGAGTGCTGAAAATGGTGGAGGAGGGGAAGATTACGGCAGAAGAAGCGGCAGAGCTCATGGAGGCGATGCAGGCTCAGCTGCCGGCACAGGAAACGAAGCGGATCAATAACAACTACGACAAAAAGCTGTTTCGCGTTCTTGTTGACAGCACCTCCGGCGATAAGGTGAAAATCCAGTTCCCAGTGGGGGCCATTAAAAGAATTCTGAAGGCCACGGGAAAGCTTCCCATCCCGGAAAAAGACCTACAGGGCGTGGATCTTTCCAGCATGATGGACGCGGTGTCCGAATGCCTAGACGCAGAAATGGAAGGGGATTTCGTCAATGTGGAGGCGGCGGATGGGACCACGGTGCGAATCTTTGTGGATCAATAAGAGAGTGAAACGATGAAGGTAAAAGTAAGAACCAAGGACGTTCGCCTTTCCATGCCTGTACCGGTGTCCCTGGCCGGATGGGCGGTGCGCTGGATTCCAGAACGGGTTTTTGAAAAAATGCGGGAAAATACCCCTGAGCCTTACCGAGCGTTGATTACGAAAGAAGCGGTGAGCATGCTCATGCGCGAATGCGTGGAAGTATGGAAGGAAAACAAAGGGTTGGAAATGGTTCATGTGCAGGCGCAGGATGGAACCTTTGTCTCCATCAAGCTCTGAGAGTGACCTTTTATCGGACGGAAAGAGAAATGAGCGGCGGGCATTTGCCCGCCGCTCATAATGGTTATCGGTATGTGTTTCCCTTATACGGTTTCCTTGGTTGCCGCCAGCCGGTCGCGAATCATTCGGGTACATTTATAGATGTCGCCGCCGCCCATAGTCAAAACTAGGTCCCCGGGCTTTGCATGCTCAGCCACATAATCGGCGATGGCCTCAAAGGTAGGCAAGCATACGCTGCCCGGAATGCGCTGAGCTAAGTCCTCCGAGGAGATGCCCCAGGAGTTTACCTCACGGGAACCCATAATCGGCGAGAGAATCGCATGGTCTGCCAGGCGGAGGGTCTGGGCGAATTCCTCCAGCCACATGACCGTCCGCGAGAAGGTGAAGGGCTGGAACACCGCCCATACCTTTTGGTGATGCAAGTCCTTGGCAGCCTGCAGAGTTGCCTTGATTTCGGTGGGATGATGGGCGTAGTCGTCCACCACCGTTACTCCGCCAAACTCGCCGTAAATTTCAAACCGCCGTCCTGCTCCGCGAAACTGGTCGATGTTTTGCTCAATGTCCTTGGGTGTGGCGCCGGCCTTGAGCGCGGCGGCACAGGCAGCCAGGGCGTTTAGCACATTGTGCCGTCCCGGAACGCCCAGGTGCAGATGGGTCACCTTTTCGCCTTTGTGCATCAGGTCAAACTCGTAATAAGACCCGTCAAACCGCTCTATGTTTTCGGGATAGTAATCGCAGCAATCGGCAAAACCGAAAGTGAAAATTTCCTTGCCTTCGATGCCTTCCATGGCCTTGGCCACATTTGGATCCTCGCCGTTTACAATGAGAGTACGGGAAGTAATCTGGGCAAACTTATGAAAGGACTTGATGATGTTTTCCAGGGTGCCGAAATAGTCCAGATGGTCGCTGTCAATGTTGAGGATAATGGAAATGTCCGGTGAGAGCTGCAAAAAGGTGTCCACATATTCGCAGGCCTCGCAGACCATCAGATCGGTTTTGCCCGCGCGGCCGTTGCTTCCGATGGCCGGCAGCCGGCCCCCGATTACCAGCGTCGGGTCCAGCCCCGCTCCCAGCAGCACCTGGGAGAGCATAGAGGTGGTGGTGGTCTTTCCATGGGTGCCTGAAACGGCTACCGCGGTTTCATACCGGCGGGATACCATTCCCAAAAGCCGGGAACGCTCCAAAATCGGGATCCCCTGGTCGATGGCCGCCTTGAGCTCCGGATTGTCCAGTTTGACAGCTGCCGTATAAACGACCAGCTGGGTCCCTTGGATATTTTCCGCCTTGTGCCCCATAAAGACCGGAATGCCCAGGCTGCGGATGCGGGAAAGGTTATCGCTTTCGTTGACGTCTGAGCCGGTGAGCTGATAGCCGCGGCTGTGGAGGATTTCCGCCAGCGGACACATACCAGATCCGCCGATTCCAACGAAATGAACCCGTTTGACTGTATTTAAAATTTCATCTGTGATTGGTTTAGACGCTTCTGTCATGGTTGGCACCTCGGTTTTCTCAAAATTATGTACCTTCCTATTATATGACAACACAGCGTTGAAATAAACAAGTATTTTGCGTTTTTTCGATTTGGCGTCAAATTCTTGCGCCAGCTTCCCGTTGTACCGGCACAGGAGGATTGGTATAATAAGAAAAAAGCAGAGGGGGAACGTACCATGTGGCTGCCGGATGCAGTGCTTACCTGTATTGAGACGCTCCAAAAAGCAGGGTATCAGGGATACGCAGTGGGCGGCTGCGTACGGGACTGGCTGTGCGGCCTGACTCCCAAGGACTACGATGTAACCACCGCCGCCACTCCCCAGCAGGTAATTGCCCTGTTTTCGAGAGTGGTGCCCACGGGGCTGAAATACGGGACGGTTACCGTCCTTTTTGGGAAGGAACCGGTGGAAGTTACCACCTTTCGGGCGGAGGATGGGTATTCGGACGGGCGACGGCCTGACCAGGTTCGTCTGATCGACAATCTGACCGAGGACCTGGCCCGGCGGGACCTGACCATCAACGCTATGGCTTATTCCCCAACTACCGGGTTAATCGACCCGTTCGGCGGGGAGAGAGACGTTCGCCGGGGAATCATCCGGGCGGTAGGGGACCCGGCTGTCCGCTTTGAAGAAGACCGGCTGCGAATTTTGCGTGCTTTCCGGTTTGCCGCCACTTTGGGCTACCGGCTTCACCCAGATACCTTAAAAGCCGCACTGCAACAGGCGGAGGGTCTTTCCGCGGTCAGCGCGGAACGAGTGACGGGAGAGCTGATGCGCACGCTGACCGGGAGTTTTCCTTCCCGGCTCAGGCCGCTTGTGGAAAGCGGCGGGCTGCTGCCTTGGGGAATTCGACCGGCTTGCACACTGTCTTCCTTGGATTTTACGTCGCCCCAAAGGGCTGTGCGTCTTGCCGCCCTGTGCCTTTTGACCGGGTCGGACTTGGAGGAATTGGGCCTTCGCCTTCGTCTGGATCGGCGCACTTACAAGGAAGCGGCCGGTCTGCTCGTGGAACAGATGCGGCCGATCCCCGCGACCGAATCCGAGGTGCGCCGCCGCCTTTTCGAAGCGGGCCCCGCCCTTGTGTCCCGCTCCCTGCGGCTGCGTGGAGACCTTTCTTTTTCCGATGCTCCTGCTGCTGCATTTGCCGCGCAGAGGATGGGGCGGATTCTCCGAAGAGGCGACCCTTATCAGCTGTGTATGCTTGCGGTTACGGGAGGGGATCTTATAAAAGCAGGTTTGGCTCCAGGCCCCGGCATCAAGCGCACGCTATTGGATTTGCTCGATGCGGTTTTAGAAAACCCGGACTGCAATCAAAAGAAGACGCTGCTGCGCTTGGTTCATGCTAGGAGGAATGAAGAAAGCGCATGGCGGTAAGAACATGCAGGCTTGAGAGCTTTTTGGCCTGCTGGTTTGGCTAGAATCTTAGGAAGAACACATCTGCCGTGCTGCGAGAAAAGAGAACCCCCGTGCGATCACTGCGGTGATCAACACGGGGGTTTTGCTTATACCGAAGACAGTACCTTACAGGTCAGCGATATAGCCGAAGCCGAAGCTGTCCTGCGTGAGAGTATAGTTGCCAAGAAGGCTTTCAATGTACGAAGAATACTTGTCGTTTGCCAGATAGCTGCGCGCCTGCACCTTCCAGTAGGGATCGCCGGTGCCCACAAAGTACATAATATGCGCGCCGTAGCTGCTGTAAACAATGCCGGTATCGCCGGGCTTGCGGGCAGGGTCAAAGCACCAATCGTTAAAGCTCGTCACCATCTGGCCAGGATACACGCCCTTATACAGGCCGCCCATATAGGCCGAACCGGTATCGGTGGAATTTTCTCTTGCCAATTGGGCAAAGGAAGCTTCCGTCGCCACGCCGCTCTTCCAGGTGTTAAGCAGGGCGGAAGCCGCCTCGCCGACCTCTACCGTCTGCTCGGTGGTCAGGCCGGTCGACTGGTCAACCGTGGTGCTGGGGGCCAGCAGGATATGGCGCACATCGACCACATTGGTGGTGTTGCGTCCCTTGCTTACCAGATAGATCACCCGATAGCCGGAGGTGGATTCGAGAACCGTCTTATTCCCAGCCGCGCGCGTATTGTCGAACAGCCAGGTGCTCAGGGTGGAATCGGTCACATTGGCCTTGCTCTGATCGCGGGTCAGAGAATACTCGGGGTTATCCTGATAATCCGCTTTGCTGTCTTCCGGTGCGTATTCGATGCACAGCTCGTTAAAATTGCTGCCGTCCTCGGCGATCTTGCCGAGCATTTCGTCCGCTGCCGCTTTGGCCGCTTCTTTGGCTGCTGTCTTCTGTTCATCCGTCGCAGTGGAAGAGGTCACCGATTCGGGATATTTGCTTTCGGTGGTAATCAGCAGAGAATGGTAGGTAACCTGGTCGATGGACGCCTTGTTGGAAATATAAGAGGCGTCGATTTCATCGTCGGAGAAGTTATAGTTGTCCACCAGGTACTGCTTATAGCTGCTTGCCAGGGTTTCCCGGTCCATCTGGGCGCGGAACACGTCCATGTTGACGCCGGGACCATAGTAATTTTCCACAATCTGCTCCGCCGTTACTTTCTGTTCGGCAGCGGAATCCTCGATGGACTTTAAGTTCGTTTCAATATAGGACTTGTCGTCCTCGGTCAGCTGATAGCCTTCCTTGGTGGCGGTGTCCGCCAAAGCATAGGTGGTGCGGATGGTGGTCTCCGCAGACTGGCGGAAATAATCCTCCCAGGTGCCGCTTTCCAGCAGCGCGCAGGTCTGGTCCTTGAGGGGCTTGGAGGTATCCAGGCCGAACGAGGAGAGAGATTGGCCGTATTGATTTACAAAACTGTTGTAGCTTCCATAATAGTAATAATTATAATCCGCAGCGGACAAAGAATAGTCCCCCACCTTCACGGCAGTGACCATCCGTGTAAAGCCGCCGCTTTGCAGAAACACCGCGGCAATAATGCCTCCAATGAACAGCACGCAGATGACGCAGGAAATCACCGTAATGGCGATTTTCTTGCCCTTTGACATGCCCTGGCTTTTTTTCTTCTTTTTGTAGGCTTCGGGATTCTGTTCCCGTTCCAGCTTTCGAAGCTGTTTTTCTCTTGAACCGCTCATGTCGTATCCGTCCTTCCGATTTTCATGATCCCGCCGGCATGACGATCGCTTTTGGGAACGAACCCTTCCTTCCGTCTTGCTGTCGCGGAGCTGTTTTTCATTATATCATACATTTTGCTGATTTTGCAAACATATTGTAAAGTTTTTTGTGAATCTTCGTGTGAAATTCACAAAAAAGCCTGCCGGAATGACAAGGTTCCGGCAGGCTTTGGAGCGGGAGATTCCCTGTTTATTCAGCAATCAGGCTTTTGCCGTCCATTTCAGGAGGCTGGGGCAGGCCCATAATTTGTAGCATGGTAGGCGCAATGTCCGCCAGCCGGCCGCCTTCTCTGAGCTTGCAGGGATACCCCTTGACAGTCAGCGGAACCGGCCAGGTGGTATGAGCGGTGAAGGGAGAACCATCGGGTTCTTTCATCTGGTCGGCGTTGCCGTGGTCGGCAGTCAGAATCAAAACGCCATCCATTTCCTCGATGGCCCGGGCGGTGCGGCCCACGCAGGTGTCCACCGCTTCCACGGCTTTGATGGCCGCGTCCATGAATCCGGTGTGGCCCACCATGTCGCAGTTGGCGTAGTTGAGGATGACCACGTCATACTTGCCCGAGCGGATGCGCTCGCACACCGCATCGCACACCTCATAGGCGCTCATTTCAGGTTTTAGATCGTAGGTGGCAACCTTCGGAGAAGGAATGAGAACCCGGTCCTCGCCCTCATACTGCTTCTCCACGCCGCCGTTGAAGAAGAAGGTAACGTGGGCGTATTTCTCTGTCTCCGCAATGCGAAGCTGGGTTTTGCCATGCTTGGAAAGATATTCACCCAGCGTGTTCGTAAGCTTCTGAGGGGCAAAGGCTACCTTTACGTTGGGCATGGTGGCGTCGTACTGGGTAAAGCACACATAGTAAAGCGGGAAAAAGCCCTTTTTGCGGGCAAAACCAGCAAACTCCGGGTCCACGAAGGTCCGGGTCAGCTCCCGGGCGCGGTCGGGACGGAAGTTAAAGAAGATCACCGCATCGTCCGCTTCCACCTGCTTGCCGCCGGCGATAACTGTGGGAACTACAAACTCGTCGGTGACTTCCTTTTCGTAGGAATCCGCCACTGCCTTCACTGGATCGTCCGCTTCTTCGCCTTCGCCGTAGACAATGGCGGCATAGGCCTTCTCCACCCGCTCCCAGCGGTTGTCCCGGTCCATCCCGTAGTACCGTCCGAGGACCGTGGAGATTTTTCCTACACCCAATTCCCGGCACTTTTCCGAAAGCTCGGCCACAAAGTCTTTGCCGGAGGTGGGGGGCACGTCGCGCCCATCCAGCAGGCAGTGGACATACACCCGGTCGAGCCCCTTGCGTTTACAAAGCTCCAGGATGGCATAAAGGTGGGAATTGTGGCTGTGTACCCCGCCGTCGGACAAAAGGCCGATCAGGTGAAGAGCCGTGCCCTTTTGCAGGCAATGGTCAATGGCGCCGGTGAGCGCCTGGTTTTCAAAGAAATCCCCGTCCTCGATGGACTTGGTAATCCGAGTCAGTTCCTGATAGACCACCCGGCCGGCGCCCATGTTGGTATGGCCCACCTCGGAATTGCCCATCTGCCCGTTTGGCAAGCCCACGTCCATGCCGGCTGCACCGATGGCAGTGGTGGGATTTTCCGAAAAGATTCTGTCCAGATTGGGCGTGTTGGCCGCCTTAACGGCGTTGCCGTATTCGGAAGGATTGAGGCCGAAGCCGTCCATAATGCAAAGAACCAGAGGTTTTTTCATAGTACGCTCCTTACGTTTCGTAACTGCACAACTACGTTTATTTGCTTGCTGCTTCCACGATTTTTGCAAAGTCCGGCGCCTTCAAGGACGCGCCGCCGATGAGGCCGCCGTCCACGTCCGGCTTCGCCAGAAGCTCGGCTGCGTTGCCCGCGTTCATAGAGCCGCCGTACTGGATGGTCAGGGCGTTTGCCGCGTCGGCGCCGTAAAGAGCCGCCACCGTGGCACGAATGGAGGCGCAGACCTCGTTTGCCTGGTCGGCAGTGGCGGTGCGTCCGGTGCCGATGGCCCAGACCGGTTCATAGGCGATGATAATCCGGGAAAGCTCGTCCTTGGATACGCCGCCCAGCGCAATCTTCGTCTGCATGGCGACCAGCTCCGCTGTAATGCCTTGCTCGCGCTGCTCCAGGTACTCGCCTACGCACAAAATAACGGTAAGGCCCGCATCCAGCGCCGCGCGTACCCGCTTGTTGACGGTTACGTCAGTGTCGCCGAAATAGGTGCGGCGTTCGCTGTGGCCGATGATGACGTATTCGACGCCCATTTCTTTGAGGGTAAAGGCAGAGATTTCACCAGTGAAGGCGCCGGACTTTTCCCAGTGGCAGTTCTGCGCGCCTACGGAAATATTGCTTCCCTTGGCCGCCTCCAGCGCCGCGCACAGGTCCACAAACGGGACGCACACAATCACGCCGCAGTCCGCGTTTGCCACCAACGGCTTCATTTCGTTGATCAGCGCCGTGGTCTCGGCGGGGGTTTTGTTCATTTTCCAGTTGCCGGCGATGACCGCCTTGCGAAGGGTCTTGTTCATGATATTTGCTCCTTTGCCAAAAGTTATTCGTGTTCCTGGGAAGGCTCGGCAGGACCGGTCAGCTCCTCCACCAGCGATACGCTTTTGCGGTATTCACCGTAAGGGACGAAGAACCGGTAGGTTTCCATGGCCGTCCCCACATATAAGGTGACAGCCGCGCCTAGATTGCCGAACTTTTCATACGGAATGTGGTTTTCTTTTAAAATGGATTCCACGCCGAAAGCGATCGCCGGTTCAAAAACGCCCAGCAAAACCGGGTCGTTTGCCTGCGGCTCGCGTAAACTGCGGCTGCCGCATTGGGGGCATTCCTGCTCGCACAGGAGCTGACAGTCTCTGCAATAGAGCATGACGCTTCCTCCTTTGCCGCATCGAAAGACGCGCGGCGCTGCAACGGGTGAAACAGGCGGGAAAGATGACTCTCCCGCCTGTTTTTTCTGCAAAAATTAGTCCTTGTCGTTGAGGGCCGCGATACCGGGCAGCTCCTTGCCCTCCAGGAATTCCAGAGAAGCGCCGCCGCCGGTGGAAATGTGGGTCATCTTGTCGGCAAAGCCCAGCTTCTCGATGGCCGCCGCAGAATCGCCGCCGCCGATGATGGACACGGCGCCGCTTTCCGCTACTGCCGTAGCCACTGCGATGGTGCCCGAAGCAAAATTCTTCCACTCGGATACGCCCATCGGGCCGTTCCACACCACGGTGCCCGCGCCCTTGATGGCGTCGGAGAAGAGCTTTTCGGTCTTCGGGCCGATGTCAAGGCCCATCCAGCCGTCCGGAATGTCGTCGGAATCCACCGTCTTAAACTGGGCGTCCTCGGCATACTTGTCCGCGACCCGGTTGTCAACGGGAAGCAGGAAGTTAACGCCCTTGTCTTTGGCCTTCTGCAGGGTTTCCTTGGCCAGCTCCAGCTTATCCTCTTCGCAGATGGAGGAGCCGATGCTGTGGCCCTGGGCCTTGAAGAAGGTATACGCCATACCACCGCCTACGATCAGGGTATCCACCTTTTCGAGAAGGTTATTGATAACGCCGATCTTGTCGGACACCTTCGCGCCGCCTAAAATGGCCACAAACGGGCGCTTCGGGTTCTCCAGCGCACCGCCCATGATGGTGATCTCCTTCTGGATCAGATAGCCGCAGACCGCCGGCAGGTACTGAGCGACGCCGGCCGTGGAGGCGTGGGCGCGGTGAGCGGTGCCGAACGCGTCGTTTACATAGATATCTGCCAGAGAAGCGAGCTCCTTGGCAAAAGCGGGGTCGTTCTTAGTTTCTTCTTTATGGAAGCGGACGTTCTCGATGAGCATAGCCTCGCCGTCCTTAAGCTCGCTTGCGAGCTTCTTGGCGGACTCGCCCACCACGTCGGACGCAATCTTGACTTCCTGGCCGAGCACCTTGGAAAGGTACTTCGCTACCGGCGCCAGAGAATACTGCATGTTGAACTCGCCCTTCGGACGGCCCAAATGGGAGCAGAGGATCACCTTCGCGTTGTGGGAGAGAAGGTACTTGATGGTGGGGAGGGCTTCGGTGATGCGCTTGGGGTCGGCAATGTTGCCCTCGCCGTCGAACGGAACGTTAAAGTCACACCGGACCAAAACCCGCTTGCCGGCGACATCGATATCTTCGATGGTCTTTTTGTTGAGAGCTGCCATAGAAAAGAACACCCTTTCCATATAAAATTCGGTTTGTGAAAAACAAGACAAATTCTAGAGGATATTTTATCCCAAAATTTGATGCAATGCAAGGGCGGGCCGAATTTTCATGCATTCGTGCAGAAATTTAGGGCAAAAGGCCCGCGATTTGTACGAAACCCCTTTCCATTTCGACCGTTTCTTGCGGGCCGGTGGCAAATCTGGTATACTGAGTGCAGAAAAATGCGAAACACACCTTGCACCACAGCTGCAAAAAAGTAGCCCGGATTTCTTCGGTCCGGCGAAAGCTACATGGACTTGCTAGTATAACGGCAAGGAGGTGCCGAAAATGACACCATCGGGGAAAAAACGCTGGCATACTGCATGGCGGTGGACGGGAATCGGGTTCTTTTTTGCAGGATTCTTGTCCCTGTGCGCCGCCGCGGCATTTTGGGTGGACTTTCGAGATTTTTACGGGTATGACCCTTATCGGACTGTGCACCAGGTTTATCTTTATCCGCGGGAATGGGTGGATGTCTTTTTATATGGCGGGCTTGCTTTGCTTTTCGCAGGGTGCGTGGCCTTTGGCCTGATGCAGCGCTTTCCCGTGCGAAAAGGCGATGCGCCTTGTTATACCCCGCCCCAGACGGAGCACGCGCATGCTTCCCCGGATGAATATGATTCCGGCGCAATTTCGGCACGCCGGACATTGGAGCAATTCTTCGAAAATGCCGGCTTCCACGGGGAAGAAGAGCCGCCTGACGCCATTACCAAGGTCATCTGTATCCACTGCCGCAAAGAGTATGACTGGGACTATCCCAAATGTCCCCACTGCGGTGCGGTCAACGATATATTGCTGCGAAAAAGGAGAGAATGACGGTTGCCAAAGAAAAGAGTGCTGGTAGGAATGAGCGGCGGGGTGGACAGTTCCGCCGCCGCCGCTTTGCTTTTGGAGCAGGGCTATGAGGTGGTAGGGGCCACGATGGATCTGTTGCCGGACGGGCCGTCCCCCGACCTTGCAGATGCCGAGCGGGTTGCGGCGGCCTTGGGGATTGAGCACCATGTCCTTCCCCTTCAGAAGGAATTTGCAAAGGAAGTCATAGCTCCCTTTTGCAGCGAATATCTGGCTGGGCGGACGCCTAACCCCTGCATTTTCTGTAACCGCGCCATCAAGTTCGGCGAGATGGTCAAGGCGGCCGACCGGCTTGGCTGTGATTTGGTTGCTACTGGGCACTACGCCAGAATCGAATTTGACCACAGCCGAGGCCGCTTTCTTCTCAAGCGGGCCGATACCCGCAAGGACCAAAGCTATGTGCTTTATCATTTGAGTCAGCAGCAGCTTTCCCGGGTGCTGCTCCCTCTGGCGCCTTATACGAAGGACGAAATCCGAGCCGTTGCCGCCCGGTATGCGCTTCCTGTGGCCCAGAAGGGAGAAAGCCAAGAAATCTGTTTTGTAAAACATAACGATTATGCATCGTTTGTTACCGCTTATACCGGAAAGGATACCCTGCCGGGCGATTTTGTGGATGAGGAAGGCCGGGTCATAGGCCGGCACAAGGGGATTCTCCACTATACCATCGGGCAGCGCAAGGGACTCGGGCAAAGCTTCGGGCGGCATATGTACGTGTCTAAAATCGACCCGGAGACGAACACGGTTTGCCTGGTGGAATCCGGCCGGGAATACTTTTTTGGCCTGACGGCAACTTGTCTTAACACCGTTGCATTCGATCGGTTTCCCGCTTCTTTTGAGGCGCAAGCCATGATCCGCTACCAGGCGAAGACGGCGCCTTGCCGGGTAGAGCTCACCGGGGAAGACCGGGCAAAGGTCACCTTTCAGACACCTCAGCGGGCGGTGACGCCTGGGCAGTCGGTGGTGTTCTATGAGGGCGACACGGTGTTGGGCGGCGGCGTTATCCATACCGGTATCCCAATGCAAGAAGAAAACGCGCCGCAGGAACACGTTTGAGAAATGCTTTTTTGCATCTGCTTAAGGTGCGTTTTGGCCGGAGATCCGCGCATGGTTTCCTAGACATTTCGAAAAAAGAATGGTTCCCGCGAATCCCGGTCGGTTTCCTTGGACGAGAGAGACCCTGCGATTTCCTTATTTTGAGGGCTGATCGGCCCCGAAGGAAAGCGCAACGTCTTGCCTTTCCTTGCGGCGCTTTTTCTCTTTTGTGCGCGGTGCTTGACGAAGCGGAAAAAAACCGGTAGTATGGGGAACAAGAAAAGCGGATAGCTTGATAGGCAGGAGGAATTCGATATGGCTATTTTGGACGATCTGAGCGAGCTGCTCCAAAAAGGAAAGGTTAAAAATGTGGTAGCTTTGGTTACCCAGGCGCTGGAGGAGGGTATCTCCCCGGCGGACATTTTGAATGAAGGCCTGCTCAAGGGTATGGGCGAGGTCGGCGTAAAGTTTAAGAATAACCAGGTGTATGTTCCCGAGGTTCTGATTGCTGCGAGGGCTCTCAACAAGGGCCTGGAAGTGCTCAAGCCCCGGCTGGTGGAGGCCGGGACTAAGCCGGTAGGCAAGGTGATCATCGGGACGGTACAGGGAGACCTGCACGATATCGGCAAGAATTTGGTGTCGATGATGATGGTGGGCGCAGGCCTGGAGGTCGTGGACCTGGGAGTAGACGTGTCGGCAGAGAAGTTTGTGGCTGCCGTCAAGGAGCATAAGCCAAACATCGTCGCTATGTCTGCGCTGTTGACCACCACCATGGGCCATCAGGGCGATGTGATCGAAGCGCTTAAGGCGGAAGGCCTGCGCGATCAGGTGAAGGTAATGGTGGGCGGCGCTCCGGTGACCGATTCCTTTGCCAAGCAGATCGGCGCGGACGCGTACACGCCGGACGCGGCCACGGCTGCGGAAAAAGCCAGAGAACTGGTTTGCGCGTAACGAAGAAACAAAGCAAGGGGCCGGATTCACATCCGG
The DNA here is from genome assembly GCA_018364155.1 of Clostridiales bacterium. Lineage (GTDB taxonomy): Bacteria > Bacillota > Clostridia > Oscillospirales > Acutalibacteraceae > Solibaculum_A. Next base: position 188,495 of record JAGZMM010000005.1, read on the forward strand.
CCCCTTGCTTTGCCCATCTTCCGATTGGCTGGAGAAAACGCCTCTTGCAGCCCTTTGAATACCATGGCAGGCCCTCCTAGCATACAAAAAGCCGCGCCGGACGTTTTGAGTCTGGCGCGGCTTTTTCGTACCATTAGAATTCCAGCTTGCTTTCGATCCAAGCGGGCAGATCGTCGATCTTGACGCGCTCTTGGCTCATGGTATCCCGGTCACGGATGGTAACCGCCTGGTCCTCCAGCGAATCAAAGTCAAAGGTGATGCAGTAGGGGGTACCGATTTCGTCCTGGCGGCGGTACCGCTTGCCGATGGAACCGGCGTCGTCGTAATCCACCATGAACTTTTTGGCGAGCTTCGTGTAAACCTCCCGGGCCGGCTCGGAAAGCTTCTTCGAAAGAGGCAAAATGGCCGCCTTAAAGGGAGCCAGAGCCGGATGCAGCCGCATAACCACGCGGATATCGTTCTTCGCCTCGTCCACCACTTCCTCGTCGTAGGCGTCGCACAAGAATGCAAGGGCCATCCGGTCGGCGCCCAGAGAGGGCTCGATGACATAGGGAATGTAGCGTTCGTTGGCTTCCTGATCAAAGTATTCCATGCTCTTGCCAGAATGGTTCTGGTGCTGAGTCAGGTCAAAGTCGGTGCGGTCGGCAATGCCCCACAGTTCGCCCCAGCCGAAGGGGAAAAGAAACTCAATGTCAGTGGTGGCATTGGAATAGTGGGACAATTCCTTCTGCTCATGGTCGCGCAGTTTGATGTTTTCTTCCTTCAGCCCCAGAGACAAAAGGAAGTTTTTGCAGTAGTCCTTCCAGTAGGCGAACCATTCCAGGTCAGTGCCGGGCTTGCAGAAGAATTCCAGCTCCATCTGCTCGAACTCCCGGATGCGGAAGATAAAGTTGCCCGGAGTGATCTCGTTGCGGAAGGACTTGCCCACCTGCCCCACGCCGAAGGGAATCTTTTTGCGGGTAGTGCGCTGGACATTTTGAAAGTTGACGAAAATGCCCTGGGCGGTTTCCGGACGCAGATAGATTTCGCTCTTGGCGTCCTCAGTGACGCCCTGGAAGGTCTTGAACATCAGGTTAAACTTGCGGATTTCCGTAAAATTGCAATTGCCGCATTCCGGGCAGCAGATGTGATGCTCCTTAATATAGTCCTGCATCTCCTGGTCGGACCAGCCCGCTGGAAGAACGCCGGTGTCTTCAATGAGCTTGTCGGCCCTGTGGCGGGTCTTGCAGTCCCGGCAGTCCATCAGCGGGTCGGAGAAGCCGCCCACATGGCCGGAAGCCACCCACACCTGCGGGTTCATCAGAATGGCGGAATCGAGCCCCACATTATAGGGCGATTCCTGCACGAATTTGCGCCACCAGGCACGCTTGACGTTGTTTTTAAACTCCACACCCAGAGGGCCGTAGTCCCAGGAGTTGCTCAATCCCCCGTAGATTTCCGAGCCCGGGTAAACAAAGCCTCTGCCCTTGCAGAGCGCTACGATTTTTTCCATGGTTTTTTCGCTGTTTGAAAGCATGATGCGTCCCCTCCGCTTGATTTTCAGTCATATGAAAACATAGTACAGCCGAAAATACAAAAAGTCAAGAAAAACGCGGCCTTTTGGCCGGCAAATAGGAGGAAAAACGCAGTGTATAATCCGCCATAGGCCGGGAAAAATAGGCAGGACGAAATGCAGGCGCGAAAGCAAATGCGCCCAAAACGAAAGGATGAATCCGCAATGGGGAAATTCCTCCTGAAGCTCAGACGCCGCACCATTGTGCGCGTGGTTACGTTCACCCTGGCAATCATAACCGCACTTTCCATCTACACCGCCATCGGCTATTCCCGTGCCGATCAGTATCAGCGTAGTGTGGAATACACCTACCAGCGTGCGCTGGACGATCTGACCCAGTATATTGACAACATCAACATCTCCCTGAGCAAGGGGATGTACGCAGGCACCGCCAGCCAGTTTGGCAGCATCGCCAGCGTCCTCGCAAACGACGCCGCGTCCGCAAAGAGCTGCTTAAGCCAGCTTCCTGTATCCGACCTGCACCTGGACAACACCACCAAGTTCATCTCCCAGGTGGGAGACTTTACCAAGTCCCTGGCCAAGAAGCTGCAAACCGGCGGGGAGATCAGCCAGCAGGAACGGGAGAGCATGCAGAAGCTGGCCGACTACGCCCGTCAGCTCAATGACGCTCTCCAGGCCCTCATGGAGCAAATCTACGCCGGTACCATCCAGCTCGGCGGCGTGCAGTCCACCATGCAGCTGATGAATGAACAGCCCGATCCCTCTATAGACGACGGTTTTCTTGAAATTGAGGACAGCTTCGCCGAATATCCCTCCCTCATCTACGACGGGCCTTTCTCCGACCATATCCTTCAGCAGCGCGCCAAATACCTGGAAGGCCGCAGCGAGGCCTCCAAGGAGGAGTGCCGTGCAAAAGCCGCCCAATTTTTGTCGGTGGATGCAGGGAGCGTAGCCGATGCGGGAGAAGAAGCGGGTGTCATCCCGTCTTATAACTTCACCAGCGGCGACGTGTATATCAATGTAACCAAGCCCGGTGGTTTTGTGTCCTATTATCTGGATTCCCGCTATGTGGGCGAGCAGAAGCTTTCCATGGAGGAAGCGGTGGAAAAAGCCGCTCAATTTTTGCAAAGTCACGGCATGCCCGACATGAAGGAAACCTATTACTTCACCTCCGACGGCATCTGCACCATCAATTTTGCCTATACCCAGTCGGGCGTGACCTGCTACACCGATTTAATCAAGGTAGGCGTCGCGTTAGACGACGGCTCCATCGTTCTCTATGATGCCCGCGGCTTTGTCATGAACCACACCGATCGTGCCATAGAAGCGCCGGTGGTTTCCGAGGACCAGGCCAGAGAAACACTCAGCGAGCTTCTCACCGTCCACCAGGTGTCCCAGGCGCTCATTCCGTTGTCCGGGGGAACCGAGGCCCAATGCTACGAATTTCGCTGCACCGGCCAGAATCAGGAGGAAATCCTGGTTTACGTCAACGTGAAAACCGGCGCGGAAGAACGGATTCTCATTTTGCTCAAATCCGACGGCGGCGTGCTCACATTGTAAAAACCAGTCATAAAATACCGGTTTCGGTGCACACTAATACCGGTCAAGACAGCTTGGCCGCAAGCGCTGTGCATTTTTGCAGAAAATTCCCGGTATTCCGGAACAAAATAAGGAGTGAAATCAACATGAAAAAACCTACCAAAGGCATCGTGCTTTTCGCCGTTCTCGCGGCGATGACCGCAGCGGTTTTTACCGGCTGTTCGGACGGCGCGGATTCGAGCAGCTCTTCGAAGGCTTCTTCCGCAGGTTCCGCCGCGTCGAACACCACCTCGCAGAACGTTTCTTCCGACGTTTCCGACAGCGGCCTGTCCATTCCGCCGGTGGAATCCATGCTTCCCAGCATGCCAGACCTCAGTTCTACCCTTTCCAGCAAGTAATCACCATAAGCATCAAAACAAAGGCGGAAGAATCTCGATTCTTCCGCCTTTGTTTTGATTGCAGGGAACGGTTTGCTGTGATAAAAAGCCGTGCTACCATTCGAGAGGCCGGCGGGAGAAAAAAGCAGAGCGTACATTCTTTTCACCGGTTGGCGGTATCCTGCCGAATGCCTGCGTGTAAGGCGGGTTTGGGTGAAAAAAACGCGCCAGGCGCATGCAATAGGGTAAACTCGGCGGGGTACGGGAATTTCCATGGTTGAATCTGAAAATGGTCGGTGGTATAATAGCCGGAGTGGTTTGGCGCCAGGCCTTCTTTGAGTAATGAAAAGGTGTTGAGAGAACAATGCGGATTGCGCAACAAAAAAAGCGTGGCATGCCTCACGTAAGGCTGATTATGCTGAGCTTTGCCGCCATCATCGCGGTGGGGACTTTTCTGCTGATGCTTCCCATCTCGTCAAATTCCGGCAGCTTTACCCCGCCGGAGGACGCGTTGTTTACCGCTACCTCCGCCACCTGCGTGACCGGTTTGGTGGTGTTCGATACCTTTGCCCATTGGAACGGGTTTGGTCAGGCCGTCATCCTGCTGCTCATTCAGCTGGGTGGGCTGGGCCTGATTTCTTTTACCACCTTCTTTACCCTGACCATTCGCCGCAAGCTGGGAATCCGGGATTTGCAGCTTGCCAACGAATACATTTCAAATGGAAGTCTCAAGGATGTTCCCAGGCTTTTGCGCCTGGTGGTGGCGGTATCCTTTACGGTGGAAGTTTTGGGCGCGCTGCTTTTGAGCTTCCGTTTTGTTCCCGCTTATGGGGACGTAGGGGTGTGGATCTCGATCTTTCTCGCCGTTTCCGCCTACTGCAACGCTGGATTCGATATCCTTGGGCGGGAGGGCCCCTTCTCCAGTCTGACCAATTATAATGACGACCCGCTGGTCCTGTTGACCATTTCCGCGCTCATTATCATTGGAGGACTGGGTTTTATTGTTTTTAACGACATCTTGTCTTATCGCAGGGGACATAGCCTGCTGCTGCATACGCGGGTGGTGCTGATTTTCAGCACGGCGCTGATTGTGCTTGGTGCGCTTCTTTTCTTCCTCATAGAATATAACAATTCCGGTACCATGAAAGACCTGCCCTTGGGCCAAAAGATACTTGCCTCCTTCTTCCAGTCGGTTTCCGCCCGTACGGCGGGCTTTAATTCCGTGGATGTGGGCGCCATGTACGATCCGTCAAAAATGCTTATGTGCGCGCTGATGTTCATCGGTGCGGCTTCCGGTTCTACCGGCGGCGGTATTAAGATCACCACCTTTATCGTACTGGTGATGACGGTGGTCAGTGTGGTGCGCGGCCGGGAGGACACCATTGTGCTGGGGCGCAAGGTGAGCAAACGGGTGGTGTACCGGGCTTTGTCCATTGCGGCTATCTCGGGTCTCATCGTGTTTGTGGCGTTTTTTGTCATCATGTATTGCCAGCAGGAGCAGGGAATTGCCAGCATCGACGCGCTTTTTGAAGCGGTTTCCGCGTTTGGAACCGTGGGCCTTTCCACCGGAGCAACGCCGGATATGACCCTGGGTTCCAAGCTCATTTTAATTGTCACCATGTTTGCCGGCCGCGTGGGCCCGGTTTCTTTGGCGCTTGCTTTGACAGTGCGGGACCAAAAGCACGAAAGCGAAGTGTTGCCGGAGGGCCGGATTCTGGTCGGATGATCTTCCATTTTGATTGAATAAAAGGAGAACTGCACATGAAAAAAGGAAAACGACTTTTGGCCTTTTTGCTGACGGCTGCGGTCTGCCTGTCGGTAAGCGCATGCACCCCAGCGTCAGACCCTAGCAAGGCCTCTTCCGGCGGCGCATCCAGCCAGTCCGCTTCCTCCAAAGAGGAGCCGAAGAATGTCAATACGAAGATCAATCCTCTGACCGGGCTTGATGACCTTCCCGCCAACTGCATCGGCAAGCGGCCGGTAGGAATCATGATCAACAACATTCGCTCTGCCGTGCCCCAGAATAACATCGCCGGTGCAGACCTGTGCTATGAAATGCTGGTAGAGGGCGGGATTACCCGCATTCTGGCCATTTATTCGGATATCCAGTCTCTTCCCAAGACCGGCTCCATCCGCAGCGCCCGGCCCAGCTACGTGGAACTGGCGAAGGGTCATGACCTGATTTACTGCCACGTGGGCGGCAGCGACGAGGCGGCCGCTATGATCAAGTCCATGGATGTGGACGATGTGGACGGAAACTACGATACCAAAACCATTTGGAGAGACAAGGGACGCATCGCGGAGTTCGGCTCGGTGCACAGCTGTGTCACCGACGGCGAGCACCTAATGGAGAAGATTACAGAGGAAGACATCCGTACCGACATCCGGGATGGTGCCAACGCCTTTACCTTCCTGGAAAACGGCAAGACCCGCGTTCCCTCCGGGCAAGCGTGTACCTCGGTGACGGTTCCTTTCTCGGCTGGCTATACCTCTGTATTTGATTACGACGAGAAAGCCCAGGTCTACAAAAAGTCTCAGTTCGGCGAACCCCAGGTGGACTATGGAACCGACAAGCAGGTGGCGGTCACCAACGTTCTGGTGCTCAAAACCAAGGTGGAGAACTCCCATGATGCCGCGGGACATATGAACATTGAGCTGGAAGGCGGGGAAGGCCTGTACATTTCGATGGGCGGCTGTGAGGAAATCAAGTGGAGCAAGGGAGATGCGGACAATCCCCTGACTTTGACGAACAAGGATGGAACGCCGCTGGAGCTCAACTGCGGCAAGTCCTGGATCTGCTTTGTAGGTCTCGCCACGCAGATCGATGTGCAAGCACAATAATAGAAGAAACGAGCAAGGGCCGGACGCGGTTTCGCGTCCGGCCCTTGTTTTACCAGGCGAAATAAGTATGGCCTGAAAAATCAGGCTATGCGGCAATGGATTTGTTTGTGTTCGAATCAGCATACAGGGGCTGTTTACAGCTGCCGTTCTCCGACGAAGACGGGCATTGCACAAGCACCGCCCATCTTTTTCAGAGGAAAACGGCCGGGGATTTCCAAGAGGAGGCCGAGAAACCGCCGATGAGATGCTTTATCTTCCGATGGTACGATACCATAAAAGGAAGGACGCCGGGTTAACCCGGCGTCCTTCCTTTTATGGGTTATTCTTTGTTCTTCGGGAACTTCTTTTTTTGCTTGGGCCGCTGGTTTAAAAAGACAACCGTTACCGCCACGGCGGCGGAAATCAGCAGAATCGCAATGGAAATGCCCAAGGCCGAACGGCTGGAATTGGCCGGCGGCTTGGATGAAGCGCTGTCCTGGGAGGGTTCCTCTGGCAGGGAAGGCGCGCTGCTTTCCGGGAGAGGCTCGGAAGGCGGAAGGGAGGACTCCGGCAAAGAAGAAGCCTCCTGCTGCGATTGGGGAACATATCCCTCCTCCCGTGTGGCCATGATGATGTAATTCTGGGTGGTTTTTCCGTGCCGTGCTACCGATACGGTGACGGCGGTTTCCTGACCAGCTACCAAGTTGTTCCCGGTAATGGTAACCTTGGCGTCCTCTTCAAAGGGAACGGCGTTAATGGTGAGGGACTCCACATGATGGGGGACGGTGCAGTAGTAAATGCGCATGGTGTCCTCCGTGTTGTAAACGGGGCTGATCTGCGCTTCCTCCACCGATAGAGACTTCAGGGCATTGACACCGGTATTTACCACCGGAGCCTTGGAGGAAGAAGCTTCCCCGGCGGGCACGGTGACTCTAAGGGTGTAGTATAGATCATCCATCCCTGGATGGGAGACTCGAATGGAAACAACAGAGGTGGTGCCCGGAGTCAGCTTGTTATTAAGAACGTCGTAGGTGGCCTCGCTATCCATGGGGACGGCGGTGATTTTCAGTTCCGTAGCGCCTGCCGGGGCGATGATCTCATAGTCTTCCCCTGAGTTGGTAGGGCGAAAGGGAACTCCCACGAAGGTGGCGCCCTCAATCTCCAGGGACTTTAGCTTGTTGGAATGCCCGGAAAGAGTGACAGGCGTTACCTGTGCAGGTAACGCCTTTTGTGCGGTGGCTGTCATGGTGGGCGGTGCTCCGCTGGGCACTGCCCGGGTCGCAGGCCGGGTGGCCTTGATGGTGTAATAAAGGGTATCTCCGCTTACCGGCGTGACCGCGATGACCACACTGGTGGTTTTGCCGGGCTCCAAGGAATTAAATAGGATATCTACCTTGGCGTTCGGGTCAACCGGCACGGCTGTAATGTCCAGTGCCGACATGGAAGCGGGGACGGTACAGGCGTAGGTTTCGCCGGGGTTATTTTCCCGGAAGGGAAAGTCAAACTCCACTCCACGCACGCTGAGCTCCTTGAGCTTATTGGAGGTGGCGGAGGAATCCGCAGGCGTGGAAGAGTTACCGCCCGTCCCTCCTGCGGGGTTGGCGGGGCGCGTAGCCAGGATGGAGTAGTACAGCGTTGGCAACCCGGCCCGCTGTACTTTGATGGAAACCGTGGTGGTCTGTCCGATGACCAAGACGTTGTTGAGAATGGTCACCTTTGCTTCCGGGTCAGCCGCAACCGCTTGGATATCCAGCGTGTTCATGTCATAGGGCACGGTGCAGGTATACGTTTCACCGCGGTTTTGCACACGGAAGGGGTAGTCAAGAGTAACACCTGTAATCGCAAGCTCTGCAAGCCGATTGGAGGCTGTGGTTTCCGGCTGGGCGCTGGGTGTCTGTGCGGGCAGCGCAGGCCGGGTGACCTTGATTTCGTAATGCCGGGAGGGAAGCCCTTCCCGGGAAACCGTAACGCGAACCACAGTGGTGGCTCCGGGTTTGAGATCGTTGTTCTCAATGGTGACGGTGGCCTTGTCGTCCGCCGGTACGGCCTGGATGGTCAGCGCATCCGTTTGGGCGGAAACGGTGCACGAATAGGTTTCAAAGGGATTATACATGCTGTATGCCGTGTTTAAGGAAGTCTCTGCCACCGACAGTTCCTTTAACCGGGTGGAGGTCACATCCGAGGGGAGAGAAAGCCCGGCGGCCGCGCTTTCTTCCGCCTCGCGCGTCACCAGCAGGATGTAGAACCGGGTGCGAAGCTGGGGATGGGAAACGCCGATGAAGACCGGTACTGTTTTGCCGGGAGGCAGCTCGCGCCCAATCACCGAGACGGACGCTTCCTCGTCCATACAGATAGCTTCGATGTCAATCTGCGAAACGGAGCTGGGCACCGTGCAGGTGAGCAAAATGCTGTCTTCCTGCACCGGCACAGCCTGCCGGTAGGAGGAATCGGAGGCGCTAAGCACCGTCAGGGAAGAAAGCTTGGTGGAATAGATTTTGACCGGATCCGGTTCCTGCGTAGGCTGGTTGCCCGAAGAAGAACCAGAGGACGGATTGGAGTTTACACTAGGTGACTGGGACGATGCCCCCGGGTCACTGGGAGAGGGTGCATGGGAATCGGACGGGGAAGACGACGAGCCGGGGTTCGAAGAGCTGCCGCCGCCCTGGGAAGAAGAACTCTGGGAAGAACTACTGCCCTGGGAAGAAGTAGAGGGCTGGGAAGACACCTCGGAGGAAGAGCCGCTGCTCTCCTGGGAAGAACTGCTCGGGGTAGAAGAGGAACTCGGCTGAGAGGAGGAACTGGGAGCAGAGGACGGCTGGGAGGAACTTTGCTCGGAAGAAGAGGGGCTCTGAGAAGAGCTGGGAGCCGACGATTCCGGTTCAGAGGGAGTGGGCGGAGCCGCCTCGCGGGTGGCGTGGATGACGTACGTGCGTGTGCCTACTCCCGCTAAGGATACCGCCACCTTCACATCGGTGGTTTTTCCAGCCAGCAGAGTGTTGTTATACACCATGATGACCGCATCCGGATGTTCGGCCTTGGCCACCACGGAAAGCGAGGTCGTTTCATAGGGGACGGTGCAGGAATATTCTAGAATTTCGCTCTCGGGATCGAAGGGCGGATCCAGCTGGACGCCGTCCACCGCCAAAGCCGTCAGCTTGTTGGAAGGCGGATCCACCGGATCGGGAGCTTTCTTCTCCCGGGTAGCGCAAATGATGTATTTGCGGGATTCCACCCCGTCTCTGGAAACCTCCACGATTACGTCGGTGGTTTCTCCGGGAACAAGGGCATTGTTGTAAATCCGGATGGTGGCTTCGCTGTCCTGTGCCACTGCGGTAATGGTGAGCGAAGCGATTTCATAAGGAACGGTGCAGGAATAGGTGTCGCTTTCACTGTTGGGATCGAAGGGACGGTCCAAAGCTACGTCCTTGACCGATAGGGATTTGAGCTTGTTGGACAAAACCGGTTTTTCTTCCTCCGGCGGATCATACTGGACGAGCACACCCTTGCTTTCCAGCACCGCAATGGCGTCCTTGGAGGAATTCTCCGACGTAAAGTCCAAGGGATTGGACGTTACATCCAAGTCCATGAGATGCTCCAGGGAAAGCAGAGGAGAAAGGTCGGCAATGGCGTTGCTTTTGAGCTGCAGGGACTTGAGTCCCGTAAGGTTGGAAATGCCGGATACAGAAGAAAGGGACAGGGAATTGGCGTATAGCACGCCCAGTGTCTCAACGCCGGTCACCGGGCTGAAATCGGCTGCAGGGTTATCGGAAACGTCCAGCATGGTCAGCTTGGAAAGGCTGGCAAGGGGAGAAAGGTCCGCCACCTGGTTTTGCGAAACGTCCAGCACCAGCAGGGTGGAGGCCACCTTTTCCAGGCCGCTTATACTGGTCAGGGAGGTGCCCTTCAGATAAAGCTGCTGAAGCTGGTGGGCGTTGGTCAGAAAGCTTAAGTCGGTCAGCGTGTTGCCCGACAGGTCCAGCGCCTCCAGGCTGGTCATGCCCGCCAGTGCGGTCGCGTCCTGCAGCTGGCAGTTTGCCGCGGTCAGGCGGCGCAGATTGACTGCACTTTCTAAGCCGGCAAAATTCACAATGTTCTGTCCGCTTACGTCCAGCACTTCCAGGCGTTTGAGCTCTGTTAAGGTCAGCGAATCGGAGGCAGAAAGGCCAAGCTCCCGGCGCACAGCTGCGGCAAGGGTCGGGTCGGCAATGTTGACCGAGCCGGAGTCGGCAGCGAAGACCAGACCGGAGATTCCGGTCAGCAGCACCAGGACACACAAAAGCAGAGAGAGGGAACGTTTCATAAGATACCTCCGATAACGGCAAATGACCGTAAATTTCAGACATTTTTGGGACGGATATGAAATGAATAATTTCTAGAATGGTTACAAATTCGACATATTTTTTATTATAGCAAAATTCGCCGTGTTGTAAAGCAATTTGCGCAATTAAATTGTAAGAGTATCTCACGTCAAATGTGCAAAAAACTAGGATTTGTTCTGCAACGGCCGCAGAACCCTGGAGAAGAGCCGGAACGGTCATTCGCAAAAAGCACGGGAAAAAGCACAAATTCCATTTGACTGGAAGTACGGCATACAGTACAATTGTCTAAGAATGCAAAAGCTAGGAGAAGACGGATGAAACAAACGCTTGCAAAACGGGAAATAAGAATACTGGCCTTGGGAGGCGGTGCGCTTTTGCTTGCGGTTGTCGTGCTCCTGATGGTATTTGCGCGGCCGGATACCAGAGAACGGCCCTTTCTGTACGATCCTTCCGCCGCCGCCCATCCCCAAACCGGTCTTTCCATTCAGACGGAGATTTTTTATGACCGGCCGGACGCGGTGGCGGTTTCTTACCCGGTTACCGGAAATGCCGCGATTGACCGGGAGATTGAGGCGCTGGTAAAGGAGGAGAAAAGCCGGTATGAGGCCGCCGGGGATGGGCAGGACCCTTCCCGCAGGGAGCTGAACTTGTCTTATGAGCTGACCCGGTTCAATTCGTCCCTGGTGAGCGTGTGCTTCTCGGTGGATGCCGCCGGGCCCTCAGATCACCGCCTTGTGACCCGTACCTATGATTTGAACACCGGTGCTGCCCTGACGCTTCGTGATTTTTTCTTTCCCGAGTCTGACTATTTGCAGCGCCTATCTGACTACGCCGTTGAACGCCTGCGGCAACAGGATCCCTCCAAAGCTTCCTGGTCCCAGGAGCAATGGCAGCAGCTGGCCGGGCCGGAGAAGATCGACCGTTTTGTTTTGGACGGCGAGATGCTGCGTCTGTATTTTCCGCAGGAGGACGGTGCAATGCTGCAGGCAGAGATTCCGCTGCGCCTGCTGCACAGCGTTTCCCTTTTTGCTTTCCCCGATACCAGCGACATTTCGCAGGAAGAGCCGCCCGATTCTCCCCTTTGCTCTGGGCAGGAAACTCCGCCGACCTCGCCAGACGCGAAGAAGGTGGCGCTCCTGTTCTGCGATGGGCCTTTTGCAGACACCACCGGCGACATCCTCGACCATTTGAAAGACCATGGGGCGCGGGCAACCTTCTGCCCTTTAGGGAACCGGGTTCCTTACCAGCCTCAGCTGGTCGAGCGCATGGCGCAGGAGGGGCACGCCATCTGCAATCACACCGATTCTCATAGAAAGCTTGCGACCCTGTCGCCAGGAGAGGTGTCCGCCCAGCTGAAAAAAGCGAACGCTGCCCTTTCGAGCATCACCGGGAGTTCCCCCATGCTAATCTGTCCGCCCTATGAAGCGGTGGGAGCCAAGGTCAAGACCATCGACGGAATGCAGGTGGTATTGCCTGATTTGCAGCCGGCTGACTGGCGGGCGGTGGACGGACGGGCTCTGGCGGACGAAATCCTGGCTTCGGTGTATGACGGCTGTATCATCCAGCTGCACGATCGGTTTCCAGCCACCACAGAAGCAGTCAGGCTTCTTTTGGAGGAGCTGCCCGGACAGGGGTATACTTTTGTCACGGTGGAAGAATTGATGCAATGACCGGTTTCAGGAAGGAGAGAGGATGGATGCAGCCGCTGTTTGAAAACCGATGCCGGTTATACGAAAAGTCCCTTCAGAAGGCGATTTTTCGATTTCTTTACTGAGATCCCGCCGCCTTTCAGCGAAAAGCACTTGGAGTCGTTCTGCTGTTTACTCTGGGCGCTCTTTTTTCGCAAAGCGTTAGGCAGTTTTTGGTCAGCGGATTGCTGGCGGCCGTGTTGCTTGTGCTAATTGGGTATGATACGGTCCGGCCGTATCGAAAATGGAGGAGGCGCTTAAATCAGCGGGCGGGAAAAGAAGGGATCGCTTGCTTGCGTTTTTTAGACAGCGAAGTTGAATCTTTTTTCGCCGGATCTCCTTCGGAAAACACCGAGCGGTTTTCCTACGCGCAAATCGATGAACTGCTGGAAGAGCCCGGACTTTTTGTGATGACCATGAATTCTAGTTGCCTTCCTGTGTTTAAGGACAGCTTTACCATTGGAACTGCGGAAGAATTTCCATCCTTCCTTCTGGAACGGATGGAAAAGGCAAAGCAGGAGGAAAAGGAACCCTGCGAGGCCCCAGGCTGAGGACCGGGCTCGCTTTTGGTTGCTGGAGACGGCGGCCTTCCCGGTATCGCAGTTTTATTCCGGCCGGGCTGATTGCCGCTACACAGGAGGCGGAAAATACAAAGACAAAGGAACCGGCTGGCAATTGCCAGCCGGTTCCTTTGTCTTTGTTACAGAAAAAACGGGACTGCCTTGTGGGTTTTGCCGTCCGTCTCTTTTTCCCTTCATTTGCTCGATAGGCTCACATGGGGCGCAAACTCGAAGGAAGGGGCCAGGGTAAACAACCGTCCGTCTGTAGATACCATGGTGACGGGAATGTCGGGGCACAGGTTGTGCAGCACGCCGACGAACCCGGAACCGGTATCCTGCGGCATCCCAGTGACCAGATGGCGCACGCCGTATTTGCGTACATGCCCGGCCGTCATCAGCGCAGAGTCATCATGAAAATAGATGGTCATGGATGCGCCGTTTTCCGCGGCCGCATTATATAGGAATTCGAGTACCTCTCCTCTTTCTTGCACGCTTGTTCGGTCCGGCAGGACACTTAAGACCTGCAAAGGCAATCCCATCAAATCTGCGAGCTGACGTCCGGCTTTGATTAACCGTTCGCAGGAGGGCTGATCGGTTACGCATACGAGGATGCCGGCTTTTTGTTGCAGCTTGCTCACGTCGATTCGCTCCTTTATGTAATGTGTTAGGTGGGGGATGGCGTTCTTCAAAAGCACGATTTAAGTATATGAGATAAATGTGAAAAATATTGTAACAAACCGTTTCCGTTGCATAAATATTTTTAATACCAGCCTGTGAACGAGTCATAATTCGTTCATAATTACCAAAAAGGAATTTGAAAAATTGCACAACATACAGAATAGACCGCGTTTTTGTGGAGAATTGGTGAAATTGCTTGTGCAAAGAGGAGAAATACGGTATAATACTCCTATCTTTTACCGCATTATTGCAATGATGCGGTTTCCTTCTGCTTGGGGAAAGGAAGAAGGAGAAGAGAAGCTTGGAAAGGAAGGGTGTACATGTCAAACACAACTTGGACCATCATTGCCTTTGTGATTTACACGGGTGTGATGATCGCCATCGGAGGGGTCTTCTACAAGAAGTCCAGCAACCTGTCCGACTATTTTCTGGGAGGCCGCGGGCTCAACGCTTGGGTCGGCGCGCTATCCGCCCAGGCATCCGATATGTCCGGCTGGCTGCTGATGGGCCTTCCCGGCGCCATCTACCTGATGGGCACCGGCCAGGTCTGGATTGCGGTAGGCCTGTGCCTAGGCACGCTGCTCAACTGGATTTTCGTCGCCAGCCGTCTGCGCCGGTATACCATTAAGTCGGGCAATTCCCTGACGCTGCCGGAATATTTTGAAAATCGGTTTCGGGATTCCAGCCGGATTTTGCGCACGGCCTCGGCCATCTTTATCATCATCTTTTTCGCCGTCTATACCGCTTCCGCCTTTGTGGCGGGCGGCAAGCTGTTTGCCCAGGTGTTCGGGGTGGACTATCAGATCGCTCTGTTCATCGGCGTTCTGGTGATTCTGGTGTATACCTTCCTAGGCGGCTTTCATGCAGTATGTTGGACCGATTTGGTTCAAGGCATCATGATGCTCATCGCCATCCTGGCGGTTCCGATCATCGCACTCTTTGCCATGGGCGGCATTGAGTCGGTGACTGGCGCGCTGCCTGCGGATTTCCTCAATCCATTTCGGGAAAACGGAACGGATGTTTCCGCTATCTCTATCATTTCCCAGCTTGCCTGGGGCCTTGGTTACTTTGGCATGCCTCACATCCTGGTGCGCTTTATGGCCATCCGTTCCAACAAAGAGATCAAGCGCTCCCGCGTCATCGCCATGGTTTGGGTGCTTATCTCTCTGACCTTTGCGGCGGTAGTGGGCATTGTGGGCAAGGTGTTTGTCCCGGATGTGCCTGGTGACGGTGAGACGGTTTTCATCCAGATGATCCAGAAGATCTTCATGGGTCTGGGCGGCGAACAGGCGATTGTGCCGGTGGCCTTTATCGGCGGTCTGTTTTTGTGCGGCATCTTGGCGGCCATTATGTCCACGGCGGATTCCCAGCTGCTGGTGACGGCTTCCTCCATTTCGGACGATATTTACAAAGGCCTCATCAACAAAAAGGCCAGTGATGATTTTCTCCTGAAATTCAGCCGGGTAGCGGTTGTGGTGGTCGCGGTTGTGGCCTACTTCATCGCCCGCGACCCGGAATCCAGCGTGATGAACCTGGTGTCCAACGCTTGGGCCGGCTTCGGCGCAGCCTTTGGCCCGCTGGTACTGCTGTCCCTGTTCTGGCGGCGCACCACCCGCGGCGGCGCGGCGGCCGGAATCATCGCCGGCGGCTTGACCGTGATTTTGTGGGAATACATTCCGATGATTCCCATGGCGTCGGGTGTCGCCACTCTCTCCACCGCCACCGGACTTTATTCGTTGGTGCCTGGATTTGCCCTGTCGCTCGTGTGCATCGTTCTCTTCAGCTTCCTGACCAAGAAGCCCTCTGCGGAAATGCTTGAGGAATTCGATGCGGTCAAGAATATGGCCAAGAGCGAAGAATAAGCCAAAACAAAAACCGCCCCTCATCATAAGTGAGGGGCGGTTTTTTTGTAGCCTGCAAGAGGTCTATTCTTTCACCTTAAAGGTATTCAGCCGCAATGCATTTAGCACCACCGATACCGAGCTCAACGACATGGCCGCGGCAGCGAACATGGGATTTAACAGAGGTCCGCCGAACAGATAAAGGAGTCCCGCCGCGATGGGAATGCCTATCGTGTTGTAGCAGAAAGCCCAGAACAGATTCTGGCGGATGTTGCGAATGGTGGCGCGGCTGAGGAGAATGGCGGTTAATACGTCGTGAATGTCGCTCTTGACCAGCACCACGTCCGCCGACTCAATGGCAACGTCCGTGCCCGAGCCGATGGCGATGCCCACATCCGCCTGTGCCAGTGCAGGCGCGTCGTTGATGCCGTCACCCACCATGGCCACCGTCTGGCCCTGGTCCATAATTTCCTTGACTGTTTTCGCCTTGTCCTGAGGCATGACCTCGGAAAGCACCTGGTCGATCCCCACCTGATTTGCAATAGCGGCAGCGGTGCGCCGGTTGTCGCCGGTGATCATCACCGTTTTGATCCCCGCCTTGTGAAGCTGCTCAATGGTCTTCCTGCTGCCGGGCTTGATTACGTCCGCCACCGCTACCAGGCCCAAAAACCGTCCGTTTGCCGCCAGATACATGGGGGTTTTTCCTTCGTTTGCAAGGGCGGCGGCCTTGTCGTCGTACGCGGCGGTGTCCACCCCGTACTTTTGCATGAGGGCGAGGTTCCCGAGAACTACCGCCTGGTTTTCCACCGTAACTTGAATGCCCAAACCGGTCACTGCCTGAAAATCCACCGTTTCCAGCAAGGGGAGCTTACGTTCTTGAGCCGCACGAATGATCGCTTCCCCCAAAGGATGCTCCGACCCTTGTTCGGCCGAAGCCGCCAGCTGCAGCACTCGGTTTTGATCTACGCCCTCGGCGGTCACAACATCGGTCACATCCGGTTTTCCCTCGGTGATGGTGCCGGTTTTGTCAAAGACCACGGTGTTGACCTTGTGGGTAATCTCCAGCGCCTCGGCATTTTTAAAGAGCACCCCGTTTTCCGCACCTTTGCCGGTTCCTACCATGATGGCGGTAGGCGTCGCCAGGCCCAGGGCGCAGGGGCAGGCGATGACCAGCACCGACACAAACACCGTCAGCGCGAAGACGAAGCCTTCTCCCGCGATCCACCAGGCAATTCCGGCCAGAAGACCGATGCCCAGCACCACCGGGACAAAGTAACCGGAAATCACGTCCGCCAGCTTTGCAATAGGCGCTTTGGAGCCCTGGGCGTCCTCCACCAGCTTAATGATTTGGGAAAGGGCCATGTCCTTTCCGACCTTGGTGGCTTTGAACTTGATAAACCCATTTTTGTTGATGCTGGCGCCTACCACCGCGTCGCCCGGCCCCTTTTCCACCGGCAGGCTTTCGCCGGTGAGCATGGACTCGTCGATGCTGGTGGAGCCCTCCACAATCTGACCGTCTACCGGGATTTTTTCGCCGGGCTTGACCAGCACCACGTCTCCCACCACAATCTCTTCAATGGGAATCTGTAGCTCCTGCCCGTCCCGCAGCACTAGACCGGTCTTGGGCGCCAGGCCCATGAGCTTTTGGATGGCGTCACCGGTTTTGCCCTTCGAGCGCATTTCCAGAAACTTGCCCAGCAGCACCAACGTGATGATGGTGGCGGTGGATTCAAAGTACAGGTTGTGGGCGGACATATGGTCCCCCTGAAAGATCAAATAGATGGAATATAGACTATAGAGAAAGGACGCGGTGGTGCCGATGGCGATAAGGGAATCCATGTTTGGCCGACCGCGGAAGAGGGAAGAAAATCCCACCGTGTAAAACTGGTACCCTGCGACGATGACCGGCAGGCAGAGCAGAAGCTGCACCACGCCGAACACCCGGGCGTCTTCCATCGGGTCGAGAAAGTGGGGAAGGCCGATCATAGGCGCCATGGCAATGTACAAAAGTGGAAGGGTAAAAATGGCGGAGACGATCAGCTTTGTGCGAAAAATTACGACCTCCCTGTGCTTGCGCGCCTGGTTCTCCTCTGGCCGGTCGCGCTCCTCCTCAATCACGGAAAATCCAGTGCTTTCGACAACTTTCCGTATATCTTGATCAGAAAATTCCTTTTCGTCATAAGTGATGGTGGCCCGTTCCGCCGCGTAATTGACCACAGCGGACGAAACCGCCGGTATTTTTTTGAATGCCCGTTCTAGGCCAGTGGCGCAGGCGGCGCAGTGCATCCCGCCGATTTTCACAGAAGCCGTTTTCATCGGCAACCCTCCTATTACCCAGAGTAGATTTCGTCGAAAAATATCCTTTCTCCCTTTCCTTTTGAAGAGAAGAGAGAAAGGGTGCCCATTAACCTTCTACGGTAAAGCCGGTATCCTCCACCGCTTTTTTGATCCGGGCCATATCCAGAGCGTCTCCCTCAAAGGAGATTTTTGCGCTGTTGCTGGCCAGGTCCACCGCAGCGCTCTTAACCTCGGGCAAGTCCTCCAGTGCCGCCTCCACGCCCAGCGCGCAGCCAGCGCAATGCATGCCTCCGATGCGAATGGTAATACTGTTCACAGGGTTTCCCTTCTTTCTATTATAATAAGTATACCTAAATAGTATTATATTCCTTATTTTTAGTTTGTCCAGACTTACTCAAAATTATCCGCAAAAAAAGAAAGGCCCGGCAGGTTTCGCAAAACATAAGCGGAACCTGCCGGGACCTTATTCGAAAGGGGGCGGTGCGGACAGTACACCGTCACTCGTTGTAGCCGTTGGGATTGTTCTTTTGCCACCGCCAGGTATCCCGGCACATGTCTTCCAGGTCCCGCTGGGCTTGCCAGCCCAGGACCGCCTTTGCCTTGGAAGGGTCGGAATAACAAGCGGGAACATCGCCGCTGCGGCGGCCTACGATTTTATAAGGGACTGCGCTTCCTGTAACCCGCTCGAAAGCGTGTACAATGTCGAGCACGCTGTAGCCCACGCCGGTGCCTAGATTGATCGCGTCGATTCCAGGGTTGCCCGCGAGCCACTGCACCGCTTTGACATGGCCCACCGCCAGGTCCACCACATGGATGTAGTCGCGCACACCGGTGCCGTCGGGCGTGGGATAATCGTCCCCATACACCGATAAGACGGGCAGCTTGCCGATGGCCACCTGAGAGATGTAAGGCATCAGGTTGTTGGGAATCCCGTTGGGGTCCTCCCCGATGCGGCCGCTTTCATGGGCGCCGATGGGGTTAAAATAGCGCAGCAGCGCAATGTTCCAGGAAGGGTCGCTGACATACAGATCACGCAGCATTTCTTCAATCATCAGCTTGGTGCGACCGTAGGGATTTGTGATGGTGGCGATGTCCACCGGGTCGGTTTCCTGCAGCGGCACCCGCTTGGGCGTACCGTAGACGGTGGCGGAGGAACTGAACACCAGGTTTTTGACCCCGTGCTCCTTCATAACCTCCAGAAGCACCAAAGACCCAGTAAAATTGTTTCGGTAATAGGTCAGAGGCAGGCGGACCGATTCGCCTACCGCTTTCCATCCGGCGAAATGGATGACCGCGTCGATCTCATGAGAGGAAAACACCTTGGAAAGTCCATCCCGATCCAGAATGTCTACCTGATAAACGGGAAAATCGCGGCCGGTGAGTTCCTTAACCCGCTTGGTAGCAATTGGGCTGCTGTTGTAATAGTTGTCTACGACTACAATGTCGTAGCCGTTTTTGAGCAGCTCAACGCAGGTGTGGCTGCCGATGTAACCGGCGCCGCCGGTGACTAGGATTGTCATGAAAGCGATTCCTCCATTCGTCTATCCATTGATATCAGAGTATTATTTTTTTCGTTTTCTGTCAATTACTATTCCCTCGTTTCCTATGGAAGATTGATGCACACATAAAAAGAAAAGCCCATTTGACAGGGAACGGGCTTGTTCCTATAATAAACCCAAAGCCACAAGTATGCAAGAAAAATGCGATGCAAAAAGAGTAGGAGGCGGCGTATGGAACGTTCTTACCGCACGGTGACCTATGAAGAAATCCGTAAGAATACAGAGATCAGCGCGTATATTGAAGCGGCCAACGGGGTGCTGGGAGCCATCGGATTTACCGAGCACGGTCTGCCCCACGTCTGCCGGGCGGCGGGAGTGGCCGCGAACCTTTTGCGGGAACTGGGGTTTGAGGAGCGTACCTGCGAGCTGGCCGCCATCGCCGGATACCTGCACGACATCGGAAATACGGTCAACCGGGTGGACCATGCCCAGTCCGGGGCGCTGATGGCCTTTTCCATTCTGTCTCGTTTGGGAATGCCGCCTAAGGAGGTGGCGGTGGTGGCGTCCGCCATCGGCCACCATGACGAAGGAACGGCTGCCCCGGTCAATGAGGTGGCGGCGGCTCTGATTTTGGCGGACAAAAGCGATGTGCGCCGCAGCCGAGTGCGCAACCAAAGCGGCATCATGACCGATATTCACGACCGGGTCAACTACGCCGTAGAGCGTACCGAGCTGCAGGTCAGGCGAGAGGAAAAGGCAGTTTTGCTGCAAATGTCCATCGACACCGCCATCTGTCCGGTGATGGATTATTTCGAAATTTTTCTATCGAGAATGCTTTTGTGCCGTAAGGCCGCGGATTCTCTCGGCCTTACCTTCGAGCTGGTCATCAACCAATCCAGAATGCTATAGAGAAAAGCGAGGAATGCCAAAGAGACGTTGAAATGGTCTTAAAAAACGTAGAAAAGTGGGAATTCTTTCGGATTTGCTTGAAAAATGGAATAAAAAGACGTACAATATACCAATATAAGCAAAAATGAGGTGCTGTCATTTGGAAGTCTACATCGTAATTCCCATCTGCGTTTTGGTGCTGGCGTTCTTCTTTGCCGGCCTGCGCATGGACAAGGAATACCAGAGAGGCGTGATTTTCCGCCTGGGCCGGCTCAAAAGCTGCAAGGGTCCCGGTCTCTACTGGATCATTCCCTTCTTTGACCGGAGAGTACGGGTGGATCTGCGGGTTTCCATCATCAACATCGACAGCCAGGAGGTTGTCACTCGGGACAGCGTGACGGTTAAGATCAATGCAATTTTGTATTATAAGATCACCCGGCCGGAGCGCGTGGTGGTGATTGCCCATGATTATGAGCAAGCGATCGTTCAGATTGCGGTCACCAGTTTAAAAAATGTAATCGGTCAGCATACCCTGGAGGAAATCCTCAGCGACCGCAAGGCCATCAACCGGGCAATGAAGGCAAATGTGGACGTGGTAGCGGGCGATCTGGGGCTGATGGTCAAGTCCATTGAGATGAAGGACATTGACATCCCGGTGGCTATGCAGAAGGCCATGGCTAAGGAAGCCCAGGCTATGCGCGAGCGCCGGGCGCGCATCATCAAGGCGGATGGGGAATACCAGGCGTCTTTGAAACTCAAAGCGGCGGCGGAAGAAATCGAGAGCAATCCCATTGCGCTGGAGCTACGCCGGATTCAGATGGTAACAGAGGTCAGTTCCGACCAGAATACCCGCACCCTGGTGATGCCCAGCGATTTCGTGGAGATTGCCAAAACCATTTCCAATGGGATTGAAAGCGGCATTTTGGGTTCCGGCGTGGGCGGGAACATCCATAGCAAAAAGATTCAGGAAAACGCACATAACATGTCCAAAAGTCCGTCCCAAACGAAGACGGAGGACAAAAAGAGTCATACGGGTAAGGTCTGATGAGAAAGCGCCGCCGGCAATTTTGCCGGCGGCGTTCTTGGTGCGGGCTTAGAGAAGAAAGCAGCCGCGTTCCCATCACAAAGGTTACGGCTGAGCAGGTATCCAAAGGGAAGGCTTATGGGAAACCAGGTAAGTCTTAATCCATGCAGCGCTAGCGAAGGAATGCTGCTCGAAAAGTGTTTTGCGGAAAATCGCCTAAACCAGAGGAAACTCCTGCGTGCGGCAGTTGGGGGTTAGGAAAAGGGAAGAAAGCCGGGCTGTTTTTTCGGGCTAGATGCTCGGCTGGAGGCGCAACGAGAAAACGGTGCAGAAATTCACCCGGACAGCCGGGAAAAAGCAAGAGGAATACTTGTACTTTTTTAAAAGCTATGATAAAATTAAATGTCTGATCATTGAAAGCATTGCTATCTTGTACGGGGGATGAAAATATGTCTGGACATTCGAAATGGAACAACATCAAACGCAAAAAGGAAAAGACCGACGGCCAAAAGGCGAAGATTTTTACGAAAATCGGTCGTGAGCTCGCTATGGCGGTGCGGGAAGGCGGCAGCGGTGATCCGGCGGTCAATTCCCGCTTAAAGGACGCCATTGCCAAGGCGAAGGCCAACAATGTTCCCAACGACAACATTGACCGTATCATTAAAAAAGCGTCCGGCGAAGGAAACTCCGACGCATATGAGGCCATCCAGTACGAAGGGTATGGTCCCAGCGGTGTGGCGGTGATCGTGGAGACCCTCACCGACAATCGCAACCGCACGGCCGGCGACCTGCGCCATTATTTTGACAAGTTTGGCGGCAACCTGGGTACCACCGGCTGCGTGTCCTTCATGTTCCAGAAGAAGGGCGTCATTGTCATCGAGGCAGAGGGCCTTGACGAGGATGCGGTTATGGAGGCCGCGCTGGAAGCGGGCGCGTCTGACTTTCAGTCGGACGGGGACGTATTTGAGATTTTCACCGAGCCGGAGGATTTCTCCGCCATTCGTGACGAACTTGCGGAGAAATACGACTTTGTTTCCGCAGATGTGGAACAGGTGCCTGACACGTATACAGCCATCACGGACCCGGATTTGATTGTGAAGATGGGCCGGTTGCTGGAAATGCTTGAGGACGACGACGATGTCCAAAGCGTCTGGCACAACTGGGAGAACGCGGACGACGCGGAGTAAAATGCGGCTTTTGCAGCGGTTCTCCGCTAGATGAGAAGAAAAGCCCGGAGCAAAAAAGCTCCGGGCTTTTTTGTTTTTTGTAGAGAATCGAAACAGAATAAGAAAACAATTTCTTCCGTATGGTAGATAAGGAGGGACAGCCTTTTCAATGGCAAAATCCACGAAAATGGAAAATTTCCACAAAATTTAGCTGATTTTGATGTAAAATGCACCGTAGCCATTGTGTTATGTGGCGAAATTTGATACAATGAAAAAACATATAGAGGTTCCTGTCCAACGTGGGCGAAATGGAGGACAACATGAGCTCTTTTTTGGCATTCCTTTCTACATGCAGGCAGGGAAAACGCGGATTTACTTTGGTGGAAGTGGTGATCACCGCAGCGGTGATCGGAATTTTGGCTGCCATTGCAATCCCGAGCATCCTGACCTACCAGGTAAACCACGAAATGCAGGGCCTCAATGACAAGGCGAAAACTGTCTTTCTCGCCATGCAGGACGCCCTGGTGACTTACAAAAACAGCGGCGAATTTAACGATACACTGCAAGAGGCCTTCTATGACAACCCGCATGGCACCGGCGGGTCGATGGAGAACGTGTCCCTTTCCGGTGTATCGGAGGCATTTGAGGAGTCCAAATCAAATCTTGTGTACATGACTGTCAGTAAAAACGCGGGAAAAAGCGAGAAACTGGTGGAGCTGATTGAGCCGTATCTGATGGACAAGAGCTTGCTCGACGGCTGCTTTACCGTGGAATTCAATCGGGAAACGGGACTGATGTACGCGGTGCTTTACAGCGATCGGGCGGATGCGTTGAGCTACACCGAAGGTGGCAATGAGCGGTCGGGTGTGGTGAACATTTCTGCGCGCACCTACGACGACCGAAAGCAGCGCCGGGTGGGTTACTATGGAGATACGCCCACCGGGGCACCGGTGAGCGGGATGGAACGGCCCCGCCCCCAAATACAAAACGGAGAAAAGCTCTTAGTTACCTGGAACGACTGCGAACCGGCGGGCAGTACGGGGATGAACGTATCCTATACACTTAAGATTCTGCCGGCCGACGGGAAGGGAATCCCTTACCTGGAACTATCCAACATACTGCTTTCCAAGACCCCCATGCTCCCAGGCGGGCAGCAGACCCTCATTACTCGTACGCCCGTGTATGACCAAAACGGCAGTATGACCGGCGAAGTGACGGAAAGCTTGCTGTCCCATTCCCTGACCTATGACATGGATAAGAACGAGTTTACTCTGGTCCTGGACGAACTGGTAGGCAAGAACGGGGGCGTGAGCATCTTTGAGGCCTATCCCACCATTCCTTCCGCAAATATAGTAGCGGTGGTGGAAGCACAGGCATCTGGCTCACCTACCCAAAAGGGCCAGTCCAATGTAGAGCATTCCTATTATGCCTCTCAGGTAATGACACAGGAGGAGACGATCCGCCGGGTGGCAAATCTGCGGCATTTTAACAACGTCCGCTACGGAGCAGCTGCCTATCGCTATCTGCAAACCACCGATTTTACCTGGCAGCCAGACCTTTTCGACTTTACCTCCTTTCAGAACTATCCGTCTCGCAGCGCCGATGGGGTTTTGCTCAAAGAGGCGGAATCCTCCGATGTGTTTGAGGGCCGGTATGACGGCGGCGGATATTTTATCTGTGACCTGCGTTTTGGCGGGGAAGAGGAAAATCTGGGCTTGTTTGCCCAGGTTGGCCATTCGGGAGAACTGACGAAGATTGCCTTGGTGGATGGCGAGGTCACCGGCGGCGGAAAATACACCGGCGCCCTGGCCGGGATTAACGAGGGGTATATCCATGTGTGTTACACGTCGTCTACTACGGTAGAAGGAAACGGTGTGGTAGGAGGTCTGGCAGGCGCAAACGACGGCGTGGTGGAAAACTGCTACGTGAACTTCGGCGAGACGACAGACAACGAGTTCTTCGTCAGCATCAAGACCACGATGCCCAAAACTCAAGGGGTAGGGGGCTTAGTGGGATCCAACTGGACAAACGGCGTTATCCGCACCTCCTATGTCAACGCAATGTTAGCCAATTCCACCCAAGTACTGGAGGAAGCGGTTCTTAGCCGCATCGGCGGTATCGCAGGCATCAATCAGAATACTGCGTCCGATTCCATCCAGAACACAGTTTTTCTGCAGCAGACCATTTATAACGCAGCCAAATGGATATATGCGGTGGCAGGCGATTCCGGTTCTCCGGAAGGCCTGACCTATGCGGCCATGACGGAATTTGACGCAGGTAACTTTGTCAACTATCCGGGCTTTGATCCACAGGTCTGGATACAGGCCATTGCGGACAGTTCCGACCCGCAAGGATATCCCTATCCCCAGCTTGCAGGCATGAAGCATTACCGGGAGTGGCCGGAAATTGAACAGCTGCCGCCTCCCTATCTGCCCATTTGGAGCCGGTATGAGGAACAGTACCATGAGGGCGGCATGTTCACAGCGTCTCTCGAACCGGATACACCCGCCTATCGCGAGCGGTATGTTTTTACCTTCCCGGCCTTGCAGCCCAACCATTTTAAGGACGACGAGCCTTACCGACTGGAGTTCTACGACGGCTCCTTTCGCCAAAATGACGAAAAGGCTCCGGTCCTCGTTCTTGAGATTGCGGCTATTGACAATGAACTGAACCCCAGCAATCCCAGATTTACCATGACGGTGTCGGATAACGCATTTGGCTTGGTGGGAACCAGTTTTGAAGTCACCATGATCGAAGAAAACGGAATTCCCTACTACGAGATTATTCTCAATGCTGACACGCTCGATCGTTTTCATGTGAGCGGTAGCGGATTTTATACCGTGGCGGTACAGTGCGATCGTACGGTGTACGACCAGAATGCTGACCAGCCGCCCATTTCCACCAGCCTTTATACGTCGGTGAAGTTCAATCCCCATTTCGGCAATGCAACCGCTGTCGGTTCCTGGACCTTCGGCAGCGTTTCTCATCCTTTTGAAACGCGTACTCCCCGCCAATTGCGAAATATTGGCAAAAGTACGGCCGCTGCTAATTATCTCGCAGACGTGTTTTCCCAGACAAACCAGATTGATTTTGCAGTGTATGCCGGTTCCAAAGGGGTAGGCAACTACCACAAGCCCATCGGACAGATCTGGGAGGAAGGCGTCCCAGAGACGATCGCGCCATTTACCGGCACCTATCAGGGCAATCAAAAGGAAATCCGGGGGCTTACCCTGCTGTCTGCCCAACGGCAGGTGGGCCTGTTCGCGGAAAACGCCGGAGTCGTGCAGGAGCTAGTCCTGCGCATGCCGGTACTGCGTTCTTCTGCAACAGATGCGTTTGTAGGCGGCATTGCCGCCAAAAATACTGGGACGGTCAGGGCATGTACGGTTGGCCCTGCCCCTCACACCTCTGATATTTCTGATTTTGCGGGTCTTATGTCCACCTCGTCGAAACTGTCGGTTGTCACCGGCGGCACGGTGGGAGGCATAGTGGGTGAAAACGTCGGAATTGTGACCGGATGCCTGAACACTGCGCAGATCACCGCAGACACCGATGCCACTGCAGGCGGTTTGGTGGGCAGCAACGATGGAATGGAAGCGCTGGTGACCCTGAGCTACAATACCGGCGCCGTAGGGACCAGCCCGGGAGCCTCCAATCTGAAGATCGGCGGCGTCCTAGGGAATAATCGCCGGGGTACGGTGGATTCCTGTTACAACACCGGGCGGGTGCTGGTGAACCGTGTGGACGAATACGGTATGGTCACACCAATCTCTGCGCAGGGAGTGGTCGGCGGTATTGTAGGCGTCAACCAGTCGGGTTCCACGATGCGGTATTCCAGCTCTTTGGGTTACGTGGGCGACATGCAGGCAGGAATTTCTGGCGGCATTGTCGGGCAAAACGACGGTACCGCTGCTTACTGCGCGTCGGTGGCCAGCGTGCAACATGAGGCCATTGGGCAAAGCGGCTTCTGGTCGAGCGCAACTGTGTGCGAGGCTCTTTCTGGAGCGGACTTAAAAAGTACGGCTACCATGCTGCCCCGCCTTTCCGCCAACGGCAACAACGTCTATGCTTTCACGAAAACAGCGGAAAACTACTATTTCCCGTATGCCTCCCTGCGCATAGCGGAAAATTTCCACCGCACGCCGTTTGAAGAAGCCATTGACACCCATGAGTTTCACTCTCTCTTGACCAATACGGAGGATCTAGAAATCAGCTGGCTGAAATATCCCGGGGCGTCCAGCTACAAGCTGCTTGTGGAAGGGGACCTGCCCACTGCAGGAGACCCCTCTTATGGTATGACGGCGGCGGCTGGCAACCGCAATTCGTTCCAGGCCTTCTCCGCCATCGACGCCAGCAGCTTCCTTGTAGAGCAGCCGGCAGGTGGGTATTTGAACCTCTCTCATTTTCTTTTGGAACAAAACAAAGGCCTCAACCGGTACCGGGGCCGGCTGAAAATTACACTCTATGCGTACTCGGAAAACGGTAATCTTCTGGCCAGTCGCACCCATTACGCCCACACCGATTTTGCCAACGATTTGGATGAAACTGGTAAGGTGGTCATGGAAACCATCCAGAAAGGAGACGGCAGCTATGCCCAAGCTTACCGGATCAGTTCCCCCGCCCATCTGGAGGCCGTTAAATACCGCCTGGATGCGAATTTCGTACAGACCAATGTCATTAGTCTGACAAGCGATTTTATTTCCGATCGGTACGACCAGAAAACCGGCATGAGCGGCGGCAAGGATATGCACGGCCTCTTTTATCCCATCGGCCGGATGTTCTACTCGGTGGGCGGGAACGGTGTCACTTACGCTTATGGTACAGGTCAGCCCTTTGACAACCAGGAAATCTCCTCGGTGGGGAACATGAACGACAATCCTGCTGTCAACAGCTGGCAGGGAATGTTCCGTGGCTATTACGACGGCGGTGGTTATGTCATCACCGGCCTTGCCATGGAAATCGAAGCCACCACCTCCAACAGCTTCTTTACCGGTCTGTTTGCCACCATTGGGGAAACCGGCGTAGTGCGTAATCTGGCGGTACTCAATAGCAAAGATATGAACATGCGCTTCTCCGGCACCCAGCTGCCGCATCTGATGATGGGAAGCATCGCCGGATACAATGCGGGCCTGATTCAAAACTGCTACCGGGACGGCGGCGTGGTCACCGGTACCAGCACCCATGGGCCTACCACCATGTCCATTGGCGGCTTGGTGGGATACAATGCCATGACGGGCAACATCTATTCCAGCTATAACAACAGCGATGTGCAGTGTATCAAGTATTATACCCCCGACCAGGTGCCTCATAACCGAGGCAACAACACCGGAGGCATCGCCGCCCTGAATGCCGGGCAAATTGCCAATTGCTACAACTCCGGCCGGATTCAAAGCGATTATCGCCGTGTAAACAACACCACCAGTCTGACTCCCACCGGGCAGGTTGACAGCAACAATAAGGTCGGCGGCATCGTGGGCGTCAATTATGGCAGCGATACCAGCAACATCCGCAGCTGCGGCTATTACCAGCACGATCTAACGCCGGTCATCAATCCCAACAACAGTTCTTATATGAATGACCGGGCAAACTACACGTATACGAATTTCAACCGCGTAGTTTACCAGGCATTACCGGCAGCGGGCCTGAGTATCCGCCTTCGCGCCGGTAACCAGAACAACAAATACCTGGTCAACGATAACGACAGCGACGTGAAACGAGTGTATGGCATCACTCTGGATAGCGGAAAAAACGGGCAAAAAGCCCAGAATACCTACGGCTATTCCTTTGATCAGCTTTCCGGCGTACAGGATACCTATTATGCCAGCGACGTCATCCAAAATGCCAACTACTCTGATGCACCGGCCTGGGCGGGAGAGTATCAACCAATTCTCAACCTGCTCAATACCGACCTCCCCGAAGGGTCCTCCACCTGGCGGCGGCGGACGTCCGACGGGCTGCCGGAGCTTGTGGATAACCCACACAAGGTCACCGATCAATTGGCAGCTTCCCAAAACGTGCGGGTTTCCATTCCCGAACAGATCGTTTCTTACCCCATCACCAGCACGGTACAATGGGACGCAGTGGAGAACGCAAAGACCTACACCGTCTATATTCAGGAACAAGGGACCAGCAACCGTTCCCGGCTCCTGTCCACCCACGAGCTTACCGCGTCGGTCACGCTGGACAGCTTCTACGCCGGGCGCAAGTGGGAGTTTATCGTGGTGGCGGACGGATACGCTGATCCGCTTTTAGGCAAAGCGTATCTGGATTCCAACCCAGCTGTCAGCGGCCAGGCAGTGGTGCCGCCTTTGCCGGCGCCGGTGCTGATGCTGACAAGCCTGGACGACAGCACAATTCCCTTGGTGGCGGACCTGTCTTGGACAAAGGTGGCAAATGCCGCCCAGTATGAGCTGTATGTGGACGGGACGCTTACTGCTACCCTTCCTGCAGACGCCACTTCTTATACCCTGTCCCTATTGGAAGGTCAGGCCAATATGGTTACCCTTAAAGCGGTCCATGGAGAGGTTCCCACTCTGCAAGCTATTCCCATGGATTTGGGCGTGCGGCGGATTCTGGGGGTATCCTTGGACAGCGGGAACGTTTCTGCGGATGGCACCACCATCACCTACCATACCGCCGTGCGCTACAGCCCCGCCCTGACACAGGCGGATTCCCTGGAGATCATGGTGCTCGACGGCAGCACCATTGTCAAACGAGAACAGGTTTCTCTGGCGGGCACGTCAGGCACCTTCGCTTATGACATGGCACTGCCCTATGAACGTATTGCCGGTAAAACCTTAACCGTGCGGGTCACCCCCGTCTTTGATTCCTCTTATGTGCCGGTAGAACCCGCCGATACCCTACGCAAGCTTACCAATCCCAAAGATGCCTCGCTGACGGTACCCTATTTGCAGCTGCCGATCACGGAGAACCTGACGGCAACGGTGGACGGCGCCAGAGCCACCCTGCGCTGGGACGCGGTAGCCAACAACAGCGGCTATGAGGTGGTGCTGGAGCATCAAAGCAGCACAGGTGCCAACTTTGGCACCTACCGTACGGTAACGGCAGCGGATGCACTCAGCCATACCTTTGTGTTGGGCCGGGCAGTGGGGGACGGGGACCGCCTGACGGCTACCGTAATCGCAAAAGGCTCCGACGCCAAGAAAACAGCGGACTCTCTGCCTGCGACCCATACAGCGGAGTTTTCTCTGCCGGCTGCCGATTGGATTCTCACCGCCGCCGCGGAGGACACCGCTTCTACCTACCGTTTGGTCCTTCATTGGAAGCCGGTGAGCGGCGCGGTGCGCTATCAGGTGGAAGCGTTGGACGTGCAAAGCGGCGAGATTCTGGTGAATGCCCCGGATGCGTCCCAGACCACCATGACCCAGCTCGGCTTTACCTTCACAAAGGAAGCAGTGTGGCGGCAGGTGCGGTTGACCATCCGGCCTTATGACCGAAGCGGCAATTCTCTTGATCCCTTGCAGGTGACGGTTGCCGTTGCCAAGAGAGAAGACGCCCATATCCGGGTATCTGCCCGCCGGCTTCGTTGCGGGCAGTAATGAAAAAGGAGAAAATGAGATGGAAAAACGGTTTCGCAGCAAAGGGGGCGCTTCGCTTGCCATTGTCCTGATTTTCCTGTCCTTTTGCCTGCTGATTGGGTCGAGCGTGCTGCTGTCCGCTTCTTCCAATGTGGGGGATTCCCGCAAGGCTGCCAGAGAAGAGCAGGTGTATCTGACGGCCAAATCCGCCGGGCAGCTGCTTAAAGAACAGGTGTCGAAACTAACGCTGACGATGGAGCAAACTCCAGACGGAAAGATACAAGTCATAAGCGGAAACAATGCGTTATCTCTTTCCAAATTTGCCGTGGCAGCGGTCTCGAGTTTGGCAGGTGGTGCCGAAGAACAGACCTATCCGGCGACAATAACCGGCGTGTCCGGTATGGACGCGCAGATGGAGTTGACCATGACGAAAGCCTATGATTTGACCGCGGTTATCCGTGCTAAAGAGGGCAAGGATTCCTACCAGATGACGGCCTACTTCATCGCGGTGACCAAACCGGCAGGGGACGGTATGAAGACAGAAATCAGTTGGCAGTTCGACCGGTTTGCGGCGGGAAAGTGAGGCTGAGAACATGAAACGACAGCAATGGCAGTATGGGCGAAAAGGGGAAACCATGGTAGAAGTGGTAGTGAGCATTTTGCTGATTTCCCTGGTGGTACTCTCTTTCTCGGTGATGTTTTCCGCCGCCAACAAAATGAACCGCACCGCAGAGGAAATGGACAAAGTTTTTGAAGCTGACCGCAAGCAGGCGGAAACGGCTGTGCGGGGTACGGACGGCCAAGTGCACATCCAGTTTGACGACGGGCTGTTAAACGGCGGAGCCTGTGGGGTCACGGTAATTGATGCGGGTCAGCTCAAGGCTTACCGGGCGAAGGAATAAGCGCTTCGAAAGGCGGGTGAAAACCATGTTTGGAAAAAGAAAAACAGGCAAACGGGGTTTTACGCTGGTGGAAATGATCGTAGCGGTGGCCCTGGTGGGAATTCTGGCGACGAGCCTTGCCGCGCTGATGCCTTCTCTTTTGCGAATTTATCAGAAAAGCATGGTGCAGGCGGAAAGTAGCATGGTTTCTTCCACGGTTTCCACCAGCCTGCTGGGAGAGCTGCGGTACGGGCAGAATTTTCAGGTGACTGGTGACGGGGTTTCCTATGACAGCGTATGTTATGGCGCGGTGACGATGGAGGTTGAGCCGGTTACGGGAGAGTATGGTTATATAGTGCTTCAGGGAAATGGCTTTTCGGTCAAGCCTTTAGAAGAAAAGCACTATGCCGGGCTGTTGGCAAAAGTGCAGGTGGAAGTGGTGGAGAACACCGCCACCCTTACGCTGAATTTGGCGGATCAAACCGGTCAGCTGGTGGATACTTCCGTTTCTAGGTTTGAGCTGCTAAATGGATAAAGAAAAATGATTCATAGCGGTTGCCCCTTTTGGCATATAGTTAAATTATGCGGAGGGAGAGGCGATCGCTATGTTTCGTTGTTACAAAATCAAATGGAAAGTCATCGCGGCGCTGGGGGTATTGCTGCTGGCGTGCTGTATTTCGGTTCCGGCGATTACCATCGCCACGGCCGACTGCGCCGTACCAGAGGAGGAACATGTGAAAGTCCCCATCGTCATGTACCACAGCGTGCTCAAGGATCAAAAAATGGATGGAAAATACGTGGTGTCTCCCACCGAGTTTGAAAACGACCTGATATACCTGGAGGAACACGGATACACTACCATCTTCCTGCAGGAGCTGGTGGACTATGTTTACACCGGCGCGGCGCTCCCGGAAAAGCCGGTGGTCATCACCTTTGACGACGGATATCTCAACAACCTGACCTATGTGCTGCCCATTCTGCAAAAGCACCAAGCCAAGGCGGAGATCAACATTGTGGGCAGCTATTCCGAACGGTTTTCCAATAATCCCGATCCCAACCCCAATTACGCCCATCTGACCTGGGAGGACATCAAGAACTTAGCTGCTTCCGGTTGCTTTGAAATCGGCAGCCACACCTATGATATGCACAGCCAGACCAAGCGCCGGGGCTGTTCAAAGAAGAAGGGGGAGAGCACGGAGAATTACCAGGCAGCCCTGCGGGCCGACCTTATGGAGAACCAGGATCTTTTGAGTGAGAACTGCGGCATTACTCCCACTGTGTTTGCCTATCCCTACGGCTATATCAGCGAGGAGTCGGTGCCGGTGCTCAAAGAGCTGGGATTTACCGTGGCGCTTACTTGCTACGAAAAACCCAATTACGTTACCCGCGACCCGGAGAAGCTGTATGCGCTCAATCGGTTTAACCGCCCCAGCGGTGTTTCCACCGAGCAGTTCATGAAAAAGCTGCTGGCGGACTGAAAGAAAATCGAGAAAGGCCCGTGCAAAAGCACGGGCCTTTTTGCTTAGATCAGTTCTAGAAACCGGTCTCGCTCCAAAAGCGCCTGCCGGAGGGTAAAATCCGTTCCTTCTTCGCTGCCCAGCGCCACAAGGGCCAGGCTGCACCGGCGAAGCATGGCAAGGTCCCGGCGTTCCCGGCTGTTCGGGTCTGGCTTCTCGGAGAAAAACATAATCTGGTCGCATTGGGCCAAAAGGTTCCGGTAAGGCGGGGTGGAGAAGAGGGATTCCTCGTAGTAAGGCAGGCAGGCCTCTAGAAGGATGCAGGGATATTCCTTTTTTAGGGCCAGAACAAGAGCCGCAAAGATACAGTCGGCCTCCCCATTAAAACCGCACAGGAAATGGTGGTAGCCCTGATAGACGGCATTTTCCAGGGATTCGGAAAGCCTTTCCCGGAGAGATGCGGACGAACGAGACAGAGAATCACAGTCGCAGAGAAAGCAAACGGAAGACATAAACATCACCACGATACCCATAATATCACTATAGCGTTATATAGTCAATTCTATAACTGTAATCTTTTGACTGAAATTCGTTTACTATTATAGCAAAAGGGAGGGACGTTGATGGATGTTGCGAATCGCCTGAGAACGTTGCGTCTTTTAAAAGGGCTGTCCGTCAATGCCCTTGCTGACCGTGCGGGATTATCCCAAAGCTTTGTCAGAGAAATTGAAAAGGGAAATAAAAATCCCACCGTCGAAAGCATAGAATTGCTTTGCCATGCGCTGGAGTTGCCGGTGGTTGATTTCTTCAGTGACCTCTCGATGCAGAGCCTTTTAAATGATGAGGTAGTACAGACGGTATACCGTTTGTCTGCCGAGCAGAGAACGCTGCTTATGTCTCTTGTAAAGAGTATGTTAGGAGAATGAGCAGCCCATCCATACGCATATGCAAAAACGTGGATTGTTTTTGTTTGCTGCCTGCCTTGCTATAATAGTCGTGAGGTGATGGCAAAGATGGATCGGTTGATTGAGGTAGGGCTGAACATTGCCTATTACCGCAAGCTGCGGGGGATGACCCAGTTTGAATTGGCGGAAAAGGCGTTTATCTGCCGCACTCATTTGAGTAAAATCGAAGCGCCGAATTTGAAAACAGCATTCTCCATGATGACTCTGTTCGATTTGGCGGATGCGCTGGAAGTTCCGCCTTACAAGCTGTTGGAATATAAAGACTGAAAAGAGGAGCCAGACGTATGTCTGGCTCCTCTTTTGTAATCCTCTGTTATGCAGTTTTGCCGATCATTATTTATGCAGCCGGTCGGAGATGGAATTGAGCAGGCCGCCCTTTTCGATGATGTTCTGAATAAAGGGCGGGAAGGGTTCCGCCTGGAAGGTCTTGCCCGTGGTTAGGTCGGTAATGATGCCGGTGGAGAAGTCCACGCTCAGCTCATCGCCAGCTTGGATCTGCTGCACCGCTTCGTCACATTCCAGGATGGCAAGGCCGATGTTGATGGCGTTGCGGTAGAAAATGCGGGCGAAGCTGGAGGCGATGACACAGGAAACGCCGGACGCCTTGATGGCGATGGGGGCGTGTTCCCGGGAAGAACCACAGCCGAAGTTCTTCTGGGCTACAATGATGTCGCCGGGCTTCACTTTGGAGACAAAGCTCTTGTCGATGTCCTCCATGCAGTGAGCCGCCAGCTCTTTGTGGGACGAGGTGTTCAGATACCGGGCGGGGATAATCACGTCGGTATCCACATTGTCGCCGTATTTATGGACGAAGCCTTGCACCTTCATATCAACGCGCCTCCTTTATATTTTCGCCGGATCGGTGATAAAACCGGTCACCGCGCTGGCCGCCGCCACCGCCGGGCTGCTTAAGTACACTTCCGATTCCACATGCCCCATACGGCCCACAAAATTGCGGTTGGTAGTGGAGATGGCGCGCTCGCCCTTGGCGAGAATGCCCATATGCCCGCCCAGGCAGGGGCCGCAGGTGGGGGTGGAAACCACCGCGCCGGCCTTGATAAAGTCCTCAATCAGGCCCTCGTGCAGCGCGTCGAGATAAATCTGCTGGGTGCCAGGGAAAATGATGCAGCGTACGTCCCTGGCCACCTTGCGGCCCCGCAGAATAGCGGCGGCGGCACGCAGATCGGTAATGCGGCCGTTGGTGCACGAGCCGATGACCGCCTGATCAATCTTGATTTTGCCCACTTCGTCGATGGTGCGGGTGTTTTCCGGCAAATGAGGGAAGGCGACGGTGGGACGCAGCGTGTTCAAATCAATGTCCACCACCCGGTCGTACTCAGCGTCTGCGTCGGCCTCGTATTTCACCGGGCTGCGCTGGAACCGGTCCTTGCAATAGGCCATGGTCACCTCATCGACCGGGAAGATACCGTTTTTGGCGCCCGCTTCGATGGCCATATTGGCGATGCACAGGCGGTCGTCGATGTTGAGAGCCGCCACGCCCTCGCCGGTAAACTCCAGCGACTGGTAGAGCGCCCCGTCTACACCGATCAGGCCAATCAAATGCAAGATCACATCCTTGCCCGACACATACTCCGGCAGGGTCCCGGTGAGATTCACCTTGATGGCCGTGGGAACCTTGAACCAGGCCCGGCCGGTGGCCATACCAGCGGCCATGTCGGTGGAACCGACGCCGGTGGAGAAAGCGCCCAACGCTCCGTAGGTGCAGGTGTGGGAGTCCGCGCCGATGACCAGGTCGCCCGGGCCCACTAGGCCCTTCTCCGGCAGGAGAGCGTGCTCGATGCCCATTTCGCCCACGTCGAAGTAATTGAGCACGTCGTACTTGCGGGCAAAGGTGCGCACCTTTTTGGTCTGCTCCGCCGCCTTGATGTCCTTGTTTGGAGTAAAGTGGTCCATGACCAGAGCCACCCGCTCGGTGTCGAAGACACCGGCTCCACCGCAGCGCTCAAACTCATTGATGGCTACCGGCGTGGTAATGTCGTTGCCCAGTACCAGGTCCAGCTTTGCTTCAATCAGCTGGCCGGCCTTTACTTCATCGAGACCGGCGTGCGCCGCCAGGATTTTTTGCGACATGGTCATTCCCATAAAATCTGCCTCCCTTAAAAATGCAGGCATTCCTGCAACAAAATCGATATACAAAAATCCCGAGCATTTATGCCCGGGATTTTCAAATCAAGAAACGAAAAAGAATTACTGCTCCACCGCGTAGACGCTGACCTTCTTGCGGTCGCGGCCGAGACGCTCGAACTTGACCTTGCCGTCAACCAGCGCGAACAGCGTGTCGTCCGAACCGATGCCGACGTTCGTACCCGGATGGATGTGGGTGCCGCGCTGACGAACCAGAATGTTGCCCGCGAGAACGAACTGACCGTCCGCACGCTTGGCGCCGAGACGCTTGGACTCGGAATCACGGCCGTTCTTGGTGGAACCCATTCCCTTTTTATGTGCAAAAAGCTGAATGTTAATGGTAAGCATGTGTGTTACACCTCCGTAATATCAATTGTTAAATAGGCGGGATATTGCTTTTGAAGCTCGCTTAGATGAAGCTTCAGCCCCTCTAAAATCGTCACTGCCAAATCACAGGCCGACAAGAGGGAAAAACGGAAGCAAGCGTCGGAAACCTCCGCCTGCGCCGGAGAAGAAAGCACCTCGGTGATGGTATTGGCCGCCATATAAGCGGCGGAGGAAACGGCGGCACAGACAATGTCCTCGCCTTCCTGCGCATACCCGGCGTGGCCGAGCATCGTAAACCCGCACAGCTTGCCGTTCCGATGGTTAAAACGCACCTTGGTCATAAAAGCTTAGGCGTTGATGGCTTCGATCTGCACCTTGGTATAGGGCTGTCTATGACCCATCTTGCGCTTCTCGCCCTTCTTGGGCTTATAGGTGAAGACGGTGATCTTCTTGGACTTGCCGTTCTTAATAACCTTCGCGGATACGGTCGCACCGTCGACATAAGGGTTGCCGGTCTTGATCCCGTCGTCCGAACCGATGGCGATAACCTTAGTGAAGCTATACTCGGACGCGTCCTCTGCGCCCAGCTTTTCGACGAAGATCTCGTCGCCCACGGAAACCTTGTACTGTTTTCCGCCTGTTTCAATAATTGCGTACATGAAAGGATGGCACCTACTTTACAATAGACTCGCTAGTTCCCAGGCGGGACAGGATGTCCGCTTTGTGTAAGCCCGGAATATGCGGCTAAACGAGTATAGCACAAACCATGGAAAAAGTCAAACAAAAAAGTCGGTTAACAAAGGCCGTTTTGCAGCTTGGCGGCCATGAGAGTGTTCTTCATCAGCATGGCGATGGTCATGGGTCCTACCCCGCCGGGCACCGGCGTGATGCAGCCGGCAACCGGCTCCACCGAAGCAAAATCCACGTCGCCGCAAAGCTTGCCGTTTTCGTCCCGGTTCATCCCCACGTCGATCACTGCGGCGCCGGGCTTGACAAAGTCCGCCGTGACGAATTTCGCTTTGCCGATAGCGGCCACCAGAATGTCCGCTTCCCGGCAGACAGCCGGCAGGTCCTTCGTATGGGAGTGGCAGATGGTGACGGTGGCATTTTTGTGCATCAGCAGCATGGCCTGGGGTTTGCCCACAATGTTGCTGCGGCCGATGACCACCGCACGCTTGCCGTCGATGTCCACATGGGCGGCGTCCAGCAGTTCCATGACGCCTGCAGGGGTGCAGGGAAGAAAATGAAAATCGCCGATCATGATGCGCCCCACGTTTTCGGGCAGGAAGGCATCCACGTCCTTTAACGGAGAGATGGCATGGATGACCGCCTGTTCGTCCAGGTGTTTCGGAAGGGGCAGCTGCACCAGGATGCCGTGGATATCTTCACGCTTATTTAGGCCGTCGATGAGGCCAAGCAGATGCTCAAGGGTGGTGTCTGCGGGAAGGGCGTGCTCCTCCGAATAAAATCCAACTGCTGCGCAGGCTTTTTTCTTGTTGTTGACATAGACACGGGAAGCTGGGTCATCTCCCACGATGACCACAGCCAGCCCCGGTGTAATCCCCTTTTGTTCCTTTAAAGCCGCAGCCTCCTGGGCGACTCGTTCTTTTACGCTGGCGGAAACCGCCTTGCCGTCGATTATCGTTGCCATTGCTCTCATCATCCTTTCCGCCGGTTTTTCCCGGCTCTGCATTATGTACAGAGAATGGGAAGGAGCGCTTTTTGGCCCCTTCCCAGCATAACCTTACGATTTTTCTTCGTCCTGCGAGTCGGTGTGTTCGGCTTGTGCATTTGCGTCGCTGGATGTTTCCTGAATGCAGTCAGCGTTTTCCTCGTCCTGGGCTTCCTGTTCACGAAGAAGCTGTTCGCATTCGGCGGCCGTTTCCTCGCACTCCGTCCGCTCCGCTTCCAGCGCTGTTTTCTTTTCTAAGTCTTCCTCGGTATCGCTTAGAGCGGCGATTTCCTCTTCGAGCGCCTTGGCACGGACATGCAGAGAATGGGCCTTCGCCTTTAACGCGGTGCGGTCGGCCTGCTTTTCTTCCTGTGCTTCCAGTTCTTCGGCTTTTTGCATGCAGTCCTTCGCCTGTCCCTCCAGCTCTATCGCCCGACGCTCCGCCTCTTCGGCACTTCTGCGGTATTCGTCCTCGTCGCTGTCTTCCTCTGTTTGGACTGCTTCTGCGTTTTCCGGTTCAGAGGCTTCTCCTGCGGTTTGCGGGGTGCTTTCGTCTGACTTTTCCTCCTCGGGAAGATCCCCGTCCTCCTGGGCAAGAAGGCGGTAGTGCTCCGCCTGCTCGCGCAGTTCTTTTGCCTGTGCGTTCAGTTCAGCCGCCCGCAGCCGCAGAGACTCCGGCGACTCTTCGTCTAAGTTGCCGAAGACCGGCACATAATCCGGCTCCAGCGGCTCTTTCAGCTTGATGCGGTGGAGAATCACAAAGTGTGCGATCAGCGCGCCCACAAAGGCCACTGCCGCCACCACCTGGGATACCCGAATGTAGGTGCCGGGGATGTAGAGGCTGTCGGTGCGCAGCCCTTCAATAAAGAAGCGGCCGAACCCATACCAGGCGGAGTACAAAAGGAAGATCTCGCCTTTGTACTTGCGGTGCTTGCTTAAGAAATGCAGCAGCAAAAACCCTAAGAGGCACCACAGGGATTCGTAGAGAAAGGTGGGATGCACCGGCTGTGTATAATCCACGAAAATGCCTTCGTCCGCCAGAGTGGAGGAATTGGCGTAAAGCCAGGCGGAAATGCGGTTGCCGGTCATGCCCCAGGGCAGGTCCGTGTTGACCCCGAAGGCCTCCTGATTGATAAAGTTGCCCCAGCGGCCGATGCCCTGGCCGATGAGAAAGCCTAAGGACGCCAGGTCAAAGGCACTGGGAATATCCACCTTGCGCCACATGGCCATCAGCGCTCCAGCGCCCAGACCAAAGATGAGGCCGCCGTAGATGCCCAGTCCCCCTGACTTTAGGTCAAAAATAGACCAGACGTCGGTAAATTCCTTCATGTTGAAGAGAACATAATAGAGCCGGGCGCCCACGATGCCGGCGATCACACCGACCAAAATTACGTCGATGAGCCGGTCGGGATTCAGGCCGAACCGCTTGCAGCTTTTCATCGCGTAGAGAACGGCCAGCAGCATACCCAGCGCGATGATGATGCCGTACCAGTACACATGGAAATCGCCGATGGAGAACGCGATGGGGTTGAGATCAATCTGAAACCCCAGCTTGGGGAATTCAATGGTATTCGTCATTCGCGTAGGTCCTCCTGTATGTTATGTAGGCCGGGCGGAAAACCCGGCAAAAATCCTTGCTTGCGGTTTATGCGGGAAGGATGGTGGAAAGAGCGCTGCGCTCCGGGCGCAGGCTTTCCATCAAACGGTTTTGTACCTGCTCGCAGGTCACGCGGCTCAAAACCTCCGCCGTGTCAAAGATCCCCCGTCCGGTAAAATGAGCGGAGGACAGGTTGTTGGCGATGCCCTCTACGCTGTCAAAGGCCATGACCGACAAACCGTACCGTTCCCGGCGGACCCGCTCGAAGGCATCCTTGTCAATGCCGTCCTTCTTGAGCCGCTCGATTTCCACTTTGACAGCCTCTGCCACCGCTTTGGGGTCCTTCGACTCCCCGGCGAACATGGCTGCGACATACCCCCGGCCCTCAAAGAGCTCGGTGCCGAAGCTTTCGTTAATGAGCTGTTCGTCCAGAAGCCTGCGATAGAGGGGAGAGGTTTTGCCGGCAATCAGTTCCAAGAGAAGCTCCCATTCCACCAAGGTCTGGGTATCCATTCCCTCCGCCTTGGGCGTTTCCTTATAGCCGAACATGAAAAGAGGCACCGAAACCGACAGCTTTTGCTCCACATGATCGGTCACAATTCCTTCCGGCTCCTCCTCAAAGGAACGCTCGATGACCGCGTCCGCAGAGGGCTTGAGTACCCTGTCGGCAATGGAGAGGACCTCTTTCGGGTCTACCTTGCCCGCTACGGCCAGCACCATGTTGTTGAGGTTATAAAAAGTGTGGTAGCACTTGTAGAGAAGGTCCGCGTCGATCTTGGCGATGGACTCTACGGTACCCGCAATGTCGATGCGCACCGGATGGGTGTGGTACAGAGCGGTCAGAAGGTTAAACATGACCCGCCAGTTGGGCTCGTCGTCATACATACGGATTTCCTGGCCGATGATGCCCTGCTCTTTGTCCACCGTTTCCTTGGTAAAGTAAGGGGACTGGACGAAATCCAGCAGGATTTCCAGGGACGCGCCGAAATTCTCCGTGCAGGAGAAAAGGTAACAGGTTCGGTCAAAGGAGGTGAAAGCGTTTGCATTGGCGCCGGTGCGCGCATAGCGGGCAAAGGCGTCCTCGTCCTGGCTTTCAAAGAGCTTATGCTCGAGAAAATGGGCAATTCCCTCGGGTACCACCGTCCATTCCTGTTCGCCTTTGAGGCGGAAACGGGTGTCGATGGAACCGTAGCGAGTGCCGAAAATAGCGTAGGCCGACTGGTACCCTTCCTTGGGGTATACCAGGATTTTCAGCCCCGACGGATGGTCGTACTCGTAATAGCTTTCGTCCAGCAGGGCGCTTTTTACCACGTTCACTGTCCATCCTCCTCTCCAGTCAGCAGGTAAATGGTATCCAGAGTCAGCCGCTTTGCCGCGGCGACCACCTCTTCCCGCGTAACCTTGCCGGCTGCGTCGGCGCTTTCCTCGGGGGTTACAAGAGTATCGTCAAAATACTGGTTTTCGTACCAGGTGGCGATGCCGGTTACTCGGTCGGACACGGTGCGAAACGAGTTCTGAATACTCATGACAGTGGCGGACAGCTCTTCGTCGGTAAAGTCCCCCGCCTGGACTGCCTCGATTTGACGGAGAATTTCCGCCTTGGCCTTCTCAAAGTTCTCCCGCTCGATGCCGGACTCCACCAGCATAATTCCCTTGTGCCGGTCAAACCGGGCCGAGCAGTAGTAGCACAGATGAAGCTTTTCCCGCACGTTTAGGAAGAACTTCGAATGAGCCGTTCCACCCAGGAGAGCCACCATCATCCGAGTGGCCATTACCGCCGGGTCCGGCTCAGCCGTACCTGTGCGAAAACCCATCACCAGCTTTGCCTGATTGACGGGTAGCCGGTCGGTGACTTCCTTGACCTGCTTTGCTTTCTCAATCACCTGGGTCTGGCAGGAGACCGGCTGGGTGCGCCCGTATGCCTGGAAGGCTTCCTCCAGTGTCCCGTCCGACTCCATTCCCAAAAAGGAAAGGCAGACCCGGGCGGTCTTCAGAAGGGTTTTCCAGGCGGCGGTCACGTCGGTGGGCGTCAGGGCGGCCACCGTTTGCACGGTGCCGTACTTATTGATCCCGTACCCTTCCGATTCGCACATAATCTGCTCACACTGGTTTCTCGCATAGGTGCGCTTGTCGTTTTGTTCGGCTTCGATGAGCTCCGTCAAGCAGCGCTTTTCCTGCTCAATGGAGGACGCGGGAAAGCAGCCGTCCTCCAAAACCGGGTCAAACAGCAGCGCCCGCAGAAGGGACGTGCATTCCCGGCTCAACGGTTCATGGTTGGGGGTATACTCGTCGCCAATGGCGAACACGGAAATGGTCAGCACCTGGCTTTCCCCGAGGCGCTCCACCGACCCGAACAGCTTTGCACCGTAAAGGGAAGCAAGGCGCTCGTTTAAAAGGGTAACGTTGGGATATTCCCGGCAGGAATGGCTTAAAAGATAGGGCAGAATCGCCATGGCAGCCGCAGATTCCGCATGCAGCGGAACATAAAAGGATACGGCTGCTCGTTTGGTTTTAAAGCGGGAATCCGGCAGGGACAAGAGCTTCACGCCGTCGTCTACCGACGGCACGGTTTTCCATACAGGCACACGCACACCACCTTATTAAAATGATCGACCCTCTGCCCCAGGACGTAGCCGCCCCACGGCAGATGAGCATAACAACACGACGCCGTTCTCTGGCAATCCTTGTTATTATGCTCATCCTAATGGGCCTTTATTTAAAGTATTTCACACCCGACTCAAAGATGCGCTGTTCTTTCTCACCGGGGACATTTTTGTACAGGTTGCGGCCCTTGCGTTCCGAGTGACCCATCTTGCCGAGCACGCGGCCGTCCGGACTTAAAATGCCCTCAATGGCGCAGACCGAGCCGTTGGGGTTCCACTCGATGGAATTGGAAATGTTGCCCTGCGGGTCGCAGTACTGGAAGGCGATCTGGCCGTTCTCCGCCAGGTATTTGACCGTAGTTTCGTCCGCCACAAACCGGCCTTCGCCGTGGGACACCGGCACTGCATGCACGTCGCCGGGTTTGACGCCGGTAAGCCAGGGCGAGTTGACGGAGGAAACGCGGGTATACACCATCCGGGACACATGGCGGCCTAAGGTGTTAAAGGTCAGAGTGGGGTCCTCGGGCTTTAGGTCGCGGATTTCACCGAAGGGCACCAGGCCCAGCTTAATAAGCGCCTGGAAGCCGTTGCAGATACCCAGCATCAGGCCGTCCCGGTCGTAAAGCAGCGCGCGCACCGCTTCGGCCACCTGGGGATTGCGGAAGGTGGTGGCAATGAACTTGCCCGAGCCGTCCGGCTCGTCGCCGCCGGAGAAGCCACCGGGCAGCATAATGATCTGGGAGTCGCCGATCTCCTT
The DNA here is from genome assembly GCA_018364155.1 of Clostridiales bacterium. GTDB lineage: Bacteria > Bacillota > Clostridia > Oscillospirales > Acutalibacteraceae > Solibaculum_A. The sequence goes on from JAGZMM010000005.1 coordinate 230,647, forward strand.
GACCATCCGCTCGATGGTTTTCTCAATGCCGTAGGCGGTCAGGTTGTTGACCACCAGGATTTCCGCCTTGGCTCCCGCTTCTTCAAAGGCACGGGCGGAGTCCACCTCACAGTTGGTGCCCGGGAAGACGGGGATGAATACCTTCGGTTTGGCGGTTTTCAAAGCGGGCGCCGCGCCGGAGGGGAAGGCGTAGGGAGTAACTTCGATGCCGTAGTCAGGCGCGTCGGGCGCGTTTACCGGGAAGACCGGTTCCAGCTTGGAAAGATAGGCGTCCTGCAGCTGGGCAAGGGAAACCGATTCGCCGCCGAGCACAAAGTCCGGGGAAACGGTGGTTTCGCCGATGACCTGATAGGTGATAGAGCCCAAAGCCTCCGGCTCGTTCATTTCCAAAAGGAAGGAACCCGCCTTGGGGGTATACAGGTCGTTTGCCGACAGGTTCGCTGTCAGCTTGACGCCGATGCGGTTGCCCAAAGCCATGCGTGCAAGCGCTGCCGCAAGGCCGCCCTCGCGCAAAACGCCTGCGGCGAGCACCGCGCCGCTTTGCGCGGCGGCGTGAATGCTGCGATAGATCTCTTTGACCTTTTCAAAGTCCGGCAGCTTGGAGGAGGCCGCAGGCAGCTCCACAAACACCAGCTTGGAGTCGGCCTTCTGGAAAGCGGCGGACACGGTTTTGCTTGCCTTGGTGGCGGCGATGGCAAAGCTCACCAGGGTGGGGGGAACATCCAGCTCATTAAAGGAGCCAGACATAGAGTCCTTTCCGCCGATGGAGGGGGTGCCGTAGGCAAGCTGGGCCTGCAAAGCGCCCAAAAGGGCGGCGGCGGGCTTACCCCAGCGGGTGGGAACGTCGTGCAGGCGTTCAAAATATTCCTGGAACGTCAGGCGGGCGGACAGGGGATCAGCCCCCACCGCTGCCAGCTTGGAGAGAGACTCGGTGACCGCCCAGGCAGCCCCATGAAACGGACTCCACTCGGAAATTCCGGGAATAAAACCATAGCTCATGGCGGTGGCGTCGTCGGTTTCCCCGTGAAGAAGGGGAAGCTTCGCCACCATGGCCTCCTCCGGCGTCAGCTGGTACTTCCCTGCAAAGGGCATAAGCACGGTGCCTGCGCCGATGGAAGAGTCGAACCGTTCCGAAAGGCCTTTCTGGGAGCAGACGTTGAGGCGGGAAAGGTTTGCCTGCATGGCGCCGGCAAAGTCTTTGCCCACCACTTCCTCGGGAAGCTGATCCAGATAGCACGCCTCCGCCTTGGGGGCGGTGATGGTAGCTTCGGCTTTCTGGGTCACGCCGTTTGTATTGAGAAAAGCGCGGGAAATGTCCACAATCATGTCGTCCCGCCAGAGCATGCGCAGCCGCTCGTCGGCGGTGACCACCGCCACCGGAGTGGCTTCCAGGTTTTCCGCATCCGCCGCGTCAATGAAGGCGTTTACGTCCCCGTCGTCGAGAACCACCGCCATACGCTCCTGAGATTCGGAAATGGCAAGCTCGGTGCCGTCTAGGCCCTCGTATTTGCGCGGCACGCTGTCGAGCGTGATGCGAAGCCCGTCGGCAAGCTCGCCGATGGCCACGCACACGCCGCCCGCGCCAAAATCGTTGCAGCGCTTGATCATCCTGGATACGTCCGGGTTGCGGAAGAGACGCTGGAGCTTGCGCTCGGTGGGCGGGTTGCCCTTTTGCACCTCTGCGCCGCAGGTCTGTAAGGATTCATCGGTATGGGCCTTGGAGGAGCCGGTGGCGCCGCCGCAGCCATCGCGGCCGGTGCGCCCGCCCAAAAGGACGATCACATCGCCGGGCTGGGGAACTTCCCGCACCACGTTCGACTTGGGAGAAGCGCCCACCACCGCGCCGATTTCCAGGCGCTTGGCGATGTAGCCCTTGTCGTAGAGCTCCACCACCTGGCCGGTGGCAAGGCCGATCTGGTTGCCGTAGGAGGAATAGCCGTGAGCGGCGCTGGTGGTAATCTTGCGCTGGGGAAGCTTGGCGGGCAGCGTTTCGCTTATGGGCACGGTGGGATCGCCCGAACCGGTCACTCGCATGGCCTGGTAGACATAGGCGCGCCCGGAAAGCGGATCGCGGATGGCGCCGCCCAGACAGGTGGCCGCGCCGCCGAAGGGCTCGATTTCCGTGGGATGGTTATGGGTTTCATTTTTAAACTGCACGAGCCAGGTTTCTTTTTCCCCGTCAATCTCAATGGGGACCTCGATGGAACAGGCGTTGATTTCCTCCGATTCATCCAGGTCCGGAATCATGCCCCGCTTTTTGAGAAGCTTCGCGCCGATGCAGGCCATGTCCATCAGGCAGACGGTCTTGTCCCGGTCGCCATAGACCTCCTTGCGTGCGTCATAATAGGCCTGCAACGCCTCTTCGACGGCGGCAGTGATCTCCGCCTTCTCAATTTCGATTTTTTCCAGCCTCGTTAAAAAGGTCGTATGCCGGCAATGGTCCGACCAATAAGTGTCAATCACCCGCAGCTCGGTTACCGTAGGGTCCCGGCGCTCCTTGGTAGCAAAGTAATCCCGGCAGAACTCCAGGTCCTCCACGCTCATGGCAAACCCCATCTGCTTCCAATACCCGGCGATCTCTTCCGGGCTCATTTCGATAAAGCCTTCCACACGCTTGACATTCTCCGGTACTTCCACGTCCATATCCAGCGTCTGAGGCTTTTTTAGGGAAGCCAAGCGGGACTCCACGGGATTGACCAGATATTCCTGCATTTTGCGAAGGTCGTCCTGGGACAGGTCGCCCTTGACCGCGTACATCCGGGCATTGGCCACCTCGGGCCGTTCTCCCTGGGTGAGCAGCTGCACGCACTGGGCGGCGGAGTCCGCCCGCTGGTCGTACTGGCCGGGCAGATATTCCACCGCAAAGACCTGGTATTCCTCGCCTACCGGCCAGGTTTCCAAAGTGACGATGTCCTGGTTCGGCTCGGAAAGGATGGTGCCCTTGGCCGCGTCGAACTCTTCGCGGCTGAGGCCCTGCACATCGTAACGGTTGGCAAAGCGCAGGCCGGTTAAGGCTTTGATGCCTAAGTTTTCTTTCAGATCGGCCAAAATGTGGCCCGCTTCAATGTCAAAGCCGGGCTTCTTTTCCACGAATACGCGGATTACATCTGACATATCGCAAACTCCTTACTTCTTTGCCCGCCGGGCGGGCGTATTGGGACGGGTTGCATGTACTGCTCTATTTTATCATAAATATAGCGTGAAAAAAAGGCTCTGGGGCGCAAAAGAATCAAGATTTCAAACCGCGTTCACAAATTTAGCGCAAAAGCGGCGGTTTGCATGGCGAAAATGCACTTGAAAAACAAGAATAACTGGGGTAAAATTTACATTTACGAATGAATGAAACGCATGCCGTTCCAGAAAGGTATGCGGCGGAGGCGCAGATGGACGAATTTTTACGGCGCACCTGGGTGCAGGTGGACTTGGATGCCATCCGGCATAATTATGAGGAAATCCGGCGGGCGGTCAGTCCGGCGGCGGGAATGATGGCGGTGGTCAAGGCGGACGGCTACGGCCACGGCGCAGTGTACGTAGCCAGAGAGCTGGCGGCCTGCGGGGCGGACTGGTTCGCAGTGTCGAACATCGAGGAAGCGGTGGAGCTGCGCCGGGCCGGGCTCTCCCAGCCGGTGCTGATTTTGGGCTATACCCCGCCGCAGCTTGCCGGAGAGCTGGCTAGCCACCGCATTTCCCAGACCGTGTTTTCCACCTCTTACGGCGAGGCTTTGTCCAAAGGAGCCGTGGAGGCGGGCGTAGCGGTAAACATTCATATAAAGATTGACACGGGCATGAGCCGCTTAGGTTTCTTCTGCCAGCAGGAGGACTGCGCGGCCTCCATCGACGAGGCGGCACAGGTCTGCACTTTGCCGGGACTTGTTCCGGAAGGAATTTTTACCCATTTCGCCGTGTCCGACGAAGGGGAAGAGGGAGAAGCTTTTACCCAGCACCAGTTCGAACAGTTTTGCCGGGCGGTGGACGCCCTTTGTGAAAAGGGCATCCGGTTTCGCTACCGCCACTGCTGCAACAGCGCGGGAGTGCTCTGTTACCCCCAGATGAACCTGGACCTGGTCCGCCCGGGGATTATCCTCTATGGTTTGGCCCCTTCGGGAAAGTGCAAGGACGTGCTGTCCCTCCGTCCGGCCATGGAGCTCAAAAGCGTGATTTCCATGGTCAAGGAAATCGGGCCGGCGGCCACCGTCAGCTACGGACGCACCTATGCGGCCCAAAACCCCATGCGTGTAGCCACCGTCCCGGTGGGATATGCCGACGGCTATCCAAGGCTTGCGTCCTCAAAGACCAGGGCGCTGGTAGCCGGAAAGCCCGCCAAGGTGGTGGGCCGGGTGTGCATGGACCAGCTGATGCTGGACGTGACCGGCATTCCAGAAGCAAAGGAAGGAATGACGGTGACCATGTTCGGCCGAGACGGGGAGGCGTTTTTGCCCATTGAGGAACTGTCCGACGCGGTGGGTACCATTCCTTATGAAACCGTCTGCCTCATCGGCAAGCGGGTGCCCCGGGTGTATGTCAAGAACGGCAAGGTCATCGGCGTGGCCGATTACCTCAAAGCGGGTGACTGACGGGGGTTTCGTCAGATTATCTAAAAGAATCTATCGCTTTTGCGCCAAAAAGCGGAAAAGCCAGCCTTGCGTCAAGGGAAAAACGCGAGTATAATAAAGAATAACATCAAAAATGATAGACTATGGAGTAAGGAAGGGTATTTATGTCTAACATCAAAGTGGAACTGACCAAATCCCCCAAGCCGAAGCCGGTGGACGAGTCCAAGCTGACCTTCGGCGACGTGTTTACCGACCATATGCTCATCGTCAATTACGACGAGGGCCAGGGCTGGCATGACGCGCGCATCGTTCCCTACGGCCCCCTTTCCCTGGACCCGGCGGCCATGTGCCTGCACTACGGCCAGGAAGTGTTCGAGGGTATGAAGGCTTACCGGGCCGACGACGGCCGGGTGCTGCTGTTCCGTCCCCAGGAGAACTTCAAGCGCCTAAACCTTTCCAACGACCGGCTGTGCATTCCGCCGGTGGATGAGGAGTTCATGCTCGAGTGTCTGGAGAAGTTCGTCAGCATCGACGCCGACTGGATTCCCAAGGCCCCGGATACCTCTTTATATCTGCGTCCCTTCATCATCGCCGTGGACCCCCACCTGGGCGTGCGTGCGGCGAACCACTACCTCTTTATGGTCATCGCTTCCCCGGTGGGCCCCTACTATCCCGAGGGCTTAAACCCGGTGAAGATTTATGTGGAAACCAAGTATGTCCGCGCAGTCAAGGGCGGCACCGGCTTTACCAAAACCGCGGGCAACTATTCTTCTTCCCTGAAGGCCCAGTATGAGGCCAAGGAGAAGAACTATACCCAGGTGCTCTGGCTTGACGGCGTGGAGCGCAAGTACATTGAAGAAGTGGGCACCATGAACGTCTTCTTCAAGATTGACGGCGAAATCATCACCCCGTCGCTGGATGGTTCCATCCTGGGCGGCATCACCCGCAAGTCGGCCATCGAGCTGATGCGCGGCTGGGGCATGAAGGTGACCGAGCGCCGCATTTCCATTGACGAGCTGGCCAAGGCCTATGACGACGGCAAGCTGGAAGAAGCCTTCGGCACCGGCACGGCCGCGGTCATCTCTCCCATTGGCCATCTCAACTGGGGCGACACTAAGATCATGAACATCAACAACGGCGAGATCGGCCCGGTATCCCAGCGGCTCTACGACGAGCTGACCGGCATCCAGTGGGGCAAGACGGAAGATAAGTACGGCTGGACGGTTACCGTGAAATAAGAAGGTAAAAGAAGAGCCGGGCGGCAGGGAAACCTGCCGCCCGGTTTTTGATCGGTGCGTTTTGTTTGATTTTAAGGTAACCTGCGAAATGGTCAAGCGAGAACCCCTAGGTGCTTTAATATGGTGATGCCGTCGCGCATTCCGCAGCGGTAGGCGTGCTCTTCCTGCTGCCCGCTTGCCTCATAGAGCAGCTCGAAGCATTCTTCGACAAACGCTCTTTCGTCCTCGGTCAGCATGGTATCGCAATCCCGCTCCATCTGCTCGAGCTTTTCCTCCAGAAGCTCATAGGTTTTGGTATGCCGGAATTCCGTAGCCGCGTGGCTCAAAAGCTCGTCTAAGAAAAAATCCCATTCTTTTTTCATTTGGATGCGTCCTTTCCTGGTTAAGATCCAACAACGCTTGAAAGGCGCGGCGGCGCATGATATAATAGTTACGCCGCACCTGCCTTTTGGCGGTTGTTGGTTGGGGGGAAGCGGTGGTGACTTTGCTGAGTAGTGCGCCGCTTCCTTCATTTTTTAAGGTCGTCCTTTAACTTCTTAATCCCGCGCCGGGCTGCTTCTGCTTTGTTGACGTTCTTTTCTTCGCAGTAGGCGGTCAAGATTTCCCTGCATTCCTGATCGAGACGGACAAACAAAGGCGTATCTTTGGGATTATCCGTAGGACGGCCCATTTTGGAGCTTGTCAAGGGTTCACCTCCTTTTCGATATTCAAAATACTAGCATGTGTGTATATCAAAAGTCAATAAAATAGATTGAATATTAATAAGTTTCACATATGATTCAATCTTATAAAAGAGAAACCGGACGGCAGGTTTCCCTGCCGTCCGGTATTTTCTCAGTGTTTGAGGTCATCCTTTAACTTCTTAATACTCCGCTCTACCGCTTCCGTTCGATTGACCGATTCTTGCGAACAGTATTCTTCGAGAATCCGTTTGCTCTCGTCGTTAATGCGAACGTTAAGCTTGTGAGGGCGAGGATTATCCGTAGGGCGCCCCATTTTTTTGGACGGCATAATATCACCTCACTTTTGCCGCTCAAAATAAACATAGGCGATTGTACGACAAAAGTCAATAGAATTGCGAAAAAATAATTGAATATTAATAAATTTCACATATGATTCAATTTTATAAAAGAGAAACCGGGCGGCAGGTTTCCCTGCCGTCCAGTATTTCGTCAGTGTTTGAGGTCGTTTTTCAACTTCTTAACCCCTCTGCGCACCGCTTCCATTTTGGAGACGTTTTCTTGCTTGCTGTATTGTTCAATGATGCTTTTGCATTTGTCATCGAACTTTACCGTCATTTGGTGCGGTTTCGGGTTGTCGGTCGGACGACCCATTTTTTTCGTTCCCAATTCATCACCTCACTTAAGAACTTCTAAATGATACAGTGAAGAAGTTTTTAAGTCAATCATAAAATGGGAAATTATTATTCATTCTCAATAAATATTGTGGCTGTAATTTCATGACAGCTTTGGATTGCCTATTCACGGGCCCCTAAATGGAGTTTTTTGTTCCTTTTTTGCTCCGCCAAAAGAAACGAACCAAAGAAAAGGCGGCAGGAGGGGGAAAAAGACGCTAGGAACGGGGACACAAATTTCCCCCTTGAAAATCTCCCTCGTATCGGAGGAGGACAGGGGAAAGGTCAGAGCTTTGTTATAAGATAAGAAAGGAAAGCGAGACTGATAAAAAGTCAGCACCAATACCGGGAAGAAAGGAGACGCGCCGCTTATGGCTCAGACGCTGCGTTTTGTGGTCCCTCCGGAATCGGACGGGGTTAAGCTCAAAGTGTTCCTGCGGGGATACTGCGCCCTGTCCTACCGGCTGATGGTGAGCCTCAAGCATGTGGAAAACGGCATCACGGCCAACGGTGGATACATCCGGGTTATCGACCGGGTGCGGGCGGGGGACGTCATTGAGCTGCACATTCCCGACGATCCCCGTCCAGCCGCTCCCATTCCGGATGCGCGCTTTCAGGTTCTTTACGAGGATGACCAGGTTCTGGTGCTGGACAAACCGCCCGCCATGGCGGTGCATCCGTCCCCGGGCCATTACGACGGGACCCTTGCCAACGCCGTGGCCGCCTACCTGGCACAAAAGGGGGAGCGCGGGGCTTTCCGCCCCATCAACCGCTTGGACCGGGATACCTCCGGCATCGTGGTAGCGGCGAAAAACGCTTACGCGGCGGCAAGGCTGCACGGGCATGTGGAGAAGGAATACGTGGCGGTGGTCAACGGGGTGCTTTCAGGAGACGGCACCATTGACCTGCCCATCCGCCGCCGGGAAGGCTTCGGCGTCATGCGGGAGGTGGGCGAAGGGGGCGACCGGTGTGTGACCCACTGGAAAGCGGAGGAAAGCGGGCGGGGGATGACCAAGCTCTCCATCCGCTTGGAAACGGGGCGCACCCATCAGATTCGGGTGCATTTTTCCCATCTGGGAATGCCGCTGGTGGGGGACACCATGTATGGAACCGCCAGCCCTTTGATTGCCCGCCAGGCGCTTCATTGCCGCCGGGCGTGCTTTTTGCAGCCGGTTACCGGCGAGCCTGTGCGCGTCGTCAGCGAATATCCCACCGATATGCAGGTACTTTTCGCCGCTATGAGACAGGAGGAATGACCCATGCCGACCATACTGGGATACCATCTGCTTGCCCGGCGCTTCTTACCTGTTGAGCAGGGGCAGGCAAAACGGCAGGCCTTCCTTTTGGGTGCTCAAGGGGAGGATTTCCTTCGGGACCCGCCGCATCCTTTTCGCCGTAAGGAAGCGCCGCTGGACGCCTTCGCCGATTATGTGAATGCGCTTTCGGCCGCGGAGCTTCTGGCGCAGGAAACCGCCTTTGCGCACAGCCATCCACAAAAGAAGGATTTGATCCGCGCCTACCTGGCGGGATTCTTATGTCACCGGGCCTATTGGGAAACGGTCGGCCCTTTCTTCCGGGCCGCTCTGGCCGCCTATGAGCAAACCGATGAGCCGGTACGGGCAATGGGACTGGATGAGAATCTTCCTGCCCGGATGGAGGCAGTGTTTGACATTTTGCTGCTGCGCTACGAGACCGGGCAGCTTCCCTTTGAGGTTTCTCTTAGAGAAACCTGGCCCAGGGAAGCGAGCGTTTGGGAATGCGTTTCGGTGTTTTATGCCGATGGCCTAGCCCGGGGATGGACGCAGCCCGTTGCAAAGGCGGCGGTGTTCAATGGAATGGAGCATCGGCGGCGCTGGGTAAAGGTTCTCAATAACCGCACCACTTTCAAGCGCTCCGCTTTGAGCCTATGCGAAGGGCTTTTGCTGCGAAAAGGAATCGTCACCGCCCGGATGTATCCGCTGACCGAGCCGGACGGGTTCGACTATGCCAACGCAGAGCACGCCGTCTGGCGGGACCCTCTGTACCCGCAGACCGAGCGGGAGGAAAGCCTGTTCGATCTCTTCGAGCAGGCGGCCCAACGAGCCCAAAAGGCGCTGCACGCGAATCTATAAAGAAAGCAGACCAAAGGAGGAACCATCCATGAAACGCATCGCAAGCTTTCAGATCGACCATAACAAGCTGACCTGCGGCATGTACGTGTCCCGTGTGGACGGGGACATCGTCACCTACGACATCCGCACCCGCCGTCCCAACGTGGAGCCGGTGATGGACACTGGCACGGCTCACACCGTCGAGCACCTTTTCGCCACCCTTGCCCGCAACGCGAAGGAGGCGGACCATGTGATTTACTTTGGCCCCATGGGCTGCCGGACCGGGTTTTACCTCTTGCTTCGGGATCTGTCCCACACCGACGCGATTGCGCTTGTCAAAGCGTGTTTCGCTCAAATCGCCTCCTGGCAAGGGGACATTCCAGGCGCCAGTCCCGTCGAATGCGGCAATTATTCCGATCAAAACTTGGAAGGCGCGCGGGCGGAGGGAGAAAAGATGTGCCGCATTCTGGAAGGTTGGCAGGAAGAATCTCTCACCTATCCGGCATAAACTATGGGTATCCGACAAAAATATCGAATTACTTCTGGGCAACTCGTACAAACATTTTCAAGAAGGTTACAAAAGGGTTGCAATCCTGTAACCTTTGGATATAATAGATAGTAGTTGTTACAGAAATGTAACCTTTACGAGCTTCCCGAAAGGAGTGATTCGATGCCCACGAATGCTGGCAACAAAGCGTTTGAAGAAGGCGAGTCTAAGAAAAGACTTTCGATAAAACGAATGGATTGCAAGTACCGGGTCAAAGGCGAGGCGATTGCGAAGTTTGCTTCGCTGCCCGCGAAGAAGTCGGCAAAGGCCTATGCGGTGATTGCACTGCAGGCGGCGAAAAAGGCCGGCGCTGTCACCGGTAAGGGGCTGAAAACGGCGGGTGCCGCCGCAAGCCGGGCATGTAAACCGATTGGTAAGAAGCTGTATCCGGTTGCGGATTATGTGGTTTTGCGCAATGCGCGCAAAGTGCGAGACGAGTTTAAAGAGGTGCACGAGGGCTTTGGCGTGGCCATGAGCAGCCTTAAGGAGGCGACTGGGCGCGGCAAGTTGGCGGTAGTTAAGACCTTTGGAGTCCTTGCAAAGAAGGCGTTTCGCCGTCACCGCAAGATTTTTACCACGGCGGTCAACTACACTTTGCCGGTTCTCTGTGCATTTTTAATTGTCCCGATGATTACGGCGTGGTCCTCTGCGACCTATGCCCTGAGCGTCACTTACGATGGGCAGGTATTGGGATATGTGTCCGACGAGAGCGTATTCAACGAGGCCATCGGACAAGCCCAGGCGAGAATCATCAACGTGGAAGAGGGCTTTGCCCTCAACCAGTTCCCGAATTATACCCTGGCAAAGGTGGAAACCGACGAGGAATTTATGGACGCGGACACCTTGACCGAAAAAATCCTGGAAGCCTCCAGTGATGTGGTAGGTAGCGCCAGTGGCCTGTTTGTAGACGGTTCCTTTGTGGGCGCGGTGGAGAACCGGGGCGAGGTGGAAACCTTCTTGGCGTCGGTGCTCGATTCCTATTCCACCGGTACCGAAGGAGAACGGGTGGAGTTCATGCGGGATATCCAGTTCGTGGACGGCCTGTATCCCAAGGATACCGTAGTTACCGAAGAAGAAATTCAGAATAAGCTCAATTCCAACGTTTCCGACGAGCAGCTTTACACCGTACAGACCGGCGACACGCCGGATGGCATTGCGGCCCAATATGGGATCAGTGTCGAGCAGCTTCGTCTTTTGAATCCGAATTTGGACGATCTGATGTACACCGGCAACCAGGTGCGTGTGGCTGCGCAGGAGCGCTGGCTGGGTGTCAAGCTGGTGCGCAGTGAGGAAGAGATCCGCTCCATTGCCTATGAAGAGGAAACCACGGAAAATAGCCGCCAGTATAAGGGCTATGAAAAAGTGGTAACGCCAGGTGAAAACGGCGAAGAAAAGATCACCTATGAGGTGGTTTACGTCAACGGCGTGGAGACTGGCCGTACGGTCACCGGCACCGAGCTTCTTAAAGCACCGGTTAACGAGGTGACCGAGATCGGTACCAAGGAAAAGCAGGTAACGGTCAACCGCGGTTCCACCGCTCCGGTCCAGGTCATCCAGGGCAACGGCATTTCGACGGGTAGCTTTATGTGGCCGGTGGCTGCTGGCAGACTCTCGAGCGGCTTTGGATACCGGTGGGGCAGTTTGCATGATGGTTTGGATCTGGCGGCTCCCGCCAATTCTCAGATCGTGGCTTCCGACGGCGGCACGGTAGTGCAGGCTGGTTGGAAGGCGGGCGGTTATGGTTACTGTGTATTCATCGACCACGGTAATGGCGTAATGACAAAATATTATCACATGAATTCCGTGGCGGTCGCGGTAGGCCAGCAGGTCAGCCAGGGCCAGTTGATCGGGTATGTGGGCAATACGGGTTATTCCTTCGGCAACCACTGCCACTTCACCATCACGATTAACGGAACTCCAGTTAACCCAGCGCCGTATTTAGGTATTTAAATAATCGGAATATTGTTTTGTGCGATTTTTGCCAAAATCCTCGCCATTCGACGAGGATTTTGGCATGTTTTTTAACGGACGGTTTCGCATGAAAAAGCAGGCGGCGTTGCATACTAAAATTGCAGGGATTTTGGATGCAAAGATTAAAATTTTGTAATAAATATTTACTTTAATTTTTCATTCCAAGGTGCTATAATACCGACGTACGAATTTGAAGGGGTGTAAGCGATTGGATAAGTTTGTGATAACCGGCGGCAGGCCGCTGAGAGGCGAAGTGACCATCAGCGGCGCGAAAAATGCAGCGGTTGCGATCATTCCCGCAGCAATTCTTTCGGACGGCATTTGCCGGATTGAAAATATACCCAATATCAGCGATGTATCCATGATCAGCCGGATTTTGTCCGAGCTCGGCGCTCAAATCCGCCTGGTGAATAAAAATACCATTGAAATCGACCCCAAACATATTCACACGGCGGTGGTACCGTATGAAATGGCCCGGAGAATGCGCGCATCCTATTACCTGATTGGCGCGCTGCTCGGCCGTTTTTTGCATGCTAGGGTCTCGCTGCCGGGCGGATGTAATTTCGGTGTGCGCCCGATTGACCAGCATCTGAAGGGCTTTGCCGCCTTGGGCGCCACCTGGTCTCTGGACCAGGGCATGGTAGACGTAAAAGTGGATAAGCTGGTGGGCAGCCAGATTTATCTGGACGTGGTTTCGGTGGGCGCTACCATCAACATCATGCTTGCCGCCGTTAAGGCCAAGGGGCTTACGGTGATTGAAAATGCGGCCAGAGAGCCGCATATCGTCGATCTGGCAAATTTCCTCAATTCCATGGGCGCTGACATTCGCGGCGCCGGTACGGATGTCATTAAAATCCGCGGGGTGGACCGGTTGAGCGGCACCACCTATTCGATTATCCCCGATCAAATTGAGGCTGGCACCTATATGGCGGCGGCGGCCGCCACCGGCGGAGACGTGCTTGTGAAAAACGTCATCCCTAAGCATCTGGAATCCATTACCGCAAAACTGCTGGAAATGGACGTGGACGTGCAAGAGTATGACGACAGCGTGCGCGTCAGCCGCTCAGGCCCTCTCAACCGCTGCAACATCAAAACCATGCCCCATCCGGGGTTCCCCACGGATATGCAGCCCCAGTTTGCGGTGCTGCTCTCCCTGGCCCAGGGGACGAGCATCATCACCGAGGGCGTGTGGGACAACCGGTTCCGTTATGTGGATGAGTTGAGGCGGATGGGAGCGAACATCCAGGTGGACGGAAAGGTTGCAGTGTTCGAAGGGGTGGAGGCGCTGCAGGGCGCTCCCATTAAGGCTACCGACCTGCGGGCGGGTGCTGCCATGATCATCGCGGCGCTGGCGGCCCAGGGTGTGACCGAAATTGAAGAAATTTGCCATATTGAGCGAGGATACGAAAACATCGAAGAAAAATTGCAAGCCCTTGGAGCGGACATCCGCCGCGTACCGGTACAGGTGGCGGTAACCGCAAAGGCGCAATAAAATACGACAAGGTACCCAGCCGCCGGTCCGACGCCGACGGCTGAAATTGTATCCGGCCGCTTTTTTTGACGAAAATGCCGGGAACATCCATGCAGATGGAGAAAGACAGGAGGAAGTTTATTGGCCAGATTTTGTACCCTTTTCAGCTCCAGCGGCGGCAACTGTATTTACATAGGAGCAGGAGACGGCGGGATTCTGATTGATGCGGGTGTGAGTGCCAAAGCAATTGAGCGTGCTCTGCTGGAGCGGGAGATTGATCCCAAGTCCATCCGCGCCATTTTTGTCACTCATGAGCATTCCGACCATGTGTCCGGCCTGCGGGTGTTCGCTTCCCGATATGCCACCCGGGTATACGCCTCGGCGGGTACCATGCAGGCGCTGAAAGGAATGAACATTCTCAACGGGAAATTTGAGGCGGTGGTCCTTGAGCAGAATACCGTGGAGGAAGCGGGGATGCAGGTGCGAGGCTTTCCCACGCCTCACGACTGCGCCCAAGGGTTTGGCTACCGCATCCATACTCCCGACGGCCGGCGCATTGCCGTGGCTACCGACTTAGGCCACATGACCGATGAAATCCGCAGCGCCGTTTGCGGATGCGATTTGGCGGTGATTGAGTCCAACCATGATGTGCGCATGCTGCAAAATGGGCGCTACCCCTATCCGCTCAAGCGCCGTATTTTGTCGGACAGCGGCCATCTTTCCAATAATGACTGTGCCAAGGAGTTAGCGGCCTTTGCGCAGACAGGGGTCACCCGGTTCGTGCTGGCCCATTTGAGCGCAGAGAATAACCTCCCTGAGCTTGCTTGGCAGACGGCTTTAAACGCCCTTGAGGAAGCGGGGCTTCGCCGGGGAGAGGACTTTCTTTTAACGGTGGCTCCGCGCAAAAGTGAGGAAAAGGTGATGGTGTTTTAAGAATGTTGCGTGTTTTTGTGCTGTGTGTGGGCACATTAAAAGAGAAATATTGGCGGGAAGCGGCGGCAGAGTATTGCAAACGCCTGTCTTCCTTTTGTAAAATAGAGGTGATCGAGGTGGAGGAGGCCCGGGTGCCCGAGCAGCCTTCTCCGGCACAGATTCAAGCGGCGCTGGATACGGAGGGTAAGCGTCTCCTTTCCAAGCTACCGTCCCAGGCAAAGGCCATCGCCTTGTGTATCGAAGGGAAGGAGCAAAGCTCGGTTGATTTTGCGAAAACACTGGCCAAAGCACAGGTGGAGGGGGTCAGCAGCATCGCGCTGCTGATCGGCGGGTCCTGGGGGTTATCGGAAGAGGTCAAGGTGAGAAGCATGCAAAAGCTGTCCTTTTCCCCCATGACCTTCCCTCATCAGCTGGCGCGGATTTTGTTGCTCGAACAGCTTTACCGGGCGCTTTCCATCAACGCCGGCAGCAAATACCACAAATAAGGAGGAGATACCAAGTGCGACTGCTGATCAAAGGAGCCAACCTGCGGCTTTGCGGCGGCGGAAAGGGCGACATCCTCATCGAGGACGGAAAAATCACAGCGCTTGGCGGGGAAATTCTCGCCGACGCGGAAACCATACAGGCACATGGCTTGCTAGCGGCGCCGGGCCTTGTGGATATGCACGTGCATTTGCGCGATCCCGGCTTTACCCAGAAGGAGGACATCGTCACCGGCTGCTTGGCGGCGGCGTCCGGCGGAGTAACCTCTCTGCTTGCCATGCCCAACACCAACCCAACGGTGGACAACGTGAAAACGATCTTTTATATTCTCGACCGGGCGGAACATGCAGACGCCCGCGTCTATGTGTCCGCCGCCATCACCAAGGGGCAAAACGGCCAGGTCCTGACGGATTTTAATGAGCTCAAATGCGCAGGCGCCATCGCCGTCACCGACGACGGCCGTCCGGTGGAGCACGCCTACATGCAGAAAAACGCCATGGAGCGGGCCATGGAAAACGGGCTTTTGCCTATTTCCCATGCGGAGGACCTTTCCTTGGTCAACGGCGGCATTTTAAACGAAGGGGCGGTTTCCAAGGCTCTAGGAGTTAAGGGCATCCATCGAGCGTCGGAGGACATTTCCACCATGCGCGAGGTCATGCTCAGCGAATACTACGGCCTTCCTATTCACATCGCCCATGTGAGCACCAAGGGTTCGGTGGAACTTATCCGTCAGGCGAAAGCCCGGGGTGTTATGGTCACCTGCGAGACCGCACCCCACTATTTTGCCCTAACCGATCGGATGCTCATGACCCGGGACGCCGACTATCGGATGAATCCTCCTCTGCGGGAAGAGGCCGACCGGCTTGCCATCCTTGCCGGCATTCAGGACGGCACCATCGATGCCATTGCTACCGACCACGCCCCCCATACCCCCGAAGAAAAGGCGGACTTTGAACGGGCGCCCAACGGGGTGGTGGGACTGGAAACCTCCCTGGCAGCGGGCATCACCTATCTGGTCAATGAAAACGTCATCACCATGGAGCGGCTCATCGAGCTGATGTCTACGAACCCTGCCAAGCTTCTGGGGATCCCAGCGGGCGTATTGGCAGAACGGGAAAACGCGGACCTCATTCTCATCGACCCGGACAAGAGCTGGACGGTCAATCCGGAAGGCTTCTGCTCGAAGGGACGTAACAGCGCCTTTAAGAATACCACTCTGACTGGGCGGGTTATGCTGACCATCTGCCGGGGTAAGGTGGTCATGAGCCGGCTGTAAGTCTCGTATAAACCGGGAAAGGTGATCCAATGAAAAAACGGTTGCTGGCGATCGCACCGGCTGTCTGCGACTTCGCGCTACTGTTTGTGCCGGCTGGCAAAACAGCCGCCTATCTTTGTGGCTGGGAGTTGACCTTGTATAATAATGATGTGTTTTTGGCTACGGTCATGGCGCTAGTTTTGGCTTCGACCGTCGGCCTGATGGTGAATAAAACCATTCTGGGACGTTGGGGCCGGGCTTTTTCTGTGCTGCTTTTGCCGCTAAGTCTGCTGATGATTTTGTTTTTCCTCTTTCAGGCCAATTGGTTTTCCTTTGTCTGCATGGGAGTGACTCTGATTTGTGCGGCCGGGCTTTTTCTGTGCTGCTCGGGATTAGTGGTGATAAAGGTGATCTGTGGAGTTGGGACGGTCCTGCTGATTCCATGGCTGCTTTTGGCTGGCTTTGCGTCAAACTTGGTGGCGGGCTTCGGTGTCAAAACGGTAACTGAGACGGTTCCCTCTCCACAGGGGGGATATGTGGCGAAGGTGATCGTCAGCGATGAGGGTGCCTTAGGCGGGAATATCTTTGTGGATGTGGAGCAATGCGAATCTATCCCTCTTCTGATCGGGGAGCTGGCGAAAAGGCCAGATCGGGTCTATCAGGGAAAATGGAGCGAAGCGGTGGAAGTCTATTGGAACACGGAGAATACTTTGGCGATCAATGGGAGAACATATCCGATTGGGTGACGGCTTGGCATGGACTTTGTGCCTGCCTTTGTAACGGAATGCGTAATCCCCAAGATAGAATTACTGCCCGGCAAAGACGGCTGGGGAAAAGGAGAGAAACACAATGGCATTGGATCGGCTAATCAAAAACATTCTGGAAAAAAAGAACCCTACTGTAGCGGGTCTGGATCCCAAGCTTGACTATATCCCGGACTTTATTAAGGAACAGGCCTTTGAAGAATACGGCTGCACCCTGGAAGGAGCAGCCCAGGCGCTGCTCACCTTCAATAAGGGCCTTATTGACGCTTTGTACGACATTGTGCCTGCGGTTAAGCCTCAGTGCGCTTATTATGAGATGTACGGCTGGCAGGGAATGCGTGCGCTTAAGGACACCATTACATATGCCAGGGAAAAGGGCATGTTCGTCATCACCGACGGCAAAAGAAACGACATCGGCTCCACCATGGAAGCCTATGCCGCGGCTCATTTGGGCGAGGTGGAGGTGGCGGGGGAACGCTTCGCTCCCTTCGGCGGCGATGCCCTGACCGTCAACGGGTATCTGGGAACCGACGGCATTGCGCCACTTTTGAAGGTCTGCAAGGAAAAAGATGCCGGCATCTTTGTGTTGGCCAAGACCTCCAATCCTTCCTCCAGCGAGCTGCAAAACCTGGAAGTCCAGGGCGGCGAACCGGTTTATCTGGTGATGGGAAATATGTGCGAGGAATGGGGAAAAGAGCTGCCGGGCGAATACGGCTATTCCGGTGTAGGTGCGGTGGTAGGCGCCACCTGGCCTGAGCAGCTTACCGAGCTGCGAAAGGAACTGCCTCACACCTTCTTCCTGGTGCCCGGTTACGGAGCCCAGGGCGGCGGCGCGAAGGATGTGGCGGGCGCTTTCGATGAACAAGGCCTGGGCGCGGTGGTCAATTCCTCCCGGGCACTTATGTGCGCATACAAGAAGGAAGGCTGTAAGCCGGAGGATTATGCTATGGCCGCCCGCAGGGAAGCCATACGCATGCGCGACGACATCGCCGCCGCCATTGTTCGCGTATAACAGAGCAACAGGAGGGGTTTCATGAAGTATTTGCAGGAGATATGCCCGATTTTGAGCAAAAGGCAGCTTACGAAACTGTCCTTTGACATTACCGTGTCCGCCCCGCAGATGGCGGCCCTTGCGAAAACCGGCCAGTTCGCCCAGATTACCTGTGACGGATTCTTTCTGCGCCGTCCCATTTCCATCTGTGACTTTGATAAGGAAAAAGGGACGCTGCGCTTTGTCTTCGAAGTACGCGGAGAAGGAACCGAGTGGATGTCAACGGTGAAGGAAGGGGAAACTTTGGATATCCTAGGTCCTTTGGGCCGCGGGTTTGAGATTACCGATGGGGAAGGCCAGGCGGTATTTGTTGGCGGCGGCATCGGAACTCCGCCGCTTCTCTCCGGGGCGAGTGTATACGGTAAAAACGCCACTGCGCTTTTGGGCTTTCGCACGGCAAAAGCAGTCATCCTCACCGAAGACTTTGCCGCGGCGGGAGCAAAAGTCATGCTTTCCACCGACGACGGTACCGCCGGCCATTGTGGTACCGTATGCGACCTACTACTCGAGCGGCTGGAGAATGGGCCCTGCGACGTGATCTATGCCTGTGGTCCCAAACCCATGCTCAAGGCGGTGGCAGCCATTGCGGCAGAGCGGGGCATTCCCTGTAAAGTATCCTTGGAAGAGCGGATGGCCTGCGGCGTAGGTGCATGCGTGGGCTGCGCAGTAAAGACGAGAACGCCCAAGGGCGAGGAACGGTACGCCCAGGTCTGTAAGAACGGGCCGGTCTTCGATGCGAAGGAGGTGGTGTGGTAATGGCGGATTTGCGTGTAAACCTGTGCGGGGTACCGCTCAAAAACCCGGTGATCGGCGCATCTGGAACCTTTGGGTATGGCCGGGAGTACAACGAGTTTTTCCCGGTAAGCAGGCTGGGTGGCGTTTCCTGCAAGGGAACCACTCTGGAAGAACGCCTTGGAAACCCGCCGCCCCGTATCGCGGAAACCCCGGCGGGAATGCTCAATTCCGTGGGGCTGCAAAACCCCGGCGTCAAGCGCTTCATTTCGGAGGCAATCCCGTTTCTAAAAAAGCAGGAAACGGCGATCATTGCCAACGTAGCCGGCAGCTCGGTGGACGATTACCGGCGGATTGTGGAAATTTTGTCGGACACCGATGTAGACATGATCGAGGTGAACATCTCCTGCCCCAATGTGAAGGAGGGAGGCGTTCAGTTCGGCGCCACCTGCGCGGGGGCCGAGGAAGTGACCAAGGCGGTTCGTGTGGTGAGTAAAAAGCCCTTGATGATCAAGCTGACTCCCAACGTCACCGACATCGCGGAAATTGCCGCGGCGGTGGAAGCCGCGGGGGCCGACTGCGTGTCCTTAATCAACACCCTTCTTGGCATGCGTATCGACATCCGTACCCGCCGTCCCATCCTGCGCAACAACACCGGCGGCCTTTCTGGGCCTGCGGTGCTGCCTGTGGCAGTGCGCATGGTGTGGCAGGTGGCCAACCGGGTAAAGATCCCGGTGGTGGGCATGGGCGGCATCGCCAAATGGCAGGACGCGGTGGAAATGCTGCTGGCTGGCGCGTCGGCCGTGCAGATCGGCGCGGCCAATTTCACCGATCCCTTTACCCCGGTGAAGGTGCTGGAGGGCCTGGAACGGTACCTGGATGACAATGGTATCGAAAAGGTCGGGGACTTGGTGGGAAAGGTGCAACCCTGGTAATTTCGTCAAACAACAAAGTAAGGAAGGGAACGCCTGCGAGCCGGGCGGTTCCCTTCTTTTTAAACTTACATAGAAACGGAGCAAAGCAACATGACGAGACTTTACATCGTCCGCCACTGCGAGGCGGAGGGAAACATTCTGCGCTATTTTCAGGGACATACCGACGGAAAAGTGAGTGAAAAAGGCAAGGAGCAGTGCGAGCTGCTGGCCCAGCGGTTTCAGGACATTCCCATTGAAGCGGTTTATTCGAGCCCCTTGTCCCGGGCGGTGTTTACTGCCGAAGCGGTCAACCGCTACCACGGCCTGCCCATAGAGCGCAGGGATAATCTCATTGAAATCAACGGCGGTCATTGGGAAAAGCGCAAGTGGGCGGACCTGCCTAAGCTCTACCCGGAGGAAGCAGACGCCTGGGCCAATCACCCCTGGGACTTTGCTCCTCAGGATGGGGAACCTATGCGTGCTGTTTATGAACGGATTTGGCAGGCAGTTTTGGAAATTGCCCGAGAGCAGGAAGGGCATACCGCGGCGGTGGTGGCCCACGGCGGCGTCATCCGCAACCTGCTTACCCGCGTGAAGTTCGGCCGGATTGAGGAAATGAACCGGCAGGGCTGGTGCGACAATACAGCGGTAACCATACTGGACTTTGACAAAGCCTTTCAGCCGACGCTGGTAGCGGAAAACGACACCACTCATCTGACTCATGGCATGTCCACCCTGGCGGGCCAGAGCTGGTGGAGAGGGGAAAACTTCTCTAAATTTGAATGAGGGAGGGTATGTCATGCGGATTTTGGCGGTGGATTTGGGAGATGTGCGCACAGGGATTGCCGTGTGTGACCAGCAGGAGCTGCTGGCGTCACCGGTGTGCGTCATCACCGAACGGAATAGGGACAAGCTGCTCGAAAAAATCGCGCAGCTTGCCTCTGGGGAACAGGTACAGGAAATCGTAGTGGGATACCCCAAGAATATGGATGGTTCGGCAGGGGAAAGCGCCCAAAAGTGCGCCGCCTTCGCCGGACGGCTGCATGAGGTGTGTTCTTTGCCGGTCAAACTTTGGGACGAGCGGTGTACCACCATGTCCGCCATTGGGTATTTTAATGCTACCGATACCCGTGGAAAAAAGCGCAAGCAGACCATCGACGCGGCGGCGGCCACCATTATTTTGCAAGATTATTTGGATTTTCGTAAAAATCAGGGTAGCGTTGTTTCGCGATAGGCAGGTTGTTTGCGCGGAAAACCACAGGATTTTTTGTTGTTTCCCACTTTCTTCAAGAAAAGGGCACAAAAGAGCTTGGAAAAAAGCCTGTAAATGTGTGTAAAAAGTGGGTTTCGGGAGAAATTCAAAAAAAGCCGTCGAAATCGGTTGACAAGCCCATTTAGATTTGATATTATAGTCAAGCACCGAACGGCGGGGCGACAAAGTGTCCAAAAAGTTTGGTGGATGGACCTTGAAAATTAAACAACGTGAGGAAAAAGAACCTAACACATGCAAGTCGAACGGAGTTTAGCCCTTCGGGACTAAACTTAGTGGCGGACGGGTGAGTAACGCGTGAGCAACCTGCCTAGAAGAGGGGGATAACGACTGGAAACGGTCGCTAATACCGCATGACATTCCACTACCGCATGGTGGAGGAATCAAAGGAGCAATCCGCTTTTAGATGGGCTCGCGTCCGATTAGCTAGTTGGTGGGGTAACGGCCTACCAAGGCGACGATCGGTAGCCGAACTGAGAGGTTGATCGGCCACATTGGGACTGAGACACGGCCCAGACTCCTACGGGAGGCAGCAGTGGGGGATATTGCACAATGGGGGAAACCCTGATGCAGCAACGCCGCGTGAGGGAAGACGGTTTTCGGATTGTAAACCTCTGTCCTTAGTGACGATAATGACGGTAGCTAAGGAGGAAGCCACGGCTAACTACGTGCCAGCAGCCGCGGTAATACGTAGGTGGCAAGCGTTGTCCGGAATTACTGGGTGTAAAGGGAGCGTAGGCGGGAAGGCAAGTCAGATGTGAAATCCACAGGCTTAACCTGTGGCGTGCATTTGAAACTGTTTTTCTTGAGTGAAGTAGAGGCAGGCGGAATTCCGAGTGTAGCGGTGAAATGCGTAGATATTCGGAGGAACACCAGTGGCGAAGGCGGCCTGCTGGGCTTTTACTGACGCTGAGGCTCGAAAGCATGGGTAGCAAACAGGATTAGATACCCTGGTAGTCCATGCCGTAAACGATGATTGCTAGGTGTGGGTGGGCTGACCCCATCCGTGCCGGAGTAAACACAATAAGCAATCCACCTGGGGAGTACGGCCGCAAGGTTGAAACTCAAAGGAATTGACGGGGGCCCGCACAAGCAGTGGAGTATGTGGTTTAATTCGAAGCAACGCGAAGAACCTTACCAGGTCTTGACATCGGACGACGTCAAATCATCATGCCCCTTATGACCTGGGCTACACACGTACTACAATGGCCGTAAACAGAGGGAAGCAATACTGCGAAGTGGAGCAAACCCCTAAAAACGGTCTCAGTTCAGATTGCAGGCTGCAACCCGCCTGCATGAAGTCGGAATTGCTAGTAATCGCGGATCAGCATGCCGCGGTGAATACGTTCCCGGGCCTTGTACACACCGCCCGTCACACCATGGAAGCCGGTAATACCCGAAGTCAGTAGCCTAACCGTAAGGAGGGCGCTGCCGAAGGTAGGATTGGTGACTGGGGTGAAGTCGTAACAAGGTAGCCGTATCGGAAGGTGCGGCTGGATCACCTCCTTTCTATGGAGAAGTGGTCAATCTAAGGATTGACCGAACATCCAAGGTCAGACAGAGTCCGGCATACTGGAATGTATGCGTCCCACGTTGTTTAATTTTGAAGGCCCAAAAGGTCTTCAGGAGGAACGGACCTTCATAATATGGGGGTGTAGCTCAGCTGGGAGAGCACCTGCTTTGCAAGCAGGGGGTCATCGGTTCGAACCCGTTCATCTCCACCACCAGCTGCGGTGGAGGCAAATCGCGAACGAAAGAGAGCGATGAGTCGAAGCGTGCAGCTCGCGGCACAAGAAGCCGCAGACAAAACGCGTACAAAGTGAGACGGAAGTCAAAGCGAGTGCGCAGGCGTAACGGAGGAAAGTCCGAAGCGCAAAAGAGGGCCGGACGAAGG
>JAGZMM010000001.1 GCA_018364155.1 Clostridiales bacterium
GTCTACGCCCTCAGGGTGGTGCAGGATACCCTCGCCGGGACGAATTGGTTCATCCATCAAAATACGGCCCATAGCGTCTGACAGTGTAAAGGGCAGCTTGTCAGGTTGGGGATTGCCCAAGCTGATGGTCAGGCTTCCCTGTGGGTCTCCGTCAATCAGAAGGACTTTCTTCCCAGACTGAGCCAGACCAATTCCAAGATTGGCACAAGTGGTTGTTTTGCCGACACCACCTTTTTGGTTGGCTATGGCAATAATCTGTGTATTCATAATTTCACCTCATTTCTTTCTAAGTTTAGATATGAAAAAAAGTGCCTGCTCTACCTTTCCTGAGAAAGATAAAACAGGCACTTTTACTGGCTCAATACCTCTTGTAATGAGCCTCTATGTATGGTAGACTATGTCCACGAGACCATAAATATAATTAAGTCCCGACGGGAATTGAACTTTTGGCTAACGCTAAAATTCGCGCCTTTGCAAACAGAGTGCAAACAATAGGGGGCTAAAATCCTTTGTTTTTGCTTGATTTTGCTTGTACGAGGTTTACAGTGAATGTGGAGAAATGCCTTGATATAACTGCATTTTCTTTATCTCCGTTGATAGGGAATATATGCACTGGGTCCATCTCCTAAGCGGAAGGTCGGGGATTCGAGTTCCTTCTGGCGCGCCAAGAGCAACGCCGAAAGCCTTGATATTACAGGGCTTTCGGCTTTTCTTATTTTCTGCTCTTTTCGGGCAGTTTGCTAATTGCTAATAAACAACCCTTGATTTTATCGCTTAACCTTATCACTTTTCGGGTGAATTAGAAATCTTTTGTGATAAGTTAAAAAACATTTCACATTTCGTGGATGGTAAATTTGAACTGCGTAAGTGGTAGAAAATGAATTCAAAAAATATGGTATAATAAAGGCAATAAAAGCTTTTAAAATTTCGTTTTTACATAGAAAGAAGGCGACCTATGCGGATTGCTGTTTGTGACGATGATTGGCAGGAACAGGAAAAATTTATGGAAGCTCTGCATGAGTGGGACCCTACCCGGTCGCCTGAATGCTTTTCAGATGGGGAAACCCTGCTACAAGCTGCAAAGAAAAGTCCGCCGTTTTCCATTGCTTTTCTGGATATTTATATGCCAAAGGAAAACGGTGTAGATATTGCCGTGGAACTGCGGAAAATCTCACCGGAAACAGGAATTGTTTTTGTAACGACGAGTGAGGAATATGCGGTCGACGCTTTTGCGCTGAATGCCCTGCATTATCTTGTTAAACCAATTACAGCAGATGGAATCCGTGATGCATTTGCCCGACTGACCAAACAGAAAGTTCGGGAGCGCCCCACCATATTGGTAACAGTCAGGCGGGGCAGTCGATCTATTTATTTGGAAGAAATCCTCAGCTTGCAAAGTGCCGACCACCGGACGGAGATTTCTTTATCAGATGGAGAGCTATTGTCCGTGTGGATGCCCATTGGAGAGCTGGAACAGCAGTTAGATGACCGTTTTCTCAAAATCCAGAGGGGACTGATCGTCAACATGGCCTATATTGACCGAATGGAGTCGGACGGATGCATATTGCGCAATGGCATTCGTGTTTTGTTCAGCCGAAAAAGCCGCGCGGCCATCCGCAGTGCTTATGATGACTATGCCTTTGCTCACCTATCCCGCAAGCGTTCATTACGGGGAGGAAAACGATGAGTGCTGGTTTTTTTCTGCGAAACAGTGTGGGCTTTTTTATCCAGATTTTCACGTGTACTCTGCTTTGCTTTCTACCGTTTCCTAAGGAAGCGTTTCGATATCGGCGCCGTTGGATATTGATCGGCTATGGGATTTTGTCCATACTGCTGTCGGTCTTATTCCCATTGGGACAGTATCTTCCATCCATTGCGAAGCTGCCGGATAAATCGTTGTTTGCCAATTTATATATGCTTGGTGCCGTCGTCATATTTACGGTGTTTTACATTTTCCTGATCCGGGATTTAGCAATCAAAAAACTATTGGTTGTCAATCTGGCCGTATTCTATGCAGCGACGCAGTATATGCTGGTTAACCTGATTACTCCGCTTTTTCCGGATGGGGATGTTCCAGGTGTTTATCGGCCACAAGGGTTCTGGGCCTATGTGATCACCAGTGCGATACTCTTCCCGCTGGCATCCTGGGCGTTTTACCGTACCGTGCGCAGTTATCTGGAAGAGATAGATCCGCAGAACATTCGTCGGGAGCTGAGCGTGATCGTTTGCGTTTCGGTGATATACGTCGTGCTGGTGGTATTCATTACCTCCTTTTTCGAAGTCCGCACCTATGATTACTGGGGGGTTGCAGCGCCTTTGTTCCTATTTTCCATGCTGGTATTGCTTACTGTTTACTGGTTGCTGCTGAAAGAATCCGTCCGACGCAAACGCGATGCAGAATACCGCCGGATGACAGAAGTTCAGAGAATACAATATCAGAAAATCACGAGAGAAATCGATAACACCCGGCGGATGCGACACGACCTGCGCTACTATCTTCTAGGCTTGTATGATCTGGCAGAACAGGATAAGACAGAGGAGATGAAAAGCTATCTCAAGGAACTTTTGGCACAGACGGAAAAACGGGAAACCGAATGTTTTTGTCAAAATCAAACGATCAACGCACTGCTGCAATATTATATTGGCTGGGCGAAAGAAAGCGGTATTTCCTGTGAAGTGTTAGCGGAGTGTGGCGAGATTGGTGTTTCTCCAGCGGACCTGACGGTAGTTCTGGGAAATACGCTGGAAAATGCCATACATGCCTGTCAGGAAGCCTCGAGAAAACCGAAAATCCGAATTGATGTCGGCATCATCGGCGGTTCCCTGGCAATTCAGGTGGAGAACACTTGCGACGCCGTCCATCCCTCTGGGAAATATCCAATGAACGATGGATTTTTGCCGTCCGAGTCCTTTGCGAGCGCTCGTCCGGACGGTGGGCAGGGATTGAAAAGCATCTCTGCGGTTGCACGAAAATATGGAGGGACGGCGCGGTTTCGTTATCTGGAGAATTCCAAAACCTTTACCACACAGATTCGGCTGAATATTTTACCAGAAGGTGAAAGAGGAGCGGGTCCGAAAAATTAGGAATAAAAGTCATTCATTTTAAGGAGGAATGCCTATGCAGTGAGTATATACTTGCCGTTATCCACGAGCTGGACTGTGGCAAAGTGCAAGTTGAGTATTTAGCGGTAACGATGGCTTATCCGAGCTTCTGGCAATGTCCGGGGTAGTGAAAGCCGCGATTGTTTATCCTGTCCAACATAGGGGAGCTTTCCATGCAGACAGATGAATCTTCGCTGTCCAATCCGTCGGATCCGCTTTCAGACACCGCACACACAATCAGAGGCAATTTTCTTGAAGGACAAGCAATTCATAACCGGTCTTTCGCGAATTGCCGGCTTTCTTTCTCATTGTGCCGGCTTTCGCATAAGGAATATTTATTATGATAGGAGGAAAATCAATTGAAACAGAAAAAATTGCACAAAAAGATAGGCGCACTCTTCCTAGCTGCGGCAATCGTAACCGTGGGATCTTCTCAGTTGGTGGTGAATGCCGATGCACTGGGTACAACGGATGCCAGTTTGCCGGCGATTGAAGCCAGAGTTGGAAATGAAGTCAACCCATCGGACTATTTCTTCGAGGTGAAGTATATAGATCAAGATGGAAATCATGTGGGCGGTGGAATCATAACGTTTGATAAGACAGGGCCCTATAGCCGCGAAGGTATTGATGTACCCGATGGATACGTGGAAGTAATTCCTGCCCATCCGGGAGAAGATTGGCTCTACCCGACTGCTTTGGAATTTATTGACGGCCAGTGGATTGTTACCAATCCTATGGTAGAGGTCATGGTAGAGAAAATGGCGGCTGTGGATATCATTTTTAAAGATGCCGACGGCAACATTTTAGAGGATCTTAGCTATACCAGGTTCTATGCCAGCGAGGGCGGCGGCATTGAAACAGTCACTGTACCGGAGGGATATGAATTTGTAGGTGAGAACACCTATGCGGTGGAAATTACCCGCGATGCGCACGGACACCTGGTCGCGGATCCTACGCAAGTGACCTTTGTTGTGAAGGTTGTACAGGGCGATGGATCAGAAAGCAATCCATATCGGATCAGAAATGCGGAGGATTTAAAGGAATTTGCAAAGACGGTCAATGACGGTGAACTTGCCGCATGTGCCGAGCTTATAGCGGACATTGACCTGAATCCAGGCGTAACATTCCACGAAGACGGCTCCTATCAAGGAGGAACTCCTGAGCAGTGGACTACGATAAAGGATTACAATGGTATTTTTAATGGCAATGGCAAAACCATTCGTGGTCTTTATATTGACAATGAGTCCGAATATCAGGGCCTTTTTGGAGAAAATACAGGTACGATCAAAAACCTGGGAATTATAGACAGCTACGTTTCAGCCAAAAAATACGTTGGAAGCATCGTTGGACGAAATGGTAAGGGCGTTGTAGAAAATTGTTACAACAAAGGCTTTGTAAATGGTGAATCGAATGTTGGTGGCATTGCGGGCTATACTTATGGAGCCGTGCAAAACTGCTATAACACGGGCAATATCACAAGCGCTGGCAACACGGTTGGAGGAGTGACGGGTCATAGCGAGACGTCGCTGAAAAGCTGTTACAATACCGGCGTCATCACCGGAGGGGCTGATACCGTCGGCGGTGTTGTTGGAAGCTCCTATGGCATCGTTGAAAACTGTTTCAATACCGGCAATGTCACCGGGACAGGAAATTACAGCTGGGAGACAAATGTCGGAGGCGTTACAGGATCGTGCGGAAGCTACAGCAGAGCGTGCACCGTTCAGAATTGTTATAATACAGGGAATGTATCCGGAGGCAACAGTTACACCGGCGGCGTATCCGGCGATGTGAGCAAGAGAGGCGAAATTGTAAATTGTTATAATATTGGCGGTATTAAAAGTGACGCTTATGCCGGAGGAATTGTAGGCGAAAACAACAATGGAACAGTGAAGTTTTGTCATAGTACGGGCGTTGCTCAGGGAAAGATTGGCGAAGGACTTGTGGCCGGGAAATTATTTGGCACCTATACGATAGAAAATACCTATTATTTGTCTGATACCGAAACACAAGACGGCGGCAAGACAAAGGAACAATTTGCATCCGGTGCGGTGGCTTTCCTTCTCAACGAAAATCAGCCCACAATGGTTTGGAAACAAAACATTGATAACGGAGAAGAAAAGGACAATTATCCTACGCTTTCGGGAGGCGATGTTTATAAGGTAAATCAATATTCGACTTGCAACAAATCCGATACGCCTGTGGAGGTCTACAGCAATACGGATGCGGATATTTTAGGAGCGCATCGCTTTGGGGATTGGACAACAACAAAAGAGCCGACCTGTACGAAAGCAGGCATGAAGGAGAGGACCTGTACTCTTTGCAATCACAAAGAAACCGAAGAACTGTCCCCGCTCGGCCACCATACTGAACTGATAAATGTCAAGGAAGCTACCTGCACAGAAGAAGGTTACACCGGCGATCAAGTGTGCAGTGTATGCGGTGAAGTAGTGGAGAAGGGCAGCACGGTTGCGAAAATTGCGCATGATTTCCAGAACGGGAAATGCACTGTATGCGGCGCGCCTGATCCAAGCGATGTGCCGGTAGATGGGAACGAGGGAGATACGGACAACCCGAATACTGGAGAAAGCAGTCATTTGGTACTGTGCATGGCTCTTCTTTTGTTGAGCGGCGGTACGTTAACGGGTATCCTGACAGCCTTACAGAGAAAAAAGAAAATGGTGTAAAATCGGATTTACTAGGGTACTTGTGACCTGGCAAAAGATAAACACAGCAAATGAGTTTTTACAACGGATTTCTCCCCAAGGATCATATCCTTGGGGAGAAAATTTTCTATTCTCTCTATGCATTTCATGTTATCTCTTCACAGGAAATGCATAGAGAGACAAATGCTGCATATAAAACTGCAATGAACAAACTAAATGGTAATGGCCTTTTTTATGAAATAGCTTTACTAAGCGCATCCGCTTTTAAGCGGATGCACTTTTTGCACGTTCTTTGTGCAAAACTGCCTAGAACCGTTTTGATATTTCGCAAAGCCAAAGAAAACCATACCCAAAAAACAGGGGGATTTTTGGCCTGCCTATGTTATAATAGAGTCGTATTTCGACAGAGGTGACTTGACGGAGAAAAAGGGACTGTATGCGGCGTTTCAGGCAAAGGATGCACGCTTTGACGGGCGCTTTTTCGTCTACGGGAATTTACTGCCGCCCGGTTTGCCGGGCAAAACGCCTAAGGAAGAAACCTATACCTGCTTTGCCACGGCAACCCAAGCAAAACAGGCGCGCTACTGACTCGCAAGGTGCTATGCCGTCGTCAGCTTATGGAGTTCATTGTAAGGGAGTGTGATTTGTGTACTATTCTACCACTTACCCGTCCCCAGTGGGGCTGCTCACCCTTGCCAGTGATGGAAGAAATCTAGTGGGTCTTTGGGTGGAAGGCCAGAAATATTTCGGCGATCCCATAAAAGAGGCTATGACACAACAGGACGGCCTGCCGGTGTTTTGCGCCGCAAAGAATTGGCTGGACCGGTATTTTGCAGGAGAAAATCCCGCCATCGACGCGCTTCCTCTGCGCCCCATCGGCAGCGAATTCCGCCAGGAAGTATGGAGTATCCTATGCCAGATTCCCTATGGAGAGGTAACCACTTACGGATGCATCGCCAAAAAGCTGGCGGCCAAGCGGGGCGAGAAAACCATGTCCAGCCAGGCGGTGGGCGGTGCGGTGGGTCATAATCCCATTTCCATCATCATTCCTTGCCATCGGGTGGTGGGCGCCAATGGAAGCCTGACGGGCTACGCCGGGGGAATTGGGAAAAAGATCAAGCTGTTAAATCTGGAGGGCGTGGATACGTCGCGTCTGTTTGTGCCGACGAAGGGGACGGCTCTATAGGCATTTACATGAGCTAGAGAAGAATCCTTCGGGAAAGGCGGAATCTGTTATGGTACCTGGTTCTGTTTGAAGTTACCGTAAGAAGGCGGCGTGGACGGCTGCCTTGCCGCCGCGGGTTCATCTTTGAGCGCGATACGATTACGGCTGCTTTTCCGCTGCGCAGATATACCGATCGCCCCCGGCAGAAGGTCTCTGCGGGCGGCAACCACGCATTCATTGCACCAGACCACGAATGTTTCATGCCGGTCAGTGGCTTTTGTGCCGGATGCAATAAGAGTGAATGGTATCAATCGCATACCGGAAGAGAGCATGGGCATATGTTGTGAAAACAGCAGTCTCATAGTCTGTGTTTGATTGCGTGACCGGCGGATTTTTGTTATACGAATAAAAACGGGTGCAGTAGTCTCTTTTGAGAGGGGAAAACCGTTCGTTGTGCCCGAACGGTATGCACCAATCTTTGAAGAAAGAAAGTGATTCCAATCAAAAGAAATCTTCCGTTTCCTCTTTTGCTTTCCGGTGTGCTCCAAAGCTTCCTATTCAACCTAGTGGCGGGGATTGTGGGGGTTTGCTTTCTTGTTTTCGGTATTGTGGCGGACTGGATTGTTTTGACCATTGTCGGTGTGCTGGCCCTTGTGTTTTATGTTTTGGTCAGCGTTAGAAACCCCATTCGAACGCTTTTCAAGCTTTCGGAAGAAGTGGGTGAAACCGAGTTTGACGAAATTGTGGACGCTGCGCTTCACAACGAGAAAAAGCCCGGTCTTTCTTTGTACAAAAGAGTGGTGTTCGCTTTGGAGGACAGAATACAGCAGAAAAATCCGGATGGGGAAGAGTAGAAACGAATCTCCTATCGAATGATAATAAATAACCGCCGGCATAGCCGGCGGTTATTTATTATCATTCTTTTCATTCCTGCAGATTCAGTGTAATTGCCTTTGGCCGGGTCATAGCCAGGATGGAATATTTGACTCCCTGTGTTCCCATGCCGGAGGCCTTGACCCCTAAGAACGGAAAATGGTCGGGTCCCCGTTCGGTTTTGTTGTTGATCTGCACCGTTCCCACTTCCAGACGGTTGGCCACATAAAAGGCATTGTTGACGTCGTTGGTAAAGACCGAGGATTGCAGGCCGTATTCCGACTGGTTGGCAAGTGCAATGGCGTCGTCCAGGTCCTTGACCCGCAGCACCGGCAGCACCGGCGCAAACGGCTCGATCCAGGCCACCTTCATTTCCGGCGTCACCCGGTCGAGAAGGGTGGGAAAGAGCAGATTCTTTTCCCGCCGGTTTCCCGTCACCAGTACCGCTCCTAGCTTGAGTGCGTCATCAATGAGAGATTGGGCGAAATCCGCTGCTTTTTCGTCAATAAGCGGGGTAATCGTGTTTCCTTCTCTGGGATCTCCTACTGTCAGCTGTTCCACTCGCTTTTTAAGCTTGGGTACCAACCGGTCTGCCACCGTGTCTGTGGCCAGGATCCGTTTGACCGCCGTACACCGCTGACCGGAATAGGAATACGCGCCGTCCACAATGGTGTCGGCCACGAAATCTAAGTCCGCGTCCTCAAGCACGATGGCGGCGTCCTTTCCTCCCAGTTCTAAAAGAAGAGGAGTCATACAGGAAATCTGAGAGATGTGACGCCCGACCTCAGTGGAACCAGTAAAATTGATGAAATCAATTCCCGGCTGCGTGACCACATAATCGCCGATCTGGCTGCCGCGGCCAGTGACGGTGTTTAAAATTCCCTTGGGGAATCCCGCTTGGTTGAGGACCTCCACCATATGCAGCGCGCTGATGGCGCCCTGAGTGGCGGGCTTGAGCACGACGGCGTTGCCCCCGATCAGTGCGGGCGCGATTTTGGAGATGGATAGGTTGACCGGGTAGTTAAACGGAGAAATGGCCAGGATGGTGCCCAAAGGAACACGTTCCACATAGGAAATCTTGCTGCGCGAGCCACCCGGAAAATTCTCCCCTGAGATGGCCTGGCCCTCTAGGCTTTTGCCGATGTCCGCAGTGTAGCGCAAAAGGTCTGCTGAGCGGGTGACCTCGGAAAGGGCGGACTTTTTCTCCTTGGCCACTTCCATCACGAGAAGATCCGCGATTTTCTGGGCGGACTGTTCCAATAAATCGGCGGCTTGATAGAAGATTTCCGCCCGTTCGTATACCGGCAGAGCGGACCAAGCAGGAATGTAGTCCTTGGTGGAAGCAACGGCTTGGTCCACTTCTTCGCGTGTCATGGCCTGTACGCTTCCAAGCAGGCTGCCGTCTATAGGAGAATAAATCCCGATGGTTTCGCCGGAAGCCGACGCCACCCATTCCCCATTGAGCAGGTTGCCATAGACCTTATCTTCCTTTTCCATTTGTTCAAACATCGGTTACACCCTTTCTTATTACGCGTGTCATACCTCTAGTGTTGGCAGAAAAGCAGCGATCATGCCAGAACTGGGAAACAATCTTCGAAAGCCTGGTCGAGAATCGAAAGGTTTGAGAAGAAGAATGCTTCCATACCTATGCGGCAGGCAGGCGGAATATGTCGTACGTCGGATATTGGAATGCTTGATCCACCTGGGTGGGTAGGCGGCTGTCAACATGTGTGGCGCCAATCGGTTCGGCAGGAAGATATGGGGCAAAACAAGATTCGAAAAGGAATAAACAGCAAGGGATTCGTAAGAGCCGCCTGCTGTTTTAAAATAGAAAAATGAGGCAGAACCGAAAAGGCTCTGCCTCATTTTGATAACCTATGAATGTTAGCCGAAGATGGCGATCAAAACGCCCGCTGCCACTGCGGAACCGATGACGCCCGCCACGTTCGGACCCATTGCGTGCATCAGCAAGAAGTTGCCAGGATTTTCCTTCTGGCCCACCTTCTGAGAAACACGTGCCGCCATCGGAACAGCGGAAACGCCGGCCGAACCGATGAGGGGATTGACCTTGCCCTTGGTGGCCACATACATGATCTTGCCGAAGAGCACGCCGCCGGCGGTACCGATGGCAAATGCACACAGACCAAGAAGAATAATTTTGATGGTGTTCCAGCTCAGGAAGGTCTGACCATTGGCGGTCGCACCTACCGTCACGCCCAAGAAGATGGTGACAATGTTGATCAGCTCGTTTTGTACCGTCTTGCTCAGACGATCCACCACGCCGCTTTCTCTGAAGAGGTTGCCGAGCATCAGCATACCGACCAGAGGCGCCGCAGAGGGGAGAATCAGAGAAACCACAATGGCGACCAGGATCGGGAAAATGATCTTTTCCGTCTTGGATACTGGACGCAGCTGCGTCATAACCACGCTGCGTTCCTTCTTGGTGGTCAGCAACTTCATAATTGGCGGCTGGATAATGGGAACCAGCGCCATATAAGAGTAAGCCGCTACAGCGATCGGGCCGAGCATGTGAGGAGCGAGCTTTGAGGTAACATAGATGGCGGTCGGGCCGTCCGCGCCGCCGATGATGGCGATGGAAGCCGCTTCGTTGTTGGGGAACGCGAGAAGAACCGCACCAAGGAAGGTGATAAAGATACCGAGCTGCGCGGCTGCACCCAGCAGGAAGCTCTTGGGATTGGCGATCAGGGGACCAAAGTCGGTCATAGCACCGATGCCCAGGAAGATCAGAGGCGGATAGATGCCCAGCTTGACGCCCTGATAGAGATAGTACAATAAGCCGCCGTTTTGGGCAGGTTTGTTCCAGAAGGGAAGCATTTGATCCTGCACCGCCTGCCACACAATCGGATAACTGTGGGTATCCTCCGGATGCAGGGCGTTGAGTACGTCGTTAATCTGGTCTGCCGAGAAGGTCTGCCGTATTTCATCCAACGTTTTTCCAGTTGCCTGGATTAGTTCATCGACCGGTATGGCGATCATTTCGTTGGTGGGCATACCCATCATGCCTGCAAGCGGCAGGTTTGCGAGAATCATACCGAACGCGATGGGAAGCAAAAGCAAGGGTTCGTATTTTTTGGAAATTGCCAGAAACAGCAAAAAGCAAGCAATCAGGATCATCAGGTAATTCTGCCAGTATTGCAGGCCGAACCCGGATCCGTTGATCAGATTTTGAATGGAGTCAAAGATTCCGTCAAGCACCTGTTATCATCTCCTTCATTATAAGTACCTCCTAAAAGGGTCTCGTATTTTCGAGAACACCGGCCGTTGCCCACGAGGGACGTCCCGAATTCGCGCGGCGGATGCTCTTAATGCCGTAAGAGATGCCGGTACTTTCCGAAAGAGATGCTACCGCCGCGGCGATCACCGCAACGATTTCATCGGACAAGCCGTCTTCCGCCTGGGGAGACAGCACCGCCTGCTTGACGGAGGGGGAAACCGCCTTGACCTCTGTTTTTTCCTGCGTTTTCGGCGGCGTTTGTTCTTTTTTCGGACGATTGGTAAACGAAGTCACAATCTTACCAAAAGCCCAAATCAAGAAAATCAGAACGATCAGAACCGCAAATACGACCACCAAGCCGGTCACAATTACAATTCCAGCTGTCATCAAAGCGTCATCCATGTGTTCACTTCCCCTTTATACAAAAATGAATGCCTGTTAAATTATGAACAAATTCAATTATATCCAAAAGCGTTCATAAATGCAATTGAAAAAGTTCATATTGTGTTAATATTCCACTTTTTTGACCAAATACACAAAAAGTCAGGCTATAGGGAAATAAAACCAGAAAATTTAGAGAAAATCTGCAATTCCCGGTGCAACCTCCACGCCGCCCACTGGACGGATCCAGATGGGATGGCACGCGCCTTTGCCCATCACCGCCTCAATACTATTTTGGTAGGCGTCAAGCTGGGCAAGCGGCACGAATACCTGAATGGTGCCGGCGAATCCGCCGCCGTGTATCCGGTAAGCGCCTTCGTTGCCAAGGAGCAGCGCCGTGGCCGCCAGTGCCACCACGATTCCCTGTTCTCTAGGAGAAGCGCAGGAATAGGCGTTTTGCAGCCATTGGAAGGAGGAACGCCCGGAAGCCAGAACCAATTGTTTGTATTCCTCAAAATTGCCCTGCCTGAGCGCTTGTACTTCCTTTTTGACCCGTTCGTTTTCCGTAAAGAAATGCACCGCCCGCAGCCAGGCCCGGTCGCCGCAGACACGGCGGATTTCCTTTGCCTGCGCCATCACGTCCTTTAAGGAAACCGCCCGCAGCGCCTCCTTGCCGAACATCGCCGCCACCGCCTTCATTTCCGCCGGAACCGCCGCGTATTCCTCCGTTAGGTCTGCATGGCTGCCGCCGGTTGCAATTATGCACAAAGCGTGC
The DNA here is from genome assembly GCA_018364155.1 of Clostridiales bacterium. Classification (GTDB taxonomy): domain Bacteria; phylum Bacillota; class Clostridia; order Oscillospirales; family Acutalibacteraceae; genus Solibaculum_A. The sequence goes on from JAGZMM010000001.1 coordinate 12,195, forward strand.
CCAAAGGAAGAAAACCGGATAGGAATGCGCTCCACGCGGGGATCCTGGGGCCTTTCAAAGTCCAGAGAAATGCACCCGCCCACCGAGCAGGCCATTTGGTCCATCAGGCCGCAGGGTTTTCCGAAATAGGTATTTTCCGCGAACTGGGAAAGCTTTGCCGCGGTGATAGGATCGACGTTACCTTTATTATATAATCCGTTGAGAATAGCGACGATGAGGATTTCGAAGGCGGCGGAGCTGGAAAGCCCGGCGCCCTGGGGGACCTGGGAAGTGATATACCCGTCGAAACCGCCTACTGAAAACCCCAGCGCAGTCATGCGCGCGGCAATACCTCGGATGAGGGCGCAGGAACGCTCCCGCTCCTCCTCACGGGGTGTAAGATCGGTCAGGTCCACCGCGTCCATCCCTTCAAAGCCCTCGGACTGGATGCGGATGACCGGCTCCTTTGTGGGACGTACCGCCGCGATCAGGTCCAGGTCCACGCTGGCGGCCAGGCATAGGCCGTGGTTGTGGTCGGTGTGGTTGCCGCCAAGCTCCGTGCGCCCCGGGGCGCTGAACAGGCGGACCTCTCCGCGCCCGAACCGGGCTTCAAAGCCGTCGAGCAGAGCGAGGTAACGGGCCCGTTGTTCGTTCAACTTATGGGGTGGATAGAGGGTACAAAGGCATTCGTCGAAACCGCCCTGCTCCAATTTCTGCTGATATTCATCCAATGATGCCATGTTTCATCCATCCCTTTTCTAAATTGAAAGACCGGCCAATGCCAGCGCCGCGGCGGTTGATTTTACCAGGTTAGGCCGAGAATCTCCTTTACTATAGCCTGTTTTTTTGCCCATTGCAACGGGTATTTTTGTTGTATGTACAAGCAGGTTTGGCGCATTTGGCTATTGAAATGTCGTTCAGCAGGCTTTATAATAGGACGGATACAAAAAATGTCGATTTGACGGAAGACACGCGTCTCGTCGAATCCATCGCGTTACGCGTTGTTTTTATCTTTACAGGGGGTAAGCGCATGTATAAAATCGTGGAAAAGCGCCGCTTGAATCCGTCCGTTACTTGGATGACCATTGAAGCGCCGCTGATTGCAAGGAAAGCGAAGGCGGGTCAGTTCATCATCCTTCGCGTGGATGAGACCGGTGAGCGGATTCCGCTGACCGTGGCCGGGTACGATCCGGACAAGGGTACGGTCACGATCATTTTCCAGAAGGTCGGTAAGACGACCATGCATCTCGATGAGCTGGAGGTGGGCGATTTTATTCAGGATTTTGTCGGGCCTCTTGGCCGTCCCACCGAGCTGGAAGGCTATCAGAAGGTAGCGGTGGTCGGCGGCGGCGTGGGCTGCGCCATCGCCTATCCCCAGGCAAAGGCCCTTCACCAGATGGGTGTCAAGGTGGACGTGATCGCGGGCTTTCGCAACAAGGACATTTTGATTTTGGAAAAGGAAATGGGTGAAGTGGCCGATCATCTTTATGTGATGACCGACGACGGCTCCAATGGAAACAAAGGCTTCGTCACCGTCAAGCTCCAGGAGCTCATCGACGCGGGAGAGAACTATGACCTGGTCATCGCCATCGGTCCCCTTCCCATGATGCGGGCGGTATGTAACCTGACCAAGGAAGCGGGCATCAAGACCATCATCTCCATGAACCCCATCATGATCGACGGCACCGGCATGTGCGGCGGCTGCCGCATCAAGGTGGGCGGCGAAACCAAGTTTGCCTGTGTGGACGGGCCTGATTTTGACGGCCATCAGGTGGACTTTGAGGATGCCATGCGCCGCCTGTCCATCTATAAGCCCCAGGAAAAACGGGCTATGGAGGATCATATCTGTAAGTTGGGAGGCATTGTGAACAATGGCTAACATGTCTTTGAAAAAGGTTCCGATGCCTGAGCAGGAGCCGAATGTGCGCAATCACAATTTTGAAGAGGTCGCCTGTGGGTATACCGAGGAAATGGCCATTGAGGAAGCGGGCCGGTGCCTCAACTGCAAGCATAAGCCCTGCGTGTCCGGCTGCCCGGTCAACGTGCGCATTCCGGAATTTATCCAGAAGGTAAGCGAGGGTGATTTCGCGGCCGCTTATGAGATTATCACGTCGACAAACTCCCTGCCCGCCGTCTGCGGCCGGGTGTGTCCCCAGGAGACCCAGTGCGAGTCCAAGTGCGTGCGGGGCATTAAGGGAGAACCGGTAGCCATCGGCCGTCTGGAGCGGTTCGTGGCCGACTGGTATGCAAAGAACCGGGAAGTAAAGATGCAAAAAGCCGCGCCCAACGGCCATAAGGTGGCGGTGGTAGGCTCGGGCCCTGCGGGCTTGACCTGTGCGGGCGACTTGGTGCGCATGGGCTATGATGTGACGGTGTTTGAAGCGTTTCACACCGCCGGCGGCGTGCTCATGTACGGCATTCCGGAATTCCGTCTGCCCAAAGCGGTGGTGCAGAAGGAAATCGACCAGCTGCGCAAGCTGGGGGTCAAAATCGAGACCAACATGGTTATCGGCAAGGTTCTTTCCATCGATGAGCTGATGGAGGACGGGGGCTTTGAAGCGGTCTTCGTGGGTTCCGGCGCCGGCCTGCCCAATTTTATGAACATCGAAGGGGAAGAGCTGCTGGGCGTATATTCGGCCAATGAGTTCCTCACCCGCATCAATCTGATGAAAGCCTACAAAGAAGGGTACGACACTCCGATTTTAAACGTCCATTCGGTTGCGGTGGTGGGCGGCGGCAACGTGGCCATGGACGCGGCTCGGTGCGCCAAGCGCCTGGGCGCCGAGAAGGTGACCATTGTCTACCGCCGGTCGGAAAAGGAAATGCCCGCCCGTTTGGAGGAAATCCACCACGCCAAGGAGGAAGGCATTGAATTCCGCCTTCTGACAAACCCGGTGAAGATTCTCGGCGACGAGAAGGGCTTCGTCACGGGAATGGAATGCGTGGAGATGGAGCTGGGCGAGCCGGACGCGTCCGGACGCCGCCGCCCTGTGGAGAAAAAGGGTTCGAACTTTGTGCTGGACGTGGACTGCGCGGTCATTGCCATCGGCAATTCTCCCAATCCCCTTATCCGCACCACCACCAAGGGCTTGGAGGCCAACCGCAAGGGCTGCCTGGTGGTGGATGAAGACAGCCTGCAGACCTCTCGCGAGGGCATCTATGCGGGCGGCGATACGGTGACGGGAGCCGCCACCGTCATTCTGGCCATGGGCGCCGGAAAGCAGGCGGCGAAATCCATCGACGCATACCTTCAGGGTAAACAGCAATAAAAGGGCGGGAGCCTACTGCAAAGAAAGCAGCCGGACGGGACATCTGTCCGGCTGCTTTCTGCTATTGCCTTGCAGGCTTTACCCTTCCAGCCGTTTGGTTAAGTCGGCCAGGTAAGCCGCCTGCTGCTTTTTTAGATAACCTTTGACAAAAGGCTTCAAGAGGGCTTTTTTGGCGGTGACGTTCTCGGTAAAATCCACCGTGGTCCGTCCGCCCTCACTGGAAAAGAGCCCCACCCAATGCCCTTTCATATTGGTGTTTTCCAGGTCGAATTCGTACCGGCGGCAGGGCTCGAAGGCGGTGATGGTAAAGATGGTGGAAAAGCCGTCTTTCGTGTGCTCTATAAACTGCTTGCCTGGCTTTAACACCTGGATGTCCGCCACGTCCCTGCGCCAGGAATACGCGGTTAAGGAAACCACCACGTCCCACACCTCTTTGACGTCTGCTGCAAAGGTTGCTTTCTGGTTGGAGACTGCCATTTTCCCACGCCCTTCCTATGCTTAAACCCGATTTGTCCGCTGTGCTTTCCTTCGGTGCAGAAAAGCTGGCTTGCCTGCCGCAGGCCAATTGCCAAGGCCGATGTAAGCGGACTATTCTAGTCTCTGCCAGTATAGCATGGATGGCAAGCTTTGCAAAACCGGCGTTATCTTATAACCACAGGGGATGACCGATTCGAACGGAGGATGGCATTTCTGCAAAGCGGAAAGGGATGCACCGGCCTTTTTGAATCGGTGCCAGCCAGTTCGGACGGTTTGTTTCCGGATTAGACGGCGCCAACCGTTATTTTAGATGAACAAAAAAGGAGCGTTTTTTCTATGAAGCTGACTATGGAACCCTTTTGCGAAGAAGATTTGCCCAAAATCACCCGCATCTGGAACAGCGTGGTGGAGCAGGGGGACAGCTTTCCCGGCGACCAGGTTCTTTCTCTTGAGGAAGCCAGGGAAATGTTCGCCGCCCAGACCGAGACGGTCTGCGTCCGGCTGGATGGGGAAGTGGTGGGAGTGTATATCCTCCATCCCAACCACATCGGTCGGTGCTCCCATGTGGCAAACGCTTCCTATGGGGTCAAACCGGGTTGCCGCGGCGCCGGAATCGGCCGGGCGATGGTGCTCGATTCCCTCCACCGCGCCGGGAAGCATGGATTTCGCGGGCTGCAGTTTAACGCGGTGGTACGCACAAACGCCGCCGCCATCCATCTTTATGAGCAGCTGGGTTTTACCAGAGTGGGCGTCATCCCCGGCGGGTACCGTCTCAAGGACGGCTCTTATGAGGATATCCTGATTTTCTATCATCCGACGGTGTGATTTTTTTCGCATAACCCGTCCGCCTTTCTCATACCCATAAAACAGACGCGTGAGTTACGCCCTACGGGGCTTTTATGGAAGGCGGGATGACAATATGTATCCGGAAGACAGACCCAGACGTTCGGTGCGCAGGGAATCGGCCGGCGTCACAGAGGAGCCCAAGAAGAAAAGCGGGATTACGCTGCTCGCCCAGGTCAGCGTCTGCGCAGTGTTGGTGCTGGCGGCGTTTTTGTTCAAGCTGTCAGGAAACGGGGCATTTTTCGAGCTGCAGGAGCAGTATGTGGACGCCATGTCCAAACAGGTGACGTTTGAGGAGGCGTGGGCCCAGGTGGAGGAAATGGCCGACCGGTACGCGGTGCTGGCTTTCTTTGTGGAACCCATTCACTCCATTCAGGAAGCCTTCTCCTTCCAGCCGTCGCAGGGTGCCTCCTCTGGGAGCTCGGATGTATCCGGCTCGGATAAAACCTCCGGCACCTCTTCGGGTGCTTCTTCCTCTCCCTCCAGCGCCCCGTCCTCCCAGGCACCCGTCTCCTCTGCGCCGTCCCAGGACGGGACGTCCTCAGCGGAGGGCGGGAACGACGGGGAGGTAAGCGCGCCCGGCGACCTGACGCCCACCGGTGTGCACCTGGGTGCCGGCGGGGAGGACATTTTGACCGGGCTATTTGGAAATGGGGCGAAGCTGCCGCCGGAGAAGACCTCCTTTGCCCCATATTTTCTGACTGCTCCCTTGTCGCCGCCGTTGCAGACAGCGACCATCACTTCCACCTTCGACTACCGCACCCATCCCATCACCGGTGAGGAGGGCTTCCATACCGGTTTGGACCTGGCGACGGCGGAAGGAACTCCCATCGCAAGCGTATTGCCGGGCATTGTCGCAAAGCAGGGCTATAACGACAAGTCCGGCAATTTTGTTATCGTCAGCCACGGCAGCGGCGTGGAAACCCTTTACGCCCATTGCAGCAAAATTACCACCGCAGACGGCGCCTACGTCCGGGCGGGGGAGACCATCGCGCTGGTAGGCTCCACCGGCGACTCCACCGGCCCCCATTTACACATCGAGCTAGCCATCGACGGGGTAAAGATGGATCCGCTTTACGCCCTTGACCGGTTCGGGTACGATGTCGCTTAGGCTGCTGGGCGTGCGGGTGGAGGTCAGCGTGCTGTTTTTGGCGTCGGTGACGGTGATGCTCCTGCTCGATTCGAGCGGCGTGGCGGCCTGGGCGATAGCAGCGGCCTGCGTGCACGAGCTCGGACACGTGGCGGCCCTTTTTGCCCTCAAAGACCCGCCCGAAGCCATCGCCCTGACCCCTTTCGGGATGCGGATGACCTGGGTGCGCAAGGGGAAACAGAGCTACTTGAAGGATATGCTGGTGGCGGCCGCAGGTCCCTTGGTCAATCTGGGCAGCTTTTTTCTTTGCTGGCTTTTGCTGCTGTGGACCCAGAATCCCGGCTTTCTGCTTCCCGCCTGTTCTTCGCTTGCCATCGGGATTTATAACCTGCTTCCGGTCCTGCCTCTGGATGGAGGACAAATTCTATTTGACTTTTTCAGCCTACCCCTGGGAGAGGACCGAGCCAGACGGCTGCTTCATGTCATTTCCTTTGCTGTGCTGACGATGACCGCTCTGTTTGGTTTTGTTCTGCTTCTTCGCAGCCGGTATAATTTTACCCTGCTTTTTACCAGCCTCTATCTCATCGCCATGCTGCTGACCAACACGGAATAAAAAAGCAAGGAGCGGACGGGAACAAATCCCGTCCGCTCCTTGCTTTACAAGGTCTTTTCTGAACGTGGGGCCGAAAACGAGGGCGGCTTTTTTTGCGGTGATTGCCCGGAGCGAACCTGCACAATTGCGTTGCATTGTGGAGGAAAGTACAGTATAATAAAACTTCAAGGCGAAAAAGCCAGAAATGCAACGAAACGGGAGAAGAATGGAATGAATCCTGTGCTGGAATCGATACTCATGGAGGTCCAGAAGCCTGGAAGATACACCGGAGGGGAACTGAACAGCGTCGTCAAGGACAAAAATGCTGTGGACGTGCGGTTTGCCTTCTGTTTTCCGGACACCTATGAGGTGGGCATGTCCCACTTAGGGATGAAAATCCTATATGGGCTTTATAACGCCCAGGATACTATCTGGTGCGAGCGGGTGTTCGCCCCGTGGACGGACATGGAGGAAAAGATGCGTCAAAACGGCATCCTGCTCTATGGCCTGGAAAGCGGCGATCCCATAAGGGACTTTGATTTTATCGGCTTTACCCTGCAGTATGAGCTGAGCTTTACCAACGTGCTTAACATGCTGGATTTAGCGGGTCTGCCGGTACTGGCGGCCCAGCGAGAGGGGCTTTCGCCCATCGTCGTCGCGGGCGGCCCCTGCGCTTGCAACCCGGAACCCTTGGCTGAATTTGTGGATCTGTTTATCCTGGGCGAAGGGGAAGAGGTCAACTTAGAGCTAGCCGAGCTTTACCGGGACTATAAGAAAAAGGGCGGCTCGAAAAAAGATTTTCTCAAGGCGGCGTCTCAGATTCCCGGGGTGTACGTGCCTTCTCTATACGAGGTTCGCTATCAGCCCGACGGGACCATTGAAGCGGTGACGCCGAAGGAAGGTGCGCCCGAAAAGGTAACCAAACGCATCGTTAAGGACTTGGACAAGGCATATTATCCGGACACCTTTGTGGTGCCTTTTCTGGACATTGTCCACGACCGGGCGATGACCGAGGTGTTTCGCGGCTGCATCCGAGGATGCCGGTTCTGCCAGGCGGGCTTTTTGTACCGCCCGGTGCGGGAAAAATCTCCTGATACCGTCTGTAAGGAGAGCCGGGCGCTGTGCGAAAGCACCGGTTACGACGAGATTTCGCTCACCTCTCTGTCCACCAGCGACTATACCGGCTTGCCAGAGCTGCTCGATGACCTGCTCGACTATACCGAGCAGGAGATGGTCAGCCTTTCCCTGCCGTCCTTGCGGGTGGATAACTTTTCTCCTGCGCTTATGGAAAAGATCAGCCGGGTCCGCAAAACCGGCCTGACCTTTGCACCCGAGGCGGGGACGCAGCGGCTGCGCGACGCCATCAATAAAAACGTGTCGGAGGAGGAAATCCTGCGCACCTGCAACACCGCCTTTGACGGGGGCTATATGGCGGTCAAGCTCTATTTTATGATCGGCCTGCCCACGGAAACCATGGAGGACATCGAGGGCATCGCGAAGCTCGGGCAGCAGATTGTCAACCTTTATTACCGCAACCCCAACAAGCCCAAGGGCAAATCGGTGGCGGTGAACATTTCCCTTTCTTCCTTTGTTCCAAAGCCCTTCACCCCTTTTCAGTGGGAACCGCAGGACACCATGGAGACACTCCGCCAAAAGCAGCAGCACCTGCGTGATTCGCTGACTACCCGCAAGGTGCAGTGCAAATGGCACGAGTCCATGACCAGCTTCTTAGAGGCGGTGTTCGCCAGAGGGGACCGAAAGCTTTGCAAGGTGATGAAGCTTGCCTGGGAGAAGGGCTGCAAGTTTGACGGCTGGGATGACCAGTTTTTGTTTGACAAGTGGATGGAGGCCTTCCGGGAATGCGGGATTGACCCCGCCTTCTATGCAAACCGCCGCCGTGCTCTCGACGAGGTGCTTCCCTGGGACCACCTGGACTTTGGGGTGGACAAGGCGTTTCTCATCCGGGAATGGAAGAAGGCCCAGGAAAGTACCGTCACGCCTCACTGCCGCGACCATTGCAGCGGCTGCGGGGCCAACCGTCTGATAGGAGGTGCCTGCTTTGCAAAAGCCGATTCGGGTGTGGTTTGAGAAGACCGGCGCCGCCATCTACATTTCCCATCTGGATTTAAACCGGTGCATGGCCCGGGCGGTCCGGCGGGCGAAGCTTCCCATCTGGTACACGGAAGGATTTCATCCCCATCCCTACCTGACCTTTCCGCTCCCCCTTTCTCTGGGAGTGCACGGCCTGCGGGAAGCGATGGATCTGCGTCTGGTGGAGGATATGCCGCTCGAAGAGGTAAAAGAGCGGTTAAACCGTTGCCTGCCTCAAGGGCTTGTGGTGACCGGCGTGACCGAGCCCGCAGAGAAGGCCAAGGAAATCGCCTTTGCCGATTACGAGCTGACAATGGAAGCGATGGACGGCGATACGACCGCTTTGGTTCGGGAGGCCTTAGGAAGGGACGCGCTGCCGGTAGAGAAAAAGACCAAGTCGGGCGTCAAGGAAGTGGACATCCGGCCCCATCTGCAAGGACTGTCGGTGGAGAGACAGGGAGAACGGTGCCTTGTGAAGGTGACGCTGCCATGCGGCTCATCTTTGAGCATCAACCCGTCCCTGCTGGCCCAGGCGGTGACAGCGGCCTGCGGGCAGCCGGTGAAGATCGTCAAGACGGTGCGCCTGCGTTTTTGCAACGCGCAGATGCAGCTCTTTGCATAAAAACAAAAACCATTATTATAGGAGACGTGGAAAAATGGATCCGATTAAGTACGTGCTCATCGGATGCGGGCGCATTGCCTCGACCCATCTCAGGGCGGCTTTGTGCTACAAAGAGGACATAAAGGTTGCCGCTGTCTGCGAGGTGGTACCGGGCAAGGCGGAGAACCTGCTCAAGTCCCTGGGCAGGGAGGCTGAAGGCATCCGGTGCTACTCCGATTATAAGGAAATGCTTCGGGTGGAGCGCCCGGACGTAGCGGCCGTCACCACCGAAAGCGGGTATCACGCGGCCGTCGCGCTCGACTGCATCGAGGCAGGGGTTCACGTGTTCATTGAAAAGCCCATCGCCCTGTCTTTACAGGACGCCGACCGGATCATCGAAGCGGCTGAGCGAAAAGGGGTTACTGTCTGCTGCTGCCATCAGAACCGGTTTAACAAGGCGATTGCAAGAACCCGCCAGGCCCTGGAAGAAGGCCGGTTCGGCAAGCTTTTGTACGGCGCCATTCAGGTGCGCTGGCACCGGGGAGAGGCGTACTACAAGGAAGGCGACTGGCGGGGCACCTGGGAGCTGGACGGGGGCGCTTTGATGAACCAGTGCATCCACGGCATCGATTTGCTGCGCTGGATGATGGGGGACGAGGTGGACGAGGTCTTCGCTTACACCGATAATCTGGTTCACGGCTACATTCAGGCGGAGGACCTGGGGGTAGCGGTCGTCAAGTTCAAAAACGGCGCCTACGGTATCATTGAGGGGACCACGGATATCTTTGAGCAAGACTTTGAGGAAACGCTGAGCGTCTTTGGGGAAAAGGGAACGGTCAAGGCGGGCGGAATCTGTGTCAACCGCCTGGAGCAGTGGAGGTTTGGTGACAAGGACGAGGATGTGGAGAAAATCTGCGAGGAAAGCGTGGAGGACCCAAGCAACGTTTATGGCTTTGGCCACGTGTCCTTGTACGCGGACATGATCCGGGCGCTTAAGACCCATACGAAGCCCTATGTAGACGCGTACGCTGGCCGGCGGGCGCTGGAAATGGTGTTGGCCGTCTATCTGTCGGCCGCCCGGCACCAGCCGGTGAAGCTGCCGCTCGGCGATGTATCCACCACGGATTTTATCGGTCGGTTCGGCTGATGAGGAAGGGTTCGCAAGAAGAGAACGGGGCGCAAAAGGCGGCTGCCTTATGCTCCAAATAGAAAGAAACGAGGGAAATTCCATGAACAAGACCAAACGAATCACAGCGTTGGCACTGCTGCTTATGCTGCTGACCGCCGTGCTGTGCAGCTGTTCCGAAGGAGAAAAGGCCATCAAAAGTAGCGACGGCAAGTACCAGATGACGGTGCCCGAATCCTGGAGCGACCGGATAGAGGAAGCGGGAGATGAGGTTCTCCTTTCGACGGGGAACAAAGCGGGCAACCGGTTTGTAATGCTTTCGGAGGTTTCCGCTGAATCCAGGGGTAATCTTTCCCTTAAAGAGTACCTGGAGACCTTTACCTCCTATTTCGCCAACCAGGTTTCCGACTTTACGCTGGGAGGTCCAGAGGAGGTAACGGTCAACGGCTACAGCGGCTATCAGACCTGGGTCAGCGGCCAGACGGGCGGGGAGGATACCACCTATTGGATTACCATCCTGGATTACGGCGAATCGGTGCCGTGCTTAGTCAGCTGGGGCTTTACCGACAACGCAGAGAAAGCCAAGGCCGACCTGGACAAGGTGATCAATACCTTCGGCCCGGTAGCCTAAACGCGGTATCGTCCCGATAAAATCGGAAAAAGGGCTTGCAGGCAGGCAGAATTTGTGCTAGTATATTCTAGTATCTGGTTTACCGTCGACGTTCGTCGATTGGGGTTCATGCCCGGTAATCCCGTGACATTGAAGCGGACAGTCCTCTGCTTTTTCGCAAAGAAAGGGTACGAATGTCTGAATTTTAAGGAGGATTTGATCCATGGATGCTTTGAAAGCCATCGCAGCAGAGAGCCTGAAGGAAACCCCGCCGGTCATCGCCATTGGCGACACGGTGCGCGTTCACGTGAAGATTCGTGAAGGCGAGCGGGAGCGTATTCAGAACTTTGAGGGAACCGTCATTGCCAAGAAGGGCAGCGGTGTTTCCGAAACCTTCACCGTGCGCCGCGTTTCTTACGGCGTCGGCGTGGAGCGCGTGTTCCCGCTTCACTCGCCCAATGTGGAAGGGGTGGACGTGATCCGTCACGGCCGCGTGCGCAGAAGCAAGCTCTACTACCTGCGTGACCGCGTGGGTAAGGCTGCAAAGGTCAAAGAACGTCTCGGCTAATGGAGCAAAGAATGGGACGGTTTGGGGGGATTTCCTCCCAGCCGTCCCTTTTTCCTGTTTATTCCTTTGCGAATTTCCTATTTTGTTCACAAAATTTTCCGATTTTTTTGGTATTATGAAGAGAAACGGAGAGTACGCTCTCCCTTGTAGCGCAGGAGCACGGCGCCGGTTTGCCTTTTGGCAGAGCCTTGTGCGCCGTAAATGGAGGGAAACAAGCATGACCGATGGATTGGAACTCAATTATGACGAGGTGCTCGACGACGGCTCGATTTCGACCGTGCCGAAAAAACGCGATCGTTATGCGGATGTAAACGAATGGCTGGAAGCCATTGTGTTTTCCGTCACCCTTGTCATCGTGGTATTCAGCTTTGTTTTCAAGCTGGTTTTGGTGGACGGCACCTCAATGGTCCCAACCTTGCACAACGGCGACCGGGTCATGATCCAAAGCCTGTTTTACCAGCCGTCCCAGGGGGATGTGGTGGTCATCACGAAGCCTACCATTCACCATAAGCCGCTGATCAAGCGGGTCATCGCCACCGAGGGGCAAACGGTGTTCATCGACTTTGACAAGGGAACGGTGTCGGTGGACGGGGTGGAATTGGACGAGCCGTACATCAATGAGCGGATCAAAAAGAGCAAAAAGGGCACCTATGGGTTCGAGTACCCGGTGCAGGTACCGGAGGACTGCGTCTTTGTTTTGGGCGACAACCGCAACAATTCCTCCGACAGCCGGGACATCGGCTTTGTGGAGAACAAATACCTGCTTGGAAAGGCCATCTTCCGCTTTTATCCCTTTGACGCGATCGGCCCTATTGGATAACGTTGCGCACACGGAAAAGCAAAACCCGGTACGGGCAAACGACGCAGAGAAAGGAAAGGGAAAGATGGAAGAGATCACGTCGGTCCAGTGGTTTCCGGGCCACATGGCCAAAACCAGACGAAAAATCAAGGAAGCCCTGCCGCTTGTGGATTTGGTGGCAGAGCTTCTTGACGCGCGGGTTCCCATGGCCAGCCGCAACCCAGAACTTCGCTCCATTGTGGGGCAGAAGCCCCGCATTGTGTTGCTCAATAAAAGCGACACGGCGGATGAGGCGGTGACCCGCCAGTGGATCGCGGCCTTTGCCAAAGAAGGGATTCCCGCCATCGCGGTGGACTGCAAGAGCGGCAAGGGGCTGAGTGGCGTGCTTCCTTTGGCCCGGCAGGTGCTCAAAGACAAGATTGCCGCTTGGGAACGAAAGGGTATGGGTTCTCGCCCCATCCGGATTATGGTGGTGGGCATTCCCAACGTGGGAAAGTCCTCCTTGATCAACCGCCTAGCCAAGGGCGGCAAGGCCAAGGTGGCAGACCGCCCGGGTGTAACGCGGGGAAACCAGTGGTTTTCCATTGGAAAGGGAGGCGAGCTGCTGGACACGCCGGGTGTGCTGTGGCCGAAGTTTGACGACCCGGCGGTGGGAGAACGGCTGGCTTTTACGGGCGCGGTCAAGGACGACGTGGTAGACACCGAAGGCCTCGCCTGCCGGCTGCTTCTCTGGCTGCGGGACCAGTATCCCGACCGGCTGGCCGAGCGGTATTCGCTTACCGGGATGGAAGACATGGCGGGGCACGAGCTGTTGTACGCGGTGGCTAAGAAGCGGGGCATGCTCATTTCCGGCGGCGAGCTGGATACCGAGCGGGCCGCGGCCACGGTGCTCGACGAGTTTCGCGGCGGAAAACTGGGACGCATCAGCTTAGAGCGCCCGGAGGGCAGTCTATGAAGAAAGCAACCGAGCCCATAGACTGGCTCTTATATGAAAAAAGCCTGCGCGAAGAGGGCTATCGCCTGATCGGCGGAGTGGATGAGGCAGGCCGGGGTCCGCTGGCAGGCCCGGTATTCGCGGCCTGCGTCATATTGGAAGAAGGCGTCGTGATCGACGGGGTCAACGATTCCAAAAAGCTTTCGGAGAAAAAGAGAGAGCAGCTCTTTGACGTGATCTGCGAAAAGGCGAAGGCTTTTGGCATCGGGTCGGCCAGTGTGCAGGAAATCGACGAGCTCAATATCTTAAACGCCACCTTCCTTGCTATGAAACGGGCGGTAGAGCAGCTGCCCCAAAAGCCGGACGTGTTGCTGGTGGACGGAAATCAGGCTCCCAAGGGGATTGACCTGCCGGTGCGTACTCTGGAAAAGGGGGATACTCTCTCTTTATCGGTTGCCGCAGCGTCTATTCTGGCAAAGGTCAGCCGGGACCGGCTGATGAAGGATCTTGCGAAGGACTATCCTCTTTACCGGTTCGAGAAGCATAAAGGCTACGGCACCGCGCTTCACCGGGAGCGGATTCTTGCCTACGGCCCGAGTGACATACACCGCAAAACCTTCCTAACGAAGATCCTGGCCAAAGGGACTACGCGATGACCGCTTTAGAAACCGGGCGGATGGGGGAAGACTACGCTGCGCGTTGGCTTTTGGAGAGGGGCTATCGTCTAGTTTTCCGTAATTACCACAGCCGGTACGGGGAAATTGATCTGATTGCCCAGAAGGACCAGGTTCTGGCTTTTATAGAGGTCAAGACCCGCAATCAGGACGCCATCGCCGCCCCCTGCGAGTGGGTTACGCCCGCCAAGCGGCGGCGTCTTATCAAAACCGCTCTGCTGTATCTCCAGGAAAATCCCAGCCGTCTCCAGCCCCGGTTCGACGTGGTGGAAATTATTACGGAAAATAGGAATGAATTCGCCGTTTTCTCCATACATCATATAGAGAACGCTTTTTGGCTGGAGGGGACGGTATAAATCGGCGCAAAGGCATTCGATTGGCAGTACCGTATTTGGTTTTGCCGGCCGAATGCCTTTGTCGATTCCCCTAGGGTTGCCGGTGCGTTCCATCAAATGCCGTGTTTCACGGCAAAGGAGACGAAACCTCATGAAGCTTTTTGACCTTCACTGCGATACCCTCTATGAATGCTGCAAACAGGGGAAGGACCTGTTGGAAAATGACCTGCAATTGTCCTTAAACAAGGGCGCGGGCTTTGATGGCTGGCGGCAGTTTTTCGCCGTGTGGATGCCGGACGAGCTGCGGGGCGAGGCGGCAGTGGAGCATTTTCAGCGGTGCCGGGCCTATCTGGACGAGCAGCTTACAAGACACGCGGATAAAATCAGCCTGTGCCGCACGGCAAAGGAGCTTTGCGAAGCGGAAGAACAGGGAAAATGCGCAGCTATCCTGTCGGTGGAAGGAAGCGCGGCAGCCGGCGGCCGGGTAGACGGCATCGACGCCCTCTACAAAGCCGGGGTGCGGATGATGACCCTGACCTGGAACGGCAAAACCGAGTTTGCCGACGGGGTGCAGGTCCCCTATGCGGGAGGCCTGACCGCGCTGGGCCGCCGGGCGGTGCGCAGGTGCGAGCGCTTAGGGATGGTGGTGGACGTTTCCCACATCGCCGAGCACGGGTTCTGGGACGTGGAGGAAGTCAGCCATAGGCCTTATGTGGCCTCTCATTCCAATTCCAAGGCGGTTTTCGACCATCCCCGCAACCTGACTGACCGCCAGTTTCTGGCCATTGCCGGCCGGGGCGGCCTGGTGGGCATCAACCTGTATCCCTTATTTCTCAATGGGGAAAAGGACGCAAGCCTGGACATCATCGTGCGCCATATCGACCATTTTCTTTCCTTAGGCGGGGAAGAGGTCGTGTGCATCGGCACCGATTTCGACGGGGCCGAAATGCCCTCCTGCCTGCCGGATGTAAGCGCTCTGCCCCGGCTCTATGAACGGCTTTTGTTCCACCGTTATCCCCAAACCCTGGTAAACCGGATTTTTTATCAAAACGCCGCACATTTTTTCGACAGGGCTTTGACATAACGGCGGATGTGTACTAGAATAATGGCATTGGTTTTGCCGGGAGGATGTGACGGCCCGGCGCCGCAATCGGATAATTTGGAGTGATTTTCATTGATGTATCAAAGCACGCGTGACAGCGGCGTAGCGGTATCCTCGGCCCAGGCCATTACCCAGGGGATCTCGGCGGACGGCGGCTTGTTCGTTCCCCAGAGTATCCCGGAGCTGACAAACGAAGAAATAAAGGCCCTGCTTCCCCTTTCTTATGTGGAGCGGGCAAAGGCAGTACTTGCAAAGTTCTTGACTGATTTTACGAAGGAAGAGCTGGACGCTTGCGTATCGGGCGCCTATGCGCCGGGTAAGTTTGACGACGAAAGCGTCGCCCCGCTGGCGGAGATCGCCCCGGGCGTCTATATGCTCGAGCTGTGGCACGGGCCCACCTGCGCGTTTAAGGACATGGCTCTGCAAATGCTTCCCTTCCTGCTAACCACCGCTTCCAAGAAAACGGTGGGGGATAAGACCATCGTTATCCTGGTCGCCACCTCTGGCGACACGGGCAAGGCGGCACTGGAAGGCTTTAAGGATGTCGATGGGACGAAAATTCTGGTGTTCTATCCCCAGGACGGAGTCAGCCCCATGCAGAAGCTGCAGATGACCACCCAGGAAGGCGGCAACGTGGGGGTGTGCGCCATCAAGGGGAACTTTGACGACGCCCAGACCGGTGTGAAAGCCATCTTTACCGACGAAGCGGTGGCAAAGAAGCTCAAAGAACACGGTATGCTCTTTTCCAGCGCCAATTCCATCAACTGGGGCCGCCTGGCACCTCAGATCGTCTATTATATTTCCGCCTACTGCGACCTTGTCAAGGAAGGCAAGGTAACGTTAGGCGATCCCATCAACATCGTGGTCCCCACTGGGAACTTCGGCAATATCTTAGCAGCTTATTACGCGAAATCCATGGGTCTGCCGGTGGCAAAGCTCATCTGCGCGTCCAATTCCAACAATGTGCTCACCGATTTTTTGAAAACCGGCGTGTACGACCGCAACCGCCCCTTCTTTACCACTGTGTCTCCGTCTATGGACATTCTTATTTCCAGCAACCTGGAACGGCTGCTTTACCATCTGTCCGGCCGGGACGATAAGAAAATCCGCGGCTACATGGAGAGCCTTGCGAAAACCGGGCGATATGAGGTGGACGACGCCATCAAAGAAAAGCTCAATTCTCTTTTCTGCGCGGGCTTCTGCGACGATACGGCCACCAAGGAAACCATCGGGGAAACCTTCCAAAGCCGCGGGTATTTGTGCGACACCCACACGGCGGTGGCACTGCATGTCTATGAGCAGTATGTAGCCCACACGGGGGACAAGACCCCGGCGGTGATTGCATCCACGGCCAGCCCCTTCAAGTTCTCCGCCAGCGTCTTAGACGCGGTGGCGAAGGAGGATGTGTCGGGAATGGACGAGTTTGCGAAGGTGGCGGAGCTTTCGAGATGTACGAAGCTGGAGGCCCCTGCAGCTCTCGCCTCCCTCAAGGACAAGGCCGTACGGTTTGAAGAGGTGTGCACCAAGGATACCATGGAGCAGGTGGTCCTCTCCATGCTGGGGATATCCTAAAAACCCGTTCACGGCGGGAGCGGCGGTGAAAATCGTCCGCCGCCCCCGCTTTCCGGTTGCCTATTTGCGCTTGAAGGTGGCGCAGATGGTGTCGTTGGAGCTGACCGCGAAGGAAGGGCCGACGTTGATGTGATCGGCGCAGCAGTACTTCTTCCCGTCGTGGTAGGCGCAGTTTTTCACGCTGCATTCGATGCCTTTGATGCAGTTGGCAGGCTGGATGGGTCTTTGTTCGCTCATGGTAAGCGCCTCCCTTGGTTTTTGTTGTAGCTGCGGGCTCTTTTTGGCTGCCCGTATTTATTTTTGCGAGAATGCGTCCCATTATGCACAGCGGGGCGTTTGAGATAAGGATGCATATATGTCGTTATTTGCAATTGCTGATCTACACTTGTCCTTCGGGACCGATAAACCCATGGATGTCTTCAAGGGCTGGGACAATTATGTGGAGAGGCTGGAAGAAAACTGGAGAAAGCTCGTCGGCCCCGACGACACCGTGGTCATTCCCGGAGATATTTCCTGGGCAATGAGTTTGCAGGAAGCCAAAGAAGACTTTGCCTTTCTGCACGCCTTGCCGGGAAAAAAACTCGTGGGCAAGGGAAACCATGATTACTGGTGGTGCACCAAGCGGAAAATGGACACGTTTTTGGCCGAGTGCGGGTTTGATTCCATTGAAATTTTGTTCAATAACGCCTTTGCTGTGGACGGGGTGGCCGTCTGCGGGACGAGAGGTTGGTTTTTTGACGCGGCCAAAACCGAGGATCGCAAAATCCTTCTGCGGGAAGCGGGACGGCTGCGCTTGTCCATAGAAGAAGCGAAAAAGACCGGGCTTATGCCGGTGGTGTTCCTCCACTATCCGCCTCTTTACGGGGACGAGGTGTGTGAAGAGATCATGGAGGTTTTGCGGGAACATGAGATTCGCCGGGTCTATTACGGGCACATTCACGGTCCCGGTTCCCGCCGGGCGGTGACAGGAGCGTATGGCGGGATGGATTTTCGCCTGATTTCCTGCGACTATCTGGGCTTTCGCCCGGTGCTGGTGGAGAGAACACCGGCATTTTGACGCAAAATCACCGGAGGAACCGGGACAAAAGGGACCAATTTTCAGCCTTTTGCAGAAAGTGAAGAAAAGCGATGGCAATGTAAAAGACAGTGTGCTATAATAAGGGGAAAATTTGACGTATTAAAAAGTAGGAGGAAATAAAATGAGTCTGAAAGCAGTCAACAAGGTGGATACCAACCGCTATGAGCTGGAAATCGAGGTCAGCGCCGAGAGCTTTGAGGAAGCTGTTTCGAAGGCGTTTCGCAAGAACGCGTCGAAGATTTCCATTCCGGGCTTCCGCAAGGGCAAGGCTCCCCGCGCTTTCATCGAGAAGGTGTACGGCGAGAATTTCTTCTATGAGGATGCGGTAAACGACCTGTATCCCCAGGCTCTTGAGGCGGCGGTAGAGGAATCCGGCCTTGACCTGGTGGAGGATAAAATTGACACGGAAGTGGTCAGCGTCGGCAAGGAAGGCGTTGTGTTTAAGTCGAAGGTTACCACCAAGCCCGAGGTGGAGGTTTCCGAATATAAGGGCCTCAAGGCCACCCGTGCGGTCAAGCCGGTGACCGATGCGGATGTGGACGCGGAGCTTACTCGTCTGCAGGAGAGAAACGGCCGCATCGTTACCGTGGAAGACCGTCCCGCCCAGGAGGGTGACACGGCGGTCATTGACTTTGAAGGCTTTGTGGACGGCGTCGCATTTGAAGGCGGCAAGGGAGAGGACCATGCGCTGGTGCTGGGTTCGGGCCAGTTCATCCCCGGCTTTGAGGAGCAGGTGATGGGCCATAATGCGAACGATGAATTCGATGTGGACGTGACCTTCCCGGAGGACTACCATGCTAAGGATCTGGCCGGCAAGGAAGCCATCTTTAAGGTAAAGGTCCATGAGGTGAAGACCCGCGAGCTGCCTGAGCTGGACGATGAGTTCGCAAAGGACGTCAGCGAGTACGACACCCTCGACGAGCTCAAGGCCGATGTGAAGACCAAGCTGGAAGAGAAGGCCAACAAGTCCGCTGATGACCTGGTGGAAAACCAGCTGATCGACCAGCTCATCGAGCGCATGACGGCAGAGGTCCCCGAGGCCATGTACGAGCGCCGCATCGACCAGGATGTGAACGACTTTGCCTACCGCCTGCAGAGCAGCGGCCTGGACTTGAACACCTATCTGCAGTATACCGGCATGGACATGGAAAGCTTCCGCAAAACCTTCCGTGACGTAGCCGAGCGTCAGGTAAAGGTGCGTCTGGCCCTGGAGAAGATCGCAGCGATGGAGAACCTGCAGGCTACTGAGGAAGAGCTGGAAGCCGAGTATAAGAAGATGGCGGAGAATTACCACATCGACTTTGACAAGGTTAAGAACGCCATCCCGGAAAAAGACCTGAAGATGGATCTGGCGGTGGAAAAAGCGGTGCAGCTTGTTAAGGACAATGCCGAGATCACCGAGGGCGAGTACAAGGAGGAAGAACCCGCGGAGGACGAAGAGACCGAAGAGGCAGCAGAATAATTTTTTGATTAAACCCGATTGCAGGCGTGAATACTACAAAAAGTCCGCCTGTCCTCTGGTAGGATAAAGGAAAGTGTTACAGGCGCAGCAGTATGCTATACTCGGCATACTGCTGTGCGTTCGTATTTCAATACCGAATGGGAGGATTCATCATGAGTTTAGTGCCATATGTGGTCGAGCAGACTAGCCGGGGCGAGCGCAGCTACGACATTTTTTCCCGCCTGCTCAACGACCGCATCATCATGCTCTCCGACGAAGTCAACGACGTGACCGCAAGCCTTGTGGTCGCCCAGCTTCTCTACCTGGAGGGCCAGGACCCGGATAAGGACATTGATCTGTATATCAACAGCCCCGGCGGTTCCATTACCTCCGGTATGGCCATTTACGATACCATGCAGTACATCAAGTGCGACGTTTCCACCATCTGCATTGGTATGGCGGCCAGCATGGGTGCGTTTTTGCTGGCGGCAGGCGCCAAAGGCAAGCGCTATGCCCTTCCCAACAGCGAGATCATGATTCACCAGCCTTTGGGCGGCGCCCAGGGTCAGGCCACCGACGTGCAGATTCACGCCGAGCACATCATCCGCATCAAGGACCGGATGAATCGGATGCTTGCGGAGATGACCGGCCAGCCCCTGGAAACCATCAAGCTGGACACCGAGCGCGACAACTTCATGACCGCCGAACAGGCGGCTGCCTACGGCTTGGTGGACAAGGTCATTTCCAAACGATAACATCCCTGGATCTTTATGAGGGGAGAAAGGTGTTCGGATGCCTAAGAACGACGAGAGAATCCTGCGCTGCTCTTTTTGCGGCAAGTCGCAGGACGAGGTAAAAAGGCTGATCGCCGGTCCCGGCGTATACATCTGCAACGAGTGTGTGGACCTGTGCCAGGACATTTTGGAGGACGGGGACCTTCCGTCCCGCAGAAGCACGGCGGTGGAAAACCCGCCGGTGCTGTTAAAGCCACGGGAAATCAAGGACCTGCTTGACGAATACGTCATCGGGCAAGACGAGGCGAAGGTGACGCTGTCGGTGGCGGTATACAATCACTATAAGCGCATCTTCTTCAATAGCGGCGGCGCAGACGAGGTTCAGCTGCAAAAATCCAACGTCCTGCTGCTGGGCCCCACTGGCGTGGGAAAGACCTTGCTGGCCCAGACTCTGGCGAATATTCTAAACGTTCCCTTTGCCATTGCGGACGCCACCACCTTAACGGAGGCCGGCTACGTGGGCGAGGACGTGGAGAATATCCTTCTGCGGCTGATTCAGGCGGCGGATTACGACATTGACAAGGCCGAGCGTGGCATTATTTATATCGACGAATTCGATAAGATCGCCCGCAAGTCGGAAAACCCTTCCATTACCCGGGACGTGTCCGGCGAAGGGGTGCAGCAGGCGCTTTTGAAAATCCTGGAGGGCACGGTGTCCAACGTTCCTCCCATGGGCGGGCGCAAGCATCCCCAGCAGGAATTCATTCAGATCGACACGAAGAATATTCTCTTTATCTGCGGCGGCGCGTTCGACGGCCTGGAAAAGGTCATCGAAAAGCGGGTGCATTCGGCGGCCATGGGCTTTGGCGCAAACGTGGTGAGCAAAAAGGAAGTAAGCTCGGCGGCGCTTTTAAAGAGCGTCATCCCGCAGGACCTGGTGAAATTCGGTGTCATTCCGGAGCTGGTGGGCCGCGTACCGGTTATCACCGCTCTCGACGCGCTGGATAAGGAAACCATCGTGCGCATCCTTTCCGAACCGCGAAACGCCATCTTAAAGCAGTATACCCGGATGCTCGAGTACGACGGGGTAACGCTTACGTTCGAGAAGGACGCGCTGGAAGCGGTGGCCGAAAAGGCCATGGAGCTCAAAACCGGCGTGCGCGCCCTGCGTTCCATCATGGAAGGGGTGCTGTCCGACGTGATGTTCAACGTCCCCTCCGACCCGACGGTGGAAAAGGTCATCATTACGGCCGACTGCGTCAGGGGCAAGGCGGAGCCGACGCTGCTGCGCGATCCCAACAAAAAGCCCATGCGGTTGAAAATCCCGGCGAAGACCAAACCCCGCAAGGATTCGGCCTCTTAAACGAAACCCAAGCTTGCCCGCGCCCGGCGTGCTGCCCGGCGCGGGCTTTTTGCATGCAAGCGGAAATTTGCGGCGTGCTTGGAAGAAAAAGTCGTCTGCGGCCGATTGAAAAAGCAATACAAATATGGTATAGTATTCTGACAGACAAACCCGGGCGATAGAAATAAGGCGAATCGACCAAATTGAATGGTGTTTTTCTGGTTATTCATACATTTTTCAAGAACCGGGGCGAAGCCTGTGCTATGATAGCAAGGAACCAGATGCATGTTTTTTCGCATACGACTCGGCGCATATACGCGCCGGTTTGACAAGGGAGGTAACAATATGAGAGCCACGCACAACGACGACCTGATCTACGAGCTGCCCATGCTGGCCCTCAGAGGTCTTGTCCTTTTCCCGGATATGATGCTGCATTTCGATGTGGGGCGCAAAAAGTCCATTGAGGCGCTCAACGCCGCCATGGCGGACGAGCAGAAAATTTTTCTCGTGTCCCAGCAGGATATCAGGGTCGATGACCCTTCTGAGAACCAGTTATATAAGGTGGGCGTAGTGGCGAAAATCCGCCAGATTCTGCGCATGCCCAACGACAACGTGCGGGTGCTGGTGGAAGGCCTGTTCCGCGCCAAATGGGACCGGGTGGTCCGTGACCGTCCTTTCTTCCTGGCCCAGGTGGAGGAACTGCCCGACCGCAGAGCCCAGGACGAGGTCTATGCCTCCGCCCTGATCGCCGAAGTGCAGGATGCCTTCGACGTCTACGCAAACCTGACCAACAAACTGCCGCCGGACGTGATCATGAATGTGATCGCCGCACAGGACCCCGGTTATACCGCGGACTTCATCGCGTCGAACATCATGCTGCGCTTGGAGGACAAGCAGAGCATCCTGGAGGAGCGCCATCCTTTTAAGCGGCTGGAAAAGCTGATTGTGCTGCTTCGAAGGGAAAACGAGGTGCTGGGCGTCGAGCGGCAGATCCACGAAAAGGTGCACGAACAGATCGACAAAAACCAGCGGGAATACTACCTGCGCGAGCAGCTGCGCGCCATCTCCAGTGAGCTTTCGGAAGGGGAGAACCCGCAGGAGGAGGCCGAGCAGTACAAAGAGAAGATCAAAGCGCTGCATTTGAACGACGAGGTGGCTGATAAGCTCCTCAAAGAGGCCGACCGGCTTTATAAAATGCCCTTCGGCTCCCATGAGGCCACCGTGGTGCGCACCTATCTGGACACCTGCCTGGAGCTTCCGTGGAACAAGGCGACCAAAGAGAACTTTGACCTGGACGCGGCCCGCAAGGTGCTTGATAAGGATCATTACGGCCTCGAAAAGGTCAAAGAACGCATTTTAGAGCTGCTGGCGGTGCGAAAGCTTACCCAAGGGGTGGGCGGGCAGATTCTCTGTCTGGTAGGCCCGCCCGGTGTTGGGAAGACCTCCATCGCCCGGTCCATCGCCAAGGCTACCGGCCGCAAATACGCCCGGGTATCCCTGGGCGGCGTGCGCGACGAGTCGGACATCCGAGGTCACCGGAAAACCTACATCGGCGCTATGCCCGGCCGAATCATCGACGCGGTGCGCCAAGCTGGGTCCAACAATGCCATGATCCTCTTAGACGAGGTGGATAAGCTTGGAAGCGATTACCGGGGCGACCCCACCTCTGCGCTGCTGGAGGTGCTCGACGGGGAGCAGAACTACGCCTTCCGGGATCACTACATAGAAGTTCCCTTTGACCTGAGCAACATTCTTTTTATCACCACTGCAAACGATGCCCAGGCCATCCCGGCCCCTCTTTACGACCGTATGGAGGTCATTCCCCTGGGAAGCTACACCCATGAGGAAAAGTTCGCCATCGCCAAAAAGCACCTGATTCCCAAACAGCTCAAAAAGCACGGGTTAAATAGCCGCCTTTGCCGGATGCAGGACGCTGCGATACACCTGATGATCGACGGGTATACCAGGGAAGCGGGCGTGCGTACCTTGGAACGCATCATCGCCTCTATCTGCCGTAAGTGCGCCAAGCGCATCGCGTCGGGCGAGGTCAAGTCGGTCTCAGTGTCCAAGGCGGTAGCGGCCGAGCTGCTGGGCCCGCAGAAGTTTAAGACCGAGGACGTGCGCCATAAGGACGAGGTGGGCGTAGTCAACGGCCTTGCCTGGACCTCCGTGGGCGGCGAAACCATGCCGGTGGAAGTCGCTGTTTTGGACGGCAGCGGCAGGCTGGAGCTCACCGGTTCCCTGGGCGATGTGATGAAGGAATCCGCCCGGGCCGCCGTCAGCTACATCCGGGCCCATTGGTCCGAGCTGCAGGTGGACCATGAGTTTTATAAGAATAAGGACATTCACATCCATGTTCCCGAAGGCGCCATCCCGAAGGACGGGCCTTCTGCCGGCATTACCATCGCCACGGCGCTGGTTTCCGCCCTGACGGATACGCCGGTAAAGGGGGACCTGGCCATGACTGGGGAAATCACCCTGCGCGGCCGCGTCCTTCCCATTGGGGGGCTTAAGGAAAAGACCATGGCCGCTTTCACCCATGGGATGAAGACCGTTATTATTCCTGCGGAGAATGAGCCGGATCTGGAAGAGGTGTCCGAGCAGGTGAAAAGCGCCATCCGCTTTATCCCTGCCGAGACGCTTGGTACGGTGCTCAAAAACGCACTGGTTTCCCGCCCGACGATTCATCCGGCCAAGTCCAAACCGGCCAAGGAGCCGGCAACTGCAGAGGTCATTGCAGATCTGCCCCATACAAGAGCAGGCCTGGTGACCGAGAGAGGAATGTAGACGCATGTTACCCTTTCATGCCGCCGCCTTTGAGTCAGCCGCAGGCCGGCTCGACCAATTGCCACAACCGAACGCGCCGGAGATCGCCTTTTCCGGCCGTTCCAACGTGGGCAAATCTTCCTTGATTAACAAGGTGCTCAACCGCAAATCTCTGGCACGAGTCAGCGCCACGCCGGGCAAAACCGTGACCATCAACTTTTATTCCCTGCCTGGCGCCCGGCTTGTGGACCTGCCGGGCTACGGCTACGCCAAGTCCTCCCAGAGCGAGAAGGCGCGTTGGTCGGGGCTGGTGGAAGGATACTTTAACGCTGGCCGTCCTCTGCGGCTGGTGGTGCAGCTGATTGACATGCGCCATCCGCCCACAGCGGACGATCTGGGCATGCTCGACTATCTGCTGCAGACAGGAGCGCCTTTTCTGGTGGTGCTCACCAAGTGCGACAAGCTCAACAAAACCCAGCGGGCCCAGCGCCGGGCCTCGCTGGAAGAGGACCTGGCCTTTTGCGGCTCGGTTCCCATTGTGGAATTTTCCGCCGTCAAAGGGGACGGCGTGGAGGAACTGCGCGGGCTTTTCAGCGAAGCGGCCCAAGCGGTTTAAAGATTCGTGTTCCAAATGTTTAGGAGGGGTTATTCATGTTTGTTTCCGATTGCTTAGGGGTCAGCCCGGAGGGACATTTGACCATCGGCGGGTGCGATACGGTGGCTTTGGCCGCCAAATACGGCACGCCTGCGTACGTTATGGACGAGGGGAATATCCGTCAGAACTGCCGGCAGTTCAAAGCGTCCATCGACGAGTATTACGACGGCAACGGTCTGGTCCTTTACGCCAGCAAGGCCTTTTCCTGCAAGGAAATCTACCGGGTGGTGGCGTCTGAGGGCCTGGGGGCGGACGTGGTGTCCGGCGGTGAGCTGTACACGGCGCTCAAAGCCGGGTTCCCGGCAGACCGGATTTATTTCCACGGAAATAATAAGACTCGCGAAGAGCTCATCATGGCGCTGGACGCAGGGGTGCACCGCATCGTGGTGGATAACCTGACCGAGCTTGCCGTGCTCGACAAGCTTGCAAAGGAAAAGGGCAAGGTGGTGGACATTCTTTTCCGCATTAAGCCCGGCATTGACGCGCACACCCATGCGTTTATCCGCACCGGGCAGATCGACTCCAAGTTCGGCCTTGCGTTGGAAAACGGCGAGGCCATGGAAGCGGTCAGGGAAGCCCTTTCTTTCAAAAATGTGAATTTAGCCGGGCTTCACTGCCACATCGGCTCGCAGATTCATGAGATTGAACCCTTCGAGCTGGCGGCGGACGTGATGCTCACCTTTATCAAGAAGATTTTCGATGAAACCGGATTCTTAGTCAAAGAACTAAACCTGGGCGGCGGCTTCGGCATCAAGTACACCGACGAGGACCGGCCTCAGAAATATACCGCCTACATGCAGCGGGTTTCGACGGTTGTGAAAAAGAAGGCGGCCCAGTTTGGCCTGCCGGTGCCCTTTGTGCTCATTGAGCCGGGCCGCTCCATTGTGGCGCCTGCGGGTATTACCCTGTATACGGTGGGGGCGGTCAAGGAAATCGCCGGGGTGCGCAACTATGTTTCCATTGACGGCGGCATGGTGGACAATCCACGGTACGCTCTGTATAAGTCTAGCTACGAGGTTCTGGTGGCCAACCGGGCGGCTGACCCGAAGGATTATGTGGCTACCATCGCCGGGCGCTGCTGCGAAAGCGGGGACCTGATTCAGGAAAACGCGCAGATTCAAAAGCCCGCCCCGGGGGACATTGTGGCGGTGCTGGCCACCGGCGCTTACAACTACTCCATGGCGTCCAATTATAACCGCATCCCCCGTCCGCCGGTGGTATTTGTGAAAGACGGGGAATCCCGGGTGGTCGTCAAGCGGGAAAGCTTTGAGGACCTGGTACAAAACGATCTTTAAGCGGTTGACAAACGGGATAAAGTGTGTTTAAATGGGTGACAATGGCGATGACGGGAAGAAGTAGCGTTTCCAGTGCGGTCAAAGCAGAGAGTCCCCGGTTGGTGCGAGGGGGCCCGCGGAACGTGAAGATACCTCCCAGCAGCCGCGGCGCGGAAGCGGGACGGGGTTTGTCTCGTGGGTAGGCGCTGCCGCGTGGCGTACGTTACCGCGCCGGGAGTTGTTGTAAAGGAATGACTCCGTGAGGCCGTTTGCCGTGAGGCAGCGGCAAATAGAGGTGGTACCGCGAAAGATCTTTCGCCCTCTGTTTTGGGAAAAGCCCGAAACAGAGGGCTTTTTTTGTTTCAAATTACAGTTGGAGGGAACGAACATGGGAGTTTTTGAAGAGCTCAAAGCCAGAGGCATGATTGCCCAGATGACCAATGAGGAGAAAATCCGCGATTTGCTGGAGAACCAGCAGGTGACGTTCTACATCGGGTTCGACCCCACGGCGGACAGCCTGCACGTAGGCCATTTTCTGCAGATGATGGTCATGGCGCATATGCAGCGGGCGGGACACCGGCCCATCGCCATTCTCGGCGGCGGAACCGCCATGGTAGGGGACCCCACCGGCAAGACCGACATGCGCAAGATGATGACCCCTGAAACCATCCAGCACAATGCCGACTGTTTCAAGGCCCAAATGCGCCGCCTGATTGACTTTTCCGAAGGCAAGGCCATGATGCTCAACAATGCCGATTGGCTTATGGGGCTTCGCTACATTGATTTTCTGCGGGAAATCGGGGTGCATTTCTCGGTCAATAAGATGCTCACCTACGAGTGCTTCAAAACCCGGCTGGAGCGGGGCCTGTCCTTTATTGAGTTTAACTACATGCTCATGCAGAGCTATGATTTCTTAAAGCTCTATCAGGACCAGAACTGTGTTTTGGAACTGGGCGGGGACGACCAGTGGGCCAATATCCTGGGCGGTATTGACCTAGTGCGCCGTGTTACCGGCAAGGAAGTCTACGGCATGACCTTTACTCTCCTGACCACCAGCGACGGGCGTAAAATGGGCAAAACCGAGTCGGGTGCCGTCTGGCTCGATCCGCAGAAGACTTCGCCCTACGAGTTCTTCCAGTACTGGCGCAACGTGGACGACGCGGACGTGATCAAGTGCTTAAAGCTTTTGACCTTCCTGCCCCTCTCCCAGATTGAGGAGATGGCCAAGTGGGAGGGAAGCGAGCTCAATGCCGCCAAAGAGGTCCTGGCCTTTGAGGTGACCAAGATCATCCACGGGGAAGAGGAGGCCACTAAGGCAAGAGACGCGGCTCGTGCTCTCTTTGGCGCAAAAGCGGATGCGGCGAACATGCCTTCCACCACCCTGACCCCGGCCGACTTTACCGACGGCGCCATCCTGGTGCCGGACCTGCTGCAAAAGGCAGGGCTTGTCTCTTCCAAGGGGGAGGCCCGCCGACTCATTGACCAAGGCGGCGTTTCTATTGACGATGAAAAGGTCGCTTCCGTGACAGCAGCGGTATCGGCCGACCAGTTTGAAAAAGGCCATGTGATCATCAAAAAAGGAAAGAAGGTCTTCCACAAGGTGCTTCTTTCCAAGTAAACAGGAGGAGAATATGAAAAAAAGAGGATGCAAACGATGCCTTGCGGCGTTTCTTTCCCTTATTCTGGCCTTTGCCTTCTCCGGCTGCGGAATGTTTGGAATGAGCGCTTCCAAATATGTAGAAACGGCGTTGGAGCTGCAGTGTCTGGGTAAGGTCAAGGATTATGCAAAATATCTGGACATCACCGAGGAGCAGGCGCAGAATCTCTATGAGGAAGGCATCAAAGCCGAGGTCGCTTATTTTACTGCCATTGTGGAAATTGAGGAGCTTTCGGATGCGGCGGAGGAGCAGTTTGTGGATCTTTTTAAGGAAATTTACCGCCACTGTGACTTTGAAGTGGGGTCCGAAACTCTCCTGAAAAAGAGCGCAAAGCTCTATCAGGTGGAGGTTACCGTCAGGCCCGTCAATTTGCTTACCCTTGCTGCCGAAGACTTGCGTACCTTATATGCCAACACGACCGATACAAACGACGACGCCTATGTGGAAGGCGTTTTGAAAATCCTGCTGAAGCATCTGCCGAATATCGATAACGAGGAGGCACAGGTAATCGAAGCGCAGGTACAGACGAACGTAGGCGGTTTGTTCTACCTGGACAACGAAAATGCCGAGAAAATCATCAGCGCGCTGATTGACTATTCTGCCATCCTCTCCGTCGAATAAAGAAAGAGCCTGGGACATCCCGGGCTCTTTTTGTGTAGTGGCTAGGCCGCCCGGCGGCAGAATGGCACTGCCGGACCGTTTTATCAGGCACACAGCTCGTCGAGAGTGCCGAAGGTATACCCCTCTTCCTCCCATTTGGTCAGTAACTCGTCGAGAATTTCGCTGTTGGTTTTCGAAGTGCTGTGCAGCAGTACCACTGCGCCGGGATGAATCCGGGGCAGCAGCTTGGAAAACGCTTCCTCCTTGGATGGCTGCTTATCGACGTACCAGTCCACATATGCAAGACTCCAGAAGACGGTCTTATACCCAAGTTCGTTTGCCATCTTCAGGTTGTTTTCGCTGTATTTCCCTTGGGGCGGCCGGTAATACTTTTTCATTTCCTGGCCGGTGGTTTCCTGATAGAGAGCCTCCAGAGAATGAATTTCCTCTTGGAAGGATGCTAGATCGGAAATTTTGGACATATCCGGGTGATGGAAGGTATGATTGCCGACGATGTGTCCTTCCTCCACCATTCGTTTGACTAGGTCCGGGCTCGTCTGAATGTAGTTGCCTACCACGAAGAAGGTGGCCTTTACGTTGTGCTTTTTCAGAGTATCCAAAATTGCGGGCGTGTAGCCGTTTTCATAGCCCGCATCAAAGGTCAGATAGATTACCTTGCTGTCCGCGCTGCCGCAGTAGTAGGCATTATTTGCCTTGAGCGCCTCGGCGGTGGCGTTTCCCACCGGCGCTTTGCCGTTTTCCTGGAAGCTCAGGCCCCAGTTTGTTGTGTTGGCTGCGGCGGTGGCAGTGACGCTCTGGCTTTGCGCGAATCCCCAAATCACCGGCACTGCAATGAGAACCAAGCAGCAGGCCAAGGCGATGAACAATTGCTTTTTGCGAATGACCAGTACCATACGGAATTTCACCCTTTCCCTTCTCGCTTTGCATTCGAAAACACTCTATTCCTATGGCAGGAGGCGGCGGAATATGTCGCAGCCAAGGGAAGAAGGACAAGAAACCAAGAAAAAAGGAGCGGCCAGCAGACGCTGGCCGCTCCTTTTTATGGACAGCACAGAAAGAAAAGACATCGGGAAGAACGCGGCCCAAGCCTTCGTGTTCTTTAACTGCAATTGTTTTTATTGATCTAGCCTTTGCCGTGGTCCAGTACAAAGAGAAGTTCTCTTCCGACAGGTTCTTGGCAACCTCGTAAAGCTGGGCCAGGACTTCTGCGCTCTGGAAATCCGGGACGCTCTCTTCCATTTCTCCAGCAGTCACCCGGCAATGCCTTTTGCTTACAGAAAAAGCAGCTTTGCAGTCCTCCTATTCTGCGTAAAATCATCGAATAAAATAGACTAATTTTCATAATTTTGAATAGTATTTTTGTTGCTTTTCGTATATTTGTGTGCTATCCTTATAATAGTTTTATCCATGTATATGGAATTATTGTGCATATGAAAAATAGAAAGGAGGAAACTGGGAGAACGCAATCGCATTTATAAACAGGAGAAAAGAAAAAGGAGTATTTGGGATGAAGAAAGGAAAATCGTTACTGAAGTCCTGCTTGGCCCTGGTGCTGAGTGTGCAGCTGCTGGCGGGCACCATGGCGTTTAGTGCTGTGGCGGCTGACCAGCCAAGTATGCCGGCTGTTGTGGACAGCGCCCGCCTCCCGGGAGAAGGAGCGGATGCGGAAACCGTAGCTGTGTTCAACGCCTTCAAAGACCGGCAGATGGAGCAAATCAACCATTATGTAGACCAGCCCTCTGTTCCGATTGTAGACGGCGAGGGCGGCACCGGCGAATGGGGGCAAGCCGCCGACAGCGCCGCTTGGTCCAAGGCCGGCTATGCCTTTGCCGCGCTTTGGGCCAACCGGGACGTGGACCGGGCCAACCAGTTTGTGGTAAGCCTGTGTAAGGACTATCCCCCCACCCCCGGCACCCAGTCCTACCTGACCTATTTCTGTATGAACCTGATGATGCGCACCTGGTTCTCCTTCTCGGACAAAAGCGAGCTGTATCCCGGCCGCCTGACGAAGGAAGCCCAGGCTGCCTTGGAAGACTGGTTCTGGCAGTATCTCTCCATCAACGACGGTATCCCCACTGGAGCCGAGTTTTCCGAGGAACACATTTTGATTAAGGATTCCGGCAACCACGATCTGGTGCAGAGCTCGTCGTTTTACATCGGGTCCCAGCTGCTTCTCTCCTCCGGCAATTACGCCGACAAAAAGGTGGCCGGCCGGACACTGCAGCAGTATCACGATACTTGGGCGGAATACCTGCGCGAATATTTCAGCATCCGCGGCCGCAAGGGCCTGATTGCGGAAGCCGCGTCTCCCAGCTATCCCAAGTTTACCATGGATTCCCTTCTTTCCATCTATGATTTCGGCAAGGAAGCGGACGTTCATGAGCTCTGTGAAGCCTTCCTTGACAACTATTATACCGATCTGATTATGGAAACCTCCCAAAGCCGCGGCGGGGCGAAGAGCCGTTCTTATAAGAACTACTATTCCGTCCAGGGCATTGCGGACGCGGGCAATTTCTATAACTATGTACAGTTCGGCATTCCCGAATATAAGGAAGCCTACAATACCGGCACTTCCAAATGCCATCCCTCCATGCTGAGCACCTGCGCTACCTCCTACCAGGCGCCTTATGTGCTCTATGACTTTGCCGTTCATCCTGAGGCCAAGGGCAGCTATCTGTATGAGTCCACCCCCTTGGGTCGGGGCGGAAACGGTTCCACCTATAAGGCGCTGCTGCCTTCTATGACCTTAAAGCAGACCTACGTCACTCCCGACTATATTCTGGGCGCCGTCACCATTGACCGGACGCAGGAATACATGAAGATCCACAGCCAAAATAAGTGGATGGGCGTGATCTTTGAAGGAGGCCTGGCGGAAGGCAAGTACGATTCCCGCGTCTATGTGACCGGCAACGGAACCTCTCACATGGGTGAGATCGACGGGTATGAAAATCGGGGCACCACCGGCTACAATGAGATCGACGGCATCGGTTCCCAGGGTGCGCTGCTTGTGCAGGGCATCCCGGAGCGGACCAATTGCGACGATACCCTCGTTTACATCTCCAACGATCTCTATAGCACCAAGGCAGAGGAAGACGGCTGGCTTTTCGCCTACGATCCCGACGGCACGAGCTATGTAGCAATCAAGCCCAGCCGGGGCTCCATCAAGAGCGTTGCGGATTTTATCGGCGGCAAATACATCAACTTCACCGAGGACTTTGTGCCGATTATCATCCAGTGCGCCTCCAAGACGGACTATGCTTCTTTTGACGCGTTCAAGGCCGCGGTTAAAGGGACGCAGTCCGGCTGGACAGGGAACACGTTTTCCTATCAAAACCTCAAGGGCGAAGTTTTGGAATTGTCCACCGAGCAAAACGTCCTGCCCAAGAAAAACGGCGTTTCCTTGGACCTGACGCCGGAGCTTATGTACAATAGCCCCTATGTCAAGGGCGTCTACGGCAGCGGAATCGTCACCGTGACCAACACCAAAAACGAAACCTTCACCATCGACTTCAATGTGCCCACCGATCCGCTCAATTCCAAGCTGATCGAAGCCAGAGCCATCGTGGAGGGCAACTATACCATCGAAAGCTATGCGGCGCTGCAGACGGCCATTCATGACGCCGAAGCGGTGCATGACAAGCCGGATGCCAGCGAAAGCGAAATCCTCCTTGCCATTGCGAACCTGCAAACCGCCATCGACGGGCTGAAAGCGTACATTCCCCAGGCGGTGCTGGTAGCGCCGGACTATGTGACCCGCGGCCAAACCTTCACCCCCTCCATTAAGCTTACCTCTCGCACCGGCGAGCTGCAGGATTTGCCCTATGCCCTCAACCTGTACGCAGAAGACCCGGATCTCCTTTCCATCGGGGCAAACGGCACGGTGACCGCCCAGAACAGGGGTGCCACCACTCTGCACGCTTCCTTTGCGAGATTTGCCGCCCTTCCCAGCGACGCGCTCTATTACTACCTGGAGGCCCTCACCGCCAATTCCCTTTATGAGAACGACTTCTCTTACGCAGACATGAGCGCCTTTCAAGGGAAAAACCCGGGGAACCTCACCGTCAGCGACGGGATTCTCACCGTTGGCAACGGCGTTGCCGCTTACTATAACGGCGAAGGCGCGAAGGAATGGAAAAACTACAAGTATTCCGGAAAGATCAAGTTCGGCGACCTGGGTCCCGACGTGATCCTGCGCGCCCAGGACGAAAAGAATCACATGATGGTCAGCTTCGGCATCAAATCTTTGATCATTTACACGTGCATCGGCGGCACCTATGAGTCGAAAGCGGACATTCCCTATTCCTGCCTAGCGGCGGACGGGTTTGACGAATTCGAAATCTATGCCATCGGTGACACCTACATTGTCTATGTCAACGGCACCCTGGTTACCATTTATCAAGACGACACCTATCAGACCGGCTCGGTGGGCTTTCGCACCTCTTCGCGGGCAAAATACACCGCCGACGATATCAAAGTGGAAGTCTTAAACGATAGCCTCTCGCAGGAAATCGTCGTCGAGCAGGCAACTCTTCCTACCGACCCGCTCAAGGAGAAGCTGGTGGAAGCCCGCGCCATTGAGGAAGACGCCTATACCGTCGAAAGCTTTGCCGTTTTGCAGACCGCCATTCAGGAAGCCCAGAAGGTGATGGATAAGGAAACCGTCACAGAAGACGAAGTGATGGCTGCGGTCAGAGAACTGCAGGCCGCGATGGACGCGCTGGTGGTCTTTGTTCCCCAGGTGGTGCTGGACGCGCCTGCGTCTGTAACCCGTGGCGATACCTTCACTCCTGCCCTCAAGCTTACCACCCGTACCGGCGCCCTTGAGGACCTGCCTTACACTTCTTCTCTGCGGGAGGACGATGACCTCTTTACCGTCAATGCCGACGGCAGCGTCACCGCCAAAAAGGCCGGCTCCACCGTGCTGCGCGGGTTCTATGACGACTACGCTGCCCTTCCGGCGGAATTCCTTCCCACCTATCTCAACTCCCTGACAGCCGAAACTCTTTACTCGAACGATTTCTCCAATAGCGACATGAGCGCCTTCAAGGGTAAGAACGTAGGCAATCTGTCTGTCGGCGGCGGAATTCTGAACGTGGGCAACGGCGTCACCGCCTATTACGATGGAGAAGGCGCAAAGGAATGGAAAAACTATAAGTATTCCGGCACGGTGAAATTTGGGGATTTGAGTCCCGACGTGATCCTGCGTGCCCAGGATGAAAAGAACCATATGATGGTCAGCTTCGGCTATAAATCCCTGCTCTTCTATACCTGTGTAAACGGAACCTATACCCAGATTCAGAACATTCCCTATGCTACCTTAGGACAGGGCGACACCGCCGCTTTCGAGATCTACGCCATCGGTAGCACCTACATTGTCTATGTCAACGGTGCGCTTGTTATGGTGTATGAGGATGATACCTATCAAACCGGCTCGGTGGGCTTTAGAACCTCCGGCAAGGCCGCCTATACCGCCGACCACATCAAGGTGCAGATTCTGGAAGAGAATCTGGCCAAGGAAATCGTCGTCGAGGAAAAACCGGTGACTGCCGATGCCGATAAGGAAGTCTATGGAGTTAATGAGACCATTACCGTGACCGTCATTGCATCCGAGGATTGGACTCGTCCGGTGCTTCGCAACGAGTACGGCACCTATCTGGCCACCCAGTGGATCAAGGAACCCATCGGCGGCGGCGACGCGAAGTTTACCCTGACCTTCTCGCTTTCCACCAAGGGAGAACGCGACCTGGATGTGCTGCTGCGTGACGGAGAAGGCAACGAAACCGATGCGAACGTCAACGTTTCCTTTGTCATTGGCGATGCGGCGGTGGCGCCGGAAGTGCCCGCCGAGGCATACTCCGTCAAAGTCCCTGCCACCGGTGCGGTCAATCAGCCGCTTACCTTTACCATCAAGACCAGCACCTCGGTATCCAAGGTTGCGCTCTTTAACGAGTCGGGCGTTGGCCTGGCCGCCAGCAGCGTCAGTTATGTGGACCAAGGCGACGAACGTACCTGGACCTATACCATCGCGGTCGGTACGCCAGGCAAGCGTACGTTTGTCCTGAAGATCAAGGACGCGGCTGGCTCTCAGTGGTTGGATACCGCGTATTCCGCTCAGATTACCCTGTTGCGCAGCAATCCTATTTTAAATGTTCAAAAAGCCCCGGCCTTCGAGTCTAGAAGGCCGGGGCTTTTTCGCTTTATAGAGAGGAAAAGACAAAGAAAAACGGGTACCGTCTGTGGGAGGTACCCGTTTTCTGGGAATAAGGAGAGGATTGTTGGAACATGGATGGGGGAGTTCTGATCTCTTGACGTTAGTTTATCAGGCAAGTATGACAAAAGTTGCAAAAAAACGTAAGCAAATCGAGAACAAATCGTGAAAAAATCATGAACATCCCATCGTGCGCCTTATAAAAGAAAAAAACGAGTTGGTTCTCTACCTACCTATTCTAGTCAGGCTTGCGTTGGGCGCCGTCCGGCTTCCCGCAGACTGCGGGACAGGAGCATGGAGGCTCCCAGCAGCGCCATGAGAATGCCGGTGATAATCAGCAGCCATTCCACAGAAACCACGTCTGCTAGAGGGCCGAAAATGGCCATACCCAGCGGGA
This sequence comes from Clostridiales bacterium, assembly GCA_018364155.1. Classification (GTDB taxonomy): domain Bacteria; phylum Bacillota; class Clostridia; order Oscillospirales; family Acutalibacteraceae; genus Solibaculum_A. The sequence goes on from JAGZMM010000001.1 coordinate 47,031, forward strand.
CGGCAGAAGAGGAAACAATCTGCACCAGCCCGAACACCCGCCCTTGCATCTGCGGTTCCACCGTTTCCTGCAGCAGCACCATGCCCGGAGAACCCACAAAGGGCATGGAAAGCCCGGTCAGGAATAAAAAGCACAAATAAACCGCGAATATTCCTGCAAAGCCCAAAAGCATCGTGAAGATTCCGAAGACGACAGTGCCCATCACCAAAGTACTCAGCCGGTTTCGAAATCCACCCCACGCAGCGATAATCAGCCCGCCGATTACCGTTCCAAAGCTCCAGACCATTTCGTTGGCCGTCAGCATCCATACCTCTTCGCCAAAGGTGCGTGTGGTCAGCAGGGGCGTAAGGAGGGCCGCCGGGGTGACGAGAAACATCAGCCCCGCGTAGAAAAAGAGGAACACCCGCAAAAACCGGTGGTTCCACGCGTACCTCAGGCCGAACTTCAGGTCTGAAAACGCACCGCGCATTTCTTCTTCCTTCCGCTTCACTTTTGCCACCTTCAGCCGGGACATGGTGACGATAGCGATGGCCGCTGTCACCACGTCAATGAAAAAGGCGGCTTCCAGCCCGGCCATGGAGAGGACGGCGCCGCTCACCGCCGGGGATATTAGCATCGTCAGCGACTGGATGGTACTGTTGAGGCCGTTGATGCGCATCAGCTTTTCCTGGGGAACCATCTGTGGAATCATGGCGGTTACCGCCGGCATCTGTACGCCAGTCCCCGCTGAGCGCACCGCCGCCACCAGGAACAACAGCCACAGCTCCTGATATCCGCATAGAAAAATAATCGCCAGAATCAGCGTGGAAAGGGCGATCGCCCCATCGGAAATCATAACCAGGTATTTGCGGTTATGCCGGTCTGCCCATACGCCGGCGAACAGGGAAATCAGAATCTGCGGCAGAAAGCTGCACAGGCTCGAAAGCATGATCATCACACCCGACGAGGTGGAAAGCGTTACATACCAGACAATGGCGAACTGGGTAATGGACGAGCCGAACAGAGAGACGGCCTGGCTGGAAAGGAACCAGCCGGCTTTTTGCCGCCAGTGGGCGTATTCGGCCAGGAGAGGCTGAGAAGTCTCGATCAGCGGTTGGTCTTCTTTTTTCAATTTCTCCTCCTTTGTGGAAAACACGGGTGAATTTTGAGAAAGGAGATCATAGCATATTCCTGTCGAATTTGCAATGGTTTTTCTTGTGTTTTCCCCGTTTTATGGATTTTCTGCCTCGTGGCTGCTTCTCAGAGAAAAGAAAGGGCAAGTTCTCCCTTATAGGTGCGAAGCGGCAAAACTAGGAAATAGGCCCATATCCCAATGTTTTACGCCAAAATTCCTGCCAAAAAAGAATTTTTGGAACACTTTTTGCCCCTGCGGATATACTGGAATGAACCCGAGACCAACGGAAGGGAAGGGAACGGATATGAGGCGATACTGGCCGCGAAAGCGCAGGAGACTAGGATTAAAAGGCAAATTTCTCTTGTTTTTAGTGATTGTGGTTGTGCTGTTCTTTTTTGTGGATTCTCAGCTTCGTCCCGCTTTGGAGAGCACTGCCCAGAGTCAAGCCGTCACCTTATCCACCAAGGCAGTCAACGACACGGTGACCGAAGAGCTCGCCAAGCAAGGCCTCGGGTATGAGGATCTGGTCCATGTCACCCAGACTTCTGAAGGAAAGGTGACCTCCATCGAGTCGGACGTGGTAGAGATTAACCTGATGAAATCCAAGATAACCTCCGCCATCCAGGACCGGTTATCACAGAATGACATTCAGAGTGCCGGCGTCCCTTTGGGGAATCTCTTAGGAAGCAATTACCTGGTGGGGCGGGGCCCTTTGATTCCGCTGAAAATCACTCTGGCCGGCACGGTCATCACCGAGCTTCAGAGCCAGTTTCTTTCCGCCGGCATCAACCAGACCAAACATGAGTTGACCCTATCGGTGAAAGCGCGCATCTATATTCGGATGCCCGGATACTATACCACCGCCGAAATCACCACCAATTTTCTCGTGGCCGAAACCGTCATCGTTGGGGAAGTGCCGGACGCCTTCACCAATGTGGTCACTCCCAATCGCGATTTGCCGAATGTCATCATGGATTATGGGGCTGACGCAAATTAATCGTGTTTTCGCAGAAAAATGTGGTATAATAGGAACACTTCACGAGTCGCACCCGTAAGGCGAAGTTCATGGCCATGGTATCCATACAAGCACACGCCCAATCAGGCGTATTGGGTGAACTCCATATGCCCCAAGGGAACAAAACCGAGATCAAATTGGCGGGCGTCCGTTTTTGAAAAGCGGGCGCTGCCTTTCCATTTCGCAGAAAAAGGACGGGAAGAAAACATGAATTCTGCAAAGGAGCGCATTGAGGAACTGCGCCGGCAGCTAAACTATCATAACCACAAATACTACGTAGAGGATAACCCGGAAATCGAGGATTATGAATACGACCGGATGCTCAGAGAGCTGGAAACGCTGGAAGCCGAGCATCCGCAGCTCATTACGCCCGACTCCCCCACCCAGCGGGTGGGCGGCGCGGCGGACGCTCTTTTTTCCCCGGTGACCCACCCGGTTCCTATGGAAAGCCTGCAGGACGTTTTTTCCGACGAAGAACTGATGGACTTTGACCGGCGAGTAAGGGAAACGGTGGAAGCCCCTCGGTACGTGGTAGAACCGAAAATCGACGGGTTGTCGGTTTCTCTCGAATACGAAAATGGGGTGCTGGTGCGTGGGTCCACCCGGGGAGACGGGGTCACCGGCGAGGACGTAACCGCGAACCTGCGCACCATCCGTTCCATTCCCCTGCGACTGACCCGGCCCCTTGCCTTTTTGGAGGTGCGCGGAGAGGTGTATATGCCACGAGGCAGCTTTGAAAAGCTGGTGGAGCGCCAGGAAATCAACGAGGAAAAGCCTTTCAAAAACCCCCGCAACGCCGCCGCCGGCAGCCTGCGCCAGAAGGACTCAGCGGTGACCGCTTCAAGAGGGCTGGACATTTTCTTGTTTAACATCCAGCGTATCGAAGGAGAAACCCCTGCCGGACATGCCCAGTCTTTGGAGCTGATGAAAGAGCTGGGGCTGAAGATCATTCCTTTTTACCAGGTGTTTGCCGACATGAAGGATGTGCTCGCAGAAATAAAACGCATTGGCGCGCTCAGAGGTTCCCTCCCCTTTGAGATTGACGGGGCGGTGGTCAAGGTAGACGATTTCGAGCAACGCCGCCGCTTGGGCAGCACCTCCAAGTTCCCCAAATGGGCCGCGGCTTTTAAGTATCCGCCCGAGGAAAAGGAGACGGTGCTTTTGGACGTGGAGGTAAACGTGGGCCGTACTGGCACCCTCACGCCCATCGGCATCTTTGAACCGGTGACACTGGCCGGTACCACCGTCTCCCGCGCCACCCTCCACAACGAGGATTTTATTGAGGAAAAACAGCTTCGCATCGGGGACACGGTGGTGCTTCGAAAGTCCGGGGATATCATTCCCGAGGTGGTGGAGGTCACCCGCCATGCAAACGACGCAAAACCCTTCCAGATGCCCAAGGAGTGCCCCTCCTGCGGGGCGCCGGTGTTCCGGGAGGAAGGGGAGGCGGCCATCCGGTGCGACAATCCGGAGTGCCCCGCCCAGCGGCTGCGCCACCTGGTTCACTTTGCATCCCGCGACGCCATGGATATTGACGGGCTAGGCCCTGCGGTGCTCGAGCAGCTCATGGCAAATGGGCTCGTGCAGTCCCCGCCCGACCTTTACCGCCTTAAAGCCGAGGACGTGGCGCAAATCGAGCGCATGGGAGAAAAGTCCGCTGCGAACCTGCTCGCCGCTATTGAGAAAACCAAGCAAAACGATCTTTACCGGCTGATTTTTGCTCTCGGCATCCGGCACATCGGCCAAAAGGCCGCCAAGCTTCTCGCCCAGCATTTTAAGAAGATGGAGGCCTTGTTTGACGCCACCGAGGAGGAGATCGCGGAAATTGACGGCTACGGCAGCGTCATGGCCCAAAGTGTCGTCGCTTTTTTTGCCCTGCCTCAAACGAAGCACTTGATTGCAGAGCTCAAAGAATGCGGCCTGAACATGGAGGATCTGTCGGTGGTGGCGGACACCCGCCTGGAAGGGCAGACCTTTGTGCTCACCGGAACCCTTCCCACCCTGACCCGTGCCCAGGCGGGAAAGATGATCGAGGAACACGGAGGCCGCGTATCCGGGAGCGTGTCCAAACGGACCACCTATGTGCTGGCCGGGGAGGATGCGGGCAGTAAGCTTGCCAAGGCTCAGAAGCTGGAGATTCCAGTTATCGACGAAGCGCAGTTTCTCGCGATGCTTTCCCGTTAAAAGCAGCGCAAAACGGACGGTTTCTTGTACGGTATACAAAACAAAAATCCCCGTTGGATGATTCCAACGGGGATTTTTTTACTTATTTGTCCGCCAACGCTCGTTCCAGCCAGATTGCACCTACGTCAATGGCATTATATAAGCCATCCTTTTCGGTTTTCTTCACAATCCGGTCGCGGATGCGCACCTGGGGATCCGTGTCCATCAGCTGGACCAGAACCCGGTCCGCCACCTCCATATCCTTGAAGGGTTTGGTGCTCAATATTTGCAGCATAACCACGTATTTATCCGACATATTGCCATAATAAATCGTTTTTCCGCAGCGAACCATCGGCCTGCCCTTATACAGCAGAAACTTGTCTTTCTTGGCTGCGTTTGCCATCGGAATCGACCTCCTTTTGTCAGCTCGTACGAAATAAATCCGTATTACAATCTATAACTAAATCATTTTAGCAGATTTTGACCCCAATGTAAAGGAAAATGCGTCAACCGGATGCGACAAAAGGAGATAAGTACAAGCACTATAGCCCTAAATCCTTGATTTCCCCCTGCGCCCGGGCAATTTCCTCCTCGAGACCGGGAATGCCTTCACCGATTTTGCCCGACAAATACATGTCGTAAGCGGTCATATCGAAATAGCCGTTGCCGGAGAGATTGAAGAGAATGACCTTTTCCTCGCCGCTCTCCTTGCACTTGTTGGCTTCCTTGATGGCCTGGCAGATGGCGTGGGAGGATTCGGGAGCGGGAACGATGGCTTCCGTCTGGGCAAAGAGCAGCGCCGCCTCAAACACTTCCTTCTGCCCCACTGCCGCTGCTTCGATGAAGCCGTCGTGATAGAGCTGGGAGAGCAGGGGAGAGTCCCCGTGATAGCGCAGACCGCCCGCGTGGATGCCGGAGGGATGGAAAGAATGGCCCAGGGAATACATCATGGTGATGGGGGCCATGCCTGCGCTGTCTCCGTAGTCGTAGGTAAAGACGCCCTTGGTGAGCTTCGGGCAGGCCTCTGCCTCCACGGCGATGAACTTGGCGTGTTCCTTACCGTCAAAGGTATCTTTCAGGAAGGGAAAGGCAATGCCCGAGAAGTTGGAACCGCCGCCGTTGCAGCCGATAACGATATCCGGATATTCGTCCACCATTTCCATCTGTTTTTTCGCCTCCAGGCCGATGACCGACTGGTGCAAAATCACATGGTTGAGCACGCTGCCAAGGGCATAATTGGTGTCGCTGTGGGAAGCGGCGTCCTCCACTGCCTCGGCAATGGCGTCGCCCAGGGAACCGTTGGTGTCCGGCATTTTCGCCAGAATATCGCGCCCCACCTGGGTTTGATTGGACGGGGAGGGGATGACTCCCGCACCGTACATCTGCATAATGGAACGGCGGTAAGGCTTTTGCTGATAGCTTACCTTCACCATGTAAACCGTACACTCCATGTCAAACATTTTGGTGGCCATGGAAAGAGCAGTGCCCCACTGGCCGGCGCCGGTTTCGGTGGTCAGACGCTTGATGCCCTCGATTTTGTTAAAGTACGCCTGGGGCACAGCGGAATTGAGCTTGTGGCTGCCGGAGGGATTGGTGCCCTCGTACTTATAATAAATGCGCGCCGGCGTACCCAGCGCCTTTTCCAGCTCATAAGCCCGGTGCATAGGGGTGGAGCGAAACAGCTCGTATTTTTCCATGACTTCCTTGGGAATGTCGATGTAGCGTTCGGTGGTCAGCTCCTGTTCAATCAGGCTCTTGGGGAAGATGGCGCCCAATTCCTCCGCCGTCACTTCCTTGTGGGTGCGGGGGCTTAAGTACGGAGCGGGGAGATTCGGCATGTCCGCGCGGACGTTATACCATTGCTTGGGAAGCTCGCTTGCCGGTAAGATAATTTGATGAGGAATCTGGTTCTTTTTCATCAGAAAGGCTCCTTTCGTTTGGACGGTCTGCCGGTTTTTATGAATGGACACTGGGAAAAGAAAAAACAGCCTGTCCTTTCAACAAGGACAGGCTGTTACATACGACCTGCGGTACCACCTTGATTGCCGGCAAAAAACCGGCCCTCTCATGCAAAAGCGCCAACACGCTTTGCGCCCTTAACGCGGGCAAACGTCGGACATTACTCGCCGCCAACTCCGGCTTTCCTTCCGCCCTCCGCGACCCAACGGCCTTTTCTAACAGCGTTTCTGCCGGCTTCCACCCTCCCGGCTCTCTGAAAGAAATCCTCTGTTAAGACCACTTCGCTTCACAGGTTTTTCTCTTTGTCGCTAATCATAGCACCCAAACGACTTGCTGTCAACCTTTTTTAGTCCCCCAAATAGGATTTGACCAGCTCCTGCAGCAGTTCGTCCCGGTCGATTTTGCGAATCAGGCTTCTGGCGTTGTTGTGCGTCGTGATATAGGTGGGATCCTCCGATAAAATATACCCCACGATCTGATTGATCGGGTTATACCCCTTTTCCCGCAACGCATCATAGACCGCCGTCAGCGTACGGCGCAGCTCGTCTTCCTTATCGCCGGCAATGGAAAAGGTCATGGTTTTATCAAACATAGGAATCACCTCGTATTTTATTCTACGATACAAAACCCCGATTTGCAAGCCTAATTTTGGTTATCGTGTATGAATTTTCTGTAGATTTACCCCGACACATGCATGAACTTAGGATCTAAGCTCTGCGCCCAGATCGGTGAGAGCTTTGCGCACCTTTTTGACAATGGCATCCGCATCCTCGTCCTTTAACGTTGCGTCGGCGGAACGCAGCACCAGGTTAAAGGCCACGCTCTTTTTGCCCTCGGCCACCTGCTTGCCCTTGTAGACGTCGAACAGGGTCACCTTTTCGAGCCGGTTTCCCGCCGCAGCCGCAATGGACTTTTTGAGCTTTAACACCGGAATCTCGTCGTCACAGACAAAGGCCAGGTCTCTCGTCACCGCCGGGAACTTAGGCAGCGGCTGATACTGGCGCGTGGGGTTGGAAAACGAGAAGAGCGCATTGAAGTCCAGCGCCGCCGCGCAGGCCCGCACGCCAAGCTCGTAGTTTTCCAGCACCTGCGGGTGCAGCTCGCCAATGACGCCGAACACCTTGCCCTCTTTGAGCAGGTGAGCGCAGCGGCCCGGATGGAAAGCATATTCGTCGCTCGCCGGCTGCACGTCGTAATCAAACACTCTTGCTTTGTCCAAAAGCTCCTCCACCGCGCCTTTTAAGGTGAAGAAATCCGCCTTTTCCCCATAGGCGCCGATCACCAGGCTCTGCTTTTCAATGGGCAGCTCGTTGTCGTTCTCCTTGGGAATGTACTCAGTGGCCACCTCATAAAGAGCCGCGGACAGGTTGCGGTTTAAATAGTTGCGGGAAAGGGCTTCGCACAGGGAGGGCAGCGCGATGGTGCGCATAATGCTGGTGTCCTCTCCCAAGGGGTTCGCAATGGTCACCGACCGGCGCAGAGGCGAATCGGACGGCAGGCCGATTTTATCGTAAAACTTCGGGCTGATGAAGGAATAGGTCATGATTTCCGAATAGCCCAGCGCCTGCATGGTGTCGTTCACCATCCGCTCGAACTTCTGCTCCTCAGTCCGCTTCCCCTGGGCCGAACCTCTAACCAGGGTGGTGGGGATTTTGTCGTACCCGTAGAACCGGGCGATTTCCTCCGCCACGTCCGCCTTGTGCTCAATGTCCGCCCGGAAGGATGGGACCGATACCACGCCGTCCTTTACTTCAAAATCGAGCTTTTGCAGAATTAGTGCCATTTCCTCTTCGGAAATGGAAATGCCTAAAAACCGGTTGATCCAGTCGGGTTCCAGCTTGAGTGTACGCCGTTCACCGCAGGCGTTGTTTACGTCAATGATTCCGTCGCATACGTCGCCCGCGTCCAAAAGCTCCACCAGCTCGCAGGCCCGCTCCAAAGCGGGAATGCAGTTTTGCGGGTCGAGGCCCTTTTCAAACCGGGCGGAGGAATCGGTGCGCATTCCCAGCTTCTTCGCCGTAATGCGAACCGACGGCCCCGCAAAGCAAGCCGATTCAAAGACAATGGTATTGGTATCGTCCATAATGCCGCTGAATTCGCCGCCCATAACGCCGGCCACAGCGCTGGGCTTTTCCTGGTCGGCAATCACCAGCATGTCGGGACTGAGCTTGCGCTCTACCCCGTCTAACGTTACGATGGTTTCGCCTTCCTTTGCCCGGCGCACCACGATCTGCTGCTCCTTCAGGTACTTCTGATCAAACGCATGCATGGGCTGGCCATACTCGAGCATCACGTAATTGGTGATGTCCACAATGTTGTTGATCGGGCGCACGCCGCTTGCCCGCAGCCGCTCGCGCATCCAGCGGGGCGAGGGTTTTACCCGCACGTTCTTGACTACCCGCGCGCAGTACCGGGTACAAAGGTCAGGCGCTTCCACCCGCACCTTCAAAAGGCTGTTTACGTCCCCGTGGCCGCCTTTGACTGCCGGCGTGTGCAGCTTGAGAGGCTTGTCAAAGCTCACCGCCGTCTCTCTTGCCAGACCGATGACCGATAGGCAGTCGGGCCGGTTTGAGGTGATCTCAAACTCGAACACCGTATCATTGTACCCGATTGCTTCCCGGATATCCTGGCCAATATGGCAATCCTCCTGCAAAATAAAGATGCCGTCCTCAATGGCATAAGGGAAATCGTGGGTGGTAATTCCCAGCTCCGCCACCGAGCAGAGCATCCCGTTTGACTCCACGCCCCGCAGCTTGCCCTTTTTGATTTTCACTCCGCCGTGTAAATGAGAGCCGTCCAGCGCCACCGGCACCAGATCTCCCACCGCCACGTTTTTGGCTCCCGTGACGATCTGCAGCGGCGTGCCGCTACCCACATCGATTCCACAGATCTGAAGCTTGTCGGCATTGGGATGGGGAGTAATCTCCAAGATTTTTCCCACCACGACCTTGTTAAGCTCGCTGCCTTCTTCTTCCCAGCCTTCCACCTTCGAACCGGTCATGGTCAGGCGCTCGGCGAATTCCCGGTTACCTACCGGAATGTCTTCTACAAAATCATGAAGCCATCTCATCGAAAGCTGCATGGATGTTCACCTCCTAAAATTGTGACAAGAACCGAAGATCGTTTTCGTAGAACAGGCGCAGATCGTCAATGTTAAACCGGCGCATGACGATGCGCTCGAGCCCCACACCGAAGGCAAAGCCGCTATACTCCTCCGGGTCGATGCCGCAGATGGAGAGCACCTTCGGGTGCACCATACCGCAGCCTAAAATCTCAATCCAGCCTTCGCCCTTGCACAGGCGGCAGCCCTCTCCATGGCAGTGGAAGCACTGCACGTCCACCTCCGCCGACGGCTCGGTAAACGGGAAGTGATGGGGCCGAAAGCGTACCACCGCGTCCTCTCCGTAAAGCTGCTTGACGAAGACCTCCAGCGTTCCCTTCAGGTCCGCCATGGTAATCCCCTTGTCCACCACTAGCCCCTCGATCTGATGAAAGAGGGGAGAGTGGGTGGCGTCCACCGCGTCGGAACGGTATACCCGGCCCGGGGCGATGATGCGGATGGGAGGCTTCTGCTTTTCCATGGTGCGAATCTGCACGGGAGAGGTCTGGGTGCGAAGAAGGATGTTATCGTTGATATAGAAGGTATCCTGGGTATCCCGAGCGGGATGGTCCTTGGGAATGTTGAGCGCTTCGAAGTTATAATAATCGCTCTCCACCTCCGGGCCCTGAACCACGTCGAATCCCATTCCTAAGAAAATTTCCTTGAGCTCGTCGAGCACGATGGACAACGGATGCTTGTACCCAAGCTCGTGCCGTTTGCCCGGCATGGTCACGTCGATGCGTTCGGCCTTTAACCGCCGCTCGGTTTCCATGGCCTTGAGCTTTTGTCCGCGCTCCTCGATCTCCTTTTCCAGCTGGCCCCTGATTTCGTTTGCCAGCTGCCCGATGACCGGACGCTCTTCGGCGGAAAGCTTGCCCATCTGCTTTAAAATAGAGGTAAGCTCTCCTTTTTTGCCCAAAAAGCGGATGCGAAGGTTCTCCAGCTCCTGTGGGATATCGGCTTTCGCAAGCTCTTCTTCCACCCGCTTTTTGATGTCTTCCAGCTGCTGCCTCATGTGTGAATCACCTCTCGTGTAAAATAAAAAAAAGCCGCTCTTCGCCCTTCTAGAAAGAAAGGGACGAAAGCGAACTTCCGCGGTACCACCCTACTTTTTGCATAAGCAAACACTCACGCGGCCTCTAACGGCGCCGAACCGTCGCAGCCTACCCGGAAAACCGCTCAGCCGCGCCGCTCAGAAGTGAACTTCGGCGCCCATACAAACGGGGAAACGCTTCCAGCCGCAGACGATTCCTCTCTTTGCCGCTTTTGCGTACGTGCGCTTACTCTCTTCTTCACTGCGTTTTTCTTACTATACCACGCCGGTTTCAAAATTGCAAGTGGTTTGGAAATGCGATTGAAATCATCCAAATTTTGTGGTATACTATATTACAATTTCCGAAGTTTCGGCATCGTTAGGGCGCTGGAGTTCGGATTTTTAACCTGAAAAAAAGGATGTGCCACATATTCATGGACGTTTTTATTGAACAGCTGGTTAGGCGGAAAAAAGAGGGCAAAGACGTTGCGGTGATTGTTCTGATCCTGTTGGGAGCGGTTGTCTTGGCCGCCGTTTTGACCTATCTGAGCTGGTGGTATTTGGGCATGCCGGAAATGGCGCTTTTGTTTATCATCGGGATTGTGTACGCCTGCTATGTTTTGATTTCCAACCAGAACATCGAGTTTGAGTACATCATTACCAACGGCGAGCTGGACGTGGACCGGATCATTGCCCAGCGTAAGCGCAAGCGTGTGGTTACCGTCCGCTGCCGGGATTTTGAGGACTTCGGCCGGTATTCGGCGCAGAAATTTGCTTCCCGCCGGTTTTCCACCCGGCTGATGGTAGCGTCCAAAAAGGAAGGAAACGGCCTTTATTACGCAGTGTTCAACCACGATACCATGGGCCACGTACTGATGGTCTTCGAACCGGATGAGCGCACCCGCAAGACCATTTTGCCCTGCCTCAACCGGAACATTTCCCGGGAAGGGCTGTAAGGAAACGACTCCCTATTGCATGCGTCTGCTTTCTTTTGCATAGGACTAAGGCAAGGCGACGATGCGTTTTAACAGACACCGAATAGAAAAAACGCCCGGAAACGAAGCCATTGCTTTGTCCCGGGCGTTTTTTAGAAAGGGATGCAAGGTTCGGTTGCCCGACTAGGCAAAAAAGAAAAAATCGTGCCGCAAACAAAGCGGGGCGACGTGTTTACGATACCTCCGGCATGGACGGCCGGCGGCCCAATGCCGGACAGTTGGTACGGACGCGCTGCTTTTTTGCCCGTTTGGCTTTGCAGAATACCACAATAGCGCTAACGACATCCGCACAGAAGACAAACTGAAGAATTCCATGCGCCACCATTTCCCCGGTGGACAAAATCCCATCGCTGTGATTGCGCTTTACCGCAGCAACGCCCACTAGGCCGCTGAGTGCAATCGCCATACCGTCCAGCAGCATCAATATGATAGAAATGGCAAAGGTAAATATGGTAATCAGGAAAGCGCAGCCAATCAGAAAAATCAGTATGTAAGCCGGGACCGGGATCAGCTTGAGGATCATATTGGCGCGTGCAAGCTCGTAGGAGTCCCATTTTCGCGTAAGGCTCATGACACAGGTTGCAACTGCACCGCCGAGCGAAACCACCCAGAAAAGGATCACCGCCAGCAAAAGCAGAAATCCGTTGTTCTGAAAGACGCTGTGCATCAAAAAGCCGCTGAACATGCAGTATAACGCAAACAAAACGCTATAGGGAAAGAGGGCCGTCAAAATGGAAGGAACGTACTTTTTCATGCTGATTTCGTCTCCTTGTGAAAGTTCTCCTGTTAGCATTCTCAGCGATTTGCTTTCTTTCTCCAGAAGAATTTATGCCTTTTGGAAATCCGCCTTGTTTCCTGAAAAACATAGGATATAAATTGATTTTCAATGATAAGTTATTTTAACACATCTACATAGCGCTTTCCAGTTTTATTTTTTGCAGTTCATCGGATATTTTCTACCTAGCAAGCGGTGACTGCAAAGACAACCGAAGGAGGAACAAAAGATGCGCATCTTAACGGCAAAAGCTACCCGAAATATCGAAGCGAAGGCGGTAGAACAAGGAATCGGTTACCGGCAGCTCATGGAGAACGCCGGGACCGCCGCCGCGGACCTTATCTGGGAAGCCTATTCGAACATAGACGGCCCAGTGGTGGTTCTGTGCGGCAAGGGCAATAACGGCGGAGACGGATTCGTGGTAGCCCGCCGCCTGTGCCAGAAGGGGGCAATGGTTTCGGTGGTGTTGGCCGGCGGCCCTCCCAAAACCGAGGACGCTGCCCATATGCGCGCCTTGCTTACAGACCTGCCGGTCTCGGTAACGGAGGATTGGGAGGAAGGCCTCGTCCTTCTTTCTCGAGCCGGGCTGATTGTGGACGCCATGTTCGGCATCGGGTTTCACGGGGAGCTTCGCGCCCCGTACGACCGCCTTGTTTTTGCCGCGAACGAGGCCAAAGCCCCAATAGTGAGCTTAGATGTGCCCAGCGGACTTGACAGCGACAGCGGCTTTGTCCCCGAGGTTTGCATCCATGCCGATCTGACCGTATCCTTCTCCACCTTGAAACCGGCGCATGCCGTGTACCCGACTAAGGATGTCTGCGGCAGAATTTTGGTTGCGCCGGTGGGCATCGGGGAGGACATCATCGAGCAAGAAGAAAGCCAAATCTCCGGGATTGGGGAGGAAGCGGTACGCTGCTGCTTTTCTCCCCGCGAGCGGAATACCAACAAAGGGGACTTCGGCAAGCTTCTGTGCGTGGTGGGCAGCATGGGGATGACCGGGGCGGCTTTCTTAAGCGTAAGCGCCGCCCTGCGCTGCGGAGTAGGGCTTTTGTACCTGGCGGCGCCTAAGGATGCGTGTACCATCCTGGCGGGACGGCTGACCGAGCCGGTCCTCTGCCCCTTGCCTCAAACAGAAGGCGGAACGTTGTCAGCTGACAGCGCGCCGGTGCTGCGCAGCCGCCTTCGCGCCTCCTCTGCCTGTCTGATCGGCTGTGGCCTTGGCTGTAACGGGGATACGCAGAAAATCGTCGAGGATCTGCTTTTGCACAGCGCTACCCCCATTGTCCTGGATGCGGACGGTATAAACTGTGCCGCCAAGCATATAGATATATGGAAAAGAGCCGGCGCGCCGTTGGTTGTCACCCCTCATCCTGGTGAGATGGCCCGCCTGACGGGAAAATCGGTGGCGGAAATCCAGTCGAGACGGCTGGAAAGCGCCCGGGAATTCGCCGTGGAGCATGGCGTGGTGCTGGTGCTCAAGGGAGCGGGAACGGTGGTCGGCCTGCCGGACGGACGCTGCCTGGTCAACGCCACCGGGAATCCCGGCATGGCCAAAGGCGGGAGCGGGGATCTTTTGGCTGGCATGATCGCATCCTTCCTGGCTCAGGGAATGGCTCCGGAGAAAGCCGCCATGTGCGGGGTTTACCTGCATGGAAAAGCGGGAGACCGGGCGGCTGAGGATCTTTCCGAGCAAGCCATGCTCCCTTCGGATCTCTTGTCCCGGCTGCCCGCGCTCTTTCTCGAGATTGAAACGCAAGGGTGATGCATTTGATGAAAAAGGTGACAGGCCTGCTTCTGGCAGTCGTACTGCTGCTGACCGGCTGCGGCGGCCAGGGAGGAGGGGGCACGGCCCCGTCTCAGCCCGATACTCTTTCGAACCAGTTTTCCTGCGTGGCGGACATTCATTATAACGAAATGGACATCAAGGCCAATGTGGTCAGCCCATCGCCGGGGCTTTACACCATTGAGGTGCTGGAACCGGCGAGCCTTAAGGGACTGAAAGTGGAATGGACCGGCCAGCAGATCCAGCTGGGGTATCTGGGGCTCTCAGTGGGGATTGACCCGGCTACCCTTCCGGACTCGTTGTTTGGCAGCATTCTCATCGACGTGTTCAACAAAGCCGCAGCGAAGGACGGCATGTCCATCGAGGCTGGGGAAAACGAGCTGATTCTGCACGGTAAAACCGACACCGGCGACTTTACCGTTTCCATGGACCGGCAGACGGGAGCTTTAAAAAGCATTTCCGTTCCCTCGGCGGGGCTGGAGGCGCAGTTCAGCGAGTTTACAAAAGGCGGATAACAAAAGGAAGAGCGGCACCCTGCAGTGCCGCTCTTCCTTTTTGCTGTACCCATGGTCGCGGGACAAAGCATGTGCTTGATCCCGGAGTTTAGGACGGTTTCGCATTCATAAAGCCACAAAAGTCCGCGCTGCGCCGTGTTCGGCGGCCCCTTTTTCTAGCGAGACCTTTGCACAAAGCAGGCCTTCCCAGAGAGCCGGTGAGCCGTGCCTCGTAGGACGAAGAAGGGGATTTTTGTAAGGGGGTCTTGGCGCAAAATCCCGCGGCAGTCAGACGGCCGCCGCGGGATTTGATAGTTATACACACGTGGAACTTATCCAAACCTTCGGCAAAACCAAAGGCCTGCTTGATGATGGAACATCAAGCGTCCTTGGCAGGCGTTTGCGCATAAAACTCGTCGTTGCGTGCGCCGCTCTTGAGCTGCATCTTGGAGGCCACAGCGCTGACCACAAAGCAGAGAATCAGCGAAATCACCATGGCCGCACAGGCGTAAATCGGTCCGTAAGGAGTGGTAAAGCCCGAAATGGCCACCGGTACAAAGGAAGTGAGGAAGCCACCCAGCATGCCCGCCCAGGCCCCGGCCTTATTGATGCCTTTCCAGTAGAGGGACACCGCGTAAGGCGCCAGGAAGGAGCCGGAGATGATTCCCCAGGAATAGGACATCATGTCGAGAATGGGGGTATCGGAATTGGCGATAAAGTAAGACAGGATGATGAACAGCAAACAGAACACCCGTGTAAAGGTAGCGGTGGTGTTTTCTCCCATGTTCTTGAGAATCTTGGATTTGACCAGATCCATGGACACCGTGGAGCTGGCGGTGATGGTGATGCTCGACAGGGTGGAAACCGAGGCGGCGATGAGCAGCACGAGCACCACGCCCAACAGAATGTACGGCAGGCCCGCGTCGTTGAGCATGTTGGGGATGATGTAGTCCGCTCCTCCGGCCGGAAGGCCGTTTTCTCCGCCGGTAAAGGTAAACAGGTGGGAGAAAGCGCCGATGGCGTAGCCGCCGCCTGCCACCAGTAGACAGAAGAAGGTGGAGATAATGACGCCGCGCTTAACCTCGTGGTCGTCCTTAATGGCATAATACTTGTGAATCATCTGCGGCAGGCCCCAGGTTCCAAAGCTGGTCATCAGCACCGTGGCCCACAGAGAAACGTAATCCATCGTGCCCATGGGATGCTCGGCCATGTACGCCTGCATGCGTTCAATGCCGGAGGCAAGGCCGCCCACCTGCTGGCAGCGGAATACCGCAAACAAAAGCGCCGCCACGCCGAACATCATGATGATGCCCTGGACAAAATCGGCCTTCAGCGTGGCCACATAGCCGCCCAAAATTACGATCAAAGCGGAGGCCACCGCAATGATGATCATGCAGATGGTATCGTCCACCCCCAGAAGCACTGAACAGACGCTGGTAAGCCCCTTGTAAACGGAAGCGGAGTAGGGGAGCAGGAAGATGAAAATGACCGCCACAGCAAACAGTTTCATCGACTGGCTTCCAAAGCGCTTTTCAAAAAGCTGTGGCATGGACTTGATATCGTGCTGCCTGGTGACCTTGCGGGTGCGTTTTGCCAGCACCAGCCATGCAAGCATAGCCCCGATGATAGCGTTGCCGATGCCGGGGAGCACTGCCCAAAGACCGTATTTCCAGCCTGAGCCTCCTGCGTACCCTACGAACATGACCGCAGAGAAATAAGAGGTGCCGTAGGACAACGCGGAAATCCACGCCCCCGCGTTTCGTCCGCCCACCGTGAAGGTAGAAATGTCCCGGCTGTTGCGGGAGTTTAAAATGGCGATGACCAGCATAAACACCGCATACACCGCAATGACGACCCAGATGGTCATTTCCTTGCTCAAGAGTAAACCCTTCCTTCTTCATTTTTTACCCCACAAGCACTTTAAAGCTTTAAAGCGTTTAACTGCTACTGGTATCATACTCGATTTTTTCGCCAAAAGCAAGCCCCAAGCTTCACTTTTTTCCGGTTTTCGGCAAAAAAATTGAAAGGGGCGGCGCGACGTGGTAGAATAAGAACCACTTACATTGGAAAAGAGGGGCCGACTATGGATTTTCTTCTACGCCCATGGCAGGAAAGCGACATTGAGAGTGTGGCCAAACACGCCGACAACAAAAAAATCGCAGACAATCTGCGCGACGCCTTTCCCCATCCTTACCGGTACGAGGACGCAGCGGCTTATGTGCGTTCTTGTCTGGACGCGCCCGAGGAGAAGCAGTGCGTGCGGGCCATTGAGGTGAACGGGGAAGCGGTGGGCAGCATCGGCGTCTTTGTGGGAGAGGACGTTTGCTGCAAAAGCGCGGAAATTGGGTATTGGCTTGCAGAGGAATACTGGGGCAACGGCATCATGAGCCGGGCCATCCGGCTTTTATGCGAAGAGGCTTTTGCACGCTACGACCTGGTGCGCATTTACGCCGAGCCTTTCGCGCACAATGTGGGCTCCAAGCGGGCGCTGGAAAAGGCCGGGTTCGAGCTGGAAGGGGTGCTGCACCGCAGCATCTACAAAAACGGCAAGGTTTTCGATTCCTGCATTTACGCTCTTTTGCGCTGAGAAAAAGAACCCTAAGCAAAAGCCACCGGCTAGGCCGGTTTTTGTTACAAAGGCCTATTGTGTTTTTTGGAGTAAAACGGTATAATATAGTCCGGTTGCATGGCAACATGACCGCGGCAAAAAATAAGCCGGGTTTTGTCCCGGTTGGACGCAGAAATAGGAGAGAGGCACATGCTGCAGCTTGAAAACGTTTCCCTGTCCGTAGACGACGGCAAGGAAATCCTCAAACATATTGATCTCACCATAGAGGGCGGCAAATTTGTCGTCATCACCGGCCCCAACGGCGGCGGAAAATCAACCTTAGCGAAAACCATCGCCGGCATTCTTTCTCCCGCCGAGGGAACCATCCGTTTTGACGGCGAGGACATCACCAATCGTTCCATCACCGAGCGGGCAAATCTGGGCATCGGTTTTGCCTTTCAACAGCCGGTGCGCTTTAAGGGAATCACCGTGCGGGACATGATTCGTCTGGCAGCGGGGGGCGATCTGCCCGAGTCCCAGCTTTGCACCTATTTGTGCGATGTGGGGCTTTGCGCGAAGGACTATATTGACCGCGAGCTTAACGCCAGCCTGTCGGGCGGAGAAATCAAGCGCATTGAAATCGCCATGTCGCTGGCGCGCAAATCCAAGCTTACCATTTTTGACGAGCCGGAGGCCGGGATTGACCTGTGGAGCTTCAATAACCTCATCGAGGTATTCCTTAAGCTGCGCCGGGAGATCCAAGGCTCTTCCATTCTGATCATCTCCCACCAGGAGCGGATTCTGGAGATTGCCGACGAAATTGTCGTGCTTGCTGACGGGAAGATTACCGCCCAAGGGCCGAGGGATCGGATCCTGCCCCAACTTCTCAAGGGGGAAAGCTGCTCGTTCTGCCCCAATCAGGAGGGATTTTGCCATGAATGATATTACCAAAAATCTGCTCGAGCTGATTTCGGATCTGTCCGGAGTGCCCGGCGGCGCCTACAACATCCGGGAAGACGGGCAGTGCGCCGCCCGGCAGTCCACCGAGCATATCCAGATCAACCCGAAGACCGATAAGCCCGGCATCGACATCATCGTCCAACCGGAAACCAAGGGCGAAACGGTATACATCCCCGCCTGCGTGACCCATTCGGACGTCAATGACTTGGTGTATAACGACTTTTATATCGGGGACGACGCGGATGTAACAGTAGTGGCCGGCTGCGGCGTGCACACCGATGGGGAAGAGGAATCCCAGCACAACGGCATTCATCGGTTTTTCCTGGGAAAAAACGCCCGGGTCAAGTATGTGGAAAAGCACATCGGCGTGGGCAAGGGAACTGGCAAGCGTGTCATCAATCCCCGCACCTTTGTAGACATCGGCGAGGGCGGCTATCTGGAGATGGACACCACTCAGATCAAAGGGGTGGATTCCACCAACCGGGTGACCAGAGGCGTGCTGGGAGAAAACGCCAAGCTGGTCATCAAGGAAAAGATCATGACCGACGGGGAACAGACCGCTGAAACCAACTTTGAGGTGGACCTTAACGGCATCGGTGCGGGGGCCGACTTAATTTCCCGGTCGGTGGCAAAAGGCCGTTCCAAGCAGGTGTTCCGCTCTAAGATCAACGGCAATACCAACTGCTCGGGACACTCCGAGTGCGACGCCATTATCATGGACGAGGGCGTGGTCAGCGCCATTCCGGAGCTCACCGCCAACCATGTGGACGCCGCCCTGATCCACGAGGCCGCCATCGGCAAGATTGCAGGGGAGCAGATTGTCAAGCTTATGACGCTGGGCCTGACCGAGGAAGAGGCGGAAGCGAAAATCATCGAAGGTTTTTTGAAATAAGAAGCGGCAAAGAAAAAGGAAGGCATCGGTTTAACCCGATGCCTTCCTTTTTTTCATAAAAGCCATGCGTGATATTTTTCCTGGACTGCCCATGAGGTTCCCGAAGCGGCAGGGAGGCAGGTGCGCGCTTATGCGTCCATGGGATAGGTGTAGGTTGCGAAAGATTCGCCCGATGCTGTATCTTGCAGCGTTACCGTCACGCAGACTTCTTCAGAACTTACCCCGTGAAAAATCTGGTACAATATCGCATAGATTCCAGTGGTGGACAAAGCAGCGGAATCATAGCCCTCCTGGTAGGCGGCCTGGTCGGCGAGCAAGACGATGTTTTGATACCCCTGATCCGCCTGTGCTCCTTTGATGGAAGGAAAGGTGGTCCCTTCCTGGAAAGAGGCCATCAGGTTCTCCAAATCGCTCTGGGCGCTTTCGGCCATCCGGTCATACACCGTTTGGCTCATCCGATAGGTCAGAGAACCGTCATCATTTTCCGTGACCTCCGCCACCCCGTTCGAATAGGCGTTCTTTTTCGTTTGCTCCACATTTGCGCCATCTAAAAGGACGGACGGGATGACTACGGTCATATTCGCATTTGCAATGGCCTGGGAAGAAGCAGAGGAGACCGGGGCAGATGCCGCATCCTGTGCAGAACAGCCGGTCAGCATTCCCAAAAACGACAGGCACAAAAGCAAGGTGGCCCATTTTTTTGCATGCATGGCATTCTCTCCTTAAACCGCGTCCATCCGCACGGAATGATTTATGCGAAGATATGGATGGAGAATAAAGCCATTATAGCACATTTGAAGAAAGCCCGCATGGAAAATGCAAGTTATTTTTGGTAAGGACCAAAGGAAACAGGGAAAGAAAACAGAGAAGATTTCCGGAAACCTTTGTATAATATGAACGAAATAAGAAGAATTTGTGGTTTTATTCGGAATAAAGATTGAAATATCTGTGAATACATGGCATAATCAATATCTATGATGCGCTTTCCTTTTTAAAAGGAAAGAATAATGCAAATGAAAAGGATGTCGGTCATGAAAGAACGAAGTAACTTTTCCAGCAGAATCGGTTTTGTACTGGCTGCGGCGGGTTCTGCAGTGGGCTTGGGAAACATCTGGCGGTTTCCCTATCTGGCAGCGAAATACGGCGGTGGAATATTCCTGCTTGTTTATATCATTCTGGCGGTCACCTTTGGATTTACCCTGATGATCGCGGAAATCGCTCTGGGCCGGAGAACCGGTTTGAGCGCCATCGGCGCGTTCCGGTCGCTTAATAAGAAATTCTCCTTTTTGGGCTGGCTGACCTCCATTGTCCCGATGATTATTCTCCCTTATTACTGTGTCATCGGCGGCTGGGTGGTCAAATACTTTGCCTCTTACGTGGCTGGAGACGGCAGCGCCGCCGCCGGAAACGACTTTTTCTCGAGCTTTATCGCTCAGCCCATGCAGCCGATCTTTTGGCTTTGCGTGTTTATCGCGGCGACTGCGATCATTGTGCTGCTCGGGGTGCAGAAGGGCATTGAGAAGGCCAGTAAGATTTTGATGCCGATTTTGGTGGTACTCTCCATTGTAGTGGCGGTGTATACCATTACCATGCCAGGCGCGTGGGAAGGCGTGCTTTACTACATCACGCCCGATTTCAGTAAATTTTCTCCCATGACAGTGTTAGCCGCCCTGGGCCAGCTCTTTTACTCCATGTCTCTTGCCATGGGCATTATGATTACCTATGGCTCTTATATGAAAAAGGAAGCGAACCTGGAGAAGTCGGTCAAGCAGATTGAGATTTTTGACACCGGCATCGCCCTGGTGGCGGGACTGATGATTGTGCCGGCAGTGTTTGTCTTTTCTGGAGGCGACCAGTCCCAGCTTCAGCAGGGTCCGAGCCTGATGTTCGTCACACTGCCGAAGGTGTTCGAAAGCATGGGAACCGGCGGCCTTGTAATCGGCGCAGCCTTCTTCCTGTTGGTTTTGTTCGCCGCGCTTACTTCCGCCATCTCGCTCATGGAAACGGTTGTGTCCATCCTTCAGGATAAGCTTCATTGGAACCGCAAGGTTACCTGTCTGGTGGTGGCGATAGGTGCAATTTTGATTGGTGTACCGTCTTCTTTGGGTTTTGGCGTGTGGGAAAACATCCAGATTCTCGGCATGTCCATCCTTGACTTCTTCGATTTCCTCAGCAATAGTGTGCTTATGCCTATCGTGGCCTTCTTTACCTGTATTTTTGTAGGATGGATTATCAAGACCAAAGTCATCTCCGACGAGGTCAAGCTTTCGTCAAAATTCCATGGTGAGAAAATGTTTGTGGTTATGATTAAGTACATTGCCCCGGTCCTGATCATCGCCATTCTCATCAGCTCTATCCTGAACGCTACAGGAATTCTTGTGATTTAATCGGATTTTCGTATTTTGCGGCAGGAAATGCCTGCGGCGGTAACTCCGCCGCAGGCATTTCTATTGTCAAACGCAAGCAGTCCACCTGCTAAGCCGGTATTTGCCGCTTTTACGCGGTCTGGTTACCGGCTTGATTCTAATCGGCATGCATCGTCACTGGTTTGAGCATGGACATGACGAAGTCAGTTAGGCTTTTTTGATATAGCAGTTTATGTCTGAAAGATTTGTTTACAGCAGTATTTTAAGGTCTGCATCTTATTGTACATAAGATGCAGACCTGTTTTTTTAGATGAAATACAATCCGGCAGACATTACGTGTACAGAACTCCCGCTGCGAAACGGAAGAACCGCAGCGGGATGGTTGCATGGACGGAAATGGGTGCAAATTGGTTGAGCCGAATTGTTTGTGTATGGATTTTCGCGTTTTTCGTATCATTTTTTTGTATTCATATGGATATCATTGTGTGCATAAATAATTTTTATGTTTAATAAACGATGGTTTTATTAGAAGGACAGATCCAAATCCAGTTCTGTTAATAAATCAAGAATGATGAAAAAGCTGAAATGATTTCCTAATTTTTTGCTTTATTTAACAGAAAAATACATGTAGTATATCAAAAAAGAGAAGAAGTAAAATTTGTACGAAAAAATTTGTATAAATTATATATCGATAATTCATAAATGAAAAGCAGGAGAGTATATGATACAAAGCTGGTTTGATCGAATGATCCCTTTCAATAGGAAAGAACAAACAGTCATAAAGTATCTGGGAAAGCATATATCCTATAATTGGCTGCAAAACTGCATAGATAGAATCGCAAAAGAAATTTCCATGATTCCATGTCAGTCAAAGCAAATGGGCGCTATTGTTTTAGACCGTTCTCCGGAAATGATTGCGGCAATCATGGCCATGCTTCAAATGAAAATTACCTTTGTGCCCATTGATCCGAACTTTCCCAAGGAGCGTATCGCATGGATGATACAAGATGCACAAGTGGATTTTATTGTATCCCAGAGCAAATACCAGCCGCTTTGTGACGGAATACCCAGTTGTTTCCTTGATCAGCCCTGTACGGAAGAAACCATCGGCGATGACTCCAAATTTGGGGAAAACCATCTTGCATATGTGGCCTATACTTCCGGAACCAGCGGCAACCCCAAAGGGGTGATGGTGACACGCAAAGGGTTATTTAACTTTATCGAGGGACTGGCAAAAAGAATCCCGTTTGAAGGGGTGCATCGCATTGCGTGTTTTACAACCATTTCCTTTGATATTTTTTTCGTAGAATCCATTGCCGCATTGTTTTATGGCTGGGAGATTGTATTGGCAAGCGAAGAAGAAAAGGACAATCCCAGAAGAATGGCAAAGCTGCTGACGGAAGAAAAGATCGAGGTTCTGCAGTTGACGCCTTCTCGATTGCAGCTTTTGTACAATTATGATGCGCAATTGGAGTCGCTGCAATCGGTAAAAATTTTGATGGTGGGAGGGGAACCGTTTCCAGATTCGCTGCTCAAATGCTTACAACAAAAAACGAATGCAAAAATTTACAATATGTATGGCCCCACAGAGTGTACCATATGGGCGACGGTATCGGAATTAACCCACAAAGAACACGCAGACATTGGCATGCCGCTGCCCAATATTGGAGTTTGGGTGGTGGACGATGTCCTTCGGCCGGTTCCAACGGGCCAGATTGGTGAGCTGTGTCTCTCGGGAGTGTGTTTGGCAGCTGGTTATCATAAGCAGCAAGCGTTAACCGCTCGGAGTTTTTGTCCTCTGCCGGAAAACGGGACGTTTCTTTATCGTACGGGCGATTATGTACGCTTCTTGCCCTCAGGCGACTTGGACTACATAGGGCGAAAGGACAACCAGATCAAATTGCACGGTTATCGGATCGAGCTGGAAGAAATCGAACACAACTTGCAATGTCATCCCGCAATCGAACGAGCGATCGCATTGGCAGAAGGAACAGAGGAGCAAAAAGCGATTGTGTTGACATATTCCCGGTTAAAAAAGAAAGAAGTTTGCGATCATGAGCTTCGCTTGTGGTTAAAAGACCGGATCCCGGAATATATGCTCCCGGCCAGGTATGTAGAAATACAACGCTATCCGTTTACCGCCAACGGAAAAGTAGATCGAAAAGCGCTGGAAAGCCTGATAAAAAAGAAAAAGCCAGAAGAATGCGAAAGCCATGCTCCCGCCTCCTGCTATGAGCAGGAAATATGGAATGCAATACAGTCTGTCCGAAATCAAAGCGACGGCAGTGCGCCGGCGGAAGCGACATTGATGGAACTTGGAATTGATTCGTTATCCTTTATCCGAATCGCGGTCCATCTGGAGGAGGCGCTGGGCTTTGAATTTGAGGATCGGATGCTTGATTACAGGCTTTTTGAAACGGTTCGGGAATTATCCGATTATGTATCCAATCAGTTAAAAAAGTGACTTAGAAAAAAGCACAAAACATACAGACGGAGGGGTAATATGTCACAACTGGACAAAAAACTCAAGAACCTGATTATGGAGAGCAGTTACATGAACTTAACCGAAGAGGATATCCGGGATTCATCCGATTTGATTGCAGATTTCGGATTTGATTCGGTCAGCATCATGAAATTTGTGGTTGATATTGAAAACACTTTTGAAATACAGATGGAAGACGATGAGTTGGTGTTTCATATTATCGCCCATTATGGGAATCTAAAAAACTGCATTGAACAGAAATTGATTGCAAAAGAAAGCAGGTGAATTGCATGAAAATAGAAAGGCTGACGCAAATCGTTAGCTATGCGTACCAAAACGTCCGTTTTTATAAAAGGATGATGGATGAAAATGGAATTGATCCGTTGTCCATAGAAGACTACGATTCGTTGAGAAAGCTGCCCTTTCTCCATAAGGACGACATTCAGGCACAGCCGGAGGATTTTATCTCGGATGAATACAAAAAATTCCCGAAAACCAAAGACATTGTGCTCCGGCGCACGTCCGGTTCCACGGGAAAATATTTGAAAATTTATTGGGATTATAAAGACGATATCAAATCTTTGTTTTCTCTGTGGAACTATCGAAATCGATATTATGGAGTGGGTCCGTCGGACAAATTTTGCGGATTTTATACAGCCAGCTACCAGGGAAATAAAATCGTGGAACAGCAGATGGTGCAAAGGTCATTGGACGGGCGTCACCTTGGCTTTTGTAAAATCAACCTGACCTATGAGCGGTTAAGAGATTGCTATGAACAGATATGTTCTTTTGATCCCAAATGGTTAAATTTGCAACCCAGTATTGCCGATTTGCTTGCCGAGATTGTCAATAAGGAGCATTTGGCGCTTCCGTCGTCTTTAAGCTATATAGAATTGAGCGGAGAGTATTTGTTTGATGACGTAAGAAAGCGAATTGAACAGACATTCCAAGTCCCCGTAGCCAATCAATACGGCTGCAATGAAGCAAATGCCATTGCGTTTGAATGCAGAGAAGGCCATATGCATTGTTTAACAGACAATGTTCTTGTAGAGGTCATCAAAGACGGCGTGCCGGTTTTAAATGAAGAAGGGGATATTTATATCACATCCTTATCCAATTATGCCATGCCGTTTCTTCGTTATCAGATGGGAGATCGAGGAATTCTGGTGCGTGATTGCCAGTGCCCGTGCGGGAGCAAGCGCCCGGAGCTGATCGTCAAGTCAGGCCGCACCAGCGATTACATTTCCTTGCCGAACGCAGAGAAAATAAACGCGTACGTTTTGATCGGAATCATTGAATATACGAATGAATACATGGGAGCACCGATCAAACAGTTTCAAATAACGCAAACCGACGTGGGTTGTTTTACTGTAAAGCTTGTGTTAAAGAAAGAATTTTCTACATGGCAGAGTGGCGTAAAGGAAAACTTTTTGCTCAACATTCAGGAGCAAAAATTGAAAGACGCCAAATGGGATTTCCAGTTTGTGGATTGCATTTTGCCGGATCCACAGACAGGAAAGTTTAAGTTTTTTATCAACCAATGCAAAGAAGGGAAGTGAGAGGATGCCAACCCGTCCATTTATTCACTTAGTAAAGACTCCATTGCATTTCTATTTTTATGAAGTCAATAAAAATGTTCTCGTACGCATCGAAGAGAAGCTCTACGATTATTTGAAGCATGTGTTGTCGGATTCTCAAGTTGGCCGGCAAATGGATCCCGAGATGGAAGAAAAGATGGACCAGCTTAAAAAACAAGGATATTTATCCACAGATAGACCATCCAAAATCGAGCATCCGTACCTAAAAAGCCTTTCCTATCATCTTAGCCATAATATTGCGCAGATGACGCTTCAGCTGACGCAAAACTGCAACTTCCGCTGCGCATATTGCGTATATGGCGGC
The DNA here is from genome assembly GCA_018364155.1 of Clostridiales bacterium. Lineage (GTDB taxonomy): Bacteria > Bacillota > Clostridia > Oscillospirales > Acutalibacteraceae > Solibaculum_A. Next base: position 72,612 of record JAGZMM010000001.1, read on the forward strand.
AGTGACTTGGGGACCCAGCGAGGGCATTCCTCAAAAAGAATGGATCTGGAAACCGCCTATGCCTGCATCGATTTTTTCCGGGAACACAGCCGGGACCAGGAAATGGTATGCATTGGGTTTTATGGCGGGGAACCTTTGTTGGAACTGGCGACAATCAAACAGTTGATCCCGTATGCAAAGAAGTGCTTCGAGGGGAAAAAGGTCACGTTTACGATTACCACCAACGGATCGCTGCTTACCAAAGAGGTCGCGAAATACTTACATGACCACGATGTGAGCATAGTAGTCAGCCTGGATGGGCCCAAGGAGATCCAGGACCGTTCGAGAAGGTTTGCTTCCAATGGCCGTGGTACGTTTGAGACGGTTCGAAAGAATTTAGAGGAAATTCAGCAGGAATACCCGGAGGTTTACCAAGGGGTGATCGTCAATACGGTGGTTGACCCCAGAAACCAAGTGGAACTCATTCATGACTTGTTCAATCACGACCCCTTGTTTAAGGATTTGTCCGCCCATACCTCGATGGTAGGCACCGATTATTCGATAGAGCAGGTGGCGGTAACGGATAAGTTCACCATTGGGGAAAACAAAGAACAATTTAAGGCTTACATGAGCCTTCTCGGCCGATATCCGAAGAAGAAGGTTTCGCGTCTGACCGTATCATCCATTATGACCCAAATGGATCTCTTTTTAAAAGACATGGGAAAAAAGCGGATTTTTCCAACGATGGCGCCTGGAGGTCCTTGCATTCCCGGGCAAAAAAGGCTGTTCGTAGCTTCGGACGGAACGTTCTTCCCATGTGAACGCGTAAGTGAAACGTCGCAAGCCATGAAGATCGGCGATATCAAAACAGGGTTTGATTTACAGGCAGCGGAAAAGCTGCTCAACATCGGCACGCTGACGCAGGAGGAGTGCAAGGACTGTTGGGCGATCGCCAATTGTATGATCTGTGCCCGCCAGTGCGACAATGGAGGAGAATTGTCAAAAGAATTCAAGAGAAGCCATTGCCGGGATACAAAGCGGCAGGTACATGAAAATCTATTGAACTATCTGCTGATTCGAGAGCTTCAAGAGGAAATGCACGAAAGGGAAAGGAGCGGTGGCTGTGCGTGCGTACAACAAAGTCGTTGTATATCCTTATAACCACACGTTTGAGCCGGTTGTGCGGCATTTTGACCAGTTGTGTATTTCAGCTGAAGAGATTGCCGTTGTTTCACCCGGAGGGCTTGGTTTCGTAGGAACAAAACTGGAGATTTCAACAAGACAGGGAACACAGGAGTGCACCGTGACCGATTCGCTGGAGGATGAACTGCTCGACAGCGATGCTCTCATTGTCTGTGATTATCCCAGCAATGAATATCTGGATCAGCTTGTTTCCAAAGCGATGGAAACCGCCTTGGAGCAAGAGAAAACGGTTTTTTGTTTTTGCAGGGTTCATGAGGAGCAAATGGAAAAATGGAACCAGCATAAGGGCGCGGGAAACGGACAGTTTTACAACTGGGGTACGGGTCCCAAAACAAAAGAAACATTCAAGCCCGATGTCACACAGGATTTGCTGGAGCCGTCCGTACCGGTCATTCAGATTATGGGAATCAGTGAAAATACCGATAAGTTCGAAGTACAGCTGGTACTGCGGCATTTGTTTGAGAAGCAAGGGTATTGCGTAAGCCAGATCGGAACAAGACCATACTGCGAGGCGTTTGGATTTCATTCGTTTCCCTCGTTTATGACTCAAGTGGGGTTGACAGAAAGCGAAAAAGTATATGCCATAAATCAATATGTCCGAAAGCTGATTGACGAGGAACATGCGGATCTTTTGATTGTAGGAGTTCCGTTTCCCATTCAGAAGTACAACCAAACGCATACCAATGGCTTCGGAATTCTCCCCTTTTTGCTTTCTCAGGCGTTTACGCCGGATTTTACCTTGCTTTGCAGTCTTTACGATGCGGGAAAATCCGATCTTTTTGAAGATATGTCGCGTTATTGTTATCATCGCTTCGGATACCCGGTGGATTGCATCCATATGTCCGCCACTGCCATCGACGCCTTGACCACTTTAGACAAGAATGCAATCGTCTATAACTTTTACGACCAGGCTGAGGTGGAAGAAGCGGTCAGGCATTGGAATACCTGCGATTCTTCCCCCGTTCCAGTATGGAACTTGAAGCACGAACGGGATCAAAAGAAAGCATTTGATTTGATCCTCAAAAAGCTTACCAATGAGGTGGAAGAGATGCCTGACATTATGATTGATTTTGAGGGGTGATTTGCTTGGACAAGGAAGAACGCAAGCGTATGGAAGAACAGATCATACGGGATATCGAAAGAATGTTTGGAAGAATCATCGACAGGGATCATCCTGCTTTGTTGCAGGAACACTTTTTTGGAAACATGTTCCGGTTTAACTATCGCCATCTTATCTATTTGATTTTTCAGCTGGAAAAGGAATGCGCAATTGCGTTTGATGAAACCGATTTCGATCAGGACCGTATTTATTCCATTCAGAGCCTGGCGCAATTGGTGCTTGAAAAGCAACAGATACAACGGCAGAAGGCTTCGGAAAATGTAGAAAAATGTTTGGCTTAAAGTGCGCTGGTGCGTTTCACCTCACAAAAGCCACATGGAATAAAACGGCTACATAGGATGTGCATCACGGAAAAGACAGGGATAAACCGGGAAAGAGCGGAAGACCGGCCGCAGAAAAATTCCCATTGTCAAACCAATCGGTTCTATTTTAGAACAAAGACCTTTGACAATACAATACGATGAAAAGGAGCAATTGCGATGAGAAAATTACAAAAGGCAATCAAAAACAAACAAGCAAGCGTGGAGGGATTCCAATCTCAACAAATAAGCACAGTAGCGTTTGGGATAATGAACTGGCAACAAAACGGATAAAGGAAATGGCTACATAGGTGTACATCACGGGAAAGAGCAAAAGACTGGCCGCAGAAAAATTCCCATTGTCAAACCAATCGGTTCTATTTAGAACAAAGACCTTTGACAATACAATACGATGAAAAGGAGCAATTGCGATGAGAAAATTACAAAAGGCAATCAAAAACAAACAAGCAAGCGTGGAGAGCACGGGTTCATTTCTCAATAGCGTTTGAGATAATGAGCTGGCAACAAAACGGATAAAGGAAACGGCTACATAGGATGTGCATCGCGGGAAAGACAGAGATAAACCGGGAAAGAGCGGAAGACCGGCCGCAGAAGAATTCCCATTGTCAAACCAATCGGTTCTATTTAGAACAGAGATCTTTTGACAATACGATGCCATGAAAAGGAGCAATTGCGATGAAAAAACTACAAAAGGCAATCAAAAATAAGAAAGCGAGTGTCGAGGCCTATGCGTGGTGTAATTGCCCTACGTGCGTTTGTGCCAGCAGAGCCTATTCGACGAGCGATCAGGACTTTTATAACAAAGGCAAGGATTCCAGTTTCAACAAATAAGCACGGGTTCATTTCTCAATAGCGTTTGGGATGATGAGCTGGAGAAGGAACCGGTAAAAAGTGCTTTTGCTGAACATTGCCCAAAGGATATCTTTGCGCGAAGGCTGCGGTCATAGTGGCAAGGAAAGCTGCCATCGTTATCCCGCGAACACCCTGGAATTCTACCATGCAAGGGCATACGCGGCGGTCCTTTCAAAACCGTCCATACACAACAACCAAATCGATTCAATTCCCCCATAGCCGGTCGCGTTCTCTCCGTTAATTTCCATCCGAAAATGTCCGGTCTTTTTCAAAATGGTGCCCCCTTTTGTAGAACGCGGAAAGGCGGAGAGCCGTCCGTGCTCCCTGCCTTCCGCGTCAATATCAGGAAAGGAATCAAAGGGATGAAAAAATACATTAGCTTTGTTTTGCTGATTGGGCTTATTCTATCGCTTACAGCGTGCAATACCGAAAACAGCAGCGGGATGATGGACCCTCCGACTTCCCAGCTGTCCTTATACATTCCTTATATTTATACCCTCCAATATGAAGAAGCGCTGGAGATGTTTGAGCAGCGCTACCCCGATGTTGAGGTTACCATTACTAGGCAGGAAGACCAGAACTATGAAACCGCCCGGGAAGAGTACATCCAAATCTTGAAGAATGAGGTCATGGCGGGGAAAGGCCCGGATTTGATTCTGTTTACCGATGAATTTGAAGACGTATACAAGACCATGGACGCCGGCGCCTTCTGCGACTTGACGCCTTATATGCAGCAGGACGCTGATTTTTGGAACGAGTACAGCAAGCCGGTTTTGGACGGCGGCGTATACAAAGAAAAACAGTATGTCGTCCCGCTGACCTATACGCTTCCGCTTCTTTTGAGCAGCCAGGAAAATTTGGCCGGCCAAGGGTATACGCTTCTGGAAAGCGGGACCTTTTCCGACTTTACCAAAAGCATCGAACCCTTTACCCAAACCGATAGTTCCTGCCGTGCATTTGATGCCAGCAGCGTCACGCTGTGGGACTATCTCAATTACAGTGGCCTGGACTATATGGACTATGAAAACAAGACCATCCACGTCGATACGGATGCGTTTCGGCAAGTAGTGGATGCGTATAAACAAGTTTATCAGCAGGAAAAGCAAAATCCGCTGCAATTTCCGCATATTTATTACAGAGGTTTGTACACGCTGAAAAATGAACAAACCCTGTTTTCCGATCTATATACAAGTCATGGTTCCGCTGGACTGATGTTTGAAGCCAATGCCATTAGCGGAATGGATAAAACGCCGGTCATTTCGGCCATCCCCACGATGGACGGGGGCTTGCAGGCTACGGTGTCTTCCTGCGCTGCGGTGCGCGCCAACAGCCCCAACAAACAAAACGCCTATAATTTTATCAAATTGCTTTCTCTGAAAGACAGTACTTCGCGGAGTACTCTGCAGTATGATATCCCCCTCCAAACGAGCGTGGCCAAGGATTTGGTCCGTATTTATTCCAGCAAAATCACTAACCGCATTGAGGACCTGGACGGTTCCATATATCCAGCCCGAATATGTCCTAGCGAATTTACGAAGCAGTACGCGACGGTTTTGGACCGCATCACCAGCTGTTCCCTGGGAACGGCATGGGTTAGCGGCGATTTGAGCGTTACCGCCCAGTATTTAAACGATTGTATGGCCCCCTATCTCAACGGGGAAAAGGATTACGAGACCTGCATTCAGGATTTGGAAACAAAGCTTAGCATGTATTTAAGCGAATAAACATACGGAGGCGGCTATGAAACGAATGAAGCTTCGAAAACGGGAAGCGCTTACGGGCTTAGCGTTTGCCTCGCCGGCGATCATAGGCCTGATCGTGTTTTTTGTCTATCCATTTCTGATCAGCCTTTGGTATACGTTTACTTCCGGAGTGGGCGGCATTCATTTCGCCGGATTCTCCAATTACGAAAATGTCATCAACAGCGCGGCTTTTCGTTTGGCAGCCGGGAACACCTTTAAATTTATCCTTTGCAGCGTGCCGCTCATTATGGTAATTTCCTTTGCTTTGGCGATGGCTTTGCAGCGTAAATGTGCTGGAGCGCTGTTTTTCCGAACGGTGTTCCTGTTTCCTTTGGTCATCCCAGTGGCTTCGGTTATTTTGGTGTTTCAGATTGTGTTTGACAATCTGGGCATTCTCAACAGCATGTTAAACGCGATTGGAGTCTCTGGTCAGGACTGGCTTCATTCCGAGCATGCATTCGGCGTGCTGGTGCTGCTATACATATGGAAAAACTGCGGCTATAACATCGTCTTATTGCTGGCAGGGCTCAACGCTATCCCAAAAGAGCTTTATGAGGCCGCCAAGGTGGACGGGGCCGGTAGAAAAGCGATGCTGCTTCGCATTACGCTGCCGCTCATGGTGCCGACTTTTTTCTTCGTATTTGTCATTTCTATTATCAACAGTTTTAAGTCTTTCCGGGAGGCGTTTTTGCTGGGAGGCTCCCATCCCCATGAGAGCATCTATATGCTCCAGCATTTCTTTAATAATAATTTTCAGAATTTGAATTATCAGCGCTTATCTGTGGCGGCTTTGTTGGTGTTTGTGATCATTTTTACCTTTGTGTTCTTTTTGTATTTGGCAAAAAGAAGACTGGAGGTGGAAAAATGAGAAGAAATACAGGAAAGCTGTCTTCCTTGGTATGGTATACGGTTTTGGGGTTGATCTCTCTTGTGGCGCTGCTGCCCATCCTGTATATGCTTGCAAATTCGTTCATGGGCGCGGATGAAATCCGTAAGTATTATGGGGCAATCTTTGGAAGCTCCAGTGATGTCTCCATGTCGTTTCATATTATCCCGGATGAGGTGACACTCGACGGGTACTATCAGATGCTGCTGCGCCGGCCGGACTACTTGATGAAATTCTGGAATTCCCTGTTTTTGACCGTTTCGATTGTCATCGGTCAAGTCGTGGTTTCCTGTATCAGCGCCTATGGTTTTGCAAAGTTCCGATTTCCCCTTCGAGAACCCATTTTCTTTTTGTTTATTGTCCTTATGATGATGCCGTATCAGGTGACATTGGTATCCAATTATATCGTACTCGATCAAATGAAGCTGATCGGCAGTTATGCAGCCATCATCCTTCCCGGGATCTTCGGCGCTTTTGGCGTGTTTTTGATGAGGCAGGTGGTTGCATCCGTGCCGGACGACATTATTGAAGCGGCGAAACTGGATGGAGCCAATCATATACGGATTTTATTTCGTGTGGTTGTGCCCCAGTGTAAAGCGGGGATTGCGTCCCTCGTGATACTCTGCTTTATTGACAACTGGAATATGGTAGAGCAGCCGTTGGTCTTTTTGAAGGACGCTTCCCAGTATCCGCTGTCCATCTTTTTGTCCAACGTAAATGCGAGCGAACCGGGACTTGCATTTGCTTGCGGCGTCTTATCGATGGGAGTCGTGCTGCTGCTGTTTCTCTTTTTTGAAGAGGAACTGGTAACTGGTATTGAATATGTAAATTTCAAATAGAAAGAGGCGGTTGAAATGTCTGCAAACGAAGTGGGTTTATCCAATCGGAAAAAACGGCTGCTGAAAATCATTCTGCCGCTGTTCGCTTTCTTGATTTTATGCACATTTTTGTCCCGCACCATCGCAGGAATGTTTGTCCCCACCGTTCGGTTGGCCACAGTGGAACCTGGATCCCTGTCGTCGGTTGCAGATTTCAAGGGAGTTGTAAAATACGAAGGAGTAGAAAATTTTACAGCGCAATCCACTTGGACCATAACCAAAATTCATGTCAATGAGAATCAGACGGTAAAAAAAGGAGATCTCTTGTTTGAGATTGATATGGATGAGGCAAATATCTTAATTTTGCAGCAAAGAGCAAGCATCAAGCAAATGGAGGAAAAAAAGAAAGAAGCGCAAACAACGCAGGAGGCAAGTGTTGTGCAGCTGCAGCTGGAAGCGGAAACACAGAAGCTGGCGCTTTTGGAGAAACAGTATCCGGCGGATGGGAAAATGGTTGCACAGCAAAACGGGACCATTACCGCAATCCAGGTGGAAGATGGTCAGATGGTGGAGCAAGGCGACCTTCTGATGACCCTGATTCCCGAACATGCGCAGCCAGCTGTTGAATGGGAAATGGACTTGGATACCGGCGCTGTTTTTGGTGAGAACGACAAGGTTACGATCCGGTCGGTTTCCTACGACTATGTGGAAAATCAAACAACCGTACAGGAACTGGACAGCACCCTTACTCAAAAAAACTTTCAGCCCTCCACAAATCTCTATTCCTGTAAGGCGTTGTTTCCTTCTTCCGGCGCGGTAACGCAAGGAAAACCGGTGGATGTGCGGCTGAGCAAAGAAAGCAGCCAGTATGATTTGGTGGTACCAACCAGCTGTCTGTTGCCCCATGAGTCCGACAATCAGGATATGGGAAATCTATATATTTTGGAAACACAGGAAAGCTTATTTGGAACACAATATGTTGTTAAAAAAATTGAGGTCAGCATTCTGGACCGAAACAATCTCCGTGCGGCGGTATCGGGCAAATACCTTTCGCCTGGCAGCGAAGTGATAGCCGATGTCGATAGCCTTCCCATACAGGACCGATCGGTGGTAAAGGTGGAAAAGACATGAGAAATCCTGTGGCAAGAGAGAATCGGACCCAATGGATCAAAACGGGCATTTGGTTGATGGTTTTTGTTTTGTTGGCGTGTGCTGGTTCAAGCATTGCGTCCACTGCCGCTAGGATTCTGCCACAGGCCAGGGAATATAAAATTTCTTCGTCTGCGCAGGAGGGATTTACAGTTCAAGAAGCCCTTCAAAACGAAGAAGCGTTGGCGCAAGCGGGGATTACGGTATTCTCTTCCCAAAAGGGAAAACTGACCGGAGAAAATGGAGTCGAGCTTTCTGTTACACGAAAAGCCACGGACGACCGGTATGCGGACGTTTACAGGCTGTCTCTTTTGCGCGGCACATACTTTGTTTCCAATGGAATCGAAAGCATGGATCATTTTGCAGTCATCAGCGACAAGACGGCGCTTGCCTTGTTCAAGAGTCTAGACGCCGTTGGGCAAGAAGTCAACATCGACAAAACCCGGTATACGGTTATAGGCGTTTATGAACACCACCGTTCCCTGCTTTGCGACCTGTCTTCCGACGGCAGCGACACGGTTTTAGTTCCGCTTTCATCTCAGGCGTCTGTTATGCAAGAGATGCCGGTTAATTTGACGGTGCCGTTGCAGGGAAACGACGGCTTGCAGGAAAGCATCGGTGCCGTACAGCAAATACTCGGTGGAAAAACAGCCGCTTATCAAACGGAAGACCTGACGCAGGCCACACAGGTGATGGAGCAAAATATGCAAATTCTCTGGTTTGTCGTTGGCGTGACCATTGGTATTCTTTTGCTGCGCATGGGGCTGGGCTTCCTTGCCCAGTTCGTGAAGGGCATAAAAAGGAAAAGGCGGCAAACAGAGCATTCGCCTTTCTGGACGAAGGGCCAGGTCTGCCGGCTGGCTGCTGGAACCGGACTGCTTGCTTTTACCGGGATTATTTGGAGCTTGGTATCCTTTTCTCCCTATATTCCGCCGCAGTATCTGCCTGAGGACAATATTTTTGATTTGGCACATTATTGGCAGCAATTTCTCCATCTTGTACAAACGCGCAACGCAGGTGTCACCGGCTATGACTTTTATGGAAACGTTGCCTTTTCTGGCATTGTGATTCAATGGATTGTGCTGCCTGTTACGATATTCGCGTTTTTTGCCTGTATCTGGTCCATTCGAAAGGTGGTTGTGGGACTTCGCAGAAAGGACGCGCAAGAAAAGTGAAAAAACGTGTTGCTCATTTTTTGGAATTGATTCGTGTCATAGCGAACTGCATTCAGATATCCTTTCAATCCTCGCACAAGTACTTCTGCCTGCGGGTTGTGTTTGCCTGCATTGGCATCGCGGCGCCATTTCTCTCCATCTATCTGAGCCGCGAAATCGTGAACGCGCTGGTGGCGGGATTTTCTCAAAAGGAAATGGCAGCATATTTTTTCTCTCAGTTTGTGTTCTTTGCCATTTTTTTGATCCTATCGGAAGTGCTCCAAAGAATATGCGATTCCCTGAGCGAATACTGTGAACGGATGCACCGGGACATCATCATGCATTACACGCGCAATGAAATTTCCAAAAAAGCGGCGGCGCTTGATTTATCGTATTTCGACACGGTTGCGTTTTATAATGAATTACAGGATGCCACGCAAAACAGCTATCAGATCAATGAAACGGCGTTTCGAGCCATTCAGCTGCTGCGTTTTCTCATTCAGCTTGTGATTGCCCTGGTGTGCGTGATGCAGTTCAATGTGTTCTATGGCTTGCTGTTGCTGCTCTCCGGAATACCGGGAGTGCTGTTCAATCAGGCCATGTTTGAAAAGCTATATTCCTGGCAGAGAAGCACCTTAGGCTTGGAACGAAAAATTACCTATCTTGTTTCTCTGCTTACCCAGCGTGTTTTTGCCAAAGACATCCGGCAATATGGAATTGGAGAGCACATTACAGATCAATACAACAGCCTTTGGAAAGACTGGTTTGGCCAAAAGAAAAAAGTATCTGCAAAATACATAAAAAGAGCGGCGCTTGCTACCATCTTACCACAGATTGTAACACTGGCGGCGCTCCTCCAAATCGGGCAGCAAATCTTTTTTGGCTCCTACACGGTTGGCGACTATTCCTATTACTATGGGCTGATTGCACAGTTGTTAAGCAGCATTTATTTGGTGATCAGCTATTATGGTTTTTTAAGCGATGGAAAGATCCGGGTGTTGAATTACATGAAATTTCAGAAATGGGAAAACCGGATCAAAGACGAGGGGGAGCGGACATTATCTGGTGATTTTCATGTACAATTCCAAGATGTGACTTTTTCTTATCTTCCCGGCCAGCCGGTTTTGAAAAAAATCCGTTTGTCCTTTTCTTCGAAAGACCGGATCGCCTTTGTAGGAATCAATGGAAGCGGAAAATCGACAATGATCAAGCTGTTATTGAGACTGTACGATCCGGACGAAGGAAGTATCCTCATCAATGGAATTGATATCAAACAGTATTCCATTCGCAGCATCCGGGACAGCTTTGGCGTCCTTTTCCAAGACTATTGCAATTATGCCTTCAGCGTGAAGGACTCCGTTACGCTGTCAAACCTTCCGAGAGAATCGGATATCGATCAAATCCACAAAGCACTGGAACAAAGCGGTGCGGCGCAATTCGTAAACCAGTTTAAAAACGGGCTGGATACGTACTTGACGCGGCAATATGAAGAGTCGGGAGAAGAACTGTCAGGTGGCCAGTGGCAAAAGATTGCGCTGGCGCGGACCTTTTTTAAAACCGACTCCAAAATGATTATCCTGGACGAGCCCTCCGCAGCGTTAGATCCCCAATCCGAGCATGACTTATTTGAACGGTTCCGCGAGTTATACCGGGACAAAGGGGCTATTTTCATTTCACATCGGCTTTCCAATATTATGGCCGCAGACAACATTGTGGTGATTGAAAACGGAGAGATTGTGGAGCAGGGAGATCATGAACAGCTTATGGACGCCAACGGACGTTACGCATATTTGTTCCAATTGCAAGCGAAAAATTATGAGGTGAAGAAGGAGCGCGGCAGATGATTTGTGTTGCTCTTTTGGATGACGGCGTTCACACCATCCACCCTGATCTTGTAGCATCCGTTGAGGTGACCGATGAGCTGCAAATAGCCGCATATGATAGCAAACCGGGAAGGGAAAGCCATGGGACGGTATGCTATCGGATTATAAAAAAATACGCACCGAGTTGCACGATATGCAGTGTGAAAATTCTGGATGACCATACCCGCCGCTGTAATGTTAACAAGCTGATTGCCGGTTTGCAGTGGGCTGCGTCCCAAGGGGTTCCAATCGTCCACTTGAGCCTCGGCAGCATTGAATACGAGGATTTTTCATTGATTCGCCGGCAGATCAATGAAATGACGGCCAAGGGAATCGTGATAGTAGCCGCCTGTAACAACCGCAATATTGTGACCTATCCGGCCAGCATGTTTTCCGTCATTGGGGTGAAAGCGGATGCTTCCTTAAAAGACGACGAATACGGTTACGAACAGGACTGCTTGGATGGGATTCCATTTTCCGCCTCTTCCAGACACCTGTTAAGAAAAGAAGGCGGGAAAAACCCGTTTTATTTTTCTCCCATTGCAAACAGTTATGCGGCGCCTGTGGTTACAGCGGCGGTTTGCAACCTTCTGCTGGAAAGCCCCTTTATAGACATGCAGGATCTCTTCTTTCGCTTATACCAAAGGTCCAACAAAAAAAGAGCAAACTACCAGCCTCCTTATTACCGGCCCGATGGAATCGTACAGAAGGCCTTGGTCGTAAACATTCTGACGCAAGAGGGGGCAGAGGCGAAGGCGGAATCCTTGCGTGGCCTGTCCCTGCTCTTTGACTCGGTGCAGATGGATTGGACGCGGCGGCAATGGTCCGACGAAAGCTTCTGTATGATGCAAATGGAACCATACTGTCAAACGGTTTGGGTTTTCAATGTGTGCGGATCGTATTTCTCAACCGGCCTTACAAGATGGATCACGGGTTTTCTAAAACAACGGGGAAAAAGGAGGACCTTGTTTTTTGCCCAGCATCATCGTGACCAGTGGCGGTCCATCCTGGCACCCTATACGGATGTGGTTTTGATGGGGGACTTGAAAACGCAGGAAAGGAAAACCGATTTGCCCGCAGTTTCGGTTCCTGTCGTGGTGGTGGCAGGCGATTCCCAAAATCGGATGCTTCACGCTCTTTTCCAGTTGCGCACGCTTTTTTTTCAAGACCAGATCCGCGCTCTGCTGGTGACCGATTGTTGCCAGGGAATGGCGATGGGTTTGGAATACATGCAGGAATTCCTCCCGTTCGAGTATGCGCTAAAAAGACTCCATGCTGCTTTTCAAAGTGAAATTATAGTGGTGGGGATTTCTTCTCAACCGGATGAAGCCAGGGGACTTCTGGATGCGGATATTTGCGTGCAGCCATATCCATTGAGCCCCGTGTGCAAACAGGTACGGGCGCAGGTGTTTTTAGAGCACGATTTGGGAAATATTCGAAGCCTATATCGGAGCTTGATGGACTATCTGGAAGATTCATAAAAGGAGCTTGATACAGTTGCTTACCCCCATTGTACGCCGCAGCTTGGATTGCCTGCAAAACTGTGTGATGACCATTTTGGGTGCATATACGGATGGGTATCCCGTGTGCTTTTGTCTATCATGGAATTTTGCGTATCAAAAGAGCAACGACCAGGTTTTGGGAAAGCAGATCTCAAACGGCGGGTTGGAGATCATACCCAATGCAGAAAGGCTTTTCGGGGCTGTTTTTCAGCCGGAGTCGGATGAAAATTTTGAGCGGTTTTGTGAACGACTGGAGTCGCATGTCCGGGAGCGCCGCATGCCGATGCTTTATCTGGACTCTTTTTTCTGTCCCTGGTATCCGGTTTATCGAAAGTTGCATCGTGAGCATTACTGCATCGTAACCGGGCTGACAGAAGAAGGGGACTATTTATGCCTCGATCCCATCTTGGAAAAATCCGATGTGGTTTTAGAAAAAAGAGAACTTCAAAATTGCTTTGATCACTACATTTTAGTAACATTTCCGCAGCCAATCAATGTGGATACTTCCCCGGCATGTTTGTATGCTTTGGCGATGGAAGGAGTCGAGCGGTACATCCAGTGTGGATGTGCAGCGCAAATGAGAGCCTTTGCCGAGGATTTTTACGAAAGCTTTGATTATAAAAAAGAGTTCCAGGATTTGGAGACGTATTTTTTTGACGTGGAGCTTTTCAAACAGCTGACGTATGTTGCAGGCGGCAGAGAATTATACGGCGAATACATCAGATTCCTGGCCTGCCGCGATCCGGCAGCTCCTCTTCTCTGCTATGCGCAGCGCCTGGAAGCAGTTGCGTCCCGCTGGAGCGTGATAAAGGGGATTTTAACGAAAAGCTATTATGCACACTTTGACGACAAAGTAAAAAAGCGGATTTTTACACACATTCAAAACATTGCCGAGGAAGAAGATTCGCTTTCACACGACTTGCTCACATATCTCAAGCACAGAGGAAGGGAAGCGCATGATTTCGATTGAACCGCTTATGGATGACGGGCTCAATGCTTGCAGCCACTTTTTGGTTATATCGGTTATGAATTACTGGAAGCTCGATTACCAGCTGATGTACGCCCAGGCGTGGGGGTTTGAATTTGCGCCGCCCGGCACAAAAGGCCGTGGAATTTGGAACCGGGGAGAGTTGGGGCCAAGGCTTTATTATAGAAATGAGGACCGAAATTTTTTGAATTTATATCTGTTCCATGGGGTGCAAGTGTATCAAAGCGGCTGCGAAAATGTCGATGAATTGTATGCTCTTTTGAAGGAGCAGCTTGAGCAGGAGTTACCAGTTATCATTTTTATCGATACGTATTATCTGCCGTGGATGGAGAGCTTTTATCAAAAGGTACATTCTACCCATTCTATTTTGGTAACCGGAATGACTTTCGAAAAAGATCTTTATTGCAATGATACCCCGCCCTTTTTCCAGCCGCCCGTTAAAAACCAGCTTTTGGGATATGGCCAAGTCAAAGAAGCCTTTCGCGAGCAGATATACCTATTTCGAAAATGCAATGCACCCAAACGGACAGAAGAGGCCATTGCGGTATTTCAAACGAAGGCGGAAGATCTTTTGGGGAAGAACCGGGAAAAGAGTGCATTTGAAAAAATGCGGGAATTTGCCGATTGTCTGCAGGAACATCCGATTGATTCCAGTGATATGGAGGAGTTTGGGGGCGGAAGCGGCATTTTGCTTCGGACTTTTCGAAATATCATCCGGGACCGGGTGAATTTTTCAAATGCCCTTCTTTATGCGGCACAGTCGTGCCGCCTTCCCCTGTACAGAGAACTTTATGACCAGTTTCAAGAGTCCATACAAATCTGGACGGAAATAAAAAGCGTTTGCTATAAAGCGTATCTCAGAAATCAAATGCCCGACCGGCAGAATCAGCTTGCCTCCTTCGTCCGCCAGGCCGCAGAAACAGAAGAGAAGATCGCCGAACAAATATGCTTTATGAAATAAGAGGGAACAATCTATGCGAATCAAAGAATTGTTGCAAAGACAAGAGCAATCCACGGAAATCGCAATCAAATCGGACAAGGAGAGCTTGACCTATAAGCAATGGAATGAAAGGGCGGCAGACTTAAGTAAAAGGATCGCAGAGCAAACGTCCCCGAAATCCAGAAACATAGCGATTTTTCTTCCAAACTCGATTTCCTATGCGGTCGCATATTTTGCCGCTGCATTTGCAGATAAGGTCGTAGTGCCGATTGGGGTCAAAGCCAAAGGCCCTGAGATTGTTAGCACACTCCAATATTGCGAAATTGATCTGATCCTTACGGATACGACTGGACTTGACAGCCTCAAGGAGATTTTAGAAGGCTATCCATATCGGATATGCGTTTTGCTGGTGGATGACGAAAACCCGCGCTGTTTTCACCCGGAATGCGGGAACGTGGAAAAGACGGATGCGATTGGCTTCGAAGGAACCGCGGACGATGTGTTCTTGATGCTGCACACCTCTGGAACCACAAGCAATCCCAAGAGAGTGATGCTTACGCACCAAAACCTTCTTTCCAACATTGAATCCAACATTCAGTCGCTGCAATTAACAGCACAGGACGTTACGCTGATTACGCTTCCCATGCATTTTGGATACTGCAATACGGCGCAGTTTTTGACTCATGTTTATCTGGGCGCCACCATTGTGATCCTAGGCGGAATCTTCTTTCCGAAATCTTTTCTTGAGACGGTCCAGCAAGAGGCGGTAACAAACTTTACCTGTGTTCCCGCCGCGCTGCTGCTTTTGTTGCAATATCGGTTTGCTTCCCAGTATGATGTGTCCTCCCTGCGATATATCTGCTTTGGCGGCAGCAGCATTCCGGTGGGCCAGCTCGAACAATTGATTCATATGTTTCCGACGGTTGGTTTTGTTCAGACCTATGGGCAAACGGAAGCGTCTCCCCGCATTACCGCGCTGCTGCCTTGTGATTGCCTTAAAAAGCTCGGCTCGGTGGGAAAACCAATTCCACAGGTCCGTGTCCGGATTGAACGGGAAGACGGAACACAGGCAAAGCCTAATCAAATCGGAGAAATTGTGGTACAAGGCCCTAATGTCATGAAGGGGTACTACAAAAGAGAGGATATTACAAAGCAGACGATTGTAAATGGATGGCTGCATACGGGAGACCTTGGCTACATCGATTTGGACGGATATTATTATCTGACCGGCCGAAAGAAAAATATGATCATTTCCGGCGGGATCAACCTTTATCCAGAAGAAATTGAGGAAATCCTTTTGCAGCATCCGGACATTGAAGAGGCCTGTGTATTTGCCGAACCGGATGCAATTTTAAACGAAGTGCCGGCGGCGAAAATCAAAGTCTCAGACAGAGGAATTGACATCCATGCGCTTCACGAGTACTGTAGCCAAAGGCTTGCATCCTATAAAGTACCGACGCAGTTTTATATCGTTGAGGAGTTGCCGAAGACTTACAACGGAAAGCTGAAAAGGTATTAAAGCGGATCGGAGTGTAGAAACTTGTTTGTGGACATTTCAGATAAGGTAATTGTTGTGACCGGGTCCTCCAGAGGAATCGGAAGAAGTTTGGTGGAAGCGTTTGCACACGAAAACGCAAAGGTGGTAATCAACTAC
Organism: Clostridiales bacterium; assembly: GCA_018364155.1. GTDB lineage: Bacteria > Bacillota > Clostridia > Oscillospirales > Acutalibacteraceae > Solibaculum_A. The sequence continues at coordinate 88,781 of JAGZMM010000001.1, forward strand.
TGTCATAGCGAAAAAGCAGCCAGGGAACTGCATCAACAAATTCGAGAGTACAATGAGAATTGTATCGTGGTAAAAGCGGATGTCACAAAACGGGAGGATGTGGTGCGTTTGTATCAAGAAACATACGAGCGCTTTGGACGGGTCGACGCATTGATCAACAACGCCGGCGTTTGTGAGGACCACGCCATCCGGGATATGGAGGAAGACAGCTGGAAAAGGGTCATGGATGTAAATTTGACAGGGGCGTATTTGTGCAGCCGAGTTTTTGCCGAAGCCATGATCCGGCAAAAAGAAGGAACGATTGTTAACATCGCTTCGATCAAAGGCTTGGAAGGTTGCGCAAATCAGGTCAATTATTCCGCATCCAAAGCGGGCCTGATTGGCTTTACAAAAGCGCTGGCCAAAGAATTGGGCCAATTTAATATCGCCGTAAACGCGATATGTCCGGGTTTTATTGTAACGGACCTAAATTGTAGGAACGAAGAAAAGAAGCGGATTGCGGAGAAAAGATGCCTGCTTCAGAACGAGCATGCACGAACGGACTTCATCCATTTCTGCATTTTTCTGCTTTCCAACCGGATCCAGGGCGTAAGCGGAAGAATCTTTACTTTAGACAGCAGAATCGGATAAATGGAAAAACATGCAATCGCTATAATCGCCGCAAGCGAATAAGAGAACAAGAGACAAGAGCGTCCCGTTCATTCGAACGGGACGCTCTTGCTTTGACTCATTACGCCGCCTCAAACTGGCTGCGGTAGAGCGAAGCATAAAAGCCGTTTTGTTTCATCAGTTGCACATGGTTGCCGCGCTCTATGATATCGCCGTCGCGCACCACTAAGATTAGGTCGGCGTTTTGGATGGTAGACAGCCGGTGAGCGATGACAAAGTTGGTCCTGCCCCGCATGAGCCGGGCCATAGCCTTCTGAATTTCCATTTCGGTACGAGTATCTACGCTGGAGGTCGCTTCATCCAGCACTAGGATCGCAGGATCGGTGAGCATGGCGCGCGCGATGGTCAACAGCTGCATCTGCCCCTGGGAAATGCCGGCGGTCTCACCGGAAAGAACGGTGTCATACCCCTGCGGGAGAGTGCGGATAAAGTGATCGCAGCAGGCGGCGCGGGCCGCGGCCACGATTTCTTCCCGGGTAGCGTCTTGTTTTCCATAGGCGATGTTTTCGGCGATGGTTCCTTCAAAGAGCCAGGTATCCTGGAGCACCATGCCGATGCGCCTGCGCATTTCACACCGGGGCATGGCGGTAATATCCTGGCCGTCGATGGAGATAAAACCGCCGTCCAGTTCATAAAAGCGCATCAAAAGGTTGACCAGCGTGGTTTTTCCGCCTCCCGTAGGGCCCACGATGGCCACCATCTCGTTGGGACGAACCTCCAGGTTAAGGTCCTTGATCAGCACCCGATCAGGTGTGTAACCGAACCGTACGTTTTGGAAAACCACATGCCCCTGGGCAATGGCGTGCGCACTGCCGCCTGCGTCGGGACGCTCTTCTTCTTCATCCAGCAGGGAAAAAACGCGTTCCGCTCCCGCGATGGCGGCCTGCAGAGACGTAACCACATAGGCAGCTTCGGTAACGGGTTCGGAGATCTGGTTGACATACTGCAAAAACGCCTGTACCGTTCCTAAGGTGATGGCGCCTTTTAGCGCCATACCGCCGCCCAGGACCGCGGTGGCAATAAAGCCCAGCTGCCCCAGAGCCCGGATGGTGGGATAGATGGCAAAATCAGCGAACTGTGCGTTGCGCTGCGCTTTAAATTGCCGCTCATTGAGTTCCTCCGCTGCCGCGAGCACCGCCTGCTGCTGATTGAACACCTTGACCACACGGTTTCCCGCATAGACTTCTTCGATTTTACCGGTCAGCGCGCCCATGGACGCAAAGTTTTCTCCGTAGGCTCGCTGAGCCAGCGTGGAGACGTAGCCGGTGGCTATCGTACTGATGGCCAGGGAGACAAGAACCACAAGGAAGAGGAGCGGGCTCAGAACCAGCATGGTACCGGCAGCGAACAGGATGGTGAAGACCGAAGAAATGAGCTGGGGAAAGCCCTCCTGCATGACCGCGGATACCTTTTCTAAGTCATTCGTCACCCGGCTCATAATTTCGCCGGTCTTGTGTGCGTCGAAATAACGCAGAGGCAGGCGATTGAGCTTCGTGCTGATGTCGGTGCGCAGGGAGAGGGTTAATTCTTCTCCCACGCTGGCAATGATGTATTGTTGAACGTAAGACAAAAGGCCGCTGACCAGCGCGGAAACGGCGATGAGAAGGACAGGAATCCAAAGGGCTTTGGCCGCGGTTTCGATGATTCCCACAGAGCCGTCGTAAGACCGCATGGCGGTTACGAGGGAGTCAATCCCCTTGCCGACGGCAAGGGGCAGGACTGTGAAGGCGGCGCAGCTGAGCAGCGAGGCGATTACAGCGACGCTCAGTCTCTTTTTCTGGTGAGCCAACCGGCCCAGGAGCCTTTTGACGGTCGCTTTGGTGTTCTGAGGGATATCTTCGTTGTGCCGATTCTGTTTTTTCTTGTGTTGAGCCATCGGTTATGCCTCCTTTCGTTGCGTCTGGCTGTCGACGATTGCGCGGTAGGTAGGGCAGCACTCCAACAGCTCTTGATGTGTGCCCGCGCCCGCCAAGCGCCCCTGATCCAGCACCAGGATCTGATCGGCATCTGCAATGGTGCTCACCCGTTGGGCAATGATGAGTTTGGCGGGCTTTGTCACATGCTGATGCAGCGCCTTGCGCAGCGCGGCGTCCGTCTTTCCGTCCAGAGCCGAAAAGCTGTCGTCAAAGATGAAAACGTCCGCCTTTTTGACCAGCGCCCGGGCGATGGAAAGACGCTGGCGCTGTCCACCGGAGAAGTTGGTGCCGCCTTGGGACACGGGAGAATCCAAGCCCATAGGCAGCTGCCTGACAAAGTCCTCAGCCTGGGCGATAGAAAGCGCCTGCCAGAGTTCTTCTTCGGTGGCGTCTTTGCGGCCCATGCGCAGGTTTTCCGCGATGGTGCCGCTGAACAAAAACGCCTTCTGCGGCACACAGCCGATCCGGTCGCGCACCTCCAGCTGGGAAAGGCTGCGCAAATCCGCGCCACCCAACATAATGCGGCCCGATGGAATTTCGTGGAGACGAAGCAGCAGATCGGCCAAAGTGCTTTTCCCTGACCCGGTGCTGCCAATGATGGCGGTGGTTTGTCCGGGATACAGGGTGAAGGACAGATCGTGAATGACCGGCTCCTCCGCGCCCTGGTAGGCAAAGGTAACATGGTCAAATTCCACTGCGGCTGCGGCTTCAGCCGATGTGTTCACAGGCAAACCGTTCGCGTCAAAAACCGCTGGCTGCGTATCCAGCAGTTCCCGCAGACGCTGCAGGCAGGCACTGGCTTTGGGTAGCGTAGTCAGGACCGAAGCGGCCATAATGAGATAGGCCATAGTCAGGGTAGAGTATTCGGCCACAGCGGTGATCTGTCCCACCGCCATGTTTCCGCCAAGGACAAGGGTTCCGCCTACGCTTAGGATGACCGCCATCAGCGCTCCCATCAGCAGCCACACCACCGGATTGACCACGGCAAAAAGCCGGTTGAGGCGGATCATATTGTCCGCATAGCTCGCATAGGCCTTGCCAGACCGCTCTTCTTCATACGCTTCCTTGCCGAAGGCCCGGATGACGCGCACTCCGGTAACGGCTTCCCGCACCACCTGATTGATCCGGTCCAGCCTTGTCTGAATGCTGCGGGAGAGCGTGTTGGACTTTTTGAGAATCACAGCGGCTAATCCCAATAAGACCGCCATAAAAACCAATTGGATCACCGCCATGACGGGACTGACCATTGTGGTCATAAAAATGGAGACCACCACGATAATGGGTGCGGGAACCACCATTTGCAGCACCATACCCATGGTTCTCTGCAGATTGGTCATGTCTGAGGAGGTGCGGGTAATCATCGAGGAGATCCCCACCGCGTCAAACTGCTGGATGGAGAGCTCTTGGCTCTTTCGCAGCAGCATGGAACGCATCTCCCGCCCAAAAAGGGAGGCAAGGTCGCTGGTGGCCCAGCTACCCCACGCTGAAATACCCGCGGCTAGGAACGTAACCGCCAGCATCAATAGGCCGGTTTGAAGAACCACGCCCATATCACCTACGAGGATGCCGTGGTCGACAATGTTGGCAACCAGAGCCGGGATCAGCAGCGTGCCCACGACCTGCCCCAACAGAAGCAGCACGGCCAGAACAGTTTTGCCCTTGTGCCGCTTTAAAAAAAGCTGAAGATAACGCATAAAGTCCTCCTTCGCCGTCGCTTGCGTTTTTTCTGACAAGGAGTATAATAAACCTTAAAGTTACTCCAATGTCAAGGGCGACATTGTGAACTTTTTGTGAGGTGCTTATGAGCGAAAAGAAACAGCTTTCCATTCTGGAGTTTTCCAGGCTGACGGGGATTAAACGGGATAATCTGCGGTTTTATGATCGGATTGGCCTATTAAAACCGGAGATACGGGGAGAAAATGGGTATCGGTATTATACACGCCGTCAGCTCAGTTCCGCCTACTTGATTGGAGGTCTGCGGCTGCTTGGAGTGGGTTTGGAGGACATCAAGCGGTATTCCACAGACAGGACGCCGGAAAAGATGCTTGATCTATTCGCACAGCAGGAGGTGCGCATTCAGGCGGAAATTGCGAAATTACGTGAGACCAGTGGAATTCTCAAGCAATATGCGGATATGGCACGGGAGGCTCTCTGCCAGAAAGAGAGCGAATTTCTGATTGCACACAGGCAGCGGGAACGAATTTTTCTTTGTCCGCCCGTCCCAGCTGCCGCGGGTGAGGACGAAGCGGAAATCCTTGCCTATGAGTATGCCGGCAGCCATAACATCAATTTGGAGGCTCCCATTGGCGTGATGATTTCCCATAAAGACCTGTTTGCGGGGGTACCGTCCCCGGCTTACCGATATTATCTCAAAGTGGGAAAGAAGGGAAACGCCTGGAAACCCGCCGGACAGTATGCGGTGGCCTATGGAACATACCACCTTTCGGATGCCAAAGCCTTTTATCTGCGGTTTATGCATTTTATCCAGGAGCAGGGAATGGAGGTAGACGGAAATGCGTATGGGGAATTTTTGCTCAATGAGCTGGCGGTTCAGACCCCCGAGCAGTATTTTGGGCGCATAGAAATCCCGGTAAAATACAGGTAAGAATCTGCGGATGGATATCGATAAATCGTGTAGGAAAATCCTTATAAACAGGGGTTACTTAAACAAAAACTGGACATCAATTTTGATACCCACTGTATCAAAATTGATGTCCAGTTTTAGGGAGCGTTGACGAAAACGATACCCGCTGTAAACGCGAGTGAAAAGATAAAATAAATAGCTCAGCACGCAACGCGAATTGCGCCCATGCTCAGCCTGGATGTGAGAGCCACATGAAAACGATATTTTGGCGTTTTTGGTGGATAGATTTGAACCCTCGCGTCCCCGAAAAAGGTTGGCAACAAAGGCACAGGGTTACCTTTTTTGGAAAAGGAGACATATTGCTGAAAAGATTTATGTGCTACATAAATCTTTCGTAGTGATCCGTTTATCCACTTAATTAAATACTTTTTTTGCTATTTCTTTAGCATCATCTAACCCTATCAGTATTTTAGATTTAGATTTCTCAATAAAGTTCGATAGCATCTCTATTTTGTTAATTACATCATCTAGTGCAAGGTATATTGAATTAGCAAATTTATCATTTATAAATTCTTCATTGTTCTTTCCAAAGGGTTTATAATGTACCACTTTATTGCGGGCACTATTTACCTCTTTAATCCAGTTTTTAAGTTTCTCATCAAAATCTACATTATTTATTATTTTGAACATCCATGTAATCTTATCAATTAGTGTGGAAGAAGTTACAGCATTCTCAATATCACGTTTTGTCATTCCATATTTAAAATCTAATACTTGTATGTAGTATTCATTTAATAAATGCTCAATACAGGTTCCTACAAGAATGATAGCAGTTTCATTTCTATTATTTTTTATCTCAGAATTAATTCCGTCTTTTAGTTCATCGTAGTAACTAACCGAATAACGTAAGCTATCTACTATTTCTTCAAGGTTTTCTGCAATTACATGTCTTATGAAATCTACATCATCAAATTTATTGATTTTATGTTTTATTAAGCAATAATGAATAACATGAGGATAAGCGAGCTTTAGAAATTCTTTTTCAAAGTTTTCCATAATGCACCTTCAATGAATCTTAATACAATATATTGAGCTTAAATGACCAATTAGCTATTACTATTTTATTTAATAAAAATCCGAACACTTCTCCTATTAGAAAAGGGTTCGGATTATATTTAATCTGGTGGAGGCGAGGGGAGTCGAACCCCTGTCCGAAAACCGATTCTCACGAACTTCTCCGAGTGCAGTCTCTCTTTTGGGATTCCCCTCACATAGCGCCGAAAGACAGGCTCTATGCTACGGTAGCTTCTAAGTCATGACAGGCTACGAAGCTGCTCGCCTGTTCACGTGCACCGCTAATCGACGCCTTTATCCGGGCCGCGGTACTCCCGGTAAAGACGGCTGCCTAATTAGGCAGCTTGAGCAACAAATTTGTTGTCAGTTCATTTTAAAGTGCGGCTTTTAAAGCGGGTCCGCGCCGCTACTCGCTATTCGTGGTGCACAATCCCCGTCGAAACCATTGCGCCCCCATATTCAATTGTTCCCGAAAATCGGGTTAAGAAACATTTCGCTCCTTGACCGCCCGTTCCATATCCCGCTTGGCATCGCGGCGGGCCATGTCCTCCCGCTTGTCATAGAGCTTTTTGCCTTTGCACAGCCCTACCTGAACCTTTACCCGCGAGCCTTTGAGATAGACCGACAGCGGAATCATCGTGTAGCCGCTTTGCTTGACAAGCCCAAAGAACCGCATGATCTCCCGTTTGTGTAAAAGAAGGCGGCGAGGGCGGGTAGGAGCACGGTTAAAGATGTTCCCCTGCTCATAAGGGCTGATGTGCATTCCACGCAGAATCATTTCCCCGTCCTGGATTTCACACCAGGCGTCCTTCAGATTCAGGCTGCCCTTGCGCACCGATTTGACCTCCGTGCCGCACAACTCAATCCCAGCCTCCAGGCTTTCTTCCACAAAATAATCGTGAAACGCCTTTTTGTTGGTGGCCAGGGTCTTGGTGGATTCCTTTTTTCCCGCCATACCGCCGCCTCCTTTCCCAAGTTCTTTGTGGATGTATGATTATAGCACAATTGCGGCGTTTGTCAACGCCAAACAAGTCGAACTCCCGCCTTACAGCTCACTGCGCCCTTCCAGCGCCCGCGATAGGGTCACTTCGTCCGCATATTCCAGACTGCCGCCCACCGGGATGCCGTAGGCAAGCCTGGTCACCCGCACGCCCAAGGGCTTTAGCAGCCGGGAGATATACATGGCGGTGGCCTCCCCCTCGACCGTGGGATTGGTGGCCATAATGACTTCCTTGACCTCCTGTGTCCCTATCCGTCCTAACAGCTCCTTGATGCGAAGCTGCTCCGGGCCCACCCCATCCATAGGGGAAATGACGCCGTGAAGCACATGATAGGTGCCCCCATAGTCTCGAGTCCGTTCAAATGCGACCACATCCCGCGGATCCTCCACCACACAGATGAGAGAATGGTCCCGGGAAGGATTCGCACAGATTTGGCACAGCTCCCCGTCGGTAAGGTTTTGGCACACCTTACACGGATGAATCTTTTCATGAGCGTCCAGAATCGCTTGGGAAAACTGCTCTGCCTGGGCCTTAGGGAGATTCAACACATAGTAAGCCATCCGCTGAGCGGTTTTGCGGCCAATGCCGGGAATCCGTTCGAAATGCTCGATGAGCTTGGCAAGCGGCGCTACGTTGTAGGCCATGGCTTAAAAAATGCCCGGAAGGGTGATGCCGCCGGTGATGTTTTCTACCCGGCTGTTTTTCTCGTCCTCTGCCTTGCGAAGCGCTTCGTTGACCGCGGCAATAATCAGGTCAGAGAGCATTTCAATGTCCTCCGGGTCCACCACCTCCGGCTTCATGTCAACGGATTTGACCTCCATGCTGCCGGTGACGGTAACGGTAACGGCGCCGCCGCCTACCGTCGCGGAATATTCCTTCGCTTCCAGCTCCTCGCTGACGCGGGACATCTCTTCCTGCATTTTCTGGGCTTGCTTGAGCATTCCGTTCATATTGCTCGGTCCGCCGCCGAAGCCCTGGGGCAATCTTGCTTTCATGCTACGTTCCTCCTGCTTACGATCTGAAATGTATGATGGAGTAAGGGAAAATCCCTTTCCAAACAAAATTAATCCTTGGATACCTCCACGGAAATACCGCGGCTGTCCGCCTGTTTGAGCAAAGCCGCAATGGGGTCGGCCGCTTCGGGTGCAGCGGCAGCCTCCCGCTGATAGGGACCTAAGGCATACCGCTTGCCGGTCTGGTGAAACAGCGCCGTTTTCAGCGCCTGCTTATGCCCCGGCTCGTTGATAAGCTTGAGCACAAAGGGGTTGGGCGCGTCGATAAGCACCCGGGTTCCTGCCACATACGCGCTGGTTCCTTCCAAAGCGCCTCGCAGAGGTGGTGCAGAAGAGGACAGCTCCTCCAATACCTCCGGCCAGCAGGGAAGGGGAGAGGGGGGGGCTGCTGCTGCCGCAGCGCTGACGGTCGGCGCCGGCGCATCCGAAACAGACGGAACTTTGGCGGCCGGGACAGCCGGCGGTGCTTCTTGCGCTTTTGGTACCTCGGGGACCGGAGCGGAAAAACTGGGTTCTTCTTCCTTGGCTGCCGGGAGAACGGCCTGTCCGGTGCGAACCGCCGTTTCCAACGCCTTTACCCGGCGAAGCAGCGCGTCGGATGAAGCATCCAGCTCGGGACTTGTCATGCGAATTAGCGTCAGTTCCATTTCCACCCGACGGTTGGGCGCATAAGCGAGACGCTCCAGCGCGCTTTGCAGGGCGGAGAGAATATGCAAAAGGCCGGCCAACGTGGTTTTCTGGGCCGCTTGCTGCAAACGGGCCAGCTCCTGCTGGGAGCAGACCAGCAGCGCCTTAGGGTCGGACATGGTTTTGATCAGCATCATGGCGCGAAAATGGGAGATCAGCTCCTCACACAGGCGGGACATATCCTGAGACGCCTGGTGCAGCCGGTCAATAAGAAGGAGGGCGGCCGACGTATCCTTGGCGAACACTGCGTCGGATAACTCAAAAAGATAGTCATGCCCGGCCAAACCCGCCGTTTTCTCCACCACCTCTTCGGTGACGGTGCCGCCTGCGCCAATACACTGATCAAGCAGAGAGAGACCGTCGCGCAAAGCGCCGTCCGCCAGACGGCCCAGTAGCAGCGCCGCTTCGTGTGTAAGCGCGACCCCTTCCTCTTTGGCCACAAACTCCAGACGCTTTGCCATTTCTTCCGGCGAAATCCGTCCGAAATCGAACCGCTGGCACCGGGAGAGGATGGTAGCGGGAATCTTATGTACTTCCGTAGTGGCTAAAATAAAGAGCACGTAGGGAGGGGGTTCCTCCAGTGTTTTCAAAAGCGCGTTGAACGCGCCGGTGGAAAGCATATGGGCTTCGTCGATGATGTACACCCGGTATTTGGCCGCGGCAGGGGTAAACGCCGCTTCTTCCCGCAGGTCCCGGATGTTGTCTACGCCATTGTTGCTGGCGGCGTCAATCTCCACTACGTCCAGGATGGAGCCGTCGTCGATCCCTTTGCAGATTTCGCATTCGTTGCACGGATCGCCGTTCACCGGATGCAGACAATTGACCGCCTTGGCGAGAATCTTCGCGCAGGTGGTTTTTCCCGTTCCCCTCGAGCCGGTGAACAGATAGGCGTGGCCCAGCCGGCCGGAGGTGATTTCATTGCGCAGCGTCACGGTTACCTGAGGCTGCCCCACCACGTCTTCAAACACGGCCGGACGCCATTTGCGGTATAAAACCTGATACATGACGGGCTTTCCTCCTCTCGACGACGAAGGCAGTGATAAAAAACAAGACAGAGAAGAATCCATACATACGGGCATGCGGGCGAACAGGCTTGACTGCGGCGCATAAAGAAATCCGCTTAATGCTGCTCGGTTCCCCGCCTGACATGGTTCACGGCACCCTATCGCACAGGGCCCGCTCGACCGCATGCCCGCGTGCATGCTTTTCCCTGTCCAGCTTCACTATTATATACGAAAAAAGAGAAAATTACAAGTCCCAGTTTCAAGAAAAAGGCGGATTCGTTTTTTCCTGTCCATCCCCTTTTGCAACGCTGGGCGCGCGTTTTCTGCCCGCTTTTTTATTTCCTCCTTGGGATGCTGCGGTTTTCGTGGTTAGCCGCGTTGCTTTCGGGCATTCTATCGATGGAGGTGATCGACATGGCAAAAAACTTAAACCAGGTTCTGGGGGAAAACAGTGCGTGCGAACAGTTCTTTGCGTCCCTGCCCGGTTATGTGCAGGAAACCATCCGGGAACGGGCGGACAGCATCCATTCAGAGAACGATCTGCGCCGTTACGCGGAGAACCTGCTGGAAAATCTGTAAGCGTTCCAACCCCCCGCTCCGTATATTTCCGGAGCGGGGGGTTCCATACAGGCGCTTTTTACAGCTTTAGAAAGGCTAGGACCATCAGAATCACCCCGCCCAGCCAGGAGAGATTTAAGTCGGTTTTTTCTGCGAGCTTGCGGCCGATGAAGCTGCCCGCGGCTACCATGGCGGCGGAAAAGAGCAGGGAGATAACGATTGCTTCCCAAACGTTTACATTGGCAAGCCCAGCCCCAAAGCCCACTGCCAGCCCGTCCAACGACAAGGCTACCGACACCGATACCGCTTCCAGCGGGGAGAGAACTCTCGACTGATCCGCGTCCGCTTTTTGCGGGTCGGCGTAAACATTTAAGATAAAATGCAGGCTCAGAAACGAAAATCTTACCTGCCGGTCGATCTTATGTTTGCGGATACGCATTTTGATGGCGCTATCGAAAAGTTTGACGACGCCCAGCAGAAAAAGGATAAAAAAGCGGATGCCTGTAGTGACCCCCTGCGGCAGAAACGGCGAAAGCAAAGAACCGAAAAAAAGCGAGAATGCCAGCATCCCGCTGCAGATTACACTGATGACAATCAGAGAGGTAACTGGAATTTTTATTTTGTTGGTGCCGTAGGCAAAGCTCGCCACAAAGGCATCCAGCGAAACCGCAGCGACCAGGAGAAAGGCTTCCAGCAAGGAAGGCAGAGTCACATCCATGAAAGCCACACCCTTTCGATTTTATTCCATCCTATTCGAAGGGTGGACGAAAGGTGAAGAAAGACGGCACAGAACAGAAATTCCCTTGGTTTGCCGCTCGCTGCCGGTGAAAACTAAGGGCGGAGGAGATAGGTTTATGGATGTCACTTATTATTTGACTACGCCCCAGCTACGGGAGTATTTTGCCTCCCTGCCCCGGTACGTGCAGGATTTTATCCTTGATTCCAACGCGCAAATTACCACGCTAGGGGAACTAATGGAAATCGGCGAGCATTTCAAAAAGGACCTGTAAGCCGAACCCCGCCCTGCGGCAAAGACACACCGCAGAGCGGGGCTTTTTATTGTTTTAAAAGAGCACTCCATAATGGATGCAACAGGTCCCCATTGGTTGTGCACCTTGCCCTTGCCCCTCTCATACCCTGTAAGGAGGAGCTGATGCACCATGCTCATAGAGCTGCCATATAACCGGGAAAAAGCGGTCGCCTATGCGAGAGCCTGGGCGCTTAAACGCAATCCCAGGTACCTTGATTTTGAGAAAATGGGGGGCGACTGCACTAACTTTGCCTCCCAATGCATCTTTGCCGGCAGCGGGGTGATGAACTACGCGTCCCCTCTTGGCTGGTATTACAATTCCCAAAGCGATCGTTCTCCGTCTTGGACCGGCGTACCCTATCTACGCAATTTTCTTATTGCCAACAAAGGGCCCGGGCCCTACGCCACCGAAACCGACGAAGCTCACGCTGTTGCTGGGGATATTGTCCAGTTGGGCGACGAAAGCGGGCGGTTTTACCATAGCCCTGTAGTCTGCGAAGTGGGTCAGTCGGGGATCCTGGTCTGCGCCCATACCTTTGACGCCGACCGCCGTCCTTTGTACAGCTATTCCTATGCCCAGTCCAGAGTGCTGCATATCGAAGGGGTGCGCAAATACCAGTAGGAACCAAAGTCTTTGGTTTTAGATACACTTATTATGGATACGCGGTCCAAACTTTTGGAGGTGGAACCTTTGAACAAGAGACAAAATCAAAGGAAGATGGAGGTCCAAATCGAGGAAAGCCCGGTGTGGCAGGAAGAGAACGAAGCGCCGGTGCAGGAAACACCGGTCGTTCCCGCTTCCTTTTTTCCTCGTTTTTATGCACCCGATGCCGTTCGCAAGCTGTAAATACATCCGTCAAAGCGCCGCCTGAATCCGGGCGGCGCTTATGTTTCTTCACCGAAAAGGCAGGTAGGCAAGCAAATAGACGAGAAAAAAGGACGCCATCCGACGTCCTTTTTTGCACTTTTGTCTCCTAAGAAACCTTACAGAACCAGGCTGGGTGCCGCATAAACCCGAGCGGCCAGCTCATTGTCCAGCATGTATAACCCCTTGGGATCCTCCCCGAAGAGCTCAAAACGCTTGATGAGGTCGCTGGTGTTTTTCTCTTCCTCGCCCTGCTCTTTGACGAACCAGTCCAAAAACTGCATGGTGCGGAAATCTTTTGCTGCGTAAGCTGCGGCATAGATGTTGTTGATGGAAGCGGTCACCATCTGTTCGTGTTCATATGCAACGGTCAGCGGCGTCTTAAAGTCCGCATAAACGTGGCCGGGGGCGGCGATGGCGTCCATGGTCACCTTCTCCCCGCTGTTGAGCAGATAGGTGCGGATGAGCATCGCGTGGTCCCGTTCCTCCTGGGTCTGGATATAAAACCAGTTTTCGAACCCGTTTAGGCTTTCGTCCGCATAGTAATTGGCAATCTCCAAATACACATAAGCGGAAAAAAGCTCCTTATTGATCTGTTCATTGAGCAGTCTTACCACTTCAGCTTCAAGCATATTGGCAGCCTCCTGTCTTTTTTCTTTCATTATATCCTATAACCCGACCGGCAATCAAGTATATTTTCCGTTATGAAAACGCGTTTCCTACTCTTCCTGTGCAAAAACCAGGGTGATATCTGTTTGAGCGGGGCCGTTTAGCAGTTTTCCCCGGTAGTCAAACCGGGAACCGTGGCAGGGGCATTCCCAGGTGCGCTCGTCCGGGTTAAACGCAAGCTGGCAGCCCAGATGGGGGCAGCGGGTGGTGACGTAAAAGCACTCTCCCGCTTCGTTGCGGTAGACGCCCACCTTTTCCCCTTCATAGTCCACAATGCCACTTTTCCCTGGCAAAACGTCCAAAAGTGCCTGGGACGGGGCTTTGAAGATTTCTTTTGCCAGGTTGGATACCGCCTTTCCCGTGTCTTCGGCCAAAACCTTGGCAGATGCGGCCACATGCAGCCGCTGGGGGGAAAACACGCCTGCGTCGTCTTTGGCCTTGCCGGTGATGCTTTCGGCAATGGTTCTGGCGGCGACCATGGAGCTAGTCATGCCCCATTTCTGAAACCCAGCCGCTACATACCAGTGTGGCCTGGAGGAGGAATACCGGCCGATGTAGGGGATGGCGTCGGGGGTGATGCCGTCCTGGGCCGACCAGTAGTAAGCTTCCTTGGCGTCGGGGTACCACTTTTTTGCCTGCCGGCGCAGCTCTTCATAGCGCCCGCCCGCCTGGTTTTCACCAGTACGGTGCCCGGCGCCGCCCAAAAGAAGATAATCCCCGCTGTTGCGAAAAGAATAGGAGGGCGAGTCGATTCCCAGGGCCATGCCCTCTACCTTCGGCGCGTCCCGCAGCGCGAGCACATAGGACCGCTCCTGGTGCAGCCGGGCAAAGTAAAAGCCGGGCACGTTCACAAAGGGGTAATGGGTGGTAAACACGATGTCCTTTGCAAAGACGCGGCCGCGGTCGGTGACCGCTTCCTGGTCTTTTAGTTCGGTCACTCGAGTCTGCTCGTAGACCGTCAGGTCTTTGAGAAGGGCGGCGGCGAATTTGAGCGGATGAAACTGGGCCTGGTTTTCAAACCGCAGCGCCGCCTTTACCGCAAAAGGAAGACCGCCGATCTGGTCCGTAACCTGAGCGGCAATCCCCAGCTTTTTGGCCGCGGCGGCTTCCTTTTGCAGGGGCTTTGCATCCTTGACGGAGTAGAGATAGGCGGCCCGCTCCTCCCATTCACAGTCAATGCCTTTGGCGCGGATCAGAGAACGGTATCCTTCCACCGCCCGCTCGTTTGCATCGGCGTATTGCCCGGCGGCCTTGAGACCGATGGTTTCGGTCAGTTTTGCGTAGATCAGGTTGTGCTGGGAAGTGATCTTGGCCGTAGTACCCTTGGTTACCCCGCTGCACACCCGGTTTGCTTCCAGAAGTATCGTCTTTCTTCCCCAGCTTTGCAGCAAGTAGGCGGTTAAAATTCCCGCCATGCCTGCGCCGATCACCAGTGCGTCCGTTCGGATGTCACCGGGCAGGGGATCGAAGGAAGGCATTTTGCAGGTGGCTTCCCATAATGATTGCATTGTCGCTTCACCTCAGGGAATAGTGTTTCCGCCGCCCGAACGGACATACATGGATCATGGAAAAGAGAGGCACCTTTGGACGCAAAAACGGGAATCTATCCAGCCGGACGGTTATTTCCCGGGAAAAACACGATACTATACCATGCGAATATTTCGAAAATTGCAGGTGGTTTCTTTGGGAAAAAAGATTGCGAAAGGAATCGCGGCGGCTTTGCTGTTCGTCCTGGTATTTCTGCTTTCAGACAAATGGGGTTCGCAGCTCTACCAGTGGCTGGAGCGCGAGCATGGGCAATACGTCTATCAATACGCCACCGAAGGCCAGTTTTCCGAGAACGTCTATCTGTCCGAGGAAACCGATCGGGCCTTTGGCGTGCCGGGCGGCCTTGCGGGAATTTCGGCAGAAGAGAGCCTGTCAAACCTAGCGCGGGATTTGATGAACCAGCAGTGGGAAACGGCCAAAACGCTGGAAATGAACGAAGGCTACATGGCCTACCTGCACGAGCACGGAACCGGCCTTACTGGCCTTTACGCTTTCTGTGAGCGGATTGCCGGGCTACAGGACAGTATGGTATACGCCTGCCGGTATCTGCTATTTTTGTTGTGGGTGGTGGTGCTCTATTTCCTGATGCGCTGCCGTCCCGCCCTTTATTTTTCCATGGGGCTTTTGTGCATTTTCGCCACCTGCGTGAAGCTTTCGGGCAAGTTTGTCGCCGTGTTTTTCTTCGGGGCCTCCACCTATACGCCCGTCCTCACTGATGGGCTTTTAGCTCCTCTGCTGGAAGCCATGCTCACTTTTTTGATTTTCGATATCACCATCGCTTCCTTGGAAAAAGTGCATTTGGGGCATAAGGTGGAGGCGCTTTATCAGGACCTGCCTGCCTTGCAGTGGCTAATGGTTCGTTTGGCCGGAGAAACAGAACACGAAAGCTGGTACCGCAGCGATATCTCCCAGCTGCTGCCTCATTTCAGCGCCTACCTTACCACCGGAGCGCGCAGCCGAAAAAAGGCCGTCCGGCTGATGAAAGCCATCGAAAGACTGTGCGGCCCTCACACCAACCGCTCTTTTCTGGAAGCGGCGGTGGAGGTGCAGACCCTGCTTCCCGGCCGGTAGTGTAGGCTACGGTGTAGGCCTTGGGAGACGAAGAAAACCTGCTGCGGCTTTTGGTTTCTTCTGAGAATAATGCCGGTTTAAAAACCACTGGCACAAAAGCAAGGATAGAAAGGAAGCGGCAGGAGCGGCAAACCCGATGAGGAACATGGAGGGGTGTTCCAAGTGAATCAAAAGACTCGACAGGGGAATGCGGACCAAAAAGGTGGCAATCAGACTGTGCACCAACGGGAAAAGAGGATGGCCGCCGCCGCTGAAAAAGGCGTTCATGCAAAAGACAAAGCAGACTAAGACGCAGTCGAGGCTGTAAGAACGCAGATAGAGCGCACCCTGGGCGATTACCTGGGGATCGACGGTGAAAAGGCCGACCATTGCGCCTGGATTCCATTGGGAGAGCAGAAAGCAGGCGAACCCGAATACCAGTGACAGCCCCATAGCCAGGCGCAGACAACGCCTGGCCCGTTTCATCAGCCCCGCCCCGTCATGTTGGGCTGTCATAGCCGAAAGGGCGGCAGAAACGGCGGTGGTGGGCAGCATGCTGAACACGATGAGCTTTTCCACCACTCCCACCGCAGCGGAGGCGATGAGCCCCATGCTGTTGACCATGGCGGTGATAATCAGAAAGGAAACATTGACAAGCCCTTCCTGCAAAGCGATGGGAAGTCCCGCTGTCAGCACGCCCTTGGCCGCTACCATGCGAAAACAGGGAGCGCTTTTTCGGTATTTTTGAAGCAGTCCCTTACCGGCAAGGTAGCACACTGCTAGAAGCAGGCTAGCCGCCTGGGCAAGCACTGTAGAAATGGCCGCGCCTGGAGCGCCCATGCCGAGGATGCCAACAAAGAGAAGGTCGGTGGAGACGTTGATGACGCAGGCAATCGCGATGAAGAGAAGAGGAGTGCGGGAATCCCCCAGCCCCCGCAGAATGCCGCTGACCACATTGTAGCCCACAATAAAAAGAATGCCCCAGGAACATAAAAACAGGTATTCCCGGGTGGTTTCCAGCGCTGGGCCGGGCACTTGCATCAGTGTGCAGATGGGATCGAGAAGGAGGAGGGTCAAACCGGTCAAGACCAGGGAAATCAGACCGAAGACCACCACCATCGTTTTGATTGCGTGGGCGATGTCCTGCCTCTGCCTGGCGCCGAAGTACCGGCCGATGAGCACCGTACCGCCGGCGGTCAGACCGATGGAAAGGCCGGTGATGGTCTGCATTACCTGGCCGCCGGTGGACACGGCACACACGCCGATGGAATCGGAAAAGCGCCCGACCATGAACAGGTCGGACGCTCCGTAGCAGGCCTGCAGCAGGTTTGATAGAAGAAAGGGAAGGGTAAAGCGCAGAAGGGTGGAAAAGGGCTTGCCTTCGGTGAGCCTGGTTGGATTTGTCATGTCCGCTCCCTCCCGATGCGTTTTAAAAAGGTCCTGCGGCTAAGGTCGACCGCGGGACCTTTTTTCATTCCTATGCATAAGGGAAGAACCATATGTGTCACAGAAAAAGAGAAAGATGCAGTCCCAGCACCAGCAAAACCGCCGCTCCTACAACCGTGCACCAGATACAAAACTCCCGGTCCAGCTTTTGTTTTTCCTGTCCCTGCGGCGGAGCGGGCAGGGGCGGGGAGAAGCTGTCTGCCGGCGGCTTTCGCACCCGGCGGCAGATGAAAAATAAGAGCAGGCCTATAAGGCACCAGAGAATCCCGGCAAAAACCGCTGTGCGATCCAGCTGGGTCATCAGCAGCAGATAGATCCCGATGCTCACCGGTGCACCCACCCAGAGAAGGGGTGCCCGAAAGGGCCTTTCAAGCTCGGGCTTTTTGATGCGCAGCCCGCAGGCAGCCGCCATACCGATGACATAGTAAAGAAGGGTTGCAAACAAAGACAGGGAAGCGATGATGGCGATGGAGTTGGTGGCGATAAGAAAGAGCATCAGCCCGCCTAAAAGGAGAATGGCCGGGACGGGAGTTTGAAAACGGGGATGAAGCCTACCTAAAAAGGCGGGCAGTGCGCCGTCCTTTGCCATGGTGTAGAGATAGCGGGCTGGGGCACTGACGCTGGCGTTTAAGGTGGAGAAGTCCCCGCCGAAGGCAATGCCTAGGCACAGCAGGACCAGGGGAAAGCCCACGATCCCAGCCAGGCGCATGCCGTCGGCATAGGGGGCGGCGGCGTCTGCCAGAGAAGCGAGCGCATCCGCGGGAACGATGCCGATGAGCGCCCACTGGAATAAGCCGGTAACGGCAAAGACGAGAAAGGGAGCCAGGATTAGAGAACGGGGCAGGTTTATCTGGGGATGCCGGATTTCTTCTCCCATGGCACAGCAGGTTTCAAAGCCCGCAAAGCACCACCAGATCATAGCCACGCAGGGAAGAAATCCGGCGAGAGAGACACGGTCCATAAAAGGAATTTGTATACCTCCAAAGTGCATAGAGGGAAGGATGGAGCAGATCCAGACGATTGCCACGCCCCAGAAAAAGAACAAAAATCCGTTTTGCATCCGCCCGGTCATCTCCACGCCTCGTATGGCGAGAAACAGAAAGCCGATCACGGCTGCAGCGGCGATCCATACATCCCCGAAAGGAAGAGTCAGGCCCAGTGCTTGCAGCATGGTGCGCAGATAGAAGCTGAAGGCAAGCGCCTCCCCGCCAGCTACCGACACCATCGAGATGATAAAGCACCAACCCGACAGCATGCCAAAAGGACGGGAGAGACCCAAGGAGGCGTATTGATACGTGCCGCCGGAGAAGGGGAGGGCGGCGGACATTTCCGCATAAAGCAGAGAGGGATAGATGCTGATCAGCAGGGCGGTGAGGGTGGCGAAGATCACGGCGCCGCCCATCAGGCCGACCACGTTTGCCCCTACCGTAAAAAGCCCGACGCCGATGACGGTACCGGTGGTGATGGTGATTGTTTCTCGCAGCCCAAGGCATCGACGAAGGGCGGGGACCGAAGTTTTTTCTTGCATAGACCTCGCTTCCTTTCCCTAAAACGGCTGTTTTTCTCAGCTTATGCGGGAAACGCGAATTTGGCGACGGATATAAAACGCGGTGTTTTTTCTCTAAGCCGCAGAAGCATCGTCTTGCCGGCTCGGTATAGGGAAGAATGAGAATAGGGGACAGCCGATGAAAAAACTAGGCGGAGGAAACTTTGCATCGCTTTCTCCTGCCGTCTTTGTTTCTTTCAAAACAAAACCCCCGTCGGCATCCACTGGATGCCGACGGGGGACTTAACGCTTGCGCAATCATGAATTCCAGCGCTCGGAAGGCGGATGCTCCCGCAGCGGCGCACGGTCTGTTCCGGTTGGCTTTTCATTGAGCTTACGGGCAGTGCTTTGCAAATAGGTGGAATAGGAAGAAACCGAGTCCGACGAAGAATACCGGGTGGAAGGAATGTCGTGTGTGTGCAGCTTCACCGGCTCCCGATGGCTGGGAAGAGGATAGACATTATACACTGGCGAATGAGAGGAACCCAAGCTGAGCATGCCGAACTCGGCGGCAGGGGCTTCCTGCCATTCGTACTTGGTCATCCGGCTAGCCGTGTAACCCAGCAGCAGCCAGAAGATGACTACCATAAAGGTCACGTCGAACAGCACCGCTTTCTCAAAAAAGCCGTACACGCCATAGGCGCCGATGGCGGCAAAGAGCATGGGCAACTCCTTGAGATTTTTGTCTCGGTTTTTGCGCAGGCAGTGGATTAAGCGCCGGCCAAACAGCAACACGAAGGCGGCGAAGATGGACAGGCCTACCAGCCCGTTGGAGATCAAAATGGTCAGGTACCCGTCATGCAGGTCGGTATAGGTGAAACCGTTGACCAAATATCGTTCGCCATAAGGAACGATATTGCCCTTGCCCACCCCCATCAGCGGGAACTTGCCGAACAGCACCATCGACTGTTCCAGAGAGCCCAGCCGGCCGCTAGACACTTCGTATTCTTCCGTTCGGCCGATTTCCACATTCATTGCCGCAATGGGAGAAGAGCCGCTCTCAGTGTCCACCACAGTGGTTTTTTGCGTCTGGGTCTGAGTCGTTAGGTTCACAAGCTGGGAAACGCCAGCCTGGCAGGAGGAACGAATGGCCAGACTGGAAAAAGCCAGCGTTAAGCAGCATGCAGCCAGCAGCAGGCCGCGAATCACCGACTTTTTGCCAGAATGATGAATGCTGCTTTGATAAAGCCGGTAAAAGGAATAGACAACAATGTAGGTAATAGCGAAAACCAGGGATGCATTGGAGTCGGACAGCAATAGGCTCAACGTGTTGCCCGCAAAGCACACTACCGCCAACCACACCGGGATGCGGCGTTCGCCCGGCGCCTGTTCCCTGCGTTTTTGCAGCAGAATGTGGCAGCAAACCATGCCGATGACCGAAGAAAAAGCCGCCAGGTTCGGATTGGTATAAAGCCCGGTGAAACGATTGTCCATGATGCCCAGAATGTAGTCGGACACGTAGAGTCGCCCGGTGGGCGCAAAGGCCACAATCGCCAGACCGCCGACCGCCAGGGCGGTGGACAGCACCATGATAAGACCAAAAATCCGGTTCATTTCCCGCTTGGTTTTGCGCCGATCGGGTTCGGCGTGAAGGCCATAGAACAAAAAGAAGCAAACCGCCGCGTGATAGAGCATGATCAGATTCATGCCAAAACCACTGTCAATATGCAGCAGAGCGGTAATCAGCCCCGCGCCTAGAAAGGCCAGCAGCACACTTCCGTAGCGGATGCGGCGGGGGCTCTTGCGGGAAATAAACAAATCAAAGAAGAAAACGCCCGCCCACAGGAACATCAGCACGTTGACCACAATGCCGGCGAAATCCCAAAAGCACACCGAACAGAAAAACAGATTCAAAATATATGCCGTTCGGAATACCGAAGGGTCGCGCAGTTTTTCGAAAACAAGCGCTCTTTTTGTGCGCATATGCACCCACATCTCCTGCCTAAAAAGAATCAAAACTGGGAATCTTCAAACAATAAGCGTTCGTCTGAAACGAACCGATATCTCCGCATAACTAATTATTGGTAAATTACCCGTTTCATTTACAATGGGATTCATTATACATCAAACAAAAATCGATTGCAACTTTTGGTGAAAATGTTCAGTGAAAATTTACAGAATCCACATACTTTGTTCGTCTGCTTTGGTAAAAGGAATCGGAAAGAGAATTTCTGTGCCAAATGAGAGGGTGAGTTTCCGAGATTTTCTATTTGCAAAAATTTTCAATCTGTTCATGAATAAAAACTAGCCAAATACAGTGTTCATATGTTATACTCATAAACAATGCACAATTCTAAAATTCTGGAGGCAAGCAACGTATGAAGTACAAAATGCGCATTCTTCACTATTCCAAATCCGGCAATGCCGGCAGCCTGGCTCAGGCCATCACCGAAGACCAGAAGGCCAAATGTGACAAAATTCCGCCCGCTTATCCGTGTGAAAATGAAAAGCTGGTCATGATCGGCGTAGACGCGGATAAGAAATCGCCGGAAAAGCCTCTGGCGGACTTCTGCGCGACCCTGACGCCGGCCCGTGCGAAGAATGTCGCGTTCTTTGCCATCGGCGGCTCCTGCAACGAAATGATCGATGAGCTTAAGAAGATCGTCAAAGCTACCGGCACCAATGTGCTGGAGGAAACCTTCTCGGTACAAGCCAAAAGCTCTCTGTTCAAGAAGGCAAAGCTCAGCGACGAAGATTTGAAGGCAGGCGTTGCTTGGGCTTCGAAAACCGTCGATTCTCTTCTTGCCTAACGTAAAGACGAGCCAGCGGCAAACATAACTGCAAAAAAAGAAAAATCCCGTATTGGATGACTCCATACGGGATTTTTGCATGCAAATGGGAATCAGCCGCAGTTACCGGCCGAGCTCAAAAGACTTACAGTCGGTGCACTGATCCATGGTGGGGTGTTGTTCATGGGTGCCGACGAGAATGCGCTCGAGGGAGCAGTAATTCTCGTTGGAGCAGTGATGCTTGCACTGCTGAACAGTGCACTGAATGCAATGGTTCGCATGACATTTTTCCATGGCTTTTCTACCTCCTTTTTTGGGTTCCTCTTTATTCTGTCCGAGGTGAAAAGGTTTATGAGAGGAGAAAACTGTTTTTTAAAAACATAGGGAAAGAAAGCAGGAAAAATTTTCTTTTTTTTGCGTGTTTTCGGGTGCGCATGCAGTATAATAAAGGAAAACCGGATCGGAGGCGCTTTCGATGAGAGCATACGAAGAAATCCTTTCGAGGCAGCGAGCCTATTTTCGCGAGGGCCATACCCGCCCCCTTTCGTTTCGTCTGCGGCAGCTTTCCCTGCTGCAGCATGCACTGCTCGCCTGTGAACCGGCGCTATTGGAGGCGCTGCAGGCGGATTTGGGCAAGGCGCCCTTTGAAGGATATGCAACCGAGCTGGGTCTTCTTCTGGAAGAGCTTCGATATGCAAAAAAGAACCTAGCCTCTTGGATGAGGCCTGAGCGGGTAAGAACCTCCCTGCTGCATGCTCCGTCCAGCAGTGTCATTGTGAAAGAACCACTGGGCGTGGTGTTGATCCTTTCTCCGTGGAACTATCCGCTGCAGCTGACCATTGCGCCATTGATTGCGGCGCTTGCGGCGGGAAACTGCGCAGTGGTCAAACCTTCCAGGTACGCGCCTAAAACTGCCGCTGTGATCGAAAAGATGCTTTCGTCCTGTTTTTCTCCGGAGCATGTCTGCGTGGTGCAGGGGGGGCGGGAGGAAAATGAGGCGCTGTTATCGCTGCGGTTTGACCATATCTTTTTTACCGGCAGCCCAAAGGTGGGGCGGGTGGTCATGCGGGCGGCGGCGGAGCATCTGACGCCGGTCACCCTGGAGTTGGGCGGAAAAAGCCCCTGTCTGCTCGACGAAACGGCCGACCTTGCCGTAGCCGCCCGGCGTATCGCTTGGGGCAAAAGCCTCAACGCCGGACAGACCTGCGTAGCGCCCGACTATCTGCTTTTACCAGTCCAGAAAGTGGAAGCCTTCGCCAAAGCTTACTGCAAAGCGGTGCGGTGCTTTTACGGGGGTGACCCGGTTCACAACCCCGAATATCCCCGCATCATCACCGACCGGCATTTCGAGCGCCTGTCCGGCCTGATGGAAAGCGGCAGAGTGCTGTACGGCGGCCGCAAGGACGCAGTCCTTCGCAAAATTGAGCCGACCCTTTTGACCGGTGTTACTCTGGAAAGCCCGGTGATGAGAGAAGAAATCTTCGGCCCTTTGCTTCCCGTCTTACCATATGCGTCGGTGGAAGAGGCGTTTGGCATCATCGCCCGCTTGCAAAAGCCGTTGGCGTTTTACCTGTTTACCAAAGATAAGGCCCTGGCAAAACGGGCGCTGCAAGAGGTTCCCTTCGGGGGTGGCTGCATCAACGACACGGTCATTCACCTATCCAATCCCCGACTGCCCTTCGGGGGTGTGGGGGAGAGTGGCATGGGTGCTTACCACGGCAAAAAAGGGTTCGATACCTTGACCCATGAAAAAAGCGTATTGATTCATTCGCAAAAGCTGGACGTTTTCTTCCGTTACCCACCCTATAAAGGCAAGCTTTGGATGCTCAAAAAGCTTATGAAGTAACTTAAATTGCAGAGAATTGGGAAAAGAATACGTCCAGAAGGAATGGATTTACAGAAAGACGCGTAAAATTGGAAAAACAGGATGATACCAGGCTGGTTTTGTGGTATAATCGCTAAGAACCGGATTGGAACCGGCGGGTTGATTGGATGGCTTGGACCGCCGCTTCTCCTTCCTTTTTCCGATGAGCGGAGTAAAAATTGACGAGGTGACGAGTTTGGATTTTTTTGAATTGCTCAAGGCGATCTTTTTCGGCATCATTCAGGGCATCACCGAATGGCTGCCTATCAGCAGCACCGGCCACATGATTCTGGCGGATGAGTTTATGCAGCTCAAAGAGGTAACGCCCGGGTTTATCAATACCTTTCTGGTGGTCATCCAGTTTGGATCGATTCTGGCGGTAATCGTCATGTTTTTCCACAAGCTCAATCCTTTTTCGCCCAAGAAGAGCCTGGTGCAGAAAAAGGAGACCTTCTCTTTGTGGGGCAAGGTACTTGTGGCGGTCGTGCCGGCGGCCATCATCGGCTTTCTGTTTGAGGACCAGATTCACGAGTGGCTCTATAACCCCACTGTCATTGCCATTGCGCTGATTGTGTACGGCGTGCTCTTCATTGTGCTGGAGCTCAATAAGAAGAAGGCCAGAGTGGAGAATTTCTCTCAGCTGACCTATCAGATGGCCTTGTTCATCGGCGTGTTTCAGGTGCTGGCTCTGATCCCGGGTACCTCCCGGTCGGGCGCCACCATTCTAGGCGCTATCATTCTGGGGACCTCCCGCTATGTGGCGGCGGAGTTTTCCTTTTTCTTGGCTATCCCCACCATGCTGGGCGCCAGCGGGTACGAACTGTTGAAGTCCGGCCTTTCCTATACCGGCAGCGAATGGGCGGTCATGATTGTGGGTACGGTGGTGTCTTTTGTCGTGTCGGTGTTCGCCATCAAGTTTTTGATGAACTTTATTAAGAAGCACGACTTTAAGGCGTTCGGGTATTACCGCATCGTGCTTGGTATTGCGGTGCTCCTTTATTTTGCCTTCCATTAAAAAAGGAAAGGAATTGCGCCCGGCTGATTCCAGCCGGGCGTTTTTTGTTTGCCATTGGCTGCGCCAACCGGTATAATAAACCCAAACGACGAATGGGGGACCAACAATGAAGGTGCTGCTCTGCGCCATCCATTCCAAATACATTCATTCCGCCCTGGCGCCCTGGTGCTTGGCGGCGGGAATCCGGGACTATGCAAAGGAACCCTTTGCGTATGAAGTCGTGGAAGGAACCGTCAACCAGACGGATGAGGCGCTGCTCAGCGCCCTGCTGCGCCCGGAGGCGGACGTGTTTGCTCTGAGCTGCTATATCTGGAACATTTCCTGCATCCGCCGGCTGCTTCCCGTTTTAAAGCAGGAGCGGCCGGGCTGTAAGGTGATTTTAGGCGGGCCGGAAGTGTCTTTCTGCCCGGAGCAGGTGCTCAACGAGTGCCCGCAGGTGGACTACATTCTGGCCGGAGAAGGGGAGAGGACCCTTCCGGCCCTGTTGGACGGTCTGTTTGTGGGACAAGTTCCAATCTCCCTTCCGGGCCTTGCCTTTCGGGGGAAAGAGCGGATACAGGTGAACCCGCCTCCGCAGGAGTGCGAAGAGCCGCCGTCCCCTTATTGCGAGGCCTATTTTGCCACCCTGCACGGGCGCATCGCCTATCTGGAAACCTCCCGGGGCTGCCCTTTTTCCTGCGCATTTTGCCTGTCCGGGATTCATAAGGGCGTGCGCTTTTTCTCCTTAGAACGGGCCAAGCGAGAGCTTCTTTTGCTGGCAAACTCCGGCGCCCAGACCGTCAAGCTGGTGGACCGCACCTTCAATTGCAACCCCAAACGAGCTTACGACCTGTTTTCCTTCCTCATCGGGGAGGCGGGGCATTCCATCCCCAAGGGCGTGTGCTTTCACTTTGAGGTGGCGGCCGATTTGTTTGACGACGAGACCATCCGCCTGCTCTCAACGGCGCCGCCCGGTCTCTTTCAAATGGAAGCAGGGCTACAGTCTTTCCAGGCGGATACGCTGGAAGAAGTAAACCGCAAAACGGATCTAGAGCGGCTTTGCCGCAATCTAAGGCGTCTTCTGGCTCCAGGGAACATTCATATTCACGTCGATCTGATTGCCGGTCTTCCCTTTGAGGATTTGCCCCGTTTTGCCGATTCCTTTGACCGGGCCTTTTCTCTGGGCCCGCATATGCTGCAGCTGGGCTTTCTAAAGCTGCTTAACGGTTCTGTCCTGCGGCAGACGGCCCGGCGCTACGGATACCGCTGGACGGATACGCCGCCCTACCAGGTGGAGGAAAATCAATTTTTGTCCACGGAGGACCTTTCCCGCCTTCACCGGCTGGAGGATGCCTTGGAACGGCTTTTTAACAGCGGCCGGTTTTTCTTTACCCTGAGGTATCTCTTGAAAGTAACCGGGCTTTCGCCTTTTTCCCTGTTTGACGCCTTTGCCTCCTTTGTAAAAGAAAAGGGCGGCGGGGCGAATGTCCCCCTTAGCATCTATACCGAATGGGTGTTTGCCTTTTTTGCAAAGCAGCCCGGCGTAGAGGAAAGCCGCTTGCGGGACCTTCTTGCCTGCGACCGGCTTTGCTGTGAAAATACGGGGCGCATTCCGGCCTGCCTTCGGAAAAAGGACAAGCGGCTCAAAACGATTGCAGCCCGGCTCAAAGCCTCCGGCCGGTATACAAATCAAAAAGGAGCGCCCTTCGGTATCGCTATATTATATGCGGGCGGCGAACGGGTTGCCGTGGCCGATTATCAGGAGAAAGACCCGGTTACCGGCCGGTATCCCATCTGTTTTTCCCCCTTGTCCTTATTTTGGCCGGAGTAGACGGGAAATGTATAATTTCGCCAGGCGAAACCGATACTGAAAGGGAGAAAACATGAGGGAATAACGGGGGCGGCAGGATGAATCTGGTTCTATACGGCGACCGGCAGCCAGAGCTTCGGGAAACGCTGGTACGGGCTTTGGCTGCATATGGCGGCGTGCAGTATTATGGGGGCGGCGGGCTTATGCAAGACCCGTCAGAGGGGCCGGTGGCCCATTATCTCTACTGTGTTAAAGATCCGCTGCGGGTCGGGATGCCCAATACGGTGGTGGTCTTCGATTCCGACCGGGCGCAGGATATCCAGTACCTGCCCGAAGGGTGCCCGTGCATTGTGGACGCAGGGGATGCGGCGGCCTTGTCCTATTTAAAGTCCGTCGGCCATGCGGCCATCTGCTGCGGTACCTCGGCGAAGGATACGCTCTGCGTCTCCAGTATGGACTATGGCAACGCCGTAGTCAGCGTGCAGCGGGAACTTCCGACTTTGACCAAAACCGTGGTGGAACCCGGAGATGTGCCGCTTCATCTGAAAAAGCCCTGCGAGCCTTTTTCCATGCTGGCTGCCAGTGCTGTTCTCCTATTGTCCGGCCGGGCGGTAACGGACGGCATCGCATTTTGAGAAAAAAGACCGGTCCTTTGCCGGACAGTTGTTTTAGGTCAATGGTATAATTGTATGCAGCCCAATCGTTTTTCTGGTAAACATGGAGCCAGTATAGGCATTAGAAAAGCGTCTGTTTTACTGGCAAAGTGGCATTCAACACCAGTCAGCAAACAGACGAAAGGATTTCGCTTCCCTGCGAAGGAGCGATACGCCGTATGTATTTGTCTCTCTTCGGTGGTTGTGTTACCCCAAAGCACAAAAACGGCCCCCAAGCATCTGCTTGGGGGCCGTTTTTGTTAGTCATTACAGGTCGTAAATGTCCGACTGGGTCAAAATTGTAAAGCCAGCGTTTTTGAGCACCTCGATGGCCTTTTCGTTGTTCTCTACCCGGAGGATGACATAAGCCGTGCTACCGCTGCGGCTGACAAAGGCGTACAAGTATTCGATGCTGATGTCCGCCCCGGAGAGAACCTTCACCGCCTGGGCGAACCCGCCGGGCTTGTCGGCGATGCCGATGGCGATGACGTTTGTCAGGGACACGGTCATCCCCTTGTCCCGCAGGGCCTTCACCGCCACGTCCGGGTTATTGACAATGATGCGCAGAATGCCAAAATCCGTGGTATCCGCCAAAGACAGAGCGCGGATGTCCACCTCATTTTCCGCTAAAATCTGGGTGATTTCCGCCAGACGGCCCTCTTTATTCTCCACAAAGATGGAAAGCTGCTTGATTTGCATGGAACACCCTCCTTAAAAATCTAGTTTCCGGTTGTCAATGACGTGCTTGGATTTGCCCTCGCTGCGGGCGATGGCCTTGGGTTCCACCAGCTTAATGTCGGCGGCGATGCCGAGCTTGGAGAGCACTGCGTTTTTGATGACCCGCTGGGTCTCCTCCAGCTTTCGCACCTGGTCGGAGAACATGGCGTCGGACATTTCCACCTGAATTTGCAGAGTGTCCAGGTTGTTGACCCGGTCCACCACCATCAGATAGTGGGGCGCGGTCAGGCCCAGATCCATGAGCAGGTGCTCCACCTGGGACGGGAATACATTGACGCCGCGGATGATGAGCATGTCGTCGGTGCGGCCGGTGACCTTGGACATCTTGACCAGGGTACGCCCACAGGAGCATTTTGCCCGCGACAGCGAGCAGATATCCCGGGTGCGGTACCGGATCAGCGGCAGCGCTTCCTTGAAGATGCAGGTGAATACCAGCTCGCCCGTCGCGCCCTCCGGCAGAACCTCGCCGGTATCGGGATCGATGATTTCGGGAAGGAACTGGTCCTCGTTGATATGCATGCCGCTTTGCTCCTGGCACTCGAAGGACACGCCCGGGCCCATGATTTCCGAAAGACCGTAGATATCATACGCCTTGATGTTCAAAAGCTTTTCGATTTCCCGGCGCATATGGTTGGTCCAGGGTTCCGCGCCGAAGATACCCGCCCGCAGATGGGTGGATTTGGGATCTACTCCCATATCCCGCATGGTTTCGCCGATGTATAAGGCGTAAGACGGGGTACAGGCGATGATGTTGGAGCCAAAGTCCTGAATAATCTGAATCTGGCGCTTGGTATTGCCGGAGGAAACCGGGATGACGGTGGCGCCCAAAGCTTCGCCGCCCGCGTGCAGCCCTAGGCCGCCGGTAAAGAGGCCGTAGCCGTAAGAGACGTGAATGTAGTCTTCCTTGGTGCCGCCTGCCGCCACGATAGCGCGGGCTGCATCCGTACCCCAGGCCTCCAGGTCACGCTTGGTGTACCCCACCACCGTCTGCTTGCCGGTGGTGCCGGAGGACGCATGAATACGGGCAAGCTCCGACTTGGGCGCGGCAAACAGGCCGTATGGGAAGGTATCCCGCAAGTCCTGCTTGGTGGTGAAGGGAAGACGGGAAAGATCGTCGAGGGACTTAATGTCGCTGGGCTTGATGCCCATTTCATCAAACTTTTTGCGGTAGAAGGGGACGTTGTTATAGACCCGGTAAACGGTGTCGATCAAACGGAAGGTTTGCAGCGCCCGCATCTGCTCCAGGGAATAGGTTTCTTCTTTGCTGAAATAGCGGTTTTCCATCGGATTCACATCCCTTATCCTTACATTTTATATCCCAATTCGAAGGCCGCCAGGTTCATGTCGATGAACTTGGGCGGAACCGTCGTCTTGATGGTCTCGATCCAGTGGTCCTTATCCACATCCATGTACCGGGCCAGCACCCCCATCAGCACCACGTTGACCGCTTTGGAGGAACCGGCCTCCTCCGCTAAAGTCAGTGCGTCGATGGCGGTTACATCCACGCCGGCCTCCTGCAGCTTTTCAATCAAGTTCTCCGGGTAAGACGCCGCGCCCGTGATCACCGGCATCGGGTCGATGCACTGAGTGTTCACCACCAGCTTGCCGCCCTTTTTCAGAAACGGAAGCCACCGGGCCGCTTCCAGCTGCTCAAAGGCCAGAATATAGTCGGCCTCGCCCTTTTCGATGACCGGGGAATGCACCTGATCCCCGTAGCGCACATAAGTCACCACCGAGCCGCCCCGCTGGCTCATACCGTGAACTTCTGAAACCTTCACGTCCAGACCTTTGGAAAGCATAGCGTTTCCCAGCAGGCGGCTTGCCAGCAGCGTGCCCTGGCCGCCGACGCCGACGATCATTACACTTGTCACACTCATTTGTCTGCCTCCCCGCCCACAATGGCGCCAAATTTACACAGGTCCTCACACAGGCCGCAGCCTACGCACTGGGTATGGTCGATAACCGCTTTGCCGTCCTTCATGGAGATGGCCGGGCAGCCGATGCGCAGACAGGCCTTGCAGCTTCTGCACTTCTCCCGGTCCACCTTCAAAGAGGGCTTATGCTTGACGTATTTGAGCAGCGCGCAGGGACGCCGGGCAATGATGACCGACGGCTCCTCCACCGCCAGCTCCTCCTTGAGAGCCTCCTGGGTTTCTTTCAAATCGTAAGGGTCTACCACCCGCACCCGGTGAATGCCGATCGCCTGCACCAGCTTTTCCAGGCTCACCGCTGCGGTGGGATCACCCTTGATGGTGTAACCGGTGGTGGGGTTTTGCTGATGGCCGGTCATGCCGGTGATGGAATTATCCAAGATCACAATGGTGGAAATGCCTTTGTTATAGGCAATGTCAATCAAGCTGGTGATACCGGAATGGATGAAGGTGGAGTCGCCAATGACAGCCACCGCCTTCTTCGCCTGTTCGGCACCCCTAGCGGTATTAAACCCATGCAGACCGGAGACCGACGCGCCCATGCATACGCAGGTGTCAATCGCGGAGAGAGGGGGCTGGGAGCCTAAGGTGTAGCAGCCGATGTCACCGCTGACGAACACATTCTCCCGCTTTAAGGCGTAGAAAAGACCACGGTGGGGGCAGCCGCAGCACATAACAGGCGGGCGCACCGGAATCTCGTCTTTGAGCGAGAGGGTGTTCTTCTCTTCGCCCAAAATCTTCTCTGCCACAATCGCCTGGGACAGTTCGCCTGTCAGGGGGAACAATTCCTTGCCGATGACCGAAATGCCGAACTTGCGGCAGTGGGTTTCAATGATATCGTCCAGCTCCTCGACCACATAAACCTTGTCGCACTTGGCGGCAAAGTCCTCAATCAGCTTGACCGGCAGGGGATTGACCATCCCAAGCTTTAAGTAAGAGGCGTTTTCTCCCAACGCTTCCTTGGCGTACTGGTAAGAGGCGCCCGAAGCGATGATGCCGATGGACGTATCATAATATTCCGTGCGGTTCAAATCGCAGAATTCTGCAAACTCCGCAAGAGCCTTCATCCGCTTTTCCACAAACACGTGGCGTCCCCGCGCCATAGCGGGCATCATCACGTTTTTCGCCGGGTTTTTCACGTATTCCTTTAAGGGAAGCTCCACCCGGTCGGTGGTTTCCACCAGGCTGCGGGAATGGGAAATGCGGGTGCATAGCCGGATGAAAAACGGCGTGTCATACTCCTCCGACAGCTCGAAGGCGCGCTTGGTAAAGGCAAGACATTCCGCCGAGTCAGCCGGTTCCAGCATGGGGATTTTCGACGCGATGGCATGGTGGCGGGAATCCTGCTCGTTCTGAGAGGAGTGCATGCCCGGATCGTCCGCCACGGCAATGACCAAGCCGCCGTTGACGCCGGTGTAGGACGCGGTGTAAAGAGGGTCGGCCGCCACGTTGAGCCCCACGTGCTTCATGGCCGAGAAGGCGCGGGCGCCGCCCATGGACGCGCCAATGGCCACCTCGCAGGCAACCTTTTCGTTGGGTGCCCACTCGGAGTACATCTCATCATAGGTGGCGGCGAATTCGGTGATTTCGGTGCTGGGAGTGCCGGGATAGCTGGAAATGACGCGGCATCCGGCCTCGTAAAGGCCGCGGGCAACCGCTTCATTTCCCAGAAATAGCTTTTTCAAAGATAGAACCTCCAAATCTATGGTGTTGAGTTGTTATTGGTTGCTGTCGACCTGGCGTAAATCCAAAATGCGCTTAGCCTTGCCCTGGAACCGTTCCAGGGTTTTCGGCTCCACAAGGCTGATTTTGGTTTCAATGCCCAAAACGCTCTTGAGCTTATCGTGAATCTTGCGCTGGAGCCGTTCAAGCTCGCTGTAGCGGTCGAGCACCTCGCCGCTGATAAGCTCCACCTTGACTTCCAGCGTGTCCGCAAAGCCTTCCCTGCGCACTACCAGCTGGTAGTGGGGGCCGATGTGGTCCATACCTACCAGAACGCTTTCAATCTGGGTGGGGAAGACGTTGACGCCGCGGATTTTAAGCATATCGTCGGTGCGGCCGGTAACCTTGTCCATACGGGCGCTGGTGCGGCCGCATGCGCAGGGCTCGTAATTCAGACGGGAAATATCCTTGGTGCGGTAGCGAAGCATGGGGATGCCTTCCTTGGTCAGAGTGGTCATCACCAGCTCGCCCGACTCGCCTGCATCCTTGTTTTCCAGCGTAACCGGGTCGATGATTTCCGGCAGGTAATGGTCCTCTGCAATGTGCAGCCCGCAGCGCTTGATACATTCGCCGGACACGCCCGGGCCCATAATCTCGGAAAGACCGTAGTTGTCGGTGGCGAAGAGCCCCCAGACCTTCTCAATCTGCGTGCGCATTTCGGGGGTACATCCTTCCGAGCCGAACAAACCGATGCGGATTTTATAGTCGCTCATGGGGTAGCCGCTTTCCTTGGCCGATTCGCCCATATACAGGGCGTAGGACGGAGTAGCCACCAGGCCGGTCACCTTCATGTCCCTAAGAAGCATCAGCTGCTTTTCGGTATTGCCGGAAGAGGCGGGGATGACCGTACAGCCGATGCGTTCCAGGCCGTAATGCAGCCCGAGCGCGCCGGTAAAGAGACCGTAACCGAAGGAAATCTGGAAAATATCCTCGTCGGTCACGCCCACGGCCACCGCGATGCGGGCCACCTGGTCGGCCCAGTTGTTCAAATCGTTTCTAGTATAGCCGACGATGGTGGGTTTGCCGGTGGTACCCGAGGAAGCATGCACCCGAACGATCTTTTTCATGTCCGCGCCGAACAGCCCCGTGGGATAATTGTCCCGAATGTCCGCCTTGGTGGTGAACGGTATGTACGTAACGTCCGATAGAGACTTGATCTTCTCCGCCGTGACGCCCGCTTCTCCCAGCCGCTTTGCGTAAAACGGAACGTTGCGGATGGAATAATCCACAATCCATTTCAGCCGCTCCAGCTGCAGCGCTTCCAGCTCCTTGCGGGGCATGGTTTCGATTTCCTTTTGCCAGAACATGACAGCACCTCTTCAGTAAATGGTTTGAAAATGAACGCACTTTCTACAATATCTACTATTTTGCCACAAAAAGCGCTAAAGTTCAATAAAGAATTTGCAGCAAGGTGCAAATGGCCCGATATTCCAGCCGGGAAGAGGAGAGCATCGGGTAGGACCCTGAAGAAAAACGGCGGGCACATGATGGACGGATGCCGAAAAAAGAGAGAACAAGCGAATTTAGCGGGGTTTCGCATTGCCATTGTCCATCCTTTCCGCTATACTAATATAATTACGGTTTATCCAGATCATACAATACAGGAGAGAGAATAT
This sequence comes from Clostridiales bacterium, assembly GCA_018364155.1. GTDB lineage: Bacteria > Bacillota > Clostridia > Oscillospirales > Acutalibacteraceae > Solibaculum_A. Next base: position 121,498 of record JAGZMM010000001.1, read on the forward strand.
GAAGCGCAAATGGAACATGACCGATCCCAAAGTTGTCTTTTTATTGGCGATGCTGTGCTGCTTTTTGTGGGGAAGCGCCACACCCGCCATCAAAATCGGCTACCAGATGTTTCACATTGAAAATTCGGACACCACCAGTATTATTCTATTCGCGGGAATCCGGTTTTTCCTGGCGGGAATGCTGGTAATTTTATTCCAGAGCCTGATGCAAAAGCGGTTCTTAAAACCGCAGATCAAAGCAATTCCCGCCATTTTTTCCCTGTCTCTTGCCCAGACTGCGGTGCAGTACCTGTTCTTTTACATCGGCCTTGCCCATACAAGCGGCGTCCACGGCACTATCATTTCAGGAACCGGCGGCTTTTTCTCCATTCTTATGGCGAGCCTTTTGTTTCGGTACGAAAAACTCACAGGAGCGAAAATTTTCGGCTGTGTTATCGGTTTTGCCGGAATTGTGGTGATGAACCTGTCTGGTTCAAGCAGCGAGGGCTTTTTCCAGGTTTCCCTGCTGGGAGAAGGCTTTGTTTTGTTTTCCCAGCTTTCCTATGCCTTGTCTGGCATTCTGGTCAAGCGCTTTTCCTCCAGATTTGACGTGGTGATGCTCAGCGGCTGGCAGTTCGTGCTGGGCGGAATTATTATGATGGTGGTAGGCTTTGCCTGCGGAGGCCGGGTGGACCTGGTTTCCGATCCCTCTGCCTACCTGCTTTTGCTTTACATGGCGCTGATTTCGGCGGTGGCTTACTCGGTGTGGGGCATCCTTCTCAAATACAATCCCGTCAGCCGCGTGACTATTTTCACGTTCCTGACGCCTTTGTTCGGCGTGCTCCTTTCCGCCATCTTCCTTGGGGAGGCTCAGCAGGCCCTCTCCTTCAAAACCCTGATTGCCCTGGTCTTCGTTTGCATCGGCATTTATGCCGTCAACCGCAACGCAGGCAAAAAGGAGTCGGCGCTCAAATAAGCAGCGGGGCGATCACCAGTACAGGAAAAAAGAAAAGCGGTGCAGAAATATATTTCTGCACCGCTTTTTGATATGCTGATTGCTGGCGGGGACAAATAGGCGAAGCCGCCCGCCGAAGGTCTGATGGTTCTGGCTCTCCGGGGACACACGCACCACCGAGAAATCCCAAGAGAAAGGGCCGTGTCAGTCACGTCGGAACAGCAAGCATCGTTGTAAAATAGGCACACCTCCCGTGTAGAGGGAAGCCTGCGTGGTGAAATTGACCGCAAACGGCCGGTGCTTGTATTCCTTTGGCTGATGTGCTATCCTCAAAAATAAGAGCAGGGGAAAGGCGAACAGGACCATGCTGTAACCAGAAGGGGAAAGCGCACCGTTTTAACCTGCTGAATTCAAAAGTGTCTTTTCGTTTTTTCGCCATTATACTGCCAGAAACCCGGCCGGTCGCCGGCCGGGATGTAAGGAGGAAAGACCGCCATGCAGCTGACAAGCGAACGTCTGTTTCTTCGCCCGGTGACCCTTTCGGATGCGCCTGCTGTTTACGCCTACTCGAAGGATGAACAGGTGGGACCCAACGCCGGATGGAAGCCTCATGAAAGCATAGAAGAGACCATTGCCATCTTGAAGGAAATCTTCGTTGGCCAAGAGGGTGTTTTTGGATTGGTGCTCAGGGAAACCGGCCGTTTAATCGGCACGGCCGGGCTGATTGGCGACCCCAAGCGGGAAAACGATCAAACGCGGATGCTTGGTTATGCCCTAGCTCGGGAATACTGGGGGATGGGGCTGATGACCGAAGCAGTCCAGGCTCTTCTTCGGTACGGATTTGAGGAACTGGACCTGGATTTGGTTTCCGCCTATTGTTATCCGCACAATTCCCGGTCCAGGCGGGTGCTGCAAAAGTGCGGTTTCGTTTACGAGGGCAGGCTCAGGCTGTGTGAACGGCTTTATAATGGACAGGTTCTCGACAATGAGTGTTATGCCTTGGAGAGACGGGCAGCGCAGACGGCGGATTGGTATCAAAACAGCGGCGTTTTTCTGCAAGAGGACCGATAGGAGTCTGGTTTTCCACGGGGTAAAAAGTCGTGCCGGATAGGCAGGCGTGGGGACTAAAATAAGAGAGACGGGGAACGCTGCGTTGTCTGCCTCGGTCACTCCCTATGTGGGAGTGCGGATTGAAATAGCATTTCGGCGGTCTGTATGTCCGCGACCTGCTTGACACGCTATTTTTGAAGCGTGTCAAGTCTCTTTGCGTGTACTGCCTTGGTGCACGCGTTTGTCTTGCGATTTGCAGAGCTTGCGGATAGAACCCGCGAAAGGATGGATCAAGTCCAGCCATGAAAGCGTGACGCTTTGCCGACGGTTGATTTGGCGTGCCCTGCCTGTCCGCTGTTTGCAGCGCTTTTGTCTATGACCTTTTGCAAGGAGGAACTTTTGTGTTTCGTGCGGACCTTCATATTCACTCGACCATGTCCGACGGCAGTATGTCTGCCTCTGAAATTGCCGTGCATGCGGCAAAGCTGGGGTTGACTCACATCGCCTTCACCGACCATGATACCACCGAAGGAGCGAAAGAGGCAGTTCAGAGCGCCCGGGAGCAGGGGCTTCATGCAGTGCCAGCGGTGGAGATTTCCGCCTTTCTGCCTTCATTTGGGATCAAGGCCCACATTCTCGGCTACGGGTACCGGACCAGTGACCACATCGAGGCTTTGTGCGCCCCTACCCGGCAAAGGCGCCACCAGAACAGCCTTTGGCAGATCGGGGTGCTGCAGCAGCTCGGCTATACCATTTCGGAGGAATTGGTGCGGCCCTTTGCCCATCGGGTGCTTTATAAACAGCATATCATGGACTACCTGGTAAGGACCGGGCAGGCGGACGAATTGTTTGGAGAAACCTTCCGCCGTCTTTTTGGAAAGGGCGGGCCCTGTTATTCCACCATTGAGTATGTAGACGCGCTCGACGCGGTGCAGGCGATTACGGCCGATGGAGGCCGGGCGGTGCTCGCACATCCGGGCCAGCAGCACAACCTTTTCGCCGTGCCTATGCTGGCGGAGGCGGGCTTAGCCGGGATCGAACTGGACCACCGGTCCAACACAGCGGCGGACCGGGAAGAAATCCACGCCCTGTGCCGGAAATACGGCCTGATCAAAACCGGCGGAAGCGATTTTCACGGCCGCTACAGCCGTCCTGGGTCCGCGCTTGGCGGGCATCTGGCGGACGATTCCAGCCAGGTTTTGTTCAACTAAAAAGCAGGGGCCAGACCTTTACGTCTGGCCCCTGCTTTTTAGTTGAAGCGGTCCTCCGGTTTGCCGGCTCAGATAGGTAAAGAAAAAGCCGCAAACGGCAGATTCCTGCTGTCTGTGGCTTTTCATCCTTCATCTTATTCAAAAATCTTCTCAATCGCAGCTACAATCTGCTGATAGTCCGCCTTGGTGATGAGAAGGGAGATATCTGCTTCCGAAGTGGTGATCAGGCGGATGTCCGCCCCGACACCGGCTGCCGCCTGGAACACCTTCGCCGCCACACCCGATTCGATGCGCATGGCCTCGCCGTAAACGGAAATCTTCACGTTCGAGCTGCTGACCACGGGCTTTATATCGGGCGTCTGGGTGCGAAACTGGGAAATGAGCGTTAAAAGCCGACCCAAATCCTCGTCGGACACGGTAAAGGACAACGCGGATTTCCCTCCAAGGGGCGCCGCCTGCGCGATCATATCCACATTGATTTTTTCCTCTGCAATCCGCTCGAAAATGGAAGCGGTGAACGCAAAATCGGTGGGATTGGTCTCCAGGGTAACCATGGTCACATCTTCGGTAACCGAAATATTCTGAATAATCTTCATCGCAATCGCTCCTTACTTGGAAGAAACTAAGTCTCCCATGTTGTAAAGCCCGGGCTGCTGATCACAGAGGAACAGCGCCGCATTGACCGAGCCGGTGGCGAAGATTTCTTTCGAAAGGGCGGTGTGGGACAGGGTGACGATCTCATCGCGTCCGGCGAAGATCACCTCGTGCTCGCCCACAATGGTGCCGCCGCGGACCGAGTGAATGCCGATTTCCGCCTTTTCCCGCTTTTTGCGCTGGGAATGCCGGTCATACACATACCGGGGCTCCTGGGGCATGGTTTCACCCACCGCGTCGGCGAGCATCAGCGCCGTGCCGCTGGGCGCGTCGATCTTCTGGTTGTGGTGCTTTTCAATGATCTCCACGTCAAAGCCGTCCCCCAGCACTGCGGTGGCTTTTTTGGCGAGCTCCAAAAGCAGGTTGATCCCTAAGGACATATTGCCCGAATAAAAGACCGGGATGTGCCTGCTCGCTCTTTTGACCTCTTCCACCTGCTCGGGCGAAAGGCCGGTGGTGGCGATGACCGCCGGCGTCTCGTGTTCGACGGCGTAGGTCAGCAAAGGGGTTAGAGCGGAAGGATGGGAGAAGTCGATGATGACGTTTACTTCGCCCGGATAGTCAGACGGGGAGGAAAATACGGGAAAATCCGCCAGAGTGGCGGTATTCACATCCACCCCCGCCGCGATCATACAATCCTCCCGCTGGGCCACGCATTCGGTGATGACCCGGCCCATTTTTCCATTGCAGCCATTAAGTAGAATCCGTTTCAATCTAGGTTCACGTCCTATCTGTTGCACTTAGGCGGTTAGATGAGCTGATACTGGCGCAGCACGCTTGCAAGCTTCTCGTGGGCAGCCTCGCTTAAAGGAACCAAAGGCAGGCGGCAGGAACCGACGGCAAGGCCCATCTGGTTCATGGCGTCCTTGACCGGGATGGGGCTTACGTCCATAAACAGGGCGCTTACCAGGTCGAAATAGCGAAGCTGCATTTGGGCGGCGGTCTTGAAATCGCCCTTTAAGCAGGCAGCAGCCATTTCATGGGTTTCCTTGGGCAGGACGTTGGAGAGCACCGAAATGACGCCCTTTCCGCCCAAGCTCATCAGCGGTACGATTTGATCGTCATTGCCGGAATAAATGTCCAGGTCGTCCCCGCACAAGGCCATGGTGTGGGCCACGGAAGCAATGTTGCCGTTTGCCTCCTTGGCGGCCACAATGTTCGGGTGCTTGGAAAGCGCCTGGTAGGTTTCCGGAAGGATGTTTACCCCTGTACGAGAAGGAACGTTATAGAGGATGATCGGAGTATTCACCCGATCGGCCACATAGGTGTAATGTTCAATCAACCCCCGCTGGGAGGTCTTGTTATAATAAGGAGTGACCATCAAAAGAGCGTCCGCACCCGACGCCTCCGCTTCCTTGGAAAGCTCTAAGGCATAATCGGTGTGGTTGCTGCCGGTTCCGGCGATGACCGGGACTCGGTGGTTTACCTTCTTAACGGTATAATCCACCACCTTGCAATGCTCCTCATGGTTGAGAACCGGGGATTCGCCGGTGGTGCCGGCGATGATGATGGCGTCGGTGCCTTCGTTAATCTGCCAGTCCAACAGCTCGCCCAGCTTCTCATAATGGACCGAGCCGTCTTCCCGCATGGGGGTAACGATGGCGACGCCCGCGCCGGTAAAAACAGTCTTCTTCATAGCCAAAGCCTCCTAAAATCAGTCGAGATACCCCTCGGCGCAGAGAAGCTCCGCCATTAAGACGGCGCCGCCTGCCGCGCCGCGCAGGGTATTGTGGGACAGGCAGACGAACTTGATGTCATACTGGGTATCGGGACGCAGACGGCCGATGGACACGGCCATGCCGTGCTCCAGCTCCCGGTCGAGACGAGACTGGGGCCGGTCGTTTTCTCTGAAGTAGTGTAAAAACTGCTTGGGGGCGCTGGGAAGCTCTAACTCCTGGGGACGGCCCTTGTAGCTTTCCCACCGGGCGATGATCTCGTCAAGGGGGATTTTCTTTTCAAAGGAAGCGAACACCGCCGCAGTATGCCCGTCGGACACGGGGACGCGCAGGCACTGGGAGGTGATGGACGGGGTGGACGCGTTGACGATCTTGCCGTCTTCGAGAGTACCCCAGATCTTCATGGGCTCCTGCTCGGACTTTTCTTCCTCGCCGCCGATGTAAGGAATCACGTTATCGAGCATTTCCGGCCAAGTTTCAAAGGTCTTGCCGGCGCCGGAAATAGCCTGGTAGGTACAGGCGAGCACTTTGGTGACGCCCAAATCCATCAGCGGATGGATGGCGGGGACATAGCTTTGCAGCGAGCAGTTGGACTTGACCGCGATAAAGCCGCGCTTCGTGCCCAGACGCTTTCTCTGTGCCTCGATGACCGCCGCGTGTCCGGGGTTGATCTCCGGCACGATCATGGGAACGTCGGGAGTGGAGCGGTTTGCCGAGTTGTTGGAAATGACCGGGCATTCCGCCTTGGCATAGGCTTCCTCCAGCGCACGGATTTCGTCTTTCTTCATATCTACCGCGCAGAACACAAAGTCCACCTGCGAGGCAATTTCCTGAATATCCGCGGTGGCGTCCTTGATGATCATGTCCGCCATAGCCGCTGGCATCGGGGTTTTCATCGCCCAGCGCTTGCCCACCGCTTCCCGGTAGGTCTTGCCCGCAGAGCGGGGACTTGCCGCCAATACCTTGACGGTAAACCACGGATGGTTTTCCAGCAGTGTTGCAAACCGCTGGCCCACCATACCTGTCGCGCCGATGATACCCACGTTAAAGTGTTTTACATTCATGGTAAAGCTCCATTTCTCCAGCGAGGAAAGAATGAAATTGAGAGAAAGAATCGCCGCCATGCCGCTGGTCGTGGCGGGGCGCTTTTGCCGAACATAGAGACGGCCGCCGGCTTTTTTGCCTCAGGTAACAAAAAAACCGGTTGTCAACCGGTCATCCATGCAATATAATAAGGAGTATTGACGCGTCAGCTTTTTTGTAAAGCCCCGCGCGCGAATAGCTCTCCATCATGAAGCACGATGACAATCGCAGGACTGTTCGTCATACGACCAGGGAGGGGCTTGCACACCCGGACCCTTCGGCGCGTTCCCCTTTCCCGCGCCGTCCCAGGCTTGCGGCCTCGGACGCGGTACTGATGAATTGCGCTCCTCTATTCAGCAAAAACAGATTCAATTGCTCTATTATATTAGCATTGTAGGGGAAACGTGTCAAATAAATTTTGCGTGAATCTCCTGTATTTCCTGGATTTTCTCGGCTTTTTTCGTCCCTTCGCTATGGGACGGGGGAAAAGCCGGGATTTTTCACGTCACACCCTACCCGAATGCCTGTGTCGAAAGGAACGAAACACAACGATGAAAAAAAGCGATTTTTATTATGACCTCCCCGAAGAACGCATCGCCCAGCATCCTTTGGAGCAGCGGGACCATTCCCGGCTTCTGGTGCTTTCCAGAGAGACCGGCAAAATCGAGCACCGGCATTTTTATGATATCCTTGACTTTCTCAACCCCGGAGACTGCCTGATTTTAAACGATTCGAAGGTGCTGCCCGCGCGGCTTTACGGGGAACGGGAGGATACCGGTTCGGTGGTAGAGTTTCTGCTTCTCAATCAGAGAAGTGCGGATACTTGGGAGACCTTATGCGGCCCTGGCAAAAAAGCGAGACCGGGGCACACCTTCACCTTCAGTGGCGGAAAGCTCAAAGCGCAGGTCCTTGAGGTGCTCGACGGAGGAAACCGGCTGGTGAAGTTTTTCTTTGAAGGCTCTTTCTTTTCCTGCATCGAAGAAATCGGTGAAATGCCGCTACCCCACTACATCACTGAGCGTCTGGAAGATAAGGACCGTTATCAGACCATTTACGCCAAGGACCCGGGTTCGGCCGCGGCGCCCACGGCGGGACTTCATTTTACCGAAGAACTGCTTGAACGTATCCGGCAAAAAGGGGTAGGCGTCGGATTTGTAACCCTGCATGTAGGGCTCGGGACCTTCCGTCCAGTCAAGGAGGAAGAAATCACCGACCATAAGATGCATGCAGAGCATTATTCCCTCAGCGAAGAGACGGCCGCGCTCATCAACCGCACGAAGGAACAGGGCGGCCGGGTTATCAGTGTGGGCACCACCTCCTGCCGGACGCTGGAAAGCGTGGCGCAGAAGGAAGGATGCATAAAGGCCTCGGAGGGCTGGACGGATATTTTTATTTACCCGGGATATTCGTTTCAAGTGCTCGACGGCCTGCTCACCAACTTCCACCTTCCGGAAAGCACCTTGATTATGCTGGTGTCCGCCTTTGCGGGGTATGAGCACACCATGCATGCCTATCGGGTAGCGGTGGAGGAACAATACCGGTTTTATAGCTTCGGCGACGCGATGCTCATTGTATGAATAACGATCGCTCGAAAATCAAAACCACCAGTTTAACTGGTGGTTTTGATTTGATCTTCACCCTAAGAAAACCACGCCTCAATTGTGAAGCGTGGTTGTTAAAATATCCTGTGAGTGGTTAAATGTTAAACAAAATCATTTCCGAATCTAGGACAGTATCCCATGTATCGTCATCGTAGATATGGAAGCGTAATTCAATGTTTTCGATTTGGTCAATTCCGTTTTCTTCTAAATCACTGGGGAAAATGGAAATTTCGTCATTTGCAATTTTCCCTACAGCCACATCGCATGAAAAAATCCCATCTATCATAATACCGTTTACGGACATATCTCTCTGCTGAACTGTAATAGGCGTTTCGGTATTATTTTCAATTCTAAGCTTAATATTTGACCGAAACATATCTTCTTCCAGGCCTATGTATGTAATCTTAATTCCGTTTTGATCTAATAGCACTTGTTCGGCTGGCTGAGGTGGTTCTTGGGAGATAGGTGCTTCGCTCGAAGACGCTTTGGAAGCGGAATATGATGAAACTGAGGTAGAAGAATTAAAGTCAGGTATAGGCATTATGGTAAACGTAAATTTATAAGTCTCATCAATGGACAAGCCATAAAAAACACCATGTTTTGTAGTATTTGTATCCATACCCGCATACCATGAATCAACATCTATAAACTTCAATTCTTCCAATATATTTCTTCTGCTTTCAGAATCAAGACTTGGATCTACTGTTAAAAACATATTCGCAAGATTTTCTCCAAACGAAGCCGAATCTCCTCCACCTAGAAGATTGGTAGAGGCTATAAGGAATTTAACCAGTTTTGTTTTCGGGTCCGCCAACGCGGAAATGCTGCTTTCATCCTCATACTCGTATGTATAAAAAATATCAATATCGTTTTCAGCTTGCGCCCAATCTTCAATTTTTTGCTCAGATTTGTCTGTTAAATTGTTGAAGTTGTACTTGAATTCCTCTGCGGTAAAATTAAAAGCTTTTTCTCCAGTCTCTAAATCTACAAACCGTTCCTTTGTTTCTTCCTGTATTGTACCTATCGATTCAACGCTCGAAGAACTGGCCGCTTTCCGTGGCATACATCCCGCCAAGCAGCCGCATGCCAGAACCAAAGCCAACAACACCGCACATACCCTTTTCATGAAAACCCCTCCTAAATATGATAGTCCTCGACAAAATACTACCACAATCTACCTTAATTTACAATATGCATATATACTTCCAAATCACAAAAGTTTACTGACATCTCCGCCGTTTAACAGAGCTTCCTCAATGGCGGACAGCTTCTCGTGCTCTGACCGGAGAGGGGGATGGCAATTTGTTTCTTCATCTTGCAATAAAACTGCTTTTGTTCCTTTGACATCTGCGTGGATATCTCCATGGACCGATAGCCTATGATCTTGATAATACGGTTTCGGATTTTATCCCCTGGAACATGGCTTTGAACTTCCACCAGCGGAGGGGACCTACATCCTGCATATCCACACCGTACTGGTCCAGGAATGCTGCGTAGATGTATTCGTCATCCACATGAAATGCGACCAACGATTGGCCTTTTGATACAGTGGTGCTAGATGTTTCAATGTTCTAATGCAAGGTGCGAAGAGGACGGCAGCATTCGGTTCGATTGCGCTTTGCACAGCTCTTTTCCGAGAGGACAAGGAATGAAACCATACGTTTCCATCTGCAAATAGACCAAATCTGCAAATTCAAAGAAAATAAGACAATAACCCTTGCAATTTTTGAGACAATCCGCTATAATAAAAACCACGAATGGGAATGTAGAGAAAACAGAGCCATTCCAGCAAAGATTTTTTGACCATCCTGGTGCATACTAGGATTAAGGCCATGCGGACAGCCGGGTCAAATGCCGATTGGCAACTTTCGTTGCCTTATTGATTAAGCGTAACGCTCAATTTTATAAGTTGGTTACTTAAAACCGTGTGCAGACCTTGCACATCACACTTGTGAAACAATCAATAAGAGCAGTAAAAGCAAATTCTTGCTATATAGACTCTGATTCTACATGTTCCGTTTGAAAAATAGGGCGGCAGTGTCTGGCTGTACCGTTTTTTAAAACCGTATCAATGAGAAAATTGTTTCGCAAGTGGTGCGAGATCTCGGATCTTGTTATCACTTGCTTTTTTCTGCCCAAAAACAGGGTGCATCGGAAAGGTGGAGCCAGCCATGGAAAACAAACTGACGCTTTACGGGTTCAATAATCTCACGAAGTCCTTAAGCTTTAATATTTACGACGTATGCTATGCCAAATCTCAGCGCGAGCAGAAGGATTATATCGCCTACATTGACGAACAATACAATTCCGAGCGCCTGACCAAGATCATGGAGCATTTGACCAAGATGATCGGCGCTACGGTGCTCAACATTTCCAAGCAGGACTATGATCCTCAGGGTGCCAGCGTCACCTTCCTGATTGCGGAAGGGTCCATGAAGCCCATCGGGGGAGACACGGTGGTGGCCCATCTGGACAAAAGCCATGTGACGGTGCATACCTATCCCGAGTACCATCCCGATACCTTTCTTGCCACCTTCCGAGTGGACATCGACGTGGCCACCTGCGGGGAAATCACCCCTCTTTCCACTCTCAATTACCTGATTTCCAGCTTTGACAGCGACATCATCACCATGGATTATCGGGTGCGGGGCTTTACTAGAGATGTCAAGGGAAAGAAGCTGTTTCTTGACCATAAGATCACGTCCATTCAGGATTATATTGACTCGGAAACTCTGCTCAAGTACGACGCGGTGGATGTGAACGTTTACGAGAGCAACATTTTCCACACCAAAATGCTCATCAAGGAGATCGAGCTGCAGAATTATTTGTTTAACACCGATGTCTACGAGCTGCCGCCCAAGACCCGACTGATGATTTCTGAGAGCCTAAGGCGGGAAATGATTGAGATTTTCAGCGGCCGCAACATCTTTTGAGGGGAGGGCGTTCTTTGCAGCAGTACAAGCAGGAGCGGGCGCCGATTTATGAGGCGCTCGAGCGTTTTAAACGAATGCGCGTGGTCCCGTTCGACGTACCCGGCCATAAGCGCGGCAAGGGCAACCCGGAGCTGACCGCCTTTTTGGGCGAGGCCTGTATGCAGGTGGACGTCAATTCCATGAAGCCGCTGGATAATTTGTGCCACCCGGTTTCCGTCATCAAGGAAGCCGAAGAGCTAGCGGCGGACGCCTTTGGTGCGGCTCACGCCTTTTTCATGGTGGGCGGCACCACCTCGGCGGTACAGAGCATGGTGCTCGCCGCCTGCAAAAAAGGGGACAAGATCATTCTGCCCCGCAACGTTCACCGCAGTGTCATCAATGCTTTGATTTTGTGCGGGGCGCTGCCGGTGTATGTAAACCCCGCCACTGACCAGCGGCTTGGCATCGCATTGGGAATGCCGCTGGGGGAGGTGGAAAAGGCCATCCGGGAGAATCCGGACGCCAAGGCAATTTTGGTCAATAACCCCACCTATTACGGCATCTGCTCCAACCTGAAGGCCATCACCGATTTGGCCCACCGCCACGGGATGATGGTACTGGTGGACGAAGCCCACGGCACCCATTTCTATTTCGGAAAAAACCTGCCACCCTCAGCTATGTCGGTGGGGGCGGACATGAGCAGCGTGAGCATGCATAAGTCGGGCGGGTCCTTGACCCAGAGTTCCTTTTTGTTGGCGGGCCCGTCGGTCAACGAAGGGTACCTGCGCCAGATCATCAACCTGACCCAGACCACCAGCGGCTCTTACCTGCTTTTGTCAAGCCTGGACCTATCTCGAAAGAACCTGGCTTTGCACGGGGCGGAGATTTTTCAGAAAGTGGTGGACCTGGCCCAGTACGCCCGGGACGAGATCAACGCCATCGGAGATTATTATGCCTACTCCAAGGAGCTCATCAACGGGGACAGCATCTATGATTTCGATGTGACAAAGCTTTCGGTCAATACCCTTGGAATCGGCCTTGCTGGAATTGAGGTGTATGACATTCTGAGGGACGAGTACGACATTCAGACGGAGTTTGGCGACCTTGGCAACGTGCTCGCCTATGTGTCGGTGGGAGACCGGGAGCGGGATCTGGAGCGGCTGGTGTCCGCCTTTGCGGAGATCCGTAGGCGGTACAAACGGGACAAGACCGGCATGCTTCAGCACGAATACATCACGCCCCAGGTGGTCATTCCACCTCAGAAGGCCTTTTATTCCGAAAAGCGGTCGATTCCCATCGGACAAAGCGAAGGGAAGATCTGCACGGAGTTCGTCATGTGCTACCCGCCCGGCATCCCGATTCTGGCTCCGGGAGAACGGGTCACCCGGGAGATTCTCGAATACATCGCCTATGCCAAGGAAAAGGGCTGTTCCCTCACGGGCACAGAGGACCCGGATATCAATAATCTCAATGTTTTGGAAGGGGAATAGCAGATGGAATTGTGGTTTACCGAACGGCATACTCCCAATGTGAAATTTTCCATCCGGGTGGACCGGCAGTTGTTTACCGGACAAAGCGAATTTCAGCGCATTGATGTGTTTGAATCCAAGGAGTTCGGCCGGTTTTTGACCCTGGATGGGTATATGATGCTTACGGAAAAGGACGAGTTTATCTACCACGAAATGATGGTCCATGTGCCTATGGCGGTACATCCGGCGGCAAAGTCGGTGTTGGTCATCGGCGCGGGGGATGGAGGCGTTCTTCGGGAACTGACCCGGTATTCCTCGGTCGAACGCATCGATCTGGTGGAAATCGACGAGCTGGTAGTGGAGGTATGCAAGAAGTACCTGCCCCAGACTGCCTGCCGCCTGGGAGACGAGCGGGTGCACATCTATTACCAGGACGGGCTCAAGTTCATCCGCCAGCGGGAGAACGCGTATGACCTGATTATCGTGGATTCCACCGATCCTTTCGGCCCTGGCGAGGGCCTGTTTACCAAGGAGTTTTACGGCAATTGCTTTAAGGCCCTTAAGGAAGACGGCATTATGGTCAACCAACACGAAAGCCCCTTCTACGATGAGGACGCGGCCGCTATGCAGCGGGCCCACAAACGGATTGTGGAAAGCTTCCCCATCAGCAAGGTGTACCAGGCCCATATTCCCACCTATCCATCGGGGCATTGGCTGTTCGGATTTTCCTCCAAGCGCTACCACCCGGTGCACGACCTGCGCGACGCCGCGTGGAACCTTCTGGGGATCAAAACCCAGTATTACAACACCCGATTGCACAGCGGGGCCTTCGCTCTGCCAACCTATGTAGAGGAGATGCTGCGCGATGTTGAACCCTAATGTGGAAACCTTTCTGGGATGTGACTGCGGGTACGAGGAGGCGGAGGCCGTCCTCTTCGGTGCGCCCTTTGATTCGACCACCTCTTACCGCCCTGGCGCCCGGTTCGCAAGCCGGGTGATGCGGGCGGAATCTTACGGCCTGGAAACCTACAGTCCTTATCTTGACCGGGATCTGACCGATATAAAGGTGTTCGACAGCGGAGACCTGGAACTTTGCTTTGGGGATACCGAGCAAGCTCTTTTGGACATTGAGGCCAGAGCCTCCACCATTTTGGAGGATGGGAAGCTCCCTGTGATGATCGGCGGGGAGCACTTAGTGACGTTGGGCGCTGTGCGGGCTGCATTCGCCAAATATCCGGACCTGCATGTGATCCACTTTGACGCGCACACCGACCTGCGGGACGATTATCTGGGAGCAAAGCTTTCCCACGCGGCGGTTATCCGCCGGGCATGGGAGCTTTTGGGGGATGGTCGCATCTACCAGTTCGGCATCCGCTCGGGGGACCGCAGCGAATTCCAGTGGGCAAAAGAGGGGCACACCGCCTTGCACCCCTTTGATTTCGAAGGCCTGGCCCAGACGATGGAGAATCTGCCTGACAAGCCAATCTACTTTACACTTGATTTGGACGTGCTGGACCCTTCTATTTTCCCCGGTACTGGCACGCCGGAGGCAGGCGGCGTCGGCTTTCTCGACTTACTCCGCGCCATCCGTCAGGTCTGTAAAGGCCGGGTGGTTGCCTGCGATATAAATGAGCTTTCACCCCACTATGACCAAAGCGGCGTTTCCACGGCGGTGGCCTGCAAGGTGCTCAGAGAGCTGCTTTTGTCGCTGAGGCTGTAAGGGATGGGATTGCACGGGAGAAAAGAAAGTCTCCTTTTGGTATGAGCTATGTGCGGTATATTGGAGTTCTTGGCGGCGCTTTTCATAAAGCATAAAGCGCGCGGGTTGAAATCATCTATACGGCACTTCTCTTTCCGGGTTGCCGTGTCACAGGAAACGTGCGGGTTGAAATGTGCCGTGGGAGTTGGCTGCGGGCTTGTCTTTACTGTCACGCTTACGACGGAGCGTGCGGGTTGAAACATGCCTTGGCTTTTGGCACCTGGCTTGTCTTATTTGGTCGCGCTTTGGGCTTCCGGAAGCGCGCAGGTTGAAATGCGAGCGTCATCATGCTGCGGTAAGTGGCGGCCCCTGCTTTCGATAAACAGCGAGGGGCTTCACAATAGAACAAACGGACGGGGCTTGCCCCGTTGACTTGAACGAATATGGAGGAATGGGATATGGGAAAAGCGTTGATCATCGGCTGCGGCGGCGTGGCCAGCGTGGCTATTCATAAATGCTGCCAAAACAGCGAGGTATTCGAGGAAATCTGCATTGCCAGCCGAACCAAATCCAAGTGCGACGCGCTCAAGGAGAAGCTTTCTGGCGGCAAGACCAAAATCACCACTGCCCAGGTGGATGCTAACGACGTCAATGCCCTGATTGCTCTCATCGAGAAGGAGAAGCCGGACGTGGTTCTCAACCTGGCTTTGCCTTATCAGGACCTGACCATTATGGACGCCTGCCTTGCCACCAAGACCCACTACGTGGACACGGCAAATTATGAACCGGAGGATACGGCCAAGTTCGAGTATAAGTGGCAGTGGGCCTACCGGGAAAAGTTTGAGAAGGCGGGCATTACCGCGCTTTTGGGCAGCGGATTTGATCCGGGCGTCACCGGCGTCTTTTCCGCCTACGCCATGAAGCACTACTTTGACGAGATTCATTACATTGACATTCTCGACTGCAACGCCGGTGACCACGGTTATCCCTTCGCCACCAACTTTAACCCTGAGATCAACATCCGCGAGGTCAGCGCCAACGGCAGCTACTGGGAAGACGGCCGCTTCATCGAAACCAAACCCATGGAAATCAAGCGTGTGTATGATTTCCCGGAGGTGGGACCGAAGGACATGTACCTGCTCCACCATGAGGAGCTGGAGTCACTTGCCCTGAATATCAAGGGCATCAAACGCATCCGCTTTTTTATGACCTTTGGGGAAAGCTATCTGACCCATTTAAAGTGCCTCGAAGATGTGGGCATGACCTCCATTGAACCCATTGAATTTGAGGGCAAGCAGATCGTTCCGCTGCAGTTTTTGAAAGCGGTCCTGCCTGACCCCGCTTCTCTGGGTCCGCGCACCAAGGGCAAGACCAACATCGGCTGTATCTTCCAGGGCGTCAAGGACGGTAAGCCCGTGCGCTATTATGTGTATAACGTCTGCGACCACCAGGAATGCTACAAGGAAGTGGGATCTCAGGCGGTATCCTATACCACCGGCGTACCGGCCATGATCGGCGCTATGCTGGTGATGACCGGTAAATGGCAGAGGCCCGGCGTCTATAACGTGGAGGAATTCGATCCCGATCCGTTTATGGACGCGCTCAACCAGTGGGGCCTTCCCTGGAAGGAAAGCTTTGACCCGCAGCTGGTGGATTGAGATGGAGCGCTGGTTTGAATCGGTAGAAACTCCTTCTTACGTGGTGGACGAAGGGTTGCTGCGCAAAAATCTTGCGGTCTTAAAAGCAGTTTGTGACCGTACCGGCTGCAAAATCCTTTTGGCGCAGAAAGCGTTCTCCATGTTTTACGCCTATCCGCTCATTGGGGAATATCTGAACGGGACTACGGCCAGCGGCCTTTTTGAAGCGCGTCTTGGCCGTGAGGAGATGGGCAAGGAAACCCATATCTTTTCCCCCGCCTACCGGGAGGATGAGTTCGACGAAATCGCAAGGCTCTGTGATCACGTCGTGTTCAATTCCTTCGCCCAAAAGGCCCGGTTTGGAGACAAAGCAAGAGCGGCGGGCTGTGAGATCGGCCTGCGCATCAACCCCGCCTGCTCCACGCAGGACCATGCTATTTACGATCCCTGTTCGAAGGGATCGAGGCTGGGGATCCTTAGAGAACAGTTTTTGGAGGATCAGCTCGACGGGGTAAGCGGCCTGCATTTTCACACCCTGTGCGAGCAGAACGCCGATGCTCTCGAACAAACACTGAACGCAGTGGAAAAAAAGTTCGGCGTGTTTCTGCCCGAAATGAAATGGCTCAATTTTGGCGGCGGGCACCACATCACCCGACCGGATTACGACATTGAGCTGCTTGTGCGTCTGATTGACCGGGTGCAAAACCGGTATCATGTGCAGGTGTACCTGGAGCCGGGGGAAGCGGTGGCTTTGGGTGCTGGCTTTTTGGTGTCCACTGTGCTCGACCTTGTGGAAAACGACGGGCCCATCGCCATTCTGGACACATCCGCTGCCTGTCATATGCCTGATGTGCTGGAGATGCCCTACCGGCCCGTCATCGTCGGCGCGGGAGAACCAGGGGAGAAGGCGTTCACCTGCCGCTTGGGCGGCCCCACCTGCCTGGCGGGGGACATCATCGGCACCTACAGCTTTGACCGTCCCTTGCAGCCGGGAGACCGTCTGGTGTTCTGCGATATGGCGATCTACTCTATGGTTAAGAACAATACCTTCAACGGTATGAATCTGCCTTCTATCCTCTGGCGGGAGGAAACCGGGCGAGTCCGCACAGTGCGCCGCTTTGGATACGAAGATTTCAAGATGCGCCTGTCTTAAGAGCCGGTTTAAAGCAAAACGAAATAAAGGAAAACAGCACAAAGCCCTCCGTCTGAAAGGACGGAGGGCTTTGTTTGTAAATAAAAGCGATTTTTATCTGATCTAGGATCAGAAACGCGCCTTATTTCTGCTTGGCGTTTCCGCTGTACACAATACCGCGGGAGGCGTCCACGGTAACGGTGGTGCCGCTCTTTAAGATTTTCGTGGCGTTTAAAGCGCCCACAATTACAGGCTTATCCAGCGCCAGCCCCACAATAGCCGCGTGGGAATTGAGACCGCTTTGCTCGGTGATAATTCCTTTCGCATCCCGGATGTAATCGAGAAGATCGTTGGTGGTCTGGGGGACTACCAGGATATCATCCTTGCGAAACTTCTCCTTGACTTCTGTTTCGTCCTGGCAGACGCAGAGATTGCCGCAGGTGGCGTTTCTGGAGACGCCGGTACCGGTAACCAGAACATTGCCAACCAAATGTACCTTCAACAAGTTGGTAGTGCCCGATACGCCCAGTGGCACGCCGGCCGTGATAACCACCAGATCGCCGTTATCCAACAGACCCTTTTTCACCGCCGTATCCACCACATGGTCAAACAGCTCGTCGGTATTGTTCTTTTCTTCCACCATCAGCGGATACACCCCCCAGGACAGGTTCATCTGCCGCCAGACAATGGGTTCCGTGGTACAGCCGATGATCGGGCAGTTGGGACGGTATTTGGAAAGCATCCGCACCGTGCGCCCAGACTTGGAGACGGTGATGATTGCTTTAGCGCCCAGGTCATGGGCGGTGGTGCAGGAAGCGTGGGAAATGGCGTTGGTGACGTTGGGTGCATATTCGGTGCTGCGGGAATTGAAGCGCTTAACATAGTCGATATCCATTTCCGCACGGGTGGCGATGTTCGCCATGGTGCGCACCGCTTCCACCGGATAAAGGCCTGCGGCGGTTTCTCCGGAGAGCATGATAGCGCTGGTGCCGTCATAGATGGCGTTTGCCACGTCGGTGGATTCCGCGCGGGTGGGGCGGGGGTTCTTCATCATGGAATCGAGCATCTGCGTAGCGGTAATGACCTGCTTGCCTGCATAATATGCCTTCTTAATGAGCATCTTTTGAATAACGGGGATTTCTTCGAGGGGGATTTCCACACCCAGGTCGCCTCTGGCCACCATGATGCCGTCGGAGACATGGATGATTTCGTCGATGTTGTCTACGCCGTCGGAGTTTTCAATTTTGGCGATCAGACGGATGTCGTGGCTGCCCAACCGGTCGAGTTCATGACGGATTTCAATGATATCATCCGCAGAACGGACAAAGGAAGCAGCAACAAAGTCAAATTCGTTCTCTACCGCGAAGGCAAGATCGCTTAAGTCCTTCTCGCTCATATAGGGCATGTTCAGATGGACGCCGGGAACATTGATGCCCTTGTTGGAGGATACCACCCCACCGTTGACAACCCGGCAGATGATCTCGGTGTCGGAAGTGTCCATGACTCGCATCTCCACCAAGCCGTCGTCGATCAGAATACGCGAGCCGCGAGCCACGTCCTTTGGCAGCTCTTTATAAGAAATGGAACATCTCTCTTCGTTGCCCACGCATTCCTCGGTAAGCAGGGTATAGGTCTGGCCGGCCTTGAGGGTAACCTTGGGCGGGTCAAACTTACCGGTGCGGATTTCCGGACCTTTGGTATCGCACAGCAGGGCGATGGGAAGACCCAGGTTCTCCCGCAGCTCTTTGATCATATCCGCCCTTGCCTTATGAGAAGGGTGGTCGCCATGGGAAAAATTGAAACGCGCCACGTCCATTCCGGAAAGCATCAGCTCCTGCATGACATTGCGGTCGTCAGTGGCAGGACCCACGGTACAGATAATTTTCGTTTTACGCATATTTTGACCTCCAAAAGCCGCGGTCGGCGGCGTTTTACAAAAAGAATGACTACTTTCACATCTATAATCATACCAATTCCCTTCCTAAAGTGCAATTGCATTATTACCCAGATTTTCTTTTCCCAATGCAGGGAAAATGAGTGAATTTCCACTTTATTGATCAGAAGGCTTGCACAGTTCGGAAAAAAGGAATACTATAGATACCAATAAAAATCCTTTCGAATGGAGGAGTTATGTGAACCAGGCCAAATCATCCTTTTTCAAGAAAAGTCTCTTAAAACGCACGATTGCCTTATTGATGGTGGGCGCTATGGGCGGCGCTTTGACCGCTTGCGGCGGTGACGGTGCGGTATCTTCGGGCACGTCGAGTACCCTGCCAGCATCTTCGAGCTCTTCTTCGCTTTTGGAATCTTCCTCGCTTGCGTCTTCTCAAGAGCCCAAGAGCAGCGCGCCTTCTTCTGTGGCTTCCTCTTCACAGGCGAGCTCTTCCAAGGCCTCCAGTTCCGACGAAGTGGTTGCAACGGGAGCGGGTACCGGCATTGGTTATAAGGGAAGCGACTGGCGGCTGCGAGTTCCGAATATCGAAAATCCGCTGGTGGAAAGCGAGATCCCGGATGTGACGCAGATCAATCAGCCTACGGATGGGCGCAAGCATTATTTTGATACGCGCGCCATTGATAATTTGAACGCAATGATGGATGATGCGGCTGCTGCTGGCCTGAATTTATTTATCATTTCCTCTTTTCGCACGCTCGATTACCAAACGAACCTGTTTGAACGGCGCGTAAAGGAACAAATGGCCCAAGGATACTCCCGTGCAGTCGCGGAGAATATCGTTGCCGAGGGTACTGCCCGTCCCGGCACCAGCGACCATCAGCTTGGCCTTGCTATTGACTTCAACACCATTGAGGACGGCTTTGAAAAAACCGCTGAGTACAAATGGCTCATCCAGCATTGTGCTGAATACGGATTTATCCTGCGATTCCCCGCGGACAAAGAGGACATTACCAAGGTGATGTACGAACCGTGGCATTACCGTTATGTCGGTGTGGAGCATGCAAAGGAAATCATGTCCCGCGGTATTTGCCTGGAAGAATATGTATCCGAGCTTTAAGCTTCGAAAAATGTGTGCGGATTGCTGTCGGCTTTCGGCCGGCGGCAATCCGTATTTTTTAACACAAAAGAGTACAGGGCTCCGAAATGATGGCCCATTGGGATAAGACTGTGCAGAGAAAAAGAGAACAGATGCAACCGAGCTTTTTTCAGAAAAACAATTGACAAGCACACCCAGTTTATGCTATTATAATGTGCGTCGCCTGATTGGAGAGGTGTCCGAGCGGTTTAAGGAGCTGGTCTTGAAAACCAGTGACTCTTCACGGAGCCAAGGGTTCGAATCCCTTCCTCTCCGCCAACATTTTTCTATCGCGAGAGTTAAGATCCACACGGAGAAGTACCCAAGTGGTGAAGGGGCTCCCCTGCTAAGGGAGTAGGTCGGGTGACTGGCGCGAGGGTTCAAATCCCTCCTTCTCCGCCAAGCCGAGCCTGGACGCATATTGCGTTCCAGGTTCGGCTTTTTCTTTTTTTCTATCGTGTGTAAGGCGGGTATCTATTTCGGAACAGTCAGAAAGAGACTACAAAAAATAGTTACTTTTTCGCCAATCTCAACGCAGTCTTTCAAAAGCCAGAGGGTCTGGAAACCTTGATTTTTAGTTTTTCAGCTCTCTATCTGTTTTTGACCTAGAGCATTTCTGGTAAAATGGTGCCACATTTCATACTGTCTCTTACAGAGCTATGAAACACAGTGGAAAGATACGCCGTTTGCCACAGCTGCGGCCATCAAAATATCCACGAACGTACGGTCTACCGTATACCCCACCGCCCTATGCAAGTTCCCTTCTGCTGAAGATTAGCGATGGATTTCGAGCAGAGGCGTTCCAACGATTTGGATGGGCTGGTGTCAGGACTGGGAGCAGCTCGTCAAGGGTGTGATCCAGAAGTTTGAGGAAAACAACAGTGGTCAAGACCGGTTTTACTTTGACTCTGACGGAGATGTATTCTGCGTGTACTCTCAGTACATAGACGACTTAATGATGCTGTCCAAAATGATTCGAGCAGCCTGTGACGATGAAAAGAGGATGTGGGTGTATCTGGGGATGAGTGAGGCGGATGAAGCGTGAAAGAACTGGCCACTCAAGCTAGGATCATGGTACGATGCGGTAAAACAGAGATTGCGTTTTTTGGATGCCCAGTCACCGGCGCTTTTTTCTGTGCTGGAGATACCAGGGAAATATCAGCACATAGCGGTCGGATTCTATGATTTGATTTTGAAACATGACTGTCCCACAGCCTTGCTGAGTTGTCGGGGCAATTACGGCATTGCAGTACAGTTGGATGAGAAGAACGGCACCATGATAGGGTGACATTGGTTTGAGGGAAATGGCATGATAGAGTATCTCAAACTTTTCTGGGAGGACGCGCCGCAGGGAGAGCCGTCGGTCATCCTTTATGAAGTAGATACAGAGCATGAGCGGCTGGCGCTTCGTGCTATTGATATTTTTGCAGACCGGCACTCCCTCAACAGCGACAACCTTTATGACGGATCCATTGAAATCACGCCCATCCCCAATGTGGACGCACTCAACGCCCACGTCTGGGGTGAGGGAATTTATGCCTGCTTAATGGAGAAAGCAGAATTTGAGGCCGTCTGGGAGAGTCACTCCAATCATGGAGATAGGAAGTAATTAGGAGAAATCGAAATGGATAAAGCGAGAAAACAAGAACGTATGAAGCAATATCAGGAAGAGCAGCGGGCGAAATTTTTGGCCTCTTTGCCCATGCCGGTGGAAGGCTTTATTGCGCTGTTTGATTATCTGGATGCCTTAGATGAAGAATGCGAGGGCGATCTGAGATCAACCATCTCTTTTTTAGAGCAAAACCATTATCCTGTGGACAAGGTAGTGGATTGGCTGCGGCATAACGGTGCGGGATGTGATTGCGAAGTTCTTTTCAATGTGGAAGAACAGTTTGAAAATTTGAAACCGTAATAGATAGAAACAGGGCGTAACAGGAGATAAAATGGAAGCCGGAACAGGATGAGGAGGAAGCGAATATGGACATTTTACAGCAGTGCCAGGAGTGGCATGAGAATGACCAACACCAAAAGATCATCGACGCGCTGGAAGCCCATCCCAGCGGAGAAACGAACCCCAGAGATGGACATGGAGTTGGCGCGGGCCTACAACAACCTAGCGGACCCCAGGGAGCCAGAAGGACGGAAACTGCTTCGCTGGGCGTTGCAACTGATGCAGTCCCATGAGGAAGAACTGGGCGAAACCTATTCCTGGAACTTTCGTATGGGGTATGCCTATTATTATCTGGATCAGGAAGGGCGGGCGCTGCCCCATTTCCGCCGGGCGCTGGAGCTGCACCCCGGCGACGATCGTAAGCTCAACACCCGGCAGGACATTGAGAATCTTATGGCGGACTGTGAGAAACGCATCACCTTTCCACGCTTCGAGAAGTGCTTGCGGGAGCGGATGCAACAGTGCTGGGAAGCTACGCCAGATCATGGATGAGGACAAACACCACCAGAGGGGCGAGGAGTTCCTAGAGGAATACAGCGAAGTGGTAAAACAGGTCAAAGCGGCCCCCGCCAGCGTGGATCTGCGGTTGTTCATCCGGGGCGAGCTAGAAGGGCAGCTCTTTGGTGCCCTGTTTAACAAGAAAGGCCGGGCGTCTGCCACCTACTATTATGGGGAGAATGACAGCCCCTATTTTCCCTGTGACATTAGCATCATTGGGCAGGAGCGCAACGACTCCGATGAGATCCAGGACGAAGCCTACCTATTCCTTCCTTTTGACGAGGGCTATTATCAAGCTATGGCGAAAGTCATTGATGACCGCTTTGCCAATTGGCAGGAGTAGGACTTTGACAAAGAAACCCTAGAACCTTCTGAGCTGCCCAGGCTATGATGGAGTATCTGGACTACAAATGTACCGGATCAGAACTGCCAAGTGCAGTATGATCGATCCTTTGTTTGCGCCGGAAAGCCGACATCCCCGGCAGGACGAGCATATCTCGCTGATGGACGGATATTCTGTCCGCTGAGCGGCAGCGGGAATGAACGGTTGGACAAGGAGCGTATGGACGAAATTTCACCAATTACGATCAACAATGAGGATGGAATGCAACTGTGCAAACGACCTTGCTCATGCGGATGCTCTTGATCAAGGAACCTTCGATCAGAAGGTTTTTACGATGCGTTTGCCATTTTTGACAACCAAAGTATTGAGAAAAGCCTGATCTGCGAAAATCCCTTGGTTCGTATCTTTGCCCTTTTGGACCGCAGGTTGGGAAAGTGCCGCCTGTTGGCCTTGGAAGAAACCATAGAGTAGGAGCTTCCCTGGGTGCGGGCGTTTTATGTGATCCGGATGCAGGCCGAGTCACAAGCAGATGTAAGAGGATAGCACCCTGCTGTATGAGATGACTTAGTGGGGCGACATCCCGGAGAATATAGAGAGGAAACCATGATTGAAATAAAAGGAAAATATAATGAGGCAAAAATCTTCACTGATGTGGTGGACAGCGCCTCCATCGCACAGGTACAGGAGCTGTGCAACCAGGAATTCACGGCGGGCAGCCGAATCCGGCTGATGCCCGATATTCACGCCGGAAAAGGTTGCACCATCGGTACTACCATGACCATCAGCGACAAGGTGGTGCCAAATCTGGTGGGAGTGGATATCGGCTGCGGCATGGAGACCACCCGCATCCGGGAAAACCGGCTGGAACTTCAGAAACTGGACAAGTTAATCTATGAGAAGATCCCATCCGGCTTCTCCATCCGGGAGAACCCCCATCGCTACCTTAGCCAGATTAACCTGTCGGAGCTGTGTTGTGCCCGCCACGTGGATTTGCTACGGGCGGAAAAGAGCATTGGGACTCTGGGCGGAGGCAACCACTTCATCGAGGTGGACAGGGATGACGAGGGGAACCTCTACATCGTGGTCCACTCCGGCAGCCGTCACCTGGGTGTAGAGGTAGCCGGCTACTATCAGGAGGCGGGCTATAAGGTGCTCAACCGCACCGACGATGCCTCTCTGGAGGCCTTGATTGCCCAGATGAAAGCAGAGGGCCGAGAGAAGGAGATCCAGAAAGAGCTGAAGAAGCTGAAAAACCTCAAGCAGACCAGTATCCCCAAAGCCCTGGCCTATGTGTCCGGGGAGTTGTTTGACCAGTATATCCATGATATGAAGCTTGTCCAGCACTTTGCCATGCTCAACCGGCAGGCTATGATGGACGAGATCATCAAGGGCATGAAGCTCCATGTGGAGGAGCAGTTCACCACCATCCACAACTACATCGACACCGACGCCATGATTTTGAGGAAGGGTGCTGTGTCTGCCCGGGCGGGCGAACAGCTGCTCATCCCCATCAATATGCGGGACGGAAGTTTGCTGTGTGTAGGTAAGGGCAACGAGGACTGGAATTGTTCTGCACCTCACGGAGCTGGACGTCTCATGAGCCGGGCGGACGCCAAGCAGTCCTTCACCGTGTCGGAGTTCAAAAAGCAGATGGCGGAGGTCTATACCACCTCGGTGAGCAAGGCCACCCTGGACGAGTGTCCCATGGCCTACAAGGGAATGCAGGACATCCTTTACAACATCGGTCCCACGGCGGATGTTGTAAAGGTCATCCGCCCAATCTACAACTTCAAGGCCGGGGACGAGGATTGAGAAGCGGATAGAAATACCATGGTGAGAGATGGAATTATGTTCAAAGATGAGGATGATCAGGTTATATTCAACCAGTACAGCTTCTGCGAACTGATGAAGCGCCTGCTGGTGGAGCTGGTGGGGATCTCCTATGAAGAAGCCTTCCAACGGGTGGATGGGTCGCCGCTGACAGCGCCAGTGTCCGATGCTTTGGATGTGGCAATATTCTGCCATGAACTACCCTATTACTGGGCTATGTTTTTCTACTATGGGAACGGTTATTGGCAAAAGGGTATTCCAGAGAAGCCAGAGAATATGGATGCCTATGAAGCTTTGGAAAAGCAGATCATGGAGAAATACCACTTAAAGGAGCCGTTTATATGGACATGAGAGAGGTGTTCACCATTGACGGCCGCCGCTTTTCCAACATGGCCGGTTTTTATGACGAGGTGGAGCGGGTGTTCACCTTCGGTTTGGACTGGAAGATGGGCCGGAACCTGAACGCTTTCAACGACATTCTCCGGGGCGGCTTTGGGCGGCATGAATGTGGTCAGCCCATCCATATCAGATGGCTGGCCTATGAAAAAAGCTTCCGTGATCTTGGAAAAGAAAACATGGATACCATCGTAGAAATCATATTGGACTCAGCTTGCTCCGGGCATGACTGCACTCTGGAGCAGCTGTGATACATAGAAAAGAAGGCATTATTATGGGACTTGACGTCTACGCTGGGACGCTGACCCGGTACTACTCCCACAACTGGAAAACCACTGTCCAGCAATGGGCGGAGGAAAACGGCTACGCCTTTCAAAAAATCACCCCGGATGGACAGAATGCTGCGGATGAGGAGGAGTTGAGCACTGCCGAGGTTCAGGAGATGGTGGAGAACTGGCGGGATCAGATCTTAGCCGCTATCTCCCGACCGGAGCAGTCGCCCTATGTCTCCTGGCCAGAGGATAATGAGCGCCCCTACTACACAGACAAGCCGGACTGGGACGCTTTCGGAGCCATGCTGCTGGTTGCTGCCTGTCATACCTATGGGGAACCGGTTCCGCCTACTGTGGAAAAGAACTGGAACTTCATGGAACACTTTTCCATTGACCGCCTTGCACAAGATCAGGAACGAATACGGTCGCTGTTTCGGGGCGCTACCTGGTGGATTCCTTTGTCGGACAGCTTTTTGTTCCAAGGTCCACTACCCAACGGAAATCAAGCCATGATCGGTACAGTGGGTGGATTGCAAAAAGAGTTAGTGAAGCTGAATCAGCTGGTGTGGCAGGCCGACGAGGACACCATTCTCTGCTGGACTAAAACAGAGGGCTATCCGGTGGACGGCGCTGTTGGCCCGAACGGGCAATTCAGCAAAGCGGACATTCCGGAGCATACCCAGTATGACACCGAATCTCTGGCCAAGTTTGCCTTCTCGATGTTCTGGCAGGCTATGTGTTTTGCAAAGGAGCAGCAGGTGCCAGTCCTGCTGGACTACTAAGGAGGAGCTTTATGGGATATGATGTAAGCTTTCACCCAATCTCACCAGCAGAGATGCGGGAATGGTACTTTACGCCTCTGGAATGGGTAAAGCAGAGACAGGAAGAAAAGGTGCTGGCTCTTGCCGCACAGCACGGAATGGAGGATTTTTACGCGGAAAAGTATCTGAATACGCTACGAGTTGGTGCTGGGACAGAAGCCGGTGAACTGTTTGACAAAAGCCATGGTTTTTATATCGCGGTAATACAGGGCTTTTTCCGGGACTATTATTACACCAGAGGGAGCGCTTTCTCCTTCCTGATGGAAGAAAAACCAGAATATGAAAGGTACTTCACTCCGTGGGAACAAGTGACTCTCTCTGTATTTCCAAACCCGGTGCAAAACCGCATCATGGAAAACTACTGCTCCGGAGTTTATTTGGCTGCGAAGCAAGTGGTGCAACTGCTTCAGGGGTTGGAGCAGGCATCTGCTATGCGGGAGGATTTTGAAGCCCTATGGTGCGGCGGCCAGCTTGCTGTACTGAAAAAAGCCTTGACCGCTGCTGCAAAGCTGGATGTTGGCCTATTGGAGGCGACTGAGGTGGTACAGCCCAATCCGATTTGTCCCAACGAGAGCGAGAGCTATTCCAACTTGTACCACTGTGACCGGGACGGCGTATATCTTTATATGGATACAGCTAGGAAGCAGTTGGAAGAAGCCATTAAAGGAAAGGAGGGCTAAGTATGAATGATGAAGTATTTCAGCAGAACCTGGACGATGAAAAAAGCCCACGCCCCGGCGGACCCTTTCTCATCCAGATGCTGTTCAAAGAGCCGGTATCTATGCCTGGCAAAGATGAAATGACCACCGTGATGGAGCGGCACATCGGTCCGGTGGAGTGTTTCTGCCACGATGAAAAGACGGCTGGCTTCGCCGCGTTGGACCATATCGCGGAGTTCCAGGATGGCAAAGGCCCGGTACAGCTGATGGTGATGGGGTGCAGCCGCTTTGAAGGCAAAGGTTTCGACGCCTTTCTGATGAGTCAGATGTGGGACTGCCAGGAGGACCGGGAAGGAATTTTCCAGGAGTGTCAGTATCAGGTGGTGGCCATTGATATGCTGGCAGCGGCGCTCCCTGCTCTAGAGCGGGCCGGCCTGGACGCGGACTTTCTGGACGCCCTGGCGGAGCTGTATCCCTCCTGCGAGGCGTTCTATTTCCAGAACTGCGGCAAGCTTTTTCTGGCAGAGGATGTGCACTCCCACCAGATTAAGGGCCCGGACCGCTTTATCCGCTTTGGCGTCAATGCCCGGTTCTTTCACGTTCAGGGCACTGAGGACATGATCGTGGACACCGTGGGAATGAGCACCCTGTTTCTACCAGATCTTCAGTACCACTTCCGCGGCATGGATCCCAACTGGGTAGTGAACCACGCCTATAATCTAGCTTCCTACATTCTGGCTAACGACAACCCCATTGAGGACGGGGAAACCGTGGATGGCGTCGAGAATAGTCAGATAAGTCGGAAAATCCAGTGGAAGTGCCAGTATGAAGAGGCGCTGATCCAGCCGCCCCGAGGGGTGCTGGACATCAATATGGGGGAATATGCAGCGGGAGGACGCTGACGCTGTTACCTCTGTAAAAAGGGATAAAAGGCAGACAGAACCAAACAACTATTCGCATTATCAAGCTACTCCGCTTGCTGTATCAGCAGGCAAATGATGCGGATTATCATTGATAACTACCGCAAAATCGCAAAATTATCTTTTTATAGCCGCGACACGGATAAAATAAAAAGGTTATCACTTTGATAACTAGAAAAATGTAGGATAGTCTTTTACTTCCTTGATAGAGACAAAGCCTAGACTTATTATGAGTTCGAACTTTGTTTTTTCATATATATCCAAGTCTGTTTCAAAAGGTAGATGGTGCGAACAGAAAACGAACTGTGCTAAGCTGGGGGGTTCGCACTCAAAAAAACAGTTTTTTTTGGGTTTGATTTCATAAAAAACACTTTTCTAAAGGGTTTCATAGACCAAAATAGATTGCTCTTTTCTATAAATCTACGGTATAATAATAACGTAGCAAAATATATTTGTGTATTTTTGCAGTCGCTCCCTGTGCGGGAGCGCGGGTTGAAATCATGTTTACACCCCGCGAAAATGATAAATCAATATTGTCGCTCCCTGTGCGGGAGCGCGGGTTGAAATGGTATTTGGTGTTTCGCTTTGTATCGATCGTATAAGTCGCTCCCTGTGCGGGAGCGCGGGTTGAAATCAGTACGGCTATACGGGAACAATCTCAACCTCGTGGTCGCTCCCCATGCGGGGACAATGGGGATATCATCTGCCTATCCCTTATGGCTGGTAGCAACGATGTACAAAGTTCAACTGCGCCGCTGCTTTCTGCAAGTGGCCGGTATCCTACACAGAAAGAGAATGAGACGCGTATGAATACGAAAGAAGTCGCAGAAATCCGCCGTCGGTTTCGACCGGAAAAAAGCAATATTACCCATGTCCGTGGCTGCTATGTCAATGGGGAACGGGAAATCATTTCCCAGTTCAGTCAGTCATTGGCATTGACGCCTCAGGAAGAATCGGAGAAGATTCTTGCAGTTTTGAAGCGGACTCTGTCGGGGACCTTAGGCAAAAATCTCATTGACATTGCCTTTACTACCCAGCAGGTAGTGGAAAGCAGCGAGCATAAGCGGCTCATGGCTATGCGGAATTCCGCCCTCACGGACGAAGAAGCCATTCAGGCCTTTTATCAGAAGGTAATCGAATCGGTTTCTTTGGATGGGCACTATCTAATCCTTCTGGCTTGTGACACCTATGACGTTCCCTACCGTTCCAAGGACGGGGAGCGGCAGGAGGAAATTTCCTCAGAGGTGTTTTCCTATTTTGTATGCAGCATCTGTCCGGTTAAATTGACGCAGCCGGCCTTGAGCTATTTTGCCAACGACAATTTGCTGCATAACCGCACGGCGGACTGGATTGTCGCCCCGCCGGAGCTGGGCTTTTTATTCCCAGCCTTTGACGACCGAAGTGCCAATATTTATAATGCTCTGTACTATTCCCGCGATCTTGCGGAAAACCACAAGGAATTTGTAGACGCGGTTTTTCACAGCGAGATTCCCATGCCCGCTGCCGAACAAAAAGAAACCTTCCAGTCCATTCTAGAGGAAACCCTCTGTGACGATTGCAGGTATGAAGTAGTCCAAGCGGTCCATGAACAGCTGCGCGAGATCGTTGAGGAGCATAAGGCAAACAAAGAAACCGAGCCACCGGCGATTTCCAAAGAAACAATGAAAAATGTTCTGGAGATCTGCGAGGTCTCACAGGAGAAGGTGGCGGCGTTTGAAGAAAGCTATGACAAGCAATTCGGCGCCGAGACCGATTTAAGCCCCTGTAACCTGATGGAAAGCAAGCTGGAAATTCGCATGCCGGAGGTGACCATTCATGTCAATCCCGAACGCAGCGATTTGGTGGAGACCCGGATAATCGACGATAAAAAATATATCTTAATCCGGGCAGAGGACGAGGTAGTGGTAAACGGCGTAGCGATTCATATCTCCTGACCTGAGAGCCGAAGACGGCATTGTTTTGCCATCACTGCCGTCCTGAAATCGGAAAAACCGGGCGGGAATGCCAAACAAAGGCATTCCCGCCCGGCTTCGTTTTGGAAAACGTGCCCTAGCATAAAAATTGGTAGACAGACAGATGTCGAGAATAAACCTATGCCCCTTCCTGTAAGAGAAAGGATAAAGGCAAAGACGCTGTTTTTTCGGGCAACGAGTTGGAGAAAACAACGTCTGCGGCGGGATTGAAAGAGATGCGACGCGTTGGCAAAACTGGAAAATACCGGACAAAATAGGGCGATTTCTATCCGAAAACGAGGAAAAAGGAACAAATTTGGAGGATTCTTTACAGAATCGTTTACAAACGAGGGCGAAAAAGATAAAATAGAAGAGAAATAAGCAAAGGGGAAACCGTAACGTGCGGTTTCGGCAAAATGCTTTGCCTTATTTGCTGATTCTTGCGGCAAACGCTCCCGTGCGGCGGCGAATGGAAGGAGGGGGAGAGGGATGCTGCGTGATTTGTTTTATGTGAGTTTTGGCTATCTGGCGGGCAGTATTTTGTTCGCCCATGTTTTTGGATATCTGCTTGGAAACAAGGATGTGACCGAAGAGAGCAGGGATCATAACCCTGGGACCGCCAATGCTTTTGTATACGGTGGATTTTGGTGCGGCGTCCTTACCCTGTGCGGTGATTTGGCAAAGGGTTTTTTCCCGGTGTTTCTCTATTTGGGCGGAACTCCCTTGTCGGATTGCAGTTTTGCGGTGGCCTTTGTGCTTCTCGCGCCGGTGGCTGGTCACATTCTGCCTTTGTTTCATCGGTTTCGCGGCGGAAAGGGAATCGCGGTGTCCTTCGGCTGCCTGCTCGGGCTCTTTCCGGCGCTGTTGCCCCTTGCGATTTTGGCCTGTACCTTTCTGTTTTTCTCCCTGATTTTAAAGGTTTCTCCCAACTATCATAAGACCTTGTGGACCTACACCGTATCTGCCCTGCTGATGCTGGTGTTTGTCAAAGAACTGCCGGTGGTCGTCGGCTATACGGGAATGGCGGCTTTGATTGTGGCAAAGCTGCTGACCAGCTCGGAAAGAAAGGAAAAGTGCAGGGTGAGATTTGTATGGAAGCATTGATTTTATCCTGCAGCACGGGCGGAGGCCACAATGCCGCAGGAAAAGCCGTAGCGCAAGCTCTTGAAAGTCGGGGTCATCACGTTACGATTCTGGATCCTTATCAACTGGCAAGCGACGGGCTCGCGTTAACCATAGGAAATATGTATATCAAGCTAGTGCAGAAAGCGCCGCGTTTGTTTGGGTTCGTCTATTTTCTAGGGAATATGGTGAGGCGCTTTCCAGGCCATTCCCCGGTCTACTGGATCAATGGGAAAATGACCGACCGGATGGAAGAATATTTGCAGC
The DNA here is from genome assembly GCA_018364155.1 of Clostridiales bacterium. Classification (GTDB taxonomy): domain Bacteria; phylum Bacillota; class Clostridia; order Oscillospirales; family Acutalibacteraceae; genus Solibaculum_A. Next base: position 152,616 of record JAGZMM010000001.1, read on the forward strand.
AGCATTCTTTTGATGTGATCGTCATGCCGCATATTTTCCCGGCGGAAATTCTCGGCCATATGAAAAACAGCGGGATAACGCTGCCGCCCACCATCTTTGTGGCAACGGATTACGCCTGTATCCCGTTTACGGAGGAAACGGCATGCGATTATTATGTGATCCCATCGCCGGAGCTGAAAGAGGAGTTTTGCAAAAGAGGAATACCGGAAGAAAAGATTATGCCGCTTGGCATTCCCGTGCGTGACGAGTTCTTTAATGAAAAGGAACGCGATCGCGCCTTAAAAAAGCTGCATCTTCCTTCAGACAAGCGGTATTTCTTGCTCTCGGGCGGCAGTATCGGGGCGGGGAAGATCGCGTCCTCCATCCGGTGCTTGCGACAGTACTTGAAAGAAAACCGCGATTATAGGCTAGTGGTGATTTGCGGCAATAACCTTCGGCTTTACCGCCGTCTGAGGAAAAAATACCAATCGGACGAGCAGCTGCTGATTTTGCAGAGCACGCCTCACATCGCGGATTATATGAAAGCGTGCGACGCATTCCTTTCCAAGCCGGGCGGCCTTTCCTCTACGGAGGCGGCTGTGCTAAAGATTCCGTTGATTCATATTTCCCCGATTCCCGGCTGCGAGAAGAAAAACGCCGTTTTTTTTGCAACACGGGGAATGAGCGTGTCGGTGGCTAAGCCTGGAAAAGAGCTTTTGAAAGCCATTGAAGGGCTCAAGGACGTGCAGGCGGTGGAGCGAATGCGGGAAAACCAGGGACGGTACATCCATCCCCATGCGTGCGAGGATATTTGCCAGCTGGCGGAGCGCCTGGCAAAAGAAAGCACTGAAGGAGAACCAGTTACGGTATAGGCTGGAAAGCTTTCCTGCCTTTCAGGGAAGAGATGTACAAGCGGCGGTGTTGTTGCAGATGGCGGCCGATAAGCGCCAAGTGGTGCTCAAATTAGAAAATAATCACCCAAATAGAAGCGGACGGATGAAACGTAGCAGACTTAAGGCAATTTTTTTAAATAACCCAGGAAAATTATTTTAATGAGTCGAAAACCGACTGGTTTTCGACTCATTTTTGTTTTCCGTAAGCATTACGGAAGAAACATACGGCAATCCGAGAAATCAGGAACTGAGGCAATGGGCTCGAATGTGGTGAGTCAGGGTCATAAAACGCGCGGCGCCTTGCTGCAGCAGGTTCAAGAAAAGGGAAAAGACGAAGCAGATTTTCAAAGTAAAATCCGCTCAGACCTTGTAATATCTAGGCGGCTTTGATACAATTAACAAAACGTACCCATAGAAACTAAGCGGTTTTCTACATACTGGAGAGGATCGTTCGGAGAAGGAAGCTGCGCAACCAGGGGAAACCAGGGCAAAGCGCTCGGGGCCCTGCAATAGGAACCGGCCGAAAGGCAAAAACGGTAGACCGGGATCGATACGGGATGAAGGAGCAAACGATGATTGTACAGAAAAAGATATTGATTGTGGAAGACAATGAAATCAACCGAATGATGCTGTGCGGAATTTTGTCTTCAGATTATCAGGTTCTGGAGGCGGAAAACGGACAGGAGGCGCTGTCCGTTTTAAAGCAGTACAAAGAACAGATTTCTTTGATTCTACTGGATATCGTCATGCCTGTGATGGATGGGTATACTTTTTTGTCCATTGTCAAGAAAGATCCCGCATATTCCTCCATTCCTGTAATTGTCACCACCCAAAACGACGGAGAATCGGACGAGGTTGCGGCGCTGTCCCACGGCGCCGCTGATTTTGTGGCAAAGCCCTATAAGCCTCAAATCATCCTGCACCGGGTGGCTAACATCATTAACCTGCGGGAAACGGCCGCTATGATTAACCTGGTCCAATACGACCGGCTTACCGGGCTTTACAGCAAAGAATTCTTTTACCGACGTGCAAAAGAGCTCATTCTGGCCCACCCGGAGCGCAGCTACGACATCATCTGTTCGGATATTGAAAATTTCAAGCTCATCAACGACATCTTCGGGATACCGGCCGGGGACCGTCTTTTGCGCGGGCTTGCCGACCTATACACGACGATGGTGGGCAATCACGGGATTTGCGGCCGCTTTAACGCCGACCAGTTCGCTTGCCTGCTGGAGCACCATTGGGAATACAAAGACGGCTCGTTCATACAGGCTACGGAAACCATCAACACCTTATCAAGCGCCAAGAACGTAGTGATGAAGTGGGGCATCTATTCGGTGGAGGACCGGTCCATCTCGGTGGAACAGATGTGCGACCGGGCACTTCTGGCTGCCCGCAGCATCAAAGGGCGGTACGGAACATATTTCGCGGCCTACGACGATGCGCTTCGCAACAAGCTGCTGCGGGAACAGGCGATTGCAAACGGGATGGAATCCGCCTTGGCCCAAGGCCAGTTCGAGATTTACCTGCAGCCGAAATACCGCATCAAGGACGACTGCCTGGCCGGCGCCGAAGCACTGGTGCGCTGGAATCATCCCCAATGGGGGATGCAGTCGCCGGCGGAGTTTATCCCGCTGTTTGAGAAGAACGGGTTTATTACCAAACTCGACCAGTTCGTATGGGACAGGGCCTGCGCAGCTTTGCAAGGCTGGGATGAAAAGGGGTATCCTCCGATTTCCGTTTCGGTCAATGTATCCAGGGCCGACATTTATAACGCAGATATTGCGGATATCCTGGTGAAGACCGTGCGCAAATACCGCCTGCCTCCTTCCCGACTTCATCTGGAAATTACCGAAAGCGCTTACACGGAAAACCCAAAGCAGATCATCGACACGGTAGAACGCCTGCGGGAACTGGGCTTTGTCATTGAAATGGATGATTTCGGAAGCGGCTATTCTTTTTTGAATATGCTCAACCAGATGCCGCTGGACGTATTGAAGCTGGATATGAAGTTTATTCAGGTGGAAACCGCCAAGCCGGTCAACCAGGGAATCCTTCGTTTTATCATGGGCCTTGCCCGCTGGATGAATTTGAGCGTGGTGGCGGAAGGAGTGGAAACCCGGGACCAGCTGGTCCGCCTGCGTGAAATCGGCTGCGATTATGTACAGGGCTACTATTTTGCAAGGCCTATGCCTTGCGCAGAATTTGAGGCTTTACTCAGCCAACGCAGCCTTGCTTTTAAGGAAGATGAAAACAGTACGGCCCGGACGCTGGGAAAGCGGCGGAGTCAGGTGATTTTAGTGGCTGACGAGGATGCGGAATACCGCACACGGGTACGAAGAACGCTGGAAGATCGGTATCAGGTGGTAGAGGCTGCCGACGGAGACGCGGTTTTTTCTTGTATGGCGGACTATGAATACAAGCTGGCGGCGGTAATCCTGAGCATGACCCTTGCGGACCCGGACGGGCTGTCGGTGCTGGATGTGCTCCAGAGGGAAAAAGCGGTATGGAAGATTCCGGTGGTCGCCACGGGGCCGTGGGACGAGCAGTTGGAACAGCAGGCGTTGCAGATGGGAGCGGATGATTTTGCCGGCAAACCCCATTCCCAGCTAAGCCTTCTCAAACGGGTGCAGCGGGCCGTGGGGATTAATTCCTCCTGGGAACGGGAATGTGCCCTGCGCGATGAAGCATACCGGGACTATCTGACCGGGCTTCTCAACCGCAGAGGGCTCGATTATGCCGTCGAAGCTCTGCGCAAGGAGGACGAGCCTTTGGCGGTATACCTGTTTGACCTGGACAATCTCAAGCAGATCAACGACCAATACGGCCACGTGGAAGGGGACCAGCTCCTTGTACAGTTTAGCGGACTGCTTCGATCTCATACAAGGGCGACGGATATTCTGGCGCGGTTCGGCGGAGATGAATTCATTGTTGTCATCAAGCAGATGGGCACACAGCAAATCGCTCTGAAAAAAGGAGAGGACATTTGTCGAGCGGTGCGGGAAAGCTCCTTTTCAAAAGCCATGCCGGCAACCACTTCTGCCGGCGTTGCCGTATGGGATACTCAGGACCCGTTGGATACGGTCATCGAACGGGCGGACGAAGCCCTGTACCGGGCCAAGAAAGAGAACAAAGGCGGGTGCCTACTATGGAGAGGATGAAGCGGATGAAAACGCAAGCAACGGTGGTTGAAACCATACAGGATTTCTGCCACGCTTGGTTTGAAGAGCGTGACGCGGATAAGGCTCTTGCGTTCTTTCACGAGGACGTGAGCTTTGTGGGAACTGGGGAAGGGGAAGCCGCCCGGGGAAAAGCCGAAATGGAACGCTATCTCCGCGAGGACATCCGGGAAATCCCGGAGCCTTTTTCTGTGGAGCTTTCCATGATCCAGAGCCAGCGCATTACCGAACAGGTAGAAAACCTATCCTTCCGGATGATCCTGAAAAATTCCCTGTACGCCTGGCATCTGCGAGGTTTTTTTACGTTGGTTTACATATTTGGGTGCTGGCGCATTCAGAGCCTTCATTTTGCCGAACCCAGCGTCAGCCAGAAGGGGAAAGAGCACTATCCAAAGACGCTGGTGATGCAAAATGTGGTGCACCAACGGCAGGAGCTTTTAAACGATTCCCTTGCCGGCGGTATGATGGGCGGGTACATGGAGGAAGGGTTCCCGTTTTATTTTGTCAACCGGCAGATGCTATATTACCTTGGGTATGAGACCCAGGCGGATTTCGTCGAGGATATCGAAGGGTCCATCTCCAACTGCATGCATCCGGATGACCGGGAAATGGTGGACGCGGCGGTGGCTGCACAGATCGAGGAAAAGGGAGAATACGTAGTCGAATACCGGATGAAGAAACAGGACGGGTCTTACATCTGGGTGCACGATCTGGGCCGGAAAGTGACGGCCGAGGACGGCAGGGATGCAATTGCGTCGGTTTGTATCGACATTACGGCCCAAAGACAGGCTCAGGACGAGGTTCTTCATTTGTATAATAACATTCCCGGAGCGGTGTTTCGCTGCCGATTCGACGCTGACTTTTCCATCATCGACGCAAACGACGGGCTGTTCGAGTTTTTGGGGTATACCAGGCAGGAATTCGCGGATATGGGCAACAAAATGTCCAGCGTCATATACCCGGATGACCTGGCAGTGATGGCCGATCAGCTCAACGGACAGCTCAAATACGGCAACACCATTCACAACGAAAACCGCCTGATCTGCAAGGACGGGACGGTCAAGTGGATTTCCATCAAGGCGCAGTTTATGCCAGAGAGGGACGGAGAAAAGTATTTTTACTGCGTATTTGTGGACATTACGGAGGAAAAACAGCTGCAAGAGCGGGTGCAGGAGCTTTATGAAAAAGAGCTGGCCTATTTTGCACAGGTTTCCGCTGCAGGGGGCGGTAGCCAGAGCCGTGTAAACTTAACGGAAAATCAAATAGAAAGCTATGTGTCCACTGTGGACACATCCATTTCCCGGGAGGGGAATACCTATGAGCAGACCATTGAGAACTTGGCGGATTCTGCGGTGGATGCGGCCTATGGCGAAGAGATCCGCCGCGCTCTCCGCCGGGAAACGGTATTGTCGGATTTCGCTGCCGGTAAGGTGGACTATCGGTTTGACTTCCTGCGCCGGCGCAACGACGGCAGTCTTTTCTGGGGAAGTACCAGCTTCCGTTCTTGCCTGAATCCGCAGACCGGAGATGTGATCGGCTTCTTCTATACCTTTGACATCACCGAACAGAAGCTGCAGGAACAGCTATTGGATAAGATCGCCAAGCTGGATTACGAAGTGATTACCGAGATCGACATCCGTCAGGATACCAATCACCTGATTTCTTTCCACGAGCAAAGCAAGGAAACCATTGTGTCCGAAGGCCGGTTTCAGGAAGAAATCCGCAACATCGCCGAACAGTTTATGCAGGGAGATTCCAAAAAGGAATATCTCGAAAAACTGGATTTTGCGTATATGCAGGATAGGCTGGAAAGGGAGGATTTCTATACTTTTCTGGTGGAAATGAAGAATGGACGGGGAGAATGCCGGATTAAGCGCATCCAGGTGTTTTATATCAATAAGGAGCTGGGCCGGGTGTGTATGGCTCGCACCGATGTGACCGACATCGTGCGTCAGGAGCAGAGGCAGAAGGAGGAGCTGGCGGCGGCGTTGGTGGCCGCCGAGCAGGCAAACGCCGCAAAATCCGATTTTCTTTCCCGTATGAGCCACGAAATCCGTACCCCTATGAACGCCATCATCGGCATGAGCGCCATCGCGGCTCATGCCATCGGCGACGACGAGCAGGTGGCCGACTGCCTTTCGAAGATCGGGATATCTTCCCGGTTTTTGCTTTCTTTGATCAACGACATTCTGGACATGAGCCGCATCGAAAGCGGCAAAATGCTCTTAAAGAACGAAAAAATTCCCACGGAGGATTTCATCGGCGGCATCAACTCCATTTGTTATGCCCAGGCGGCGGCTAAAGGGGTGGAGTACGAGTGCATTGTCGACCCTGTGCTCGACGACTATTATATCGGAGACGCTATGAAGCTACAGCAGGTGCTGATCAACATTCTGAGCAATGCCATCAAGTTTACCAGGGAGGGCGGAAAGGTTACCTTTTCCGCTGCCCAGCGCAGGAGGAGTAAAAACGGCGCAGTTCTGCGCTTTATTGTCAACGATACTGGCATGGGCATGAGCGAAGAGTTTCTTCCCCATATCTTTGAACCCTTCTCCCAGGAGTTTACCGGTACGACCTCTCTCTACGGAGGCACCGGGCTGGGGCTGGCTATCTCCAAGAACATTGTGGACATGATGGATGGGAAAATCACCGTACGGTCCATCAAAGGTATTGGCTCCGAGTTTACCGTGGACGTGAAACTGGGAATCACCGAGGAGGAGAAGCTTCGCCGCAACCAGAAAAAGCAGGACTATCATTTTTCTCATCTGAAAACCTTGGTGGTGGACGACGACGTAGCCGTATGCGAAAGTGCGGTGGTTACCCTCAAAGAGATCGGCGTTACCGCCGAATGGGTGGACAGTGGTCCTAAGGCCATCGACCGGGTGAAGACCCTTTGGGAGACCGGCAGCTATTACGACATGATCCTTATCGACTGGAAGATGCCGGAGATGGATGGAATCGAGACAGCCCGCCGGATTCGCGCAGTCGTGGGGCCGGAGGTCACCATCATTATAATGACCGCCTACGATTGGATCGCCATTGAACATGAGGCAAAGTTGGCGGGCGTAAACCTTTTGATGAGCAAGCCCATGTTCAAGTCCTCTCTGGTTTCCGCCTTTACGAGGGCCCTTGGAGAAAAGGAAGAGCTGACGCGCCAGGAGGAGCTTTTGGACTATGATTTTACCGGTAAGCGGGTGCTCCTGGCGGAGGACAATGCCCTCAACACCGAGGTGGCAGTCATGCTGCTGGAAGGCAAGGGCTTTCGAGTGGATACGGCGGAAAACGGGCTTCGGGCTATGGAGCTGTACGGAAAGTCACAGCCGGGATACTACGATGCGATTTTGATGGATATCCGTATGCCCCTTATGGACGGCTTGGCTGCGGCCAACAACATTCGCCATTTGAGCAACGCCGACGCGAAGGACATTCCCATCATTGCCATGACGGCCAACGCCTTCGACGACGACATTGAAAAAAGCAAAGCAGCCGGAATGAACGCCCATTTGGCAAAGCCCATTGAGCCGGAGCGGCTGTTTCAAACCTTATATGACTTTATTTGGGGAAAGGAGGTTTGATTGTGAGCGGCTTGAAGGAATGCCTGGAAGCGTATGGCGCGGATTATGCGGCTACGATGGAACGCTTCATGGGAAATGAAGGACTGTATTTGAAAATTTTCGATATGTTTTTTCAGGATGAGAATTTAAATAGACTGGGAGCGGCTTTAAAAGAAGAGGATTATGCGGCCGCGTTTGAAGCGGCGCATACTCTCAAGGGCGTGGCGGGAAACATGGGACTGGCTCCTTTTTACGATGCGGTCTGCGCGTTGGTGGAGCCTCTGCGCATCAGAGAACGCAAAGACGAATACCAGGCACTTTACCAAGAGATTGAGAAGCAGTTTCAAGCGGTAGAAACGCTGCACCGCCAGATCAAAGGAGGGAAAACGGCATGACCTGGGAGGCCCCCCTTTCGACAGACCAAATGGCGGCGGTGCTGGACAACGCGCCGATCTCTATCTATGTCAGCGCGCTCGACAGCTATGAGCTGCTTTATACCAACCAGCTGGCAAAGATTTTGTTCGATGGCGCGGCGGACATCCCCGGCCTCACCTGTTACCAAGCGGCGGGATTTACGCAGCCCTGCCCTTTCTGCCGCTGTGCGAAACTGACTCAGTCGCAGCTTTTTGTGCGGGAATTTCGCCATCCCCGTACCGGGCGTGTCTACCAGCTCAGCGGTAAGCTTTTGGATTGGGCGGGGAAACCCGCCCATATCGAGTATATTCTGGATATTACCGATAAAAAGCAGGAAGAGGACCGGTCCGAAGCGCTCAAAAAGCAGCTGCAGGATACATTTTGTAGCATTCCCTGCGGGCTGTGCGTCTATCAGTTCGACAAAGAGAAGATTTCTCCGGTGTCTCACAATCCTGCTTTTTATGAAATTATGGGCTATTCTCAAGAGCACATTCAGTCCGTGGAACAGGAAACCAATTATCTGGGTGTGCATCCGCAGGACCTTGCACCGCTGCAAGATGCTATTCAGGAGGCCATGTACAAGGATGGCTTGCTTTCGCATACCTATCGATTGTGGAACGATCAGAAAAAGGAATACCGGTTTATCCGGTTGGACGGGTCGTTTAAATCCCAGCCGGACGGGAAGAAGCTCTTGTACGGGGTCTATACCGACGTAAGCGAACCGATGCGGCTGGAAAAGGAGCTTGCCTCTGCCAACGAGAAAATGCAGGACATCGTCAACGCCATTCCGGGCGGGGTGGCAATTTATAAGGTTTCGGACATCTTCGAAACCATCTATTTTTCCGACGGAGTTCCCGCTCTGACTGGGTATTCGGTGGAAGAATACCAGGAGCTGATCAAAAAAGACGCGACCCAGATGATCTATTGGGAAGACACGGCTATGGTGGTTGCGCGGGCCGCAAAGGTGATCGAGACCCACGCAGGCGAGGAATTTGAGTTTCGCAAGCAGCACCGGGACGGGCACATTGTGTGGGTGCGCGCGCAGGTTAGATGGCTGGGAAAGGAAGGAGGCTGTCCGCTGCTTCACTGCGTTTTTCACAACATTTCCGATCTCAAGGAAGCGCAACTGGAGATGGACCATCTGGTCAATTCCATTCCCGGCGGCATCGCCAGCTACCGGGTGGAGGGAAACCGGTTTATCCCCACGTTCTATTCCGACGGCGTGATGGCGCTTTCCGGCCACTCCCGGGAGGAATTTGAGAGACTGGCGGGAGAAAACGCGTTCAACATGGTCTATGAACTGGATCGGGGACGGGTATTGGAGGCGATGAAGGCCGCGCTGCGCAGCGGCGAGGTGCTGGACGTTTTTTTCCGCATGCGGCACAAGGAAGGAAGACTTATCTGGGTGCATCTCAACGGCCGCAGGATGGGCCCCTTGTCCGATCACACCCGGTTCTATGCGGTTTTTACCGGTATGTCGGCGCAGACGCGATTGTTTCAAAGCATTGCAAACGAAACAGCGGACGGCATCTATGTCATCGACCGGGAAAACTACGACCTGCTCTATGTCAGCGAGAACAAGGGCCTATTTGCGAAGGGGCCGAGCTACATAGGACAAAAGTGTTACGCGGCGCTGCATAAAAAAACAGCTCCCTGCAGTTTTTGCACCTTGAAAAGCCACCAGCCCGACGGGGAAGAACATGAGATGCAGGTGGACGGCACAAACCGGTATTTCAGCACCCGTTTTCGCAAAACCGATTGGAACGGGATTCCCGCTTATGTCAAGTACGTACGGGACGTAACCGAAGAAGTTATGACCCGCAAGGAGAAGAAACGGCTGGAGCAGTATTTCCAGACGGTTGTGAAAAACCTGCCCGGCGGGGTGGCTGTGGTGCGCTATGAGCAGGACGGCCAAATGACACCGGAATACCTGTCTGACGGGTTTGCCACCATGACTTCCATGACGCTTGAGGAAGCGTGGGCGCTTTACAGCAGGGACGCTATGGCCGGCGTGTATCCGGACGACTGGGACCATGTGAGAGAACAAATGGACGCGTATATCGCCAGCGGAGAAAACCACTGGGAAATTGTCTACCGGCTCAAAAAGGGCGGAGGGGGTTACCTCTGGGTAAAAAATACCCTTTCTATGATTCAAAACGAGGAGGGGGAGCAACGGGTTTACGCCTTCTACCACGACATGACTCGGGAGCGGGAGGAGCAGGAGCGTATCCGCAAGCAGTATAACGAGCTGATTCTCCAGCATTACCGTGTACCCGATCCCAATGCGGTGGTAGTGGGTCACTGCAACATCACGCAAAACCGGATTCTGGAGATCATCGACCATACCGATTCCGATCTTTTGGGAACTTTTGGGACAGTCCGGGAAGAGTTTTTTATCGGGTTTTCCAGCCTGGTGGTGGATGATGGGGAGAGGCAGCAGTTTTTGCAGACCTATCTCAACGCCCCGTCGCTGGCCGCCTTCCAGCGAAACGACACCGAACAGATCCAGCGGTGCTTTATCCAATTGCCGAAGGAGTCGAAGGGACGCTATGTGCAGATTAAAATGAACATGGTGGCGACGCCGGACAGCGCAGATGTGACCGGTATTTTGACGGTGACCGACGTGACCGAGCAGACCGTATCCGACCGGATTTTGTATCAGCTTTCGGTTTCAGGCAATGAATTTGTGGTAGATGTGGATTTGACACAGGACAGCTACACGGTAATATCCTGCAGCAAAAACGACGGTTGTCTTCCGCCACGCAGTGGGTGTCACTCCCAGTGGGTAAAACGCATGCTTGCAGAAAGAGTGGTACCCAGGGACAGGGAAGCCTACCAAAGGGGCCTTGATCCGCAACAGATGCTCGCGCGGCTGCAAGCGGAAGGCTCGTATACCTTTGCCTATTCCATTGTGGACGACAATGGAGATATTCGTACGAAAAACATGACGGCATTTGCCGTTGATCTGCGTCTTGGAAGGGTATGCCTTTCCAGAACGGATATCACCGATTCTCTTCGCGAGCAGCAGGGCCTTTTGAACATGATGGCCTATACCTTCGAGTTGATGGCGTTTATCGACGTTCGAAAGAAGAGCATGACTATGTATACCCGCAAGACGGTGCTTGAAAACCTTCCGCCCTACCGCATGGCCTATTACGACGTCAATGTGAAGAAATTCGTTGGTCATTATCATCTGGATGAGGATGAGGGACAGGCGCGCACCCAGTTTCAGATTCAGACCCTTTTAAAAAAGCTGGGAGAAAAGCCGGCCGGGTATGATTTTGTCCTACCCTATCGAGACAAGAACGGGCTGCGGTATAAGCAGATCAATGTGCTCTGGGGAGACGAGAACCACAGGACCGTGTGCCTGGTGCGGGCGGATGTGAGCGATATGCTGGCGGCGGAACGGCAGACCAAGGAAGCGCTGGAAAAAGCATTGACCGCTGCGAAAAAGGCAAACCAGGCAAAAAGTGATTTTCTGTCTGCCATGAGCCACGACATCCGTACGCCGATGAACGCCATTATGGGAATGACCGCGCTGGCAGTGGCCCACTTGGACGACCGGAACCGGGTGACCGACTGCCTGCATAAAATCTCGATTTCTTCTAAGCATCTGCTCAGTTTGATCAACGACGTTCTCGATATGAGCAAAATTGAACAGTCTAAGGTTACCTTCAACCGGATGAGAGTTTCCCTTCCCGAGCTGCTCGATCAGCTTTCCGCCATGATGGGTCCCCAAGCCAGAGCTGCCGGGCTTCGGTTTGCCGTCACCACAAAGGAGATCCGCCATGCCTGCTTTTACGGGGACCCTCTGCGCATCAATCAAATCCTCATCAATCTATTGAGTAACGCCATCAAGTTCACGCCAAAGGGCGGACGGGTGGATTTTCTAGTGGAGGAAGCACCAGACGGACAGTTGGATCTGGCCTGTTACCGCTTTATCGTGCGCGATACGGGAATCGGTATGTCACAGGAATTCCTCGCTCATCTCTTTGAGCCGTTTACCCGTAGTCCGGGTGCTGCGCGAATTGAAGGAACGGGGCTTGGCTTGAGCGTGACCAAAGGGCTTTTGGACCAAATGGGCGGGCACATCTCGGTGGAAAGCCGGGAAAACCAGGGATCGGTGTTTTGCGTGGAGCTGGTGTGCGAGATTGCGCCGGCACAAGAAGCCGCACACCCAAAAGACACAATAGGAAGCGCCTCGAAGGGGTTGGCACGGATGCCGCTTGCCGGCTGTCGTTTCCTGGTGGCGGAGGACAATGCGATCAATGCGGAAATTCTCTGTGAGCTGCTCACCATGTTCGGAGCCGAAACCGAAGTGAGGACGGACGGAGCTAAAACGGTGGAGGCGTTTCGCGCTGCAGCTTCGGGTACCTATGACGCGATTTTGATGGACATTCAAATGCCACAGATGAACGGTTATGAAGCCACCCGCGCCATTCGGGAAACCGGCCGGCCGGATGCAAAGCGCATTCCGATCATTGCCATGACCGCCAATGCCTTTGCCGAGGATGTACAGGCGTCTTTGGACGCGGGAATGACCGCCCACATTGCAAAGCCCATTGACGTGGATGTGCTGCGAAATACACTGGCCGGCATATTGGGTCTTCATAAGAAAGAATAACGAAACGACGCGGCCTTGTCTGAAAAAGGCAGGTGCCAAACCCCAATAAAGAAGAGGGGAAATCTGGAGTGGCAAAAGCATTTATGTAGACCATATGCATCTTTTTTTGGAATAGGACCGGCAACGGCTGTTGTCGGTGTTCGTGGTAAAATAGAAAGGATTTTTCCCTAGATACCAGAAAACTGGATGCAATGCTTCCCTAGTCAAAAAAACGCCTGCAGACGCTCGCCTGCGGGCGTTTTTTGCAGAGAAAACGGAAAGCTTGCTTGACATTTTCCTAAAGTGTAATTATACTGTTTGATATGGAAAGTAGACTTTCCATTGACGGAGGAGGGAAAGCGCCTTGAAAAATCGGCTCGAGGAGATACGAAAAAGCCGCGGAATCAAGCAAGAGGAGCTGGCCAGCGCTCTCGCGGTATCGCGGCAGACGATCGGTTCTCTGGAAAACGGGCGGTATAATCCATCCATCCTTCTGGCGTTCAAAATCGCCCGGTATTTTGACATGCACATTGAAGACATATTTATCTATGAGGAGGATCGGGTATGAAAGAGAAAGGGACTGCTTACTGGCTGGCCGGTGCCGGACTTTTGCTTCTGGCAGCAGGATTTCTAGTGCTCAAAGCCATCGAAGAGCCTTATGGAATGATGCGGGCCCTGCCGTATGTTCTAATTGGTTTTGGCTGCGGTACCTTTGGGCACGGAATGGGGAAAGCCGTGGAGCGCAGAGTGATGAAAAACAGCCCCGAAGCTGCTAGGCAGAGGGAGATCGACGCCAAAGACGAACGCAACGTCATGCTGGCGAGTCTGGCCAAGGCGAAAGCTTTTGATCGGATGACCTACGTGTTCGGCGCGCTGATGGTTTCCTTTGCGCTGATGGGAGTGGACACGGTGGCGGTGCTGCTACTGGTGGCTGCATACTTGTTTGTGGAAGGATACGGCATTTACTGCCGGGTCCAATTGGAAAAGAAAATGTAATTTCTGCTTCTTTTGAAGTTCCTGCATCATCACAGGAGCGAAAGGCCCCTGTCTTTGTACAGATCGAAAGGAGAAAAGTATGAAACTGATCATCGAACATCTTTCCAAGCGTTTCGAGAAAAAGGAAGTCTTACGGGACATTGATTTTACCTTTGAAAGCGGCAAAATTTATGGTCTTTTGGGAAGAAACGGCGCCGGTAAAACCACATTGTTCAATTGTCTCAACCGGGACATGCAAGCCGACGGCGGCAGTTTCTATCTACAGGAGGACGGAACACGCAGAGAAGTGAAGGCTCAGGATGTGGGGTACGTGTTATCCACTCCAGTTGTTCCTGAATTTCTCACCGGCCGGGAATTCCTGAAATTCTTTTTGGATATCAACGAAAAAAGCATCCAAAATCCAAAGACCATCGACGAATACTTCGACGAGATGAGCATCGAACCCGAGGACCGGGATCAACTTTTAAAAGACTATTCTCACGGCATGAAAAACAAGATGCAGATGCTTATCAATATCATTGCCCAACCGAATCTTCTGCTCTTGGATGAACCGCTCACCTCTCTGGATGTAGTGGTGGCGGAGGAGATGAAACAACTGCTGCGCTCTCTGAAAAAAGGGCGCATTATCATCTTTTCCACCCACATCATGGATTTGGCGCTGGACCTGTGCGACGAGATTGTTCTGTTAAACCACGGAATCCTGGAGGTAGTGGACCAGGCAAACCTGGACAGCCGTGAATTCAAGGATAAAATCCTTACGGCATTGCGGGAGGAAGGTCATGAATAGAACACTGCAAATTTCCTTTTCCCTGAAAAATACCTACCGGGTCAACAGCATTCTTTATTCCCTCAAGCAGATTCCGCTTTTGAAAAAGCTTCTTCCTCAAACTCTGTACCAGGTGCGTGGGCTTAAAATTTTTGCGAATGTTCTGTCGGCTGTTTGGGAAGTGATTTCGGTTTTCCTTGGAAAGCTTCTCTATTTTGTCACCATGGTGACAGGCGTCGGATTTCTTTATAAAACGGCGGCGCCGGAACAGGTGTTTTTCCATATCCTTTTGTTTTTGACCATCATCGGTTCCTTTGCCAATACCTATCTGTTTAACCCAAGCCGAGATAAGTACTATGCTATGATTCTCATGCGTATGGACGCGAAGGAATATGCGCTGGTAAACTACGGGTATGCCCTTTTGAAGGTTTTTGTCGGGTTTCTTCTCTGCGGCCTCTTGTTTGGGCTTATGCAGGGGGTTGCGGTGTGGCAGTGTCTTCTTATTCCATTCTTTGTGGTGGGGCTAAAGCTGACGATGGCGTCGGCTTCCCTGTACCACTACGAGAAAACCGGAAAAACCACCAACGAAAACGGCCTGAGCAAATACGCCTGGATCGGCATGGTTCTTTTGCTGGCGGCCGCCTATGGCCTGCCGGCTTTTGGAGTGGTGGTACCGTCTGCGGCAGTGACGGCGCTGATGCTGCTTTCCCTCCTTTTGGGCGGCGTGGCGCTTTATAAGATCGTCACTTTCCGGGAATACCGGGAGATGTACCAGCAGATTCTGGCGCAGTCTATGCAGCAAATGGACACGGCCAAAGATAAATCCAAGCAGATGACCCAAAAGATCATTTCTGCGGATGCCAGCATTACCAGCAGACGCAAAGGATTTGAGTATTTAAACGAGCTGTTCATCAAGCGCCATCAGAAAATCCTTTGGAAATCCTCCAAACGAATTGCAGGGATCTGCCTGTGCCTGATTTTTGGAATCTTGCTGGCTTTTTATCTGGCCCCTGAAATCAAGGAGAAGGCCAATGAACTGCTTTTGTCCTTTCTGCCCTACTTTGTTTTCATCATGTACGCCATCAACCGGGGAACGGGGTTTACCAAGGCGCTGTTTATGAACTGCGACCACAGCCTGCTCACCTATTCTTTCTATAAGCAGCCCCATCTGGTGCTCAAATTGTTTCGCATTCGCCTGCGGGAAATCATCAAGATCAACCTTCTTCCAGCCTTTGTGATCGGTGCCGGTCTGGCTCTTCTGCTTTATGCCTCCGGCGGGACGGAGCATTGGCTCAACTATGGGGTGCTCTTTGTTTCCATCCTTTCCATGAGCATGTTTTTCTCGGTGCATTATCTCACCATCTATTATCTTCTGCAGCCCTATAACGCCGGAACCGAAATGAAGAGTGGAACCTATCAAATGGTGCTGTCTGCCACCTATTTTGTCTGTTTTTTCCTGATGCAGCTTCAAATGCCTACTTTCATTTTTGGAGTACTGTGCATATCGTTCTGCGTTCTGTACTGCATCGTGGCTTGTATTCTGGTCTACCGGTTTTCCCCGAAGACCTTCCGGCTGCGTGCGTAGGTGCCGGCTTATAAACTGGATGCGCATCCAAATGAAGGAAATCCAGAATGGTTTATGCAAAACGGGTACACGGCTTACGAAATGAAACCGGAGCAAGACCCGGATACGAACCGGCAGTTGGATGTATACGCTGGGGTTACCGCTGCCCGGTTCTCATCAACGAATACCGGAGAGGGGACAGCGGGACCATGGACGCGTTGTATCTCGACGGCACAGTGCCCGTTTTTTTTCTTTATCTGCTGGACGGCTTTGCCAAGGAGCAGGCACAGCTATTGGTACAGAAAATACAGCGAAAACAAATGTTTAAAATTTTGAAAAAAATGCTTGACTTAGAGCCAACTCCAAGGATTATACTGAATTTCAGAAGAGGCAGGTGAAAAAGAGACTTATTTAGCTTGAAGGATTTGGACATTGAGAAGCTTGTGGAGGATGACAAGGTGACGATCAAAGAAGTCAGCGAAGCGTACCAAATTACGACGGATACCTTGCGGTATTATGAGAGAGTGGGGATGATTCCTGCTGTGACCCGTACCGCAGGAGGAATCCGGGATTATCAGGAAGCGGACTTAAAGTGGGTGGAGCTTGCCAAATGCATGAGGAGCGCGGGGCTTCCAGTGGAAGCCATGATCGAATATGTGCGCCTCTATCAGGAGGGCGACGCTACCATTCCGGCAAGGCTACAGCTGCTGGTGGAGCAAAGGGAAAACTTGCGAAAGCAGCGCAGCCAGATTGACCAGACACTTGCCAGGCTCAATTATAAAATCAGCCGCTATGAAGTCGCGGTTAGAACCGGTAAGCTCACCTGGGATCCCTGAATGGATAAAACAAATGGGAGGAATGTGTGATGTTAGGAAACTTTTGTTATTCCAACCCAACCAAGCTGTACTTTGGAGAGGATGCATTGCACGGTCTAAGTGAGGAACTGCAAAACTACGGCAAAAACGTGCTGTTGGTTTATGGCGGCGGCTCAATCAAGAAAAACGGGATTTATGAACAAGTGGTGGAGATCCTGAAGGCCGCAGGCAAAGAAATTTATGAGGATCCAGGCGTTATGCCAAATCCTACTGTAGAAAAACTGTATGAGGGATGCCGCAGAGCAAAGGAAGGTCATGTTGACCTGATTCTTGCGGTCGGCGGCGGCTCTGTGTGCGATTATGCCAAAGCGGTTTCTGTCTCTACCTTCTGCGAGGAGGACCCGTGGGAAAAATACTATCTGCGCATGGAAGATGTGGACAACAAAATTATCCCGGTTGGCTGTGTATTGACCATGGTCGGCACCGGCTCGGAGATGAACGGCGGCAGCGTCATCACCAATCACGAGCAGAAGCGGAAAATCGGCCATGTGTTCGGCGACAATGTCTTTCCGAAGTTTTCGATTTTGAATCCCACCTTCACGTTTACGCTGCCCGCTTATCAGATGACGGCCGGCTTCTTTGACATTATGTCTCATATCTTGGAGCAGTATTTTTCCGGCGAGGACGACAATACCTCTGATTATATCATGGAGGGTCTGCTGCGCTCTTTGATCCACAGTTCCAGAATCGCCGTCAAAAACCCAACCGATTATGAGGCGCGAAGCAATATTATGTGGACCGCTACCTGGGCGCTGAATACCCTTGTGGCAAAAGGAAAAGCTACCGACTGGATGGTGCATATGATCGGCCAGTCCATCGGCGCCTTCACCGATGCAACCCATGGTATGACCCTGTCCGCCGTCTCCCTTCCTTATTACCGGTATATCCTGCCCTATGGGCTTGCGAAGTTCAAAAGATATGCGGTGAATGTATGGGACGTTACCCCGGAAGGAAAGAGCGACGAGGAAATCGCCAGGGAGGGCCTTGAGCGCATGGAAGCGTACATGAAGGAAATCGGCCTGGTCATGAGTATCCGGGAACTTGGCGTTACCGACGGGATGCTCGACGGCATCGCGGAAGGTGCATTTGTTATGGACGGCGGTTACAAAACCCTGTCACACGATGAAATCGTAGGAATTTTGAAGGAAAGCATGGAGGCTGCGCGATGAAAAAAGTAACGGCTGGAAGAGAGGAACTTGGCGATTTTGCGCCGAAGTTTGCACAGCTTAATGACGATGTGCTGTTTGGAGAAGTATGGGCAAGGGAAGAGCAGCTGTCCGCTAGGGATCGAAGCATCGTAACCGTTACGGCTCTGATGGCCAGCGGCATTCTTGACCGTTCTCTGAAGTTTCATATCCAAAATGCAAAGAAGCACGGCGTTTGCAAAGAAGAAATGGCGGAGCTTTTGACCCATGCCGCCTTCTATGCCGGGTGGCCGAAGGCCTGGGCGGCTTTGCGTTTGGCCAAAGAAGTATACGAAACCTCCGAGTGAAATAAGAAGTTCTCCGCAGGTGCTTGGAAACTGAGATAAGGGCAGGCAGAGAGGCCGTTATGGCTGCTCTGCCTATCTTTTTGTATAGATAAATACCAAAAGAGCAACTAGATTTTGGATACAGCGTTCTTTTTTGCAAAATTTTATAAGAATATCATTCCTCAAAGGGAATGGATATGTTATAATAAACAAAATCAGATATGCTTCGAGGCGGCGGGATGCTATAGAAGGCAACAAGAGAGAAGAGGTACACCGATGGAACATGCTACTTGCAGAAATGGGAAAAAGGCCGCGTTGGTCTTCTTTTCTGTATTTTTATTTTGGGTCCTGGTGGCACCCGTTGCCTCTTATGCCGCGAAAGAGGAGCAAAAAGTCCTTCGCGTAGCGTTTCCCCAGCTGGAAGGGTATACTGTGACCTCGCCGGAAGGAGAACCTGAGGGGTTGGTAGTGGATATTCTCAATGAAGTGGCCAAATACACGGGATGGAGCTATGAATATGTCCCGGTAGAAAACAACTTTGTTATGGAGCAGTTTCAAGCGGGCGCCTTTGACCTGATGGGCGGGCAGTATTATATGGAGGGACTGGAAACGCATTATGGGTATCCGAAGTATAACTGCGGGTACAGTAGGCTGCTCCTGCTGGCTCGGCGGGATGATTCTTCTATCAAGAGCTATGATCTCAATACGCTCAATGGAAAGACTATCGGTGTTTTTGACCGGGCGCAGGAAAACATCCGCCGTCTTCAGATTTATCTGGAGCTGAATAATCTGGATTGTAAACTTAACTATTACAATTATGAACAGCTTCATGAGACGGGAAATTTAAATCAGTACCTGGAAAGCGGCGAGGTGGACCTACTGCTGGGAAGCAGCACAGATCCGGGAGGAGAGTTTTATGTAGCGGCTGCTTTCGATTCCCAGCCTCATTATATTGTGACTCAGCCGGATGACCAGGAGACGCTGGATGCGCTCAACCGGGCATTGGAAAAAATATACGATGCGGATCCTAATTTTAATAAAAAGATTTATGAAAAGAACTTTCCGAACACGGGAAATGTCAATGCGGTCTTGACCGCAGAGGAGCAGGCCTATGTGCAGAATAAGAAAACGGTAACAGTCGCGGTTCCGCAAGACTGGCATCCTCTGTTTTGCTTAAATAACACCGACAGCCACGATGGCTTCGTGCCCGACATTTTGAAGGAAGTCTCCGAATATTCTGGGCTGACATTTACTTATTTGTATTATGACAGCTACGGAGAGTCCCTTGCTGCGATCCACAATGGAGACGCCGACTTGCTAGGCTTTTTTCTGGACTCGGAAGAGGAAGCGTTCGGTCAGCATTTGGCGCTGTCTTCTGCCTATGCACAGCTAAACTCAATTTTGGTCCGAAATAAGGAATCCACATATCCTTCCGACCATCTGGTAGGGGCTGTTCTCAACGGGCAAAAACTGCCCGATTACGTGACCGCTGGAGAAGTAATTTCCTATACCGATATGACGCAGGCGCTAGCGGATGTCAACAGCGGCAAAGTGGATTTTTTCTACGGGCTTTCCGCCCGCCTGGAAAAGATTATTCAGCAAAACAACTTTGTAAACCTCGTACAGGTGAATCTGGTTAACAACAGCCAAGGCATTACCTTTGCCCTCAAAAGTCCGGCCCAGCCGGAATTGCTATCCATTCTCAACAAAGCGGTCAACAACCTGACCGATGAAGAGAAGACGGTGATTAGCAGCCGCAACTTGATTTCCATCGGAGAGTCGCAGATGAACCTGTCCAGCATCGTATACGCCAATCCTGGGCTGGCAATTGCGGTGGTGGCGATTTTTTTGTTTTTGGTTTTCGGTGTTGTCCTTGTGGTTGTAAAATCTCGTCTGCACGCGGCTGTCATGCGCGGTGAGCTGGAAAAAGCGGAAGCGGGCAACCGGGCAAAGAGCGAATTCTTGTCGCGTATGAGTCACGAGATCCGCACACCAATGAACGCCATTGTAGGGCTTACAGAGCTGACCCAAACCATAGATGGGCTTCCGGAAAAGGCGCAGGAAAATATGGCAAAGGTTAAATCCTCTTCTTGCTATTTGCTCAGCCTAATCAATGATATTTTGGATATGAGCCGGATTGAAAATGGAAAGATGCAAATTGAAAACGAACCTTTTTCCATGAAATGCATGTTAGCAGAAATAGAAAGTATGATGAAGACAGAGGCGGAAAACAGAAAGCTGCAATTTCAAATGAAGCAGACAATTTACAGCGAGAGGGTAATGGGCGACCCGACTCGGCTGCGTCAGGTGATTCTGAACTTGCTTTCCAACGCCTTTAAGTTCACGCCGGCAGGAGGAACGGTGACGCTGAACGCCGTGGAAGCTCCTACTCCCCAGGGAAACGCGCGCGTTACCTTCCGGGTGGTGGACACCGGCATGGGAATTGCGGAGAAAGACCAGAAACGGATCTTTGAAAGTTTTGAACAGGTGGGATCCCATGACTCCAGAAGTCAGGGGACCGGTCTGGACCTTGCAATTAGCAGCAATATCGTCCATCTGATGGGCGGGGAACTGAAGCTGAACAGCAAGCTGGGGCAGGGGAGCGAATTTTATTTTTCCATTACTTTTGCGCAAGCCGACCCTGCTCCCGCCGTTTGTGACCAGCCGATTCATCACGATGCGGTCGTATTCCGGGATGTTCAAATTCTGCTTGCGGAGGACAATGACCTCAACGCTGAGATTGCCATCGAATTGCTTAAGGAGAAAGGGGTGCAGGTGGTTCGCGTCAACGACGGCAAGGCCGCTCTGGATGCCTTTGAATCAAATAAGCCGGGAACCTTCCAGGCAATCCTGATGGATATCCGGATGCCTCAGATGAACGGGCTTCAGGCTACCCGCCAAATCCGTGCCTTACATCGTGCGGACGCGCAGTCAATTCCAATTATCGCTATGACAGCGAATGCGTTTCAGGAGGATATACAAGCGGCATTGGAGGCGGGGATGACCGGATTCGTGCCAAAACCCATTGATGTGGACCAATTGTACCGGGAATTGCATCTTGCCGTGATGCAAAATCAGCAAAAGAAGCCACGATCCTGAATGCGGAAAACCGAAAGGCCGCCTATTACAGAGGCGGCCTTTTCGCAATATAGACGGATGACTTCATTCCTCCAAGGAAAGGTTTCGAAACGCTTGAACCGGCGCTTGGCAGGCTCCGTTTTCGCACAGATACCATGCTTCCCCATATTCCGGTACCGGATAGTCGGCCGTGAAGGGAGCGCATTTGGCGAGAGTCTCGGCATTTTCCTTTGTCTTTAGCAGAATGTGCAGGTTGTCGGCCGGATGTGTCGTGAGATATCGCTGAAGTTCTTCCGGTACGCCTTTGTCTTTGACGCAAATCAGCTCGCGATGCGCATACAAGGCGTCCGCCAGCGCCAGCAGGGAAAAGCTGTGTCCGGCCGGATAGCGTTCGATTTCTCCAGCCAAAAATACAAACTGGCGGTGGGCCGCTTCCTGCCAGAATGGTTCACCGGTCAGTCCGGCAAGCCGCTGCAGTACCATCGCAGCTACGGCATTTCCGGAGGGAATCGCACCGTCGTAGGCTTCTTTCGGGCGGGCGATGAGCGGCTCCGCATCGGCGGCAGTGATATAATACCCGCCATGCTCCTTGTCCTCAAAAAGCGCTACCATCTGCCGCGCTCGCAAAAGCGCCTGCTCCAGATTATGCACCGAAAAGGTCAGGCGGTAAAGCTCGGTCAGGGCCAGGGCGTAAACCGCGTAGTCCTCCAGCTGCCCGTCGTGAGCGGCTTCCCCGTCACGCCACCGCAGGAACAACCGGTTTCGTTTGTTCGTCATGGATTCTTCTATAAACCGTGCCGCTTTCACTGCCGCATTGCCATAGCCTTCTTCGCCAAGGACCTGACCTGCCTTCGCAAGGGCAAGGATGGTCCATGCGTTCCAGCTGAGCAACACCTTGTCGTCTTTATGGAGACGAGTGCGACTGAGACGGTATTGGTGGAGCTTTTGCAGCCGTTCGTCGTCAGCTGGCAGAGGAGACGTTGTCTGCCCAATCCGGTTGGGGATGCTTTTGCCTTCGAAATTACCGCCTTCGGCGATGCCGTAAAGCCGGCAAACTTCTTTCCCGTCCTTTTCTCCCAAAACCGATTGCACTTCGTCCGGCGTAAATACGTAGTATTTGCCTTCTACGCCGTCGCTGTCCGCGTCCTGTCCGCAGTAGAAGCCACCTTGCGGGTCGGTCAACTCTCGGAGAATATAGTCGGCTGTCCGGCGGGCCGTGTCCGCATACGCTTGATTTTTCGTTACTTGGTAGGCATACAGATACGATAGGAGCAGCAGCGCATTGTCATAGAGCATCTTTTCAAAATGCGGGGCGAGCCATTTTTCATCGGTGGAGTACCGGGAGAACCCGCCGCCGAACTGGTCGTGGATGCCGCCCCGGTCCATTGCCTGCAGCGTGGTTTCTGCCATATGGAGGGCGTTTGGCTGGGGCTCTACTCCGGCATAGCGCATCAAAAAGAGCAGATTGTGAGGAGAAGGAAATTTCGGCGCCGGACCAAAGCCGCCCCATGTTCGGTCAAACTGGCTGAAGAATTGACGGTACGCCTTATGCAACAGTGCCCGGCTGGGTTCCTTCCTGCCGGCTGGCTGGTTCAGTCCGATTGCCGCTGTAATTTGATCTCCAGCCTCCAACAACTGTTCTCGGTCGGTTTTCCAGAGCATGGCTGCCTGCTTGAGAAGCTCCATGAGCCCCGGCTGCCCGTAGCGGCGGCGCTTTGGAAAATACGTACCTGCAAAAAACGGCTTTTGTTTTGGGGTCATCATAATCGTAAGAGGCCAGCCGCCCGACCCGGTCAGTGCCTGACAAACCGTCATGTAGACGGCGTCAATGTCCGGACGTTCTTCCCGGTCCACCTTAATGGAGACGAAATCCCGGTTGAGCAGCTTTGCTACTTCGGCGTCCTCAAAGGATTCGTGGGCCATCACATGGCACCAGTGGCAGGTGGAGTAGCCGATGCTCAAAAAGACCGGCTTGTCCTCATCCAACGCCTTCTGGAAGGCTTCTTTGCCCCAGGGAAACCAATCTACCGGGTTATCTGCATGCTGAAGCAGATAAGGAGATTTTTGCGTGTGTAACTGATTCATCCACATTCCTCTTTTTCTTATATGATTATCCCTAGTGTTTCTCAAACGAAAGCGTCTATTACAAATGAATTCTAAGCTAACGTTTTTGTAGGAATTGCGGAAGAAAAGATGCAATTTCCAGCAAATAAAAGGGACGCTTGGGTCGAAATATGCTATAATTTATCCGTTGACATCCAAGGGGTTCTGGTGTAGAATGAGCATCAGAACATTCGTTCTCATTTCACAAAAATAAACGCGAAAATAAGCGGAAAACCATGGACGAATCGAGTCACAAAGCGAATTATGCGAGGAATGCCGCGCCTTATACATTGGAGAAGTTGCCTATGAACGATCAATTTCAACTCGTGTCTCAATACAAGCCCACCGGTGACCAGCCTCAGGCCATTGCAAAGCTGGTACATGGCATTCAAAAAGGGAACAAGGAACAAACCCTGCTGGGCGTAACGGGCTCCGGCAAAACCTTTACCATGGCGAACATCATCGCTCAGGTGCAAAAGCCGACCTTAGTTTTAGCTCATAACAAGACCCTGGCCGCTCAGCTTTGCACGGAGTTTCGCGAGTTTTTTCCCACATCCGCGGTCGAGTATTTTGTTTCTTACTATGATTATTACCAGCCGGAAGCCTACATCCCATCTACCGATACCTATATCGAAAAGGATTCTGCTATCAACGATGAAATCGACAAGCTGCGCCATTCCGCTACCTCCGCTTTGTCTGAGCGGCGGGATGTGATCATCGTCGCTTCGGTTTCCTGCATTTACAGCTTGGGCGACCCGATTGATTACCGCAACATGGTCATTTCTCTGCGCCCCGGAATGCAAAAGAGCCGGGACGAGTTGCTCGATAAGCTCATTGATATCCAGTATGAGCGAAACGACATCAACTTTGTACGCAACAAGTTTCGGGTACGGGGAGATGTAGTGGAGATTTTCCCCGCTTATTCGGACGAGACGGTGATCCGGGTGGAGTTCTTTGGGGATGAAATTGAACGCTTGAGTGAAATCAATCCTTTGACCGGAGAGCTCAAAGGTTTTCTCGGCCACACGGCCATCTATCCAGCCTCTCATTATATCGTCCCGCCTGAAAAAATCGAACGGGCAGTTGGCGATCTGGAAAAGGAGCTGGAGGACCAGTTGCGATTCTTCCGGGAGAACGGCAAGCTTCTGGAAGCCCAGCGCATTGAGCAGCGCACCCGGTACGACATCGAGCTGTTGCGGGAAATTGGGTTTTGCAAGGGCATCGAGAATTATTCAAGAGTGCTGTCGGGCCGGCCGGCGGGCAGCGCTCCCTTTACATTGCTGGACTATTTTCCGGAAGACTATCTGCTGTTTGTGGACGAGTCCCATGTGACCATTCCCCAGGTGCGGGGCATGTATGCAGGGGACCGGGCGCGCAAGAAAACCCTCATTGACTATGGCTTCCGCCTGCCCTCCGCTTACGACAACCGGCCGCTTAACTTTGACGAGTTTTACGAACGGGTCAATCAGGTGGTATTCGTCAGCGCTACCCCTGGTCCGTTTGAACGGGAAAAGAGCACCCAGATGGTCGAGCAGGTCATTCGCCCCACAGGACTTTTGGACCCGGAAGTCATCGTCAAGCCCACCGAAGGGCAGATTGATGACCTCTATACCGAAATCGTGGCACGGGCCGCCCGGCAGGAACGGGTACTGGTGACGACGCTGACCAAGAAAATGGCGGAGGATCTGACTACGTACTTTGAAAACATGGGAGTCAAGGTGCGCTACATGCACCATGACATCGACACCATCGAACGCATGGAAATTCTGCGGGATTTGCGTCTGGGCGAGTTCGACGTGCTGGTGGGCATTAACCTTTTGCGGGAAGGCTTGGACATCCCGGAGGTTTCCTTGGTGGCGATCTTAGACGCGGACAAGGAAGGATTTTTGCGGTCGGAAACATCGCTGATTCAGACCATTGGCCGGGCGGCGCGCAACGCCGAAGGCCAGGTCATTATGTACGCCGATTCGGTGACCCCGTCCATGGAACGGGCGCTGACCGAAACCGCACGCCGCCGGGAAATCCAGATGGCATACAATAGGGAACATGGCATTGTCCCGAAAACCATTGTCAAGAAGGTTTCGGATATCATTGAAATCACTCCGAAGGACAAATCCGCTTCCACCGGCAAAAAGGCGGGCGGCAAACGTCTGACAAAGGCCGAACGCCAGAAGATGATCGAGCAGCTTACCAAGGAAATGAAGGCCGCTGCCAAGCTTTTGGAGTTCGAGCATGCGGCATTTTTGCGGGACAAAATCAAACAACTGGAATCGGGTAAATGATAAGGACAGAGTGGAGGTCTTTCTTTGGCTAAAGATCAATTGTACATCAAGGGCGCGCGGGAACATAATCTAAAGAATGTGGATCTGACGGTGCCCAGAGACAAGCTTGTGGTGTTTACGGGGCTTTCTGGTTCGGGTAAGTCCTCCCTGGCGTTTGATACCATTTACGCCGAGGGGCAGCGGCGGTATGTGGAGTCCCTTTCCTCCTATGCCCGGCAGTTTTTGGGGCAGATGGAGAAGCCCGACGTGGACTTGATCGAGGGGCTTTCTCCGGCCATTTCCATCGACCAGAAGACCACCTCGAAGAATCCCCGTTCCACGGTGGGAACGGTTACGGAAATTTACGATTATCTGCGCCTTTTGTATGCCCGTATTGGCATTCCCCACTGTACCGTGTGCGGCCGGGAGATCGTGCAGCAGACGGTGGATCAGATTGTGGACCAGGTGATGGCGCTGCCACAGGGCAGCCGGATACAGATTTTGGCGCCGGTAGTCAAGGGCCGCAAGGGAGAGCATGTCAAGCAGTTTGAAGCAGCGCGCAAGTCTGGCTATGTCCGGGTGCGGGTGGACGGGAATCTGTACGACCTGTCTGAACCCATCCAGCTGGAAAAGAACAAGAAGCACACCATCGAAGTTGTGGTGGACCGGCTGGTGATTAAGCCGGAAATCCGGGGCCGGCTGGCCGATTCGGTGGAAACGGCCACGGCGCTCTCGGGCGGGATTGCAGTGGTGGACGTGATCGGCGGGGAGGAGCTGACCTTTTCGCAGAATTATGCCTGCCCGGAGCATGGCGTCAGCGTGGACGAGCTGACGCCCCGCATGTTTTCCTTCAATAACCCCTACGGAGCCTGCCCCACCTGTACCGGCATGGGCATTTTTATGAAGGTGGACCCGGACCTGGTGATCCCGGATAAGAGCAAATCCATCCGTGGCGGCGCCATCAAGGCCTCCGGCTGGGGCAATGCCGACGGGGGCACCATTTCCCAGATGTATTTCGAGGGCCTTGCCGCCCATTATGGCTTTTCGCTGGATACGCCGGTCAAAGACCTGCCGAAGAACGCTCTCGATGTGATCTTCTACGGCACCAAAGGCGAAAAGATTAAAATGACCCGAGTCAGCGAGTATGGCTCGGGAACCTATTACGCCACGTTTGAAGGAATCCTCAACAACCTGGAGCGCCGGTACCGGGAGACCAACAGCTCTTGGGCCAAAGAGGAAATTGAGGGATTTATGAGTGCCCGTCCCTGTCCCGACTGCCATGGCCAGCGTCTTCGCCCGGAATCCTTGGCGGTAACGGTTGGCGGAGTTAATATCCATGCGCTTTGCTCCATGTCGGTGAGCAGCGCACTGGACTTCATTCATAATCTGAAATTAACCGACCGCGAGCAGATGATCGCCCATCAGATTCTCAAGGAAATCTGCGAGCGGCTAGGCTTTTTGCAGAGCGTAGGGCTGGAATACCTGACCCTCACCCGCAATTCCGGCACTCTTTCAGGTGGGGAGAGCCAGCGTATCCGGCTGGCTACCCAGATCGGATCCTCGCTGATGGGGGTTCTTTATATTCTAGACGAGCCCTCCATCGGCCTGCACCAGAGAGACAATGACAAGCTGCTCGCCACCCTTAAGCACCTGCGCGATCTTGGCAATACCCTGATCGTGGTAGAGCATGACGAGGACACCATGTACGCCGCCGATTACATTGTGGACATCGGCCCCGGAGCCGGTATCCATGGCGGCGAAGTGGTCTGCGCGGGAACGGTGGAGGACATCAAGGCCTGTGAAAACTCCATCACGGGTCAGTATCTGAGTGGAAAAAAGAAAATCCCGGTGCCTGAGACTCGCCGCAAGGGAAATGGAAAAACGCTGCGGATTGTGGGAGCCAGGGAAAATAACTTAAAAAATCTGGACGTGGAAATTCCGCTTGGGACCTTCACCTGTGTCACTGGCGTTTCCGGATCAGGAAAATCTTCCTTGGTCAACGAGGTGCTTCATAAGAGCCTCGCCCACACTCTCAATCGTGCCCGCACCCGTCCCGGCGACCATGACCGCATCGAAGGGGTGGACGCTCTCGATAAGGTGGTGGACATTGACCAGTCTCCCATCGGGCGCACGCCCCGTTCCAATCCGGCCACTTATACCGGGGTATTCAACGACATCCGGGAGCTGTATGCTTCTACGCAGGATGCAAAGGTAAGGGGCTTTACAGCTGGACGCTTCTCGTTTAACGTCAAAGGAGGCCGGTGCGAGGCCTGCCAGGGGGACGGCATCATCAAAATTGAGATGCATTTTCTGCCGGATATCTATGTGCCCTGCGAGGTATGCAAGGGACGGCGCTACAACCGGGAAACACTGGAAGTCAAGTTCAAGGGGAAGAGCATCCACGACGTGCTGGAGATGACGGTGGAGGAAAGCCTGAGCTTTTTTGAAAACATCCCGCGTATCCAGCGTAAAATGCAGACCTTGTTTGATGTGGGGCTTGGGTATGTGAAGCTGGGGCAGCCGGCGACCACTTTGTCCGGCGGTGAGGCCCAGCGGGTAAAGTTGGCTACCGAGCTTTCCAAACGAGCCACCGGCAAGACCATCTATATTTTAGATGAGCCCACTACCGGCCTGCACACGGCAGATGTGCACAAGCTCATTGAGGTGCTGCATAAGCTGGTGGATTCCGGCAATACGGTGGTGGTCATTGAGCATAACCTGGATGTGATCAAAACCGCCGACTATCTCATTGACTTGGGTCCCGAAGGCGGGGATAAGGGTGGGACCCTTGTGGCCACCGGTACGCCGGAAGAGGTGGTAAAGGTGAAAGCTTCCTATACCGGCGCATATTTGAAGAAATATTTGTAATTCTATTGATAATCCCTCTTTACAAACATGTACTACTATAGTATACTTTTCTTCAGCGAAACCTGGTAATCTCCGCCTTTGGCGGAAAAGCAAATCAAATGGTAGGAGGCAACGAGTATGGCAAGATACGTATGCACCATCTGTGGGTATGTTTATGACGAGGCGGAGGGCGCGCCCGATGAGGGGATTGCTCCCGGCACTAAGTGGGAGGACGTTCCGGACGATTTTGCGTGTCCGCTGTGCGGCGCCGGAAAAGACGCCTTCGAAAAGGAATAAGCCAAAAGTAGCAAAGGGCCCGTTCGAATAACGGGCCCTTTGTGTTCTTTAGTTATGCATGAAGTTTTCCGCGCAGTTTTTCATTTCCTGCTCATTGTGCAGGGCAATGCCGCTTTGCTTGATGGTTTCCTGGACATTGGTGGGAAGGGTATCGAAATACTGTTGCATTTTTTCTGCTTCCTGCTGATTGCTGCAATGGATACAATTGGCTGTGGCCATAAAATCACCTCCGCTGTTAGTTTTGACCGCATGAAAAGAAACATGGGAGGAAACTTTATGGACTGCAAGAAAGAATTTCCAAGAAAATAGCAAAAAAGCGCCGGATTTCCGGCGCTTTTTTTGCTTTGCAGACTTATGCTTTTTTTTGCTCGTGATATTCTTTTTCTGTATTGACGTTCCAAACATTGTCCTTGGAAGATACGCCAGCGCGGATGTTCTTCACCGCTTCCATGGCAGTCAGCATAGAATGGTCCATATTGTTGTATCGGTGCTGGCCGTTTCGTCCGATGCAGAACAAGTTTTCAATTTCGTCCAGATATCCAACCACCTTGTCCATTTCTTCGTAAGTGTCAAAGTAGGCGGGATAGGCCTTTTTCACATGCTCCAGATGGGAATCCCGAATGTCTGCCTGGCTGATGATGCCGATTTTCTCGAGCTCTGCAGCGGCAAACGAGATAAATTCCGCCTCCGGCATAGACCACAGCTCATCGCCTTCGTTCGCAAAGTACTCAAGCCCTATCCAGACCGTGCGTTCCGGGTCCTCCACCAGATAAGGAGACCAGTTGTTGAAGATCTGCAGCCGCCCGATGCGCACTTCGGGTTCCTGGATATAAATCCAGCAATCCGGAACAATGTTCGCCAAGGTGGACATCGCAGTTTCGTTTTTCAGGTTGAGCTTATCCACCAGCAGACCCACCGTAATAAAGTCCCGATAGGGGAGACCGGACGCCACTCTCGAAACGTCTGCGGGAACCGGCGTGCCGGAAAAGCTGGCCACTAGGTCTTTGACCGGCATGGAAGAGAGAAATACGTCGCCCTCTACGGTTTCTTTTCCATCTTCCGCTTGATAGGAAACCGAAACGACCCGGCTGTTTTCCACCTTCACGTCGGAAACTGAGCAGCCCATACGGATTTCGCCGCCCATCTTCATAATTTCCGCCGCCGCTGTTTCCCACAGCTGGCCGGGGCCGAACTTTGGGTAATAAAACTGCTCAATTAGCGAAGTTTCCACCTGACCGCCGTCTTTTTTTCCAGACGCTTTGTGGAGCATGTCCTTCAAAACGGCTGTAATGGATAATCCCTTTACACGCTGCGCGCCCCATTCTGCCGACATTTGGGAAGGATGCCGGCCCCAGACCTTCTCCGTGTACGACTCGAAGAACATGCTATAGAGCACTTTGCCGAAGCGGTTTACATAAAAGTCCTCCAGCGATTGTTCCTTTCGTTTGTACACGAGGGATTTCAAATAACTGAAGCCAGCCCACATAGTCTGCAGAAAGCCCATGTTGCGCAAGGTCTGCACCTTAAGGCTCACCGGGTAATCGAAGAACTTCTTCCTATAGTAGATTCGGGAAACCCGGTCCCGCACCAGCATAACCCGGTCTTCCTCCTCCGGGTCGGGCCCTCGGTCTGCTAGTGGCTTTGACCGGTCGAGCACATAGTCGTCAAAAGATGGGGCGCACTGCAGCGGCATGAGGGAGAACCACCAGTCCATCACTCGCTTATCCTTAGAAAAGAAACGGTGTCCGCCAATGTCCATGCGGTTTCCGTGATACCGCACCGTGCGCGAAATCCCGCCGATTTCCTGAGATTCCTCCAGGATCACCACTTCATATTGCTCCGGCGCCTTCAAAAGCTCATAGGCGGCGGTCAGACCAGCCGGCCCAGCGCCGACAATAACGATTTTTTTCAAAATGATCTCTCCCGTATCACTGATTTGCTCGTTTTCGGTAAAGAATGAAGCGGCGTGCGAGGAAATTTAGTAGGATTGCCATCCCCTTGCAAAGCATGCTGTAGAACTCAAAAAGGCTGATGCATCGGTAGACGATTCAGTTAGGTCAGCCCCAGGTTAAACAAAAGAGATGGCAAAATTAAGTGGTCCATTTTCCAGAAAAATGCGCACAGCTGCAAGATGGACGCCTTAATTTCAGTGAATATAATGAATATTGTAGCATGAAATCAAGGATAAAACAACAAATCCTGAAAATTATTCTTATTTTCGGCTGTGTTTTTGTATATTTTCTTAAACGTCATCTTGCAGAAGGCTGTGCGCAAAGTATCACGGTCTTAGTTTTTGTTTGTTGCCAGAATTTCGCGTGTTTTTGGGAGCATTTTCATGTACCCGATCCAGTTCTTCCTTATCTGGTCACGATATCAACCGGCACATTGAAAATTTTCGCAACCTTCACAATCGTGTCGATATGTCTGCCCGTGGCTGCTGCAAAGTGATGGGTCGGTCCGCACTCGCTCCAGCGGTTGACAAACTCTCTTGCCCCACAGGTAAAGCGCGTTCTCATATTGGTGTCACCAAAGGAAAGAATCTTTCCTTCCTCATTGACGCCCTCCGCCGCAATGAACTTAAAGTGTCCGTCGCCATCCTGCGTAATGGCCAGATAAGTGACCGGGCCCGTATACGGATAGAACTGCGTCAGGTAACCGCCGCCCGTTTTTCCATGGAATACCTTTACGATCTTCATAGTCGGTTTTTTATCAGAGATATCCGCATCACCGGAACCGCTGTGCCCAATGATAGCAATATCGTCATTAAAATCAATGGAATACATCTCAGCAAGCTGACCGGTTCCCGAGATGGTCTTCAAAATGCTCATAGCCATGGCGACCTTAATGTCGCCTTCCACTGCGCAGGCTGTTCCCTGCTTGATCAGCATAGAAAAGGCGGGAATCAGCATGCTGTCAAGAACGCCTGCCTTGCCGGTTGCAAATCCGTCGTAATGGGAAGCGATCAGGCCGAGCTTTTCCGTTTTTACCCACTGCTCAAAGGCCACAACATATTTTGCCATTTCCCATACTTTTTCCACACTGCCGCCGCCTTCTATATCGAAGGTGTCCAGAATGTCCTGGGCTTTGGCACGAATTGCCTCATCATCCGTAATATCATCGGCAATCGCCCACATCTTCTCCCAATCGAACTGCTTGGTATATAGATGCATTCTTCTGTACAGGTTGGATTCGTCGATGTAAAGATCCATCATACCGGGATAGGGTCTTCCGATCTGTGCAATGT
This sequence comes from Clostridiales bacterium, assembly GCA_018364155.1. GTDB lineage: Bacteria > Bacillota > Clostridia > Oscillospirales > Acutalibacteraceae > Solibaculum_A. The sequence goes on from JAGZMM010000001.1 coordinate 184,740, forward strand.
TCGTGTCCCGGAATCTTCTTCTGGTCTGGGCAGCGCGGCACCATTCTTCAATCTCCTTTTGAACGCCCGGATCGCCGCCTTCTACTACGCCGGTAATGACCGCATGACGTTTTCCATACCGCTCCAGGTCGGCCACCATTTCACCCACGGCGCCGCAGGCATAGCCCTCTCCAAGCCAGGAAGCAATGTCCGTATGGTCATAATCGAGAGCCTTCAGTTTCTGAAGGTTCACGAGAACCACCGGAACATCCAAATCCTTCACTGCCGGAAGCATATTGTAGGAGGTAGCGTAAGTCAAAAGCTGCAGAAACACCAGGTCAACGTCGGCGCTGCGGAACAGATCGCCGGCAGCCTGGGATTGCTCCTTGGTCGTGACCATTCCTCCATCAATGATTTCCACGGTGTCGGGAAGGCTCTTTTTGAAGGCGTCATACTGTGCCTCAAATTCCGGCACCAGTGACGGGAACTGAGGCAGATACGCCCCCAGCGCAATAGAGAATACACCGATTTTTGCTTTTGTGTTTACCAACATGATTGTTTGCTCCTTTCATTTATGTACTGCGTAACTATTTATAGTTATGAAATGGATTTTCCCATTTCAAACGCTTTTTTAATCGCCGGATGCCCCTTGATTTCTCCTGCTTCGTTTACGCCGCCTGCAAAAACAGTCCCTGCCAGCCGTGCCCGCTCGTAACAGGCGATCCAGCCGTTTAGGCCATGAATGGCGCCTTCGTCCACTCCGTCTTCCTCTTCTGCCGCAGCAGAAAGCAGGTAAATATCACCAAAGGCATAATCCGCCGAGTAAAGAGAGTTCGCACGGTCGATCATGGTCTTCATCTGGCCGCTCATCTCATAATAGTAAATCGGGGTAGCCCAGACAATGACTTGTGCGTCCTTCATTTTCTCAGTAATGGCAAGTGCATCGTCCTCAATCACGCATTTCCCGATTTTCTGACAGGCTAGGCACCCTTTACAGAAAGCAATGGATTTGTCCTTCAGGGAAACGAGTTCGACTTCATTTCCAGCCGCTAACGCACCCTCTGCAAATGCTTCGGCCAGCGCTTGCGAATTGCTTTTGTTTCTAAGACTGGTGCTTAAAATAAAAACTTTTTTAGACAATACACAGTCCTCCCTGCATATTCGGTTTGATTTCTTGCCGCATCGCAGCATCCTTATATTATAATACCGAAACAGAACAGCAGGTCAAGATGCTTTCAAAATTTTTAAGCCGTTTTCAAAGAATCCAACGCTTCATCCGTCTGAACGTGTACCCAAATTGACAGGGCTGTGCAAGCAGGCTTTTTCTCGCAAAAGGATCATTATGGCTTTCTTTGTGCAAACCCAGAGAGATGTTTTGGAGAAGGGACCTTACCTGCGCTTTTTGGTCATGATTTCTTCCTTGGTAAGCAAGACCACCGTCTCCACATGATTGGTATGAGGAAACATGTCCACCGGCTGGACATGCCGCACAGCATATCCGGTTTCGGTCAGCTGGCGCAGGTCCCGGGCCAGAGTCTCCGGGTTACAGGAAATGTACACGATCCGTTTGGGTCCAAGCATCGCCAGGGAAGAGAGGAACTTTGGCGTGCTCCCCGCTCGGGGCGGGTCGAGAAAGACCACGTCCGCCTGTCCGCCTTCTTTGGCCATTTCACTTAGAAAATCCCCGGCGTCTGCCCGGGTAAAATAAGCGTTCTTCACCCCGTTGCGGCGGGCGTTGCTGATGGCGTCGCGCACCGCGTCCGGATTCGACTCCACGCCGATGACCCGGCCGGCCATGCGGCTGGCAATCAAACCGATGGTGCCGATGCCGCAATAGGCGTCAATCACAGTTTCCTTACCGGTTAGATCGGCAAGCTCCATAGCCTTTTGGTAGAGAACTTCCGTCTGCACGGGATTAACCTGGTAAAAGGACTTGGCCGAAATGCGAAAGACGCACCCGCACAGCGTATCCTCAATATAACCCGGGCCGTACAGTATCTTTTCCGATTCTCCCAGCACCAAACTGGTGCGATGTCGGTTGACGTTCATGAGGACAGTCGTAATCTGCGGATGCTGCTTGCGCAGCGCTTCCACAAAGCGGTTTTTTGCCGGGAAAATTGGCGTTGCAGTCACCAGAACCACCATAATCTGGCCGCTTTGAAAGCCACGCTTGACCAGCACATGGCGCAGAAATCCCGTTTCCCGGTCTTCGTCATAGGGCAGGAGCTTGAAGCTTTTGAGCAGGCCGCGGATGGTGACAATGATTTCGTCCGCCTTCTTGTCCTCAATCAGGCAATCGTTAACGTTGACCACCCGATGGGTGCTCGATTGATAGACGCCCGACCGGATTTTTGATTGGCGCCGGTCATACGAAAAGGCCGCCTGGACTTTGTTGCGGTAGTGGTACGGGTCCTCCATTCCAAGAATTGGTTCCACCGGCCCGTATGCGCCAAGTAGACGCTGCACCAGCCCTTGCTTGAAGGCAAGCTGGCGGGAATACTCCATATTTTGCAGCTGGCAGCCGCCGCATTTCTTTGCAACCGGGCACAAAAGCAGATTGGTCTGTGCTTCTGGTCTGCGGGGAACTTCCGCCGATTTTTTTTGATTGCTTGCGTTCAAATAGCATCCTCTTTTCTGACGGCTCACGGCCGGTTCTTCGAGAAAAGTATACCACAGATTCCAGCGTTCGGATACCGTTTCTTTTTTCGGTCTGCAAGATTGTGGAGAGTCGGTTCTTTTTAGACCGAGCGGATAAAAAATAGGCCTGATTATCTTTTGATTTTATGAAAAATATGTATAATAAAAAATAGGTTTATATGGATGGGAGGAAATGAAATGAAACGAAAAGAGGCATGCAAAAAATGGATTGGCCTGCTACTGGTGGTATTAATGCTGGCGGGCAGCTCGCTGACGGCATTTGCAGCCCCGGTTGAAGAGAAGAGTGGTACCTTTCCTTTCACAGTGGCGCCGGTCAACGAAGCTTATCTGGATTATTTGGAAAACGGAAGATCCGGGAAGGTTCCTTCCACTCTGGATCTGTCCTACCTGTCGCCCAGCCTTGCCCAAAACCGTGCCCGGTCGCTTTTGCCAAAGAGCTATGACCTAAGAAAGCTGGGACTTGTCGGCCCGGTACGCGATCAGGGAAGCTATGGTACCTGCTGGGCTTTTTCTGCGCTTGCCTCCATTGAGTCGGAACTGTACAGCCGCTTTCCGCTCACCGATCTTTCGGAACGGCATCTGGCCTGGTTTACCTATACGGGACCGGAGCAGGAGGAGGCCTATGCCATCAATGCCCCCATCGACCCCTTCCAGATGGGCGGATGGGACTCGGGCGCAGTCGCTACGCTGGCGGCGTGGCAAGGGGCCGTACCGGAATCGACGGTTCCATACAGCGGCGAAGGGGTGGACGAAAGCCTGCGCTATGCGTCCGATTATCATCTGCAAAATGCGTTTTACCTGGCCGGCGGCCCATATTCCCAGACCGAGGTGACAAAACCCAGTCTTGATCAGATCAAGGGCATGCTGATGGAGTACGGGGCGCTGAGCATCGATTACTATGCTTCCGATGAACAAAACGCCTATAATGAAGAAACCTTCGCCTGGTACAACAGCGAGAAGAAGAACCCCAACCATGGGGTGACGGTGGTGGGCTGGGACGATACGTTTTCCCGGAAGAACTTTTTGGAAGGAAACCGCCCGCAAAAGGACGGCGCCTGGCTTGTGCGCAACAGCTGGGGAGAAAACTGGGGCGACGGCGGATACTTCTGGCTGTCCTATGAAGACAAAAGTATCGTGTCCAGCTGTGTTTATCTGGTAGAGGCGGCGGACAATTACCAGACCAACTACCAGTACGACACCTGCGGCTGGATGTTTTCCACTGGTATCCAGGAGGATGGCTTGACTGGGTATGAAGCAAACATTTTTACCGCAGAAAAGGCCGAACAGCTCGAAGCGGTTTCCTTTTACACCACCGATGCCGATACGCGCTATGAAATTGAAATCTATACCGATCTTGCCGATCCGAAAAATCCGGTTTCCGGAAAAAAGGCCTTTGCTGCACAGACGGGAATGGAGCCGTTTGCCGGGTATCACACCGTTTCTCTTGACGATGCAGTTCTTCTTTCCGAAGGAGAGACCTTCAGCGTGGTGGTAAAGCTGACCAATACTCAGTATCCCTATCCCTTTGCCGTGGAGGGTACGATTCTTCCCGAGAGCTATGGAGAACCAAAGTATCTGGGTGACGGCGGCGAAAGCTATCTGAGTGCCGACGGGGTAACCTGGTGGGATGCGGCCGAGAAGTTTCATAGCGAGGAAGGCTACGATTACTATATGACCAATGTCTGCATCAAAGCCTTTACCAATCCGATTTCCACCGTTTCCTTCTCCCAGCAGGAGGGTCCCATCGCCTTTGGAGAGAAAGTTGAACTGACTTCGCCCGGCGCCGACGCCGTCTATTATACCACCGACGGCAGCGACCCGGCGGTAAACGGCGTCCTTTATGAAGGCCCCATTGTCATCGACCGGGAGATGACCATCCGGGCGGCGGCAAAAAAAGAGGGGACCTTCGGTCCGGTCGGAGAAAAAAGCTACACCCAGGCAAAGGCGGAGCTTACCAGCCTTACTATTCTGGAAAGTGCCGGCAATCGAATCATTGACCTGACGAACGGTGAGAGGACCTTTACGCAAAGCGTGACGAATTCCACTGAAACCATGCAGGTCCTAGCTACCGGAACGGGTAGCATCACCGTAAACGGCGTTTCGGTGGAATCCTATGCGCATTCGCAGAACATTGCGCTGGCCGCTGGTCAGTATACCGATATTCTAATCGAAAGCGAAGAAGAAGGAAAAATTCCGGTGACCTATACCGTCCGGGTTTACCGCAGCGCCTTGGCCTACGATTATAAAAACGAAACCGTTTCCTTTGACCAGGAACGGTACACTCTGTTCGACGCAAAGGGGAATCCGGTCGCAAACGGCAGTTCGGTGACGCCTTATGTGGTGGACGAGGGAAAACCGGCCGACTCTGCCTGGTTTTGTCTGGTAGAGAAGGAAACCGGTGCCGCCTATACGGAAATCCTGCCCACCCGCCGTGTTGCGGTAGTCTCTCCCATTGACTACGAAAACGAACGCACCACGCTAATGTATGGCACGGCAAATGTCATCGCAACAAAGCCGGACATGTCCGACGCGGTTCTGGCTCCCAACGATTTTCTTTCCCTGACCCCTGGCGTCAACCTTTATATTCAGAAGTTCGCCACCAATACTGCCTTTGCCTCCAAGGTGGAGGAGCTGGTGGTGCCTGCCCGACCGGCGGCTCCCCAAAACCCGGGGATCGATTTCGCCTCCGAAACGACTAGAAAAGCAGTAGCCTCTGACGTACTCGTCAGTCTGACCGATGACTTTGCACACGCCTCCTTTGGTCCAGGAAGACCCCTGACGCTCATACCAGGCATTGACCTGTATCTTCGTTACCCGGCTACCGATTCCGCTTTTGCTTCCGAAACCTGCACTCTCTCGGTTCCGGATCAGCCGGCAGCACCCGGCGCGCCTGTCGCCGAATCCGCCACAGAAGATTCTATTTCGCTCAAACCAGTACCAGGAGCTGAATACCGCATAGATGAGGGAGAGTGGCAGGCCTCTCCGCTGTTTGAAGGGCTCCAGGCGGATACGGAGTATCGGTTTGAGATGCGCATTGCTGCCACCGGCGAAAGCTTTGCCTCCTTGATTACAGAGGCAGTCTTAACCACCGCCGCAGCCGCGCAGCCGCCGGCTGACCCTGTCCCGGAAACACCGGCCGGTCCGGACGATCCGGGAAAACCCGACACGGGCGTTTCGGCGCCGCTTGCAGCCGCAGGTGCGGTAGGAGTTCTGGCGCTGTCGCTTTTGCTGCTTTTGGTACTTTGCAGAAAGCGCCGCAATGCGGGATTTTAAGACAGTAAAAACATAAACTTCCGCCGTCTTTAAACGAGCGGCAAAAAAGGGAAACGGAAAAATCCGTTTCCCTTTTTATCTGCTTTCAGCGCGGATGTGATTCTTGCAAAAAACGGCTTCTTTCACATCATGCAAAGAAGAAATTCGCCGTCATATCCAGATAATTTTCACCGCTGTAAGCAGGATATTGCTTTTTGACCTCTGCCCGAAACGCATCCGCATCCGCGCACGCGGCCGCAATTTGTTTGAGGTTTGTAAGATAGTCGATCTTGATTTTCGCGTCCTTTAAATCCTCCGGCGTATAATGTGAGGTCAGAACCAGATCATAGCCTTTTGCGATGTACTCCTGAAGCTGCGCGATAATCCTGTCAGCATGACCGGCGTTTGCCACGATGGAATGGCAGTCGTGACCGAGCATGTGGGTATAGACGGCATTGATCTCTGGGATTTCTACATCAAAGGCCTCTGCGGTGGGGGTAAGAATGAAGTTCATGCCGCCGATGGTGATTTTTCCTGCGCCTACCACGTTGGTGACGGGATGAATGCTGTGGTCAAAGGCAGCGCCGAAGACGTTGGCGAAATTGTCGATTAACGCCTTGCCACCGCCCTTTTGTGCATACTCCACCGCGTTTTGCGTAGCGTATTTGGGTACATCCGGCAAAAACGTGGCGCCAGCACCGTGGTAAGCCACCAGCATTCCTTCCACCTTCCAGTCCTTCAAATACGTTTCCAGCTCCCTATTGTTGTCAAAAAAGCAGGGGGATTCGAGCACCACGGCTTTCCCGTTTTTCTCAAAAATAAAAACCTCGTCGTCAATCGGATCGTTGGTTTGGTAAGCATGCAGCCGGATGGTGCCGAAGTCATAAATGTGCATCTCGCCTTTTTTAAGCGTCACGGTTTGAAAGGTATTTTTGTTCATGGTTATATCCTCCAAAGATGTTCTGAAACCTGTGCAACGGCCGTTCTGCGCAGCTCTTGCCTTTATTATAAGCGGCTGGCATTTCCCTGTGAAGTACGCACTTTTTTGTGCTATGGTTACTTTCGAGTGACTGGTTTATCGTGTTTTTCTGCGCATAGTCTCCTCGGCTGCGGTAACACTAAAAGGAGTCTAGAAAAGGGGAGAAAACCATGTCAAAAAAGAAGAAAAACAGCTTACAGCACAAACAAAAAGAGGAAAACCTGCTCGATCAAAACGCCGGCTCAACCGAATCCCAGGAAAACAGCGACGAAACGACAGACAACGATGACAACCAAAGCAATGAAAACAAGGAGGAAATCTCCACTCCTACTCAGGATCAACAGCAACAGATCATCAAGATGGGTTCCATCACCACTGCTAAGGGAAAACATGTCATTCACTGCCTGACAGTGGTGGGCCAGATCGAGGGACATTATATTCTGCCGCCTCAAAACAAAACCACCAAATACGAGCACGTGATTCCTCAACTGGTGGCTATCGAGGAAGCGCCGGAGATCGAGGGCCTGCTCATTCTCTTAAACACGGTGGGCGGCGACATTGAGGCAGGGCTTGCCATTGCGGAATTGATCGCGGGGATGAAAAAGCCCACGGTTTCCCTGGTGTTGGGCGGCGGGCATTCCATCGGCGTGCCGCTGGCCGTGTCCGCCCGCAAAAGCTTCATTGCTTCCTCCGCCACCATGACCATCCATCCGGTGCGTATGAACGGGCTGGTGCTGGGCGTTCCTCAGACGTTTTCCTACTTCGACAAAATGCAGGACCGGATCATCCGCTTTGTTACCGAAAACAGTCGCATTGACGCCGACCGCTTCAAGCAGCTGATGATGACAAACGGCGAGCTTGTCATGGACGTGGGCACGGTTCTTGACGGGGAACAGGCGGTGGCGGAAGGGCTCATCGACGAGCTCGGTTCCCTTTCTGACGCTCTTTCCTGCCTCTATGACATGATCGAGAACAAGGACGGGGAGGAAGCCGTATGCTGATGTACACCTGTGTGCCGCCCGAAATGATAATGGGCTTGCAGGACGAGGCGGAATATGAGATAATAAAAACCAATCATGGCTGTGTCAAAGCGGCGAAAACGCCCGAGGGCTTGGTGGTTTCTTCCTTGCAGTCCACCGATCCGATGGATTATCTCAATCCGTCTTTTACGCCGGGGGCTTCCATTGCGCAGCCGCAAAAGCAGCAGGGGATGCAGGCCTTTTTCTAAGAGGTGTTCTTTGCTTGGATGACCGGATGTGCGCTGCTTCGCCGAAAAGGTGTGGTATTCTTCCGGACGGACAAGATTTTTGGTGATTGAGGTGGCGTAACGTGGCGGCAGCGAAGAAACGAAAAACAAATAGCCCGGCAAAAAAGCGTCCGGGTACCCAGAAGGGGAGGGCTACCGCTTCTTCCGCAAAGGTGGCCAAGGAGGCCGGGCGGAAGAAAAAGCAGGCTTGGGCGGTCGTCTTGTTTGCGGTCGCCTTGTTGCTTTTTGCAGTGGTGCTGATTCCGGGTCCGGCCTTGTGGGCGTGGATTCGGGGACTGGTATTTGGCCTGTTTGGGTCGAGCGCGTATTTGTGGCCGGTGATTCTGGTGTACATTGCGGTCATCTGTGCGCTGGACCGGCCGGTGCATTCGGTGGGCGCGAAGGTGTGGCAGGCCTTCGCGCTGGTCATCCTTGCCTGCAGCGCCATACATATCTTTACCCACAAAACAGGGATTCCCAGCTTCGGCGGATACTTTGAGGAGCTTGGAACCCTCTATGCAAACGGCGCGACTACCTTTGGCGGCGGCATCTTCGGCGGCCTTTTGGGGATGCCGTTTATTTCCCTGGTCGGGTATGTGGGCGCACGAATTATCGTTTGCCTGCTGCTCTTCGTCTTTCTGATGCTGGTGACGGGAACGGAGCTTTTGGCCCTGTTTCGCGCTATCTGGAAGCCGGTGGAGAAGGTGGAGAAGACCGCTGGGGAACGCATCAAGAACCGTACGCAGAAAAAGGGCGGCAGACCCCGGTTTAACCTGGATGTACCCATCGACGGCAAGGAGGACGAGCCTTTGCCCGCTCATCCGGTGATGGCCGAGGAAGAGGAGCTCAAGCAGCCGCCCAAGCTCAAAAAGCTTCTGGACCTGGTTAAGGACGACCATGCGCTGACCGAAACGGCGAAGGAACCGCAAACCAGTTCTCCGGTAGAATCTTCGCCGCCTATTTCGGCGGATGCGGCAGGGCCGGAGGAAAACGTGAACATTGACGATTTGATTCAAAAAGCGGTGCGTACCCAGGAGCAAAAGAGCGCGCCGGTTTTGCCTCCTGCGTCCGCCCAAAAGCCGGCACCCTTTTCGCCGGCGGGTGAAACGGCGGTCTTGGCGGCTTACCGGTATCCGCCCCTGTCTCTTTTTGACGAGACGGCTCCGGGCGGGGCAAGAGGCAATATGCAAGCGGAGCTGCGGGCAAACGCGGACAAGCTTGTAAACGTCCTGCGTTCCTTCGGCGTGGAAACACGGGTGGTAGGCATTAGTCCAGGTCCTGCGGTTACTAGGTATGAACTGCAGCCGTCGGCCGGAGTGAAGATCAGCAAAATTACGAACTTGGCCGACGACATTGCGCTGAACATGGCCTCCGCTGGGGTGCGCATCGAAGCGCCTATTCCCAACAAAGCGGCAGTGGGCATCGAAATCCCCAACCGCAACGTAAACGTGGTGCACATGCGCGACCTGATCGCCTCCACGGCCTTTCAGACGGCGAAAAGCCGGCTGACGGTGGCCTTGGGGCGGGATATCGCCGGCAACGCCGCCTTTGCGGACCTGGCAAGGATGCCCCATCTGCTGATTGCCGGCGCGACCGGGTCGGGCAAATCGGTGTGCATCAATTCGATTGTATTGAGCCTTCTCTATAAAGCATCCCCCAACGAGGTGCGCCTTCTGATGGTGGACCCGAAGGTGGTGGAGCTGGGCGTGTATAACGGCATTCCTCACCTGGTGGCCCCGGTTGTCACCGACCCGCGCAAGGCGGCGGGCGCGCTGGGGTGGGCGGTCACGGAGATGCTCGACCGGTATAAGCTTTTTGCTCAGACCAATGTGCGCGACGTCACTGCCTATAACCTGATGGCTGCTGAGCACGATGACTTGACGCCGCTTCCGCAGATCGTCATCATCATTGATGAGCTTGCCGACCTGATGATGGTCGCGCCCAACGAGGTGGAGGATTCCATCTGCCGTCTGGCTCAGATGGCCCGCGCGGCGGGTATGCACCTGGTTATCGCTACCCAGCGCCCGTCGGTGGACGTCATCACCGGCATCATCAAGGCGAATATCCCAAGCCGCATTGCCTTTGCGGTGTCCTCTCAGGTGGACTCGCGCACCATTCTCGACGCGGGCGGCGCGGAAAAGCTCCTAGGCCGGGGAGATATGCTCTTTAACCCGGTTGGGGCCAATAAGCCCACCCGCATCCAGGGCTGCTTTGTCAGCGACCGGGAGGTGGAACGGGTGGTGGAATACGTCAAGGCGGACCAGCAAAACGAATACGATCAGAAGGTTATTGAGGAGATCGACCGACAGGCCGCCAAGGAGAAAAACAGCGGCGGCGGTGGAAACGACTTTGACGACGGGGACGCGGATTCCGCCCTCATCCGGCAGGCCATCGAATGCGTGGTGGAGGCGGGTATGGCGTCCACCTCGCTCCTTCAGCGCCGGCTGCGCCTTGGGTATGCGAGAGCCGGGCGGATCATCGATGAGCTGGAAGCTCGCGGGGTAGTGGGCCCTCACGAAGGAAGTAAGCCCCGCCAAGTGCTGCTTACCCGGCAGCAGTGGCTGGAAATGAATATGAATGAGCCGGACGGAACGCCGGAGCTGCCCCAGCCTCCAGCGCCCGGGCAGGAATAAAAAACACGGAGGATTGCATGCCTTTTTTACCCATCAGCAAACAAGAAATACAAGCCCTGGGATGGGACGCGCCGGATTTTGTGTATGTCACCGGGGATGCCTATGTGGATCATCCCAGCTTCGGCGTGGCGATTTTATCCCGTATGCTGCAAGCCCAAGGGTTTCGCGTGGCGATTTTGTCCCAGCCGGACTGGCGCAGCTGCAAGGATTTCACCCGGTTCGGCCGGCCGAAGCTGGGATTTCTCGTCACTTCCGGGAACATTGATTCCATGGTGGCCCATTACACGGCTGCCAAACGTACAAGAAGCGACGATCTTTATTCCCCCGGCGGCCGGGCGGGAAAACGTCCCGACCGGGCGGTTATCGTCTACTGCCGGAAAATTCGGGAGGCCTATGGGAATGTCCCCATTTTGATCGGGGGCTTGGAAGCGTCCTTGCGCCGCTTCGCTCATTATGACTATTGGGACGACCGGGTCCGCCCATCCATCCTGCTTGACTGCGGGGCGGACCTGCTCATGTATGGCATGGGGGAACGCTCCATGGCCGAGATTGCCCGCCGGCTTAGGGACGGGGAACCGGTTTCCTCCATGACCGACGTGCGCGGCACCTGTTTTGCGGTTCCCACTTCCCAATACATACCGCGCCCCGCGAAAGAATGTCCTTCCTTTGAACTGGTGGCTACCAATAAGCGAGAATACGCCGTGGCCGCCCGCATCCAGCAGGACGAGCAGGATGCGGTGCGGGGAAAAACCGTCATCCAAAAGCACGGCAAGATGATTTTGGTGCAAAACCCGCCGTCGCCGCCTCTTGAGCAGGAGGAGCTGGACCGGGTTTACGAGCTGCCCTACGAACGGGCATATCATCCCGTATACGAATCCCAGGGCGGCGTGCCGGCCATAAAAGAGGTGGAGTTTTCCATCACTCACAACCGGGGCTGCTTCGGCGCGTGCAACTTTTGCTCCCTTGCCTTCCACCAAGGGAGGCAGATCACCTGCCGCAGTGAGGAATCGGTGCTGCGGGAAGCAAAGAAACTGACAAAATCCCCCAGGTTTAAGGGGTATATCCATGACGTGGGCGGACCGACCGCCAATTTCCGCCTTCCTTCCTGCAAAAAGCAGAAGGAACAGGGGCTTTGCAAAGGGAAAAAATGTTTGGCGCCCACGCCGTGCAAGCAGCTTCAGGTGGACCACAGCGAATACTTGCAATTGCTTCGTAAGCTGCGGGCTTTGCCGGGGGTCAAACGGGTGTTCATCCGTTCAGGCATCCGGTATGATTATCTCATCGAAGACCCGGACGAACGCTTTTTCAAAGAGCTGGTGACCTACCACGTGTCCGGGCAGCTGAAGGTGGCGCCGGAGCATTGCGCAGCAAACGTGCTCGACAAGATGGGCAAGCCGCACATCGAGCAGTACCGGCGGTTTTCCAAGCGGTTTTATGAGCTGACAAAGAGTGTGGGGAAGGAGCAGTATCTGGTTCCCTACCTGATGTCTTCCCACCCGGGGAGTACCCTCAAGGATGCGGTGGAGCTGGCGGTGTTTCTCAAAAAAGAGGGCGTGCATCCCGAGCAGGTGCAGGACTTTTATCCAACCCCCGGCACCATTTCCACCGCCATGTTTTACACCGGGCTCGACCCCTATACCATGAAGGACGTATACGTTCCCCGTTCGCCTAGGGAAAAGGCCATGCAGCGGGCACTGCTGCAGTCCTTTAAGCCGGAGAACCGGGCGTTGGTGCTCGAAGCGCTGAAGAAAGCAGGCCGGAGCGACCTGATCGGGTTTGGTCCCGGGTGCCTCATCCGTCCGGATCAAACGGTGACTGCGGGCAAAAAGACCGAAAAAACAGGAGGAAAAAGAGGCTATGGCGCCAGAAAACCACAGAAAAAGCGCAAGAGGTAAATGGTACCTGTCCGCCGGGGCAATCCTGGTGGTTTTGGTGCTAGCCATCAGCTTCGGCGGCAAGCTGGGGCTGAGTGTCCCCAGCTGGAACGAGGTATTCGGCGCGTTCGGCTTAGGACCAGAACCCCAGACTACCGTCACCGATGGAGAGCTTCTGGTTCACTATATCGACGTCGGGCAGGGAGACTCTATTCTCATTCAGTGTGATGGCAAAAATATGCTCATCGACGCGGGAACTTCCCAAGCGGCCGGAAAGGTGGTAGACTATCTGCAAAGCCAAGGGGTTGCAACCCTGGATTACGTGATGGCAACCCATCCTCACGCCGATCACATCGGCGGCATGGCAGACGTGATTGAAACCTTTGACGTGGGTACTTTTCTGATGCCGCAGCTTCCAGACAGCCAGGTTCCCACCACGAAAACCTACGAACGGATGCTCGATGCGCTGGAGGAGAAAGGACTCAAGGCCACGGCCGCGAAGACGGGAGGAAAGTATCGGTTGGGTGAAGCGGTGCTGGAAATTTTGTCTCCGGATAAGGACAGCAGCTTTGACGACCTGAATAACTGGTCGGTGGTAGCGGCGCTCGATTATGGAAGCACTTCCTTTTTGTTCACCGGGGACGCGGAAGAGCCGGTGGAAGAAGCATTGCTGCAAAAGGGATTCCAGCTCAAAGCGGATATTCTCAAGTTCGGCCATCATGGGAGCCGGACCTCTTCCAGCGAAGCATTTCTGGAAAAGGTCCATCCCCGCATGGGCGTCATTTCCTGCGGGGATGGAAACGACTACGGCCATCCTCATGCAGAAACCTTGGAAAAGGCGGAGGCGCGGGGAATGAAGGTGTATCGTACCGACCTAGAGGGAACCGTCGTTATCAAAAGCAGCGGGAACGACTATTCGGTGAAAACGGAGAAATAAGGAGGCGTCGCTATGATTGTGGACCGGTTGGAGGAAGGCTTTGCCGTCTGTGAAAAAGAGGACGGAAGCTTTGTCAATATTCCCCTGGGGCAAATAGCCGGAGCCGTCCGGGAAGGGGATCTTCTCGTTTCCCTGGAGAAGGGCGGATACCAGGTGGATGAAGCGGCCACCAAGGCCCGCAGGGAAAAAATGAGCAAGCGCCAGCGTTCCATCTTTGAATAAAGCGCCACCGGAGCGGTCCTCATCGCCACTTCTTCGGCGGAAATTTTAATTATGGGTATCGGGTTATATCGCCAAGGACGATTACGAGATCGATGAGGTGGTCTATGTAGGAGTGTATGGACGGAAAAGCCGAAAAGTCAAACTGGAGCGAAGCCTTCACGCCGGATGTCTGTTTTCCAGGAGGACTCTTACGAGAATACATGCAAAGTAACAGAGAAAAAAGTCCCGCAAACACATGTGTTTGCGGGACTTTTGGCAGTATAGGGGAACAACGCGCGTCTTCCTATAGAGGAAGCGGCGACAGACAAAAAACAAATTTACTCAGCTTTTTGTCTGCTATCCAAGCAATCCTTCAATCAGAATTTTCAGGCCGATCAAAATCAGGATGACGCCGCCGAATATCTCTGCTTTTCTCTTAAAGAGAGTGCCGAACTTTTTCCCGATGTACGCCGCCGGCAGGCAGATGACAAAGGTGGTCAGGCCGATGAGGCCGGCCGCCTGCCATATGTTCGTATTTAAAAGCGCAAAGCTTACCCCCACGGCCAGCGCATCGATGCTGGTGGCGACGGAAAGGACCAGCAGCATACGCAGCCGCAGCGGACCACGCTGACATGCTTCCTGGTCCAGATCTTTTTCCTTGAGGGTTTCGTAGATCATTTTCCCGCCGATAAAGGCCAAAAGGACAAAGGCGACCCAATGGTCGATACTGGCGATTTTATCGCTGAAGGTGATGCCGGCAAAGTACCCGATGATCGGCATGAGCGCCTGGAATATGCCGAAGCTCAACGCCATTTTCAGCGCGTCACGAAACCGCAGATAACGGGTGCACATGCCGTTTGTAATGGATACGGCGAAGGCGTCCATCGACAGACCTACCGCTGTAATCAGAATGCTGATGATGTTCATAGGTCCTTCCTTGCTCCAGCGGCCGAAATTAGAGAGCTCCGTCTGTCTTTCCGCCGCCACTGGAAACAAGAAAGACCTATTTGCATGGAAAAGAAGAAAACTTCCCCTTGTATCACACATAAGTACGCGGCAGAAAGGTTCTGCCGCGTACCATCTTTTCTGTTTATTTATATGAACGACTCTATCCGATCATTCGTCATACGCGTCTTCTCCGGCATACCGGCGAAGCAGGATTTCCTGCGCGTTTATAAGGGTATCCGCCGTATCCGCCAGAGAGTGGTAGGTGCCGTCCTCGTACATCACCGAGGTTTGGGCGGTGTCTGTCCAATAAAGCTTCATTTCATCGAGAATCCGTGCGGCAATGGCCGGATCCTCCACCGGGAAAAGAAGTTCCACTCGCCGATCCATGTTGCGTGGCATCATGTCGGCGCTGGACAGGTAAAGCTCCGTCTGCCCGTCGCAGTCGAAATAGTACACCCGGCTGTGCTCCAGAAAGCGGCCTACAATGGAATGCACCTCAATGTTTTCACTGACACCTTCCATATCCGGGCGCAGGCAGCAGATTCCCCGCACCAGCAGCCGGATTTTCACCCCTGCGCAGGAGGCGCGGTACAGGTGCTCGATAAGTTCGGTATCCACGAGGGAATTCATTTTGATAAAGATTTCCGCCCGTTTGCCTGTCTTTGCGCAGTCGGTGGCCTTGTCGATCAAATTCGTCAGATAAGGGCGCAGCTGGGTGGGAGCGGAAATAAGCTTTTTCATGGCAAAGGGCACTGAATACCCGGTCAGAGTATTGAAAAATGAAGTGGCGTCCTGCCCGATCTGCTCGTCACAGGTAAAAAGACCGTAATCGGTATAGATTTTTGCGGTTACATCGTTGTAATTGCCGGTGCCAAGATGCACATACCGCTTGGTAGCACCGTTTTCTCTTCGCACTACCAGGGTGATTTTGCTGTGGGTTTTCAGCCCCGGCAGGCCGTAGATCACATGGCAGCCCGCCTTTTCCAGGGTAAGGCCCCACTGAATGTTATTCTCCTCGTCAAAGCGTGCCTTCACTTCCAGCAGCACCGTCACCTGTTTGCCTGCTTCCGCCGCCTTTGCCAAAGCGGACACCACCGGAGAATGACCGCTGACCCGGTAAAGCGTTTGCTTGATGGCCAGGACATTCGGGTCGGCTGCAGCGTATTCGAGAAGCTTGACCACCGGTTCAAAGGACTGGTAAGGATGATGAAGAAGAATGTCCCGTTGCTTTACTAGCTCGAAGGGGTTTAGATCCTCTCCGAACTGTACGCTGGTTCCCTGTACCAAGGGATGGTAGCGCAGCGTCTCGTAGCCGGGTGTGTTGTAGAGCTCTTTCATCAGAAAGTCCAGGTTTAGAGGGCCGTTGATAAAATAAATCTCGTCCTTGCTGACCTCCAGTTCCTTTTTAAGCACGGAGAGCAGCCGGTCGTCCACATTGTAATCGGTTTCCAGGCGAATGACCGAGCCCCATTTGCGCATGCGCAGGGAGCGTTTGATCTCCGCCAGCAGGTCCTCCGCTTCCTCTTCGTCAAAGGTCAGGTCCGCATTGCGGGTGATGCGGTAGGGATTGCAGGCGATGATTTTGCGCCCGTCGAATAACTGCCCGATGTGCATAGCGATGACATCTTCGAGCAGAACGAAATCCTTTCCCTCGCCGTCGGGATCGGAAATATCAATGAGGCGTGGGAGTACCGAGGGAACCTGTACGGTGGCAAAAACCGGTTCGTCGTCCTTTCCCTCCAGCAGCAGGCCGATGTTGAGACTCTTGCTCAGGATGAGAGGGAAGGGGCGGGAGGAATCCACCGCCATAGGCGTAAGAACCGGGAAAATTTCCGTCTCAAAGTAACGGGAGAGCTTCTCCATCTGGTTTTCCTCCAGCTCGCTGGGATGGAGGAAACGGATGTCATTGCGGGAAAGCTCGGGCAGAATGCTGTTGCGGTAAATGCCGTACATTTCGTCCATCAAAATATGGGTGCGCCGGGAGATCAGGGAAAGCTGCTTTTTGGGAGTGAGCCCCGCCGCATCCAGCTTTTTATAGCCGGCGTGGAGCTGGTCGCGCACCGACGCGACCCGGATCATAAAAAACTCATCCAGATTCGTCGAGGTGATGGATAAAAACTTCATCTGTTCAAAAACGGGGTTTCCCGGGTTTAACGCCTGCATCATTACACGGCTGTTAAACTCCAGCCAAGAGAGTTCCCGGTTGATATAATAAGAGGGATTGTCAAAGCGGTCGCCCATTTTTCTTCCTTCCTTCCAATGGGTTTTTTCCCGAAAAACAGTTGTGTGGGAAAACGGGTATTTCTTTTTTATTATAGGAGAAAAGCCGCATAAATTCAACCGAATCTGCCGTCTGGTAATTGTAAAATAATTATATTATAATAGTCGTAGTAGAATACAAAATACTCTGGTGAAACGTTTAGAAAGGCGGGGCAACGCATGGCATATTCTTTTCGCATCGGTCATGGATACGACGTGCACCGGCTGGTGGAAGGCCGCCGGCTGATTATGGGCGGGGTGGAGATCCCGTTTGAAACTGGCCTTTTGGGCCATTCGGACGCGGATGTGCTGGTTCACGCCGTCTGCGACGCTCTTTTGGGAGCAGCCAAACTGCGTGACATCGGCGCTCTGTTCCCAGATACCGACCCTCAGTATAAAAATGTGGACAGCATCGACCAGCTCCTTTCCCACATCGTGGTGCTCTTGAAGGGGCTCGGCTATCAAATCGGCAACATTGACGCCACCATCATCGCCCAGGCGCCCAAAATGAGCCCCTATATCGACCAGATGTGCCGCAACATCGCCAAGTGCTGCCGGATCGGGGAGGACTGCGTGAGCGTAAAAGCCACCACCGGGGAGGGCCTGGGCTTTTCCGGAAGGGGAGAGGGCATCGCCGCCCATGCCGTGTGTCTCCTATACCGGGAGGATGAACGGTAATTTTTTGGTGTTTCACTTCACTCCTCTCTTGCATAGGATGGTACTGCGGTACTATCTATTCTTCTGTTTGCCGCATGCTGACTGAGGCGGCAATTCTGATAGAGGTGAGTGAACATGAGTTCCACGAGGATTATGATCAGCTCCGTCACCCATGCCCAGATGGGGCGGGATATTTTGATGGAGGAGGGTATTCGTTCCAGCATTGAACGCACGCCGAAAACAAACGATCCCTACGGCTGCGGCTATAGCCTGAAGGTCCAGGGAGATACCGACCGTGCGGTACGCCTGCTTAAGGAGGCCGGCATCCGGGTGTTGGGCACCTATGAGGCGAACGGCCTATGATTTACTTGGATAATGCCGCGACTACCTGGCCCAAACCCCCGGCGGTGCTTGCCGCTGTTGACAATGGAATGCGCCGCCTCGGCTCGAATCCCGGCCGGGGCGGCTATGAAATGAGCCTGCGGTCTTCGGACGCTATTTATGAATGCAGAAAGACGGCGGCAGGCCTATTCGGTGCGCCCGGACCGGAATGCGTGGTTTTTACCCAAAACTGTACCCATGCAATCAACATCGTTTTAAAGGGCATGCTAAAGCCGGGGGACCATGTGGTGGTATCCAATTTGGAGCATAACGCCGTCATGCGCCCGTTAAACGCCTTGAAGGAAAGAGGAATCACCTACAGTGTGGCAAAGGTGTTCCCGGGAAACGATGAGGCCACGGTCAGCTCCTTCGCCATGGCCGTCAATGTCAATACAAAGCTGATTGCCTGCATCCACGCCTCCAATGTATTCGGTACCCTTCTTCCCATCCGGGCCATCGGCGCTTTGGCAAAGAGCAGGGGAATTTTATTTTTGGTGGATGCCGCTCAGTCGGCGGGGCTTGTGCCCATCGATATGAAGGATTGCGGCATTGATTTTCTGTGTATGCCCGGACACAAGGGGCTTTATAGTCCCTTGAGCACGGGAATGCTGCTGACTCCTTATGGAGAAGCGCTCGGTACGCTGATGGAAGGCGGTACGGGAAGCAGCTCCTTAGCCATGGAGCAGCCGGATTACATGCCCGAACGGCACGAATCGGGTACCCTGAACACGGCTGCCATTTTCGGTCTCAAGGCGGGGATGGACTTTGTAAAGAGCAAGGGAATCCACCGCATTTACCAGCATGAACTGGGACTGATGAGCCGGCTTTACGATCGGCTTTGCCGGATGAACGGAGTACTTTTGTATACGCCACGGCCGCAGGCGGGAGCCTGTGTGCCGGTGCTTTCGTTTAATTTGGAAGGGTATGACAGCACCGAGGTTGCCTCCATTTTAGGCAAGAAGGGCGTTGCTCTGCGGGCGGGGTATCACTGTGCTCCGGCGGCCCACCAGGCTTATGGGACGCTTCAGACCGGGACCGTGCGTGCGGCGCCTTCCGCTTTTACCCAACCGGGGGAAATCGACACGTTTGTAAAAATCATCGGGCAGGTCATGAAAAATCAGGGAAGCACTATGCAAAACCCACGGGGTATGATAAAATAGGAGTATGGAAATGTCCGTGATTTTGCTGCGGTTATCGCCGCACGATACACGTTTAAAATGCGCTGCCGCCGTCTAGCCAGTCGGCGGCACTCTTTCATCGGATATCGGAACGAAAAGGACTACGCACGAAGGGAAGAACAAACATGGCGGAATTTTTCAGCACCATTGCCAACAGCTTTGAGATCATGTTCAACACCGTGCATCTCAACGATTTGGCAGACATTGCGATCGTCGCCTTTATTATTTATAACGCCATCAAGCTCGTGCGCGAAACGAGAGCGGAGACGCTGGTAAAGGGCATTCTGATCCTGATCGTCATGGCGGCCCTGGCTAACTATTTTGATCTAAAAACCTTCAAGTACATTATGACCAATGTCTTTCAGATCGGGCTTTTGGCACTGTTGATTGTGTTCCAGCCGGAGCTGCGGCGGGTGCTCGAGCAGATGGGGCGTACCCGCATCGGAAAGCTCAACATCCTGAGCTCCTCAGGAGAGGACGATGCGGCGAACATCCGTCACGCCATCAAGGCGGTGTGTGATTCTTGTACCATCCTGCAACGCCAGCGGATGGGAGCACTTATTATTTTTGAACGGGAAATCAAGCTTGGAGACATCATCAATTCCGGCACCATTGTGGATGCTTCACCGAGCCCGGAGCTTATCTGCAACGTCTTTTACAACAAGGCGCCGCTTCATGACGGCGCCATGGTCATCCGGGACGGAAAGGTTTATGCAGCCGCCTGTATCCTGCCGCTGTCTCAAAACCGGGAAATCAGCACCGAGCTTGGCACCCGGCATCGGGCGGCGCTTGGTATGAGTGAGAATTCCGATGCTATGGTTGTGGTGGTCTCGGAGGAGACGGGCTCCATTTCCGTGGCGGAAAAAGGCGTGCTGCGGCGCAGCATCAGCGTGGATACCCTCAAAGCGGTGCTGGACGCGGCGCTTTTGGATGAGAAAAACGCCGATGGCTCCAAGGACAAGCCATCCTTCTGGAAGGGGAGAAACAAATGAGCAGGGAAAAACAAAAAAAGGCGCCTCGCCCTCCCAAGGAAAAGAAGGTACGCAAGGAGTTTCATCTGCGGGACATTAAGATCGGCCGGCTTTTCTACGACAACCGGTTTGTCCTGATTTTTTCGATCGTCTGTGCCATCGGTCTGTGGTTTTTCATGGTGCTGGTGGTCTATCCGGAGGAAACGCGGACCTTCCGCAACGTCCCTGTAGATGTGGCGTTTACCGATTCCCAGGTCGAGCAAGGCTTCCGGGTTTCCCAGGACAATCCTCCGGTGATCGATGAAATTGTGGTCCAGGGCGGACGGTTCGACATTGCAAAGCTTTCGGTGGATGATATTCAGGTATCGGTGCGTCCCAGCGACGTCAGCAGCATTGAAAGCGAAGGGGAGCAGACCAAGCGGGTGCTGATTACCTATCCCGACGGCATTACTGAGGTACGAAAGTCCTCGGAAACCGTGACCTTCCAGGTGGAAATTCACATTACCCGAGAGTTTACGGTGGAAATCGACGACTCGAACATCACGGCAGCAGACGGGTACAAAAAGGAAAGCCCCGTTTCCGATTATCCACAGATTTCCGTAACCGGTTCCAGGCAATTGGTGGACCGCATCAAACGGGTAGTCGCCGTCACGCCGGAGCAGCCAGGCCCCATTTCCTCCGCCACCAAGGTGACGAGCGCCATTCAGCTTCTGGATGCCGATGGAAACCTGATTACCGGCGTGCAGCCCCAGTATACGGAAATGGACGTGACCATCGGGGTGCAGAAGATCAAAAAGGTGCCGTTGACGGTGGAGTTTAAGAACGTGCCGGCGGATTATGAGAATAGTCCGCTCACATACACCATTTCCCCCGTTACGGAGATTGAGCTATATGGCCGGCCGGACGACATCGACAACTTAGAGAAGCTGGTGGTGGGAACCATTGACTTTAACGAAATCGGTGCCGGCTCCCAGTTTGACTTTGACATCGCCGCCGCTTTGGAAAAGCTGTCCGGCATTAAAAATAACAACTCCACCATTGTTTCGGTGACGGTGACCGTTGACGGCAGTAGTTTGACCTCACGCAGCTTTAACATCAGCCAGTTTGTGGTGCTCAATGCCCCTGACGGGATGACCATCACGCCCGATGAGCAGCAGCTTGCCAATGTGACGGTCGTGGGTCCCGCAAGCCTGCTGAATACGGCGGAGGAAGGGGACGTGGTTGCGGTCATTGACATGGGAGGAAAGCCCACCGCGGCAGGGAAAGCTACCACTCCGGTCAGTTGGATTCGGGTAAAGGGGAAGGATTCCTGCTGGATTCAGGGAGATGCAGCGGCCTATTCCGTGAGCATTACCGTGCAGTAACTGCATGATACACAGCCGTTTCCTGCATATTTCTCTGTTTTGAGGGGAGTTTCCGCGGCGGTTTGATATTCAGAGAGCATTTTCTTTCAAAATACCAAAAATTCTTCCACGGGCATGGGCACATTTGTAGCTCATGCCCTTTTTTTGGTTTTTGTAAAAAAATGCGGCCAAAGGGTTTGACAGGGGGAATAACCTGTGCTAAACTAGCAGCAAATAAAGGGACTGGAAGGTCCGATTTGGAGATTACAGTTATGATGTGGACTTTGTTTGCAAATGTAAATATTGTAATTAGCATTATTTTCCTCGTACTCGTAGTACTGGTAGGAATTAATGCTTCTTTGCGTTTCACTGCAAACAAAAGACCGGTTCCCGTTCGCGCGGACTAGGACGCGTATTGGAATGGCTACAGGCCCCGCAGTGAAATTTTCACTGCGGGGTTTTTTCGTAGATATAAGAAAAACTCGCAAGCGATCAATGAAATGGTAAGGGAATGATGATGATGAAAATGCCGGGCGCGCAGATAATCGTGGAAACGCTGATCAGTCAGGGGGTAACCACGGTATTTGGATATCCGGGAGGCCAGGTTCTCAACATTTACGACGAGCTTTATAAGGCAAGCGACCGAATCCGGCACGTCATTACCGCCCACGAGCAGGGCGCGGCCCACGCGGCGGACGGATACGCCCGTTCCACAGGCAAGGTTGGTGTGGTCATCGCCACCTCTGGGCCGGGTGCGTCTAACTTAGTTACCGGTATCGCTACCGCGTATCTCGACTCCACTCCCATGGTCGCCATTACCGGAAATGTCCCCCTGCCTCTCATCGGACGGGACAGCTTCCAGGAGGTGGACATTGCCGGCATCACCATGCCGATTACCAAGCACAATTACATTGTCAAAGATGTAAAGGTTTTGGAGGACACCATCCGCGAGGCCTTCCAGATTGCAAAGTCCGGGCGGCCGGGTCCGGTGCTCATTGACGTGCCAAAGGACGTGCAGATCGCTCTTTGCGACTATGTGCAGGGAGGAGAGGTTGCGCCGGATCCCTTCCAAAGCCCCACACAGGAGGAATTGGTGCAGGCTGCGAAGATGGTTGCCGAGTCCAAACGACCCTTCCTCTACAGCGGCGGCGGTATCGTCAGTGCCGATGCGTCCAAGGAGCTTCTTTCCTTTGCTGACCGGATTGATGCTCCCATCGGTACAAGTATGATGGGGCTTTCTGCCGTTGCGAGCAGTTATCCTGGTTTTCTGGGGATGACGGGAATGCACGGCAGATACGCGGCCTCGAAGGCCATGGCGGAAGCGGATTTGATCATTGCGGTGGGCACTCGGTTCAGCGACCGGGCTACCGGAAACAAGGATGAATTCGCAAAGAAAGCCCAGGTTCTTCATATTGACATTGATCCGGCCGAAATCGGCAAGAACATCCCGGCCCAAAAATCCCTCATCGGCAACATTAAAGATATCCTGGCTCGGCTGTGCGCCCTCCTTTCTCCGCAAACCCACGAAGAGTGGAAGGCGCAGGTGGAAACCATGCGGGCTTACGAGAAGGAAAACCAGGAAGTCTTTTTGGGGCTGAGCCCTCAGTACGTCATTCAGGCAGCTAATCGGATTCTGGGAGATGACATCTTAGTAGCTACCGATGTGGGCCAGCACCAGATGTGGACCGCCCAGTACTACCCCTTTTCAAAGCCTCGTTCCTTCATTACCTCCGGAGGTCTTGGAACGATGGGCTTCGGTATGGGTGCCGCCATCGGTTCCTGTATAGCCAACGGGGAGAAACGCACCGTCCTCTTCACCGGCGATGGCAGCTTTCATATGAACTTAAACGAAATGTCCACCGCTGTAGCCAACCGGTTGCCTCTGGTGATCGTAGTGATGAACAACGGCGTGCTGGGTATGGTCCGTCAATGGCAGACCCTGTTCTACGGCCAGCGGTATTCGAACACCACTTTGGACCCACAGACCGATTTTGTCAAGTTAGCCGAGGCCTTCGGCGCCAAGGGAATTCGGGTGACGAATCAGGCGCAAGTGGATGCCGCCTATCGCGAGGCGATGGAAACCCGGGGCCCGGTGCTTATCGACTGCATCATTCATCCGGACGAAAAGGTGCTTCCGATGATTCCGCCCGGCGGCACCATCGACGACATTATGCTCAAATAACCGGTCCGGTGCGGCAGAAGACACACAAACCTTTACTTTTAAAGGAAAGAGGGAAAGACAATGGAACAAGAACAGTTTGTCTTGAGCGTCATCGTGCAAAACCGGTTCGGCGTACTTACGCGGGTATCGGGACTCTTTTCCCGGCGGGGATTCAATATTGATTCCCTTACCGTGGGAGAGACGGAAAACCCGGCGTTTTCCCGCATGACGATTATGGCAACCGGTGACGACTACATCAAGGACCAAATCGTCAAGCAGCTGGGAAAGCTTCACGAAGTCCGAAAAATTCAGCTCATGGAACCGGAAAACACGGTGACTCGAGAGCTGATGCTCATTAAGGTGGACGCTAGGAACGGACACCGGGCGGAAATCATGGAGGCGGTTCACGTCTTCCGCGCCAAGGCGGTGGATTTTACGCCAAAATCCATCGGTATTGAGATTACCGGCGAGGCTTCCAAGCTCAACGCGTTTATTGAATACGTCCGGCCTTTCGGCATCATCGAAATGTGCCGTACCGGCGTAACGGCCATCGGGCGGGGTACCTCCTGTCTGGCAACCGGGGAATGATACCATATTGGGTTCGCAAAGGTTTTTTAAATCTATTTGATAAAGGGGAAATTCACTATGGCAACGATGTACTACGAAAAGGATTGCAACCTGGACCTGCTCAAGGACAAGACGGTGGCAGTTGTCGGTTACGGCAGCCAGGGACACGCCCATGCTCTTAACCTGCATGACAGCGGCGTGAAGGTCATTGTGGGCCTGTATGAGGGTTCCAAGTCCGCCCAGAAGGCCAAGGATGCGGGCCTGACGGTGATGAACACCGCCGATGCCGTAAAGCAGGCCGACCTCGTCATGATCCTGGTCAACGACGAAAAGCAGCCGGCCCTTTATGAAAAGGACATCGCCCCTTATCTGCGTGCCGGTATGACTCTGGCCTTTGCCCATGGCTTTAATATCCATTACGGCCAGATCGTGCCTCCAGCGGACGTCAATGTCATCATGGTGGCGCCCAAGGGCCCTGGTCATACCGTTCGCAGCCAGTATCTCGAGGGCAAGGGCGTCCCGGATCTGGTGGCGGTGGAGCAGGACGCTACCGGCAATGCGCTCCAGCTCGCGCTGGCTTATGCCCAGGGCATCGGCGGCGCGAGAGCAGGTATCCTGCAGACTACGTTTCGGGAAGAAACCGAAACCGATCTCTTTGGCGAGCAGGCGGTTTTGTGCGGCGGTGTTTCCGCACTGATGAAGGCGGGCTTTGAGACCTTGGTGGAGGCCGGATATCAGCCGGAGAACGCGTACTTCGAATGCGTCCATGAGATGAAGCTGATCATTGACCTGGTGGTGCAGGGCGGCCTTTCCATGATGCGCTATTCCATCAGCGACACGGCTGAGTACGGCGATTACACGGTGGGCAATCGTATCATCACGGAGGAAACCAAGAAGGAAATGAAGAAGGTCCTCACCGAAATCCAGAACGGCACCTTTGCACGCAACTGGCTTCTGGAAAACAAGGCAAACCGTCCCTACTTCAACGCCACCCGCAGAATGGAAGCCAACCATCCGGTGGAGAAGGTGGGCGCCGAGCTGCGTGAGAAGATGAGCTGGAAGCCGGGCAAATAAACGTTTGGCTCTTTTGCTGCGCCTGGGGTAAAATCGCCCCAGGCGCAATGCCTATCGTTCCCAGGGAGGTTCTTCGCGAACCTGGGTTTTTTCCATCATGAAATCTCTGCCGGTGCGAAGCGGCGAAACGGAGTGAAGTTTCCATGATTAGCGACCAAATCAAGAAGGGCCCCGAGCGCGCGCCGCACCGATCCCTTCTCAAAGCCATCGGCTATACCGACAGCCAAATCAAAAAGCCGCTTATCGGCGTGGTCAATTCCTTCAACGAGATCGTACCCGGCCATGTTCATCTGCAACAGATTTCCCGGGCAGTCAAGGACGGAATTCTGGCAGCGGGGGGCACGCCGGTGGAGTTTAATACCATCGCCGTGTGTGACGGTATTTCTATGGGACATACGGGAATGAAGTATTCCCTGGCGTCCCGGGAGCTGATCGCCGACAGCGTAGAATGTATGGCCCGTGCTCACTGCTTTGACGGCCTGGTGTTTCTCCCTAGCTGCGATAAAATCGTTCCCGGTATGCTGATGGCAGCGGCTCGCCTCAATTTGCCCTCCATTTTTATTTCCGGAGGCCCCATGCTTTCTTTGACTTCCGACGAAGGAAAGGCCATGGACCTAAACAGCGTCTTTGAAGCGGTCGGCGCTTATATGGCGGGCAATATGGACGAAGACCGGCTTTCTTATTTCGAAGACAACGCTTGCCCCGGCTGCGGCTCCTGTTCGGGTATGTTCACCGCCAACTCCATGAACTGCCTGTGTGAAGCGCTGGGCATCGCCCTTTCGGGCAACGGCACCATCCCTGCCGTTTACGCCCATCGGCTGCGCCAGGCAAAGGCCACCGGAGAACGGATTCTTTCCCTGGTGAATGAGAACATTACCGCCCTGGACATTCTCAACGAAAAAGCGTTTCACAATGCGTTTACGGTGGATATGGCCTTAGGTTGCTCCACCAATTCTATGCTTCATTTGGCTGCAATTGCCAATGAGGCAGGGGTACCCTTCGATCTTAAGAAGGTAAACGAAATCAGTGCAAAAACGCCCAATCTCTGTCATCTGGCGCCGGCAGGGCACCATCATATGCAGGATTTGTACCAAGCCGGTGGGGTGTATGCGGTGATGAGCGAGCTCAATAAGAAGGGGTTAATCGAACTGGACGCGAACACCATTTACGGGGTGACTATGGGCGAGGCAATAAAAGGAGCAAAGGTTCTCAATCCAAACGTAATCCGGCCGGTTCAGACGCCTTATTCCGAAACGGGAGGGATTGCAGTGCTCTTCGGCTCCATCGCGCCAAGTGGAGCGGTGGTCAAACGAAGCGCGGTAGCCAAAGAGATGCTTGTTCATAAGGGTCCCGCCCGGGTATTTGACAGCGAGGAGGAAGCCATCGCTGCCATTTATGCAGGGAAGATCAAAGCGGGCGACGTGGTGGTCATCCGGTACGAAGGTCCCTCCGGCGGTCCCGGAATGCGGGAAATGCTGTCGCCTACTTCGGCGATTGCAGGGATGGGGCTCGATAAGCAGGTGGCCCTCATTACCGACGGACGTTTCTCTGGCGCCACCAGAGGAGCCGCCATTGGCCATATCTCTCCGGAAGCCGCCCGTGGCGGCCCCATTGCCTACATCAAGGAAGGGGATATGGTTTCCATTGACATTCCCCATTATCGCATCGACCTTGAAGTCTCCGAAGAGGAGATGGCAAAACGTACAAAGAATATGCAGATTAAGCCTCCCAGAGAGGTTACCGGTTACATCAAGCGGTACGCCGGCATGGTGTCCTCTGCGGACAAAGGCGCGGTGTTGCAGAGTAAATAAAAAGAGCTCCTGGTCACGTTTCATCATGACCAGGAGCTCTTTTTATTTAGATTAGTAGTGTTATCACCAGTCGCCGCGTTCCTTTTTGGCATAAGCATAGCTGTAAAACCGCGGAGTTTTGTTCACAATGTCCTCTTCGCAAACACCTCTCCACAAAATCAGATCTCGGTGAAATGCATCGCAGCCGTTTTCCATGCAGAGATACTCCGATTTTAGCTCCATCTGAACCACCGCATCCTCCCGGCAGTCGCAGGAAAGCTTTGACCGGATGGATTGGGCAGAAACCCGGTAAGCAAAAAAGGAAAGGCCCAATTCTTCGGCTGGATATTTACGCGCTTGCTCAAACGAGGTATCCTCTTTAAAATAGCGCCGTAGCTCCCGACGACTGGGATGAGCGGAAAGGGGAGGGGGAAGAGTCAAAAGATGAGGATAGTGGTTTCGGATGACATTGACTTTCAGCATCAAAAGCTGCCCGGCGGAGAGGGGGCATTGGACTGCATGGTATTCGTTTTTGAGATAGGCGATCAGGTCAGACAAGGAGCGCAGGTTCGCAGTGGCATTCTCTGCTGCTTGCTGCAAAAAGGCTTCCGTTTCTCGCTCGTTTTTGCACAGATTGATCGCAGTAGGGCCGTCTGCCCCGCCGACTATCCCAATGGAACCCGCCGATTTTCCAAATAGCCTTTTTATGAACATAACGGATCGCCTCCTTTTTCTATCTTACCGGAAGTTGGCCAAAAAACAACACGACAAAAGAAAAAGGCAGGCTTGCCTAAAGCAAACCTGCCTTTTCTATGCAATTTCCTTACACAACGCCCTGGTCCATCATCGCGTTGGCAACCTTCAGGAAGCCAGCAATGTTAGCGCCGAGCACAAAGTTACCGGGCGCGTCGTAAGCGGCAGCCGCCTCAGAAATCTGGCGGTAGATATTGACCATGATGCCCTGCAGCTTCTGGTCCACTTCTTCAAAGGACCAGCTCAGACGCTGGGCATTCTGGCTCATTTCCAGCGCAGAGGTGGCTACGCCGCCAGCGTTTGCCGCCTTGCCGGGAATATACATGATCTTATTCTTGAGGAATTCCTCAGTTGCTTCCAGGGTAGAAGGCATGTTGGCGCCTTCCGCAACCGCAAGGACGCCGTTCTTAATCAGAGTACGGGCGTCGTCGCCGTTCAGTTCGTTCTGAGTGGCGCAGGGGAGAGCTACGTCACAGGGAATGGTCCAGATGCCCTTGCCCTCGTGGTACTCTGCGTTGGTGCGGGTCTGTACGTATTCCTTGATACGGCCGCGGCGCACTTCCTTGATCTCCTTAACAAGAGCAAGATCAATGCCTTCCTCGTCATATACCCATCCGTTGGAATCGGACAGGGCAACCACCTTCGCGCCCAGCTGCTGGGCCTTCTCAGTAGCGTAGATGGCCACGTTACCGGAGCCAGACACGACGACCTTCTTGCCTGCAAGCGTGTCGTTGTGGGCACGCAGCATTTCTGCAGTGATATAAACCAGACCATAGCCGGTCGCTTCCTTACGGGCGAGAGAACCGCCGTAGGTCAGGCCCTTGCCGGTCAGAACGCTTTCGTAGCGATTGGTGATGCGCTTATACTGGCCATACAGGTAACCGATCTCACGGCCGCCAACGCCAATATCACCGGCGGGCACGTCGGTATCTGCGCCGATGTGGCGGTAGAGTTCCGTCATAAAGCTCTGGCAGAAGGCCATCACTTCGTTGTCCGACTTGCCCTTGGGATCAAAGTCAGAACCGCCCTTGCCGCCGCCGATGGGCAGGCCGGTCAGGGAATTCTTGAAAATCTGCTCAAAGCCCAGGAACTTGATGATGCCAATGTTTACCGAAGGATGGAACCGCAGACCGCCCTTATAGGGACCGATGGCGCTGTTGAACTCCACCCGGTAGCCCACGTTTACCTGGACGTTACCCTTATCGTCCACCCACGGTACGCGGAACTTCAACTGACGCTCCGGCTCCACAAGGCGCTCCAAAAGCGCGGCTTTCTGAAACTGCGGGTTTTTCTCGATGACCGGCTCCAACGTGGTCAGAACCTCGGTCGCCGCCTGGTGGAACTCTTTTTCACCCGGGTTTTTGCGGATCAGTTCCTCAAGGACTTCACTGACATATGACATACTGGAAAAACCTCCTTAGAATATGAATAGACATAAAAAAAGGGCGCAGTTCTCCCTTTTATTGGGAGGCGCCATTGCCTTTACCTATATACTACACGGTTTTCCGCTATATTTCAAGAGGAAATTGCAGAAAATGAAAAAAATATAAGAACGTCGATTGTAATCCGGCCCCAATCCAGGTATAATAACACCAAAGGAAAACGAAGAGGGGGAGACAGATGCCGGAAGAAAAAGAGCTTCAGAATACGCCAAAGGCTCAACTGGAAGAATCGCCCAAGCAGACGGGGATTGGGGCGACCATCGGAAAGGTTCTGTTTGTGGTAGTGTTGCTGGCGATCATTACTGCAGTCGTAATTTTTTCCGACAGCATCATCAACTGGATAGTCGAATTGTTTTAAAGAAAAAGAACCGGAATGGAATTTCTCATTCCGGTTCTTTTTCTTTTCGCGGCTTTACATGGGCCAAAGGATTGGCGTCCACCGCCTTTTGCAGCTGTTCGTCCACAATATGGGTATAGATTTCCGTGGTGGCCAGATTTTCATGCCCCAATATTTCCTTGAGCGCCCGGATATCCACGTTGCCGTGCTGGTACATCAGAGTAGCGGCGGTATGGCGAAGCTTATGGACCGAATAGCCCTGTCCGTCCAGGCCAATTTTCTTTAGGTTGGCGTACACCATGGCCTGTACGGTCTTCGGGCTGATCCGTTTCCCGCGGCTGCTGAGAAACAAAGCTTCCCGGTCTACGATTACCTTCGCTTCCTCTGCACGCACCTTCCAATACCGATCCAACGCGTCCAGACACGCTTGGTTGAGATATACCGTTCGTTCCTTATTTCCTTTTCCGACTACACGCATGGTGTGATCGGTGCGAATGTCTTTTCCATTTAATCCCACTAATTCGGACAAACGCAGACCACAGTTTAACAGCATCGTCAAAATACAGTAATCTCGTTCTTTGTGGGCGCCGTCTACGCTGTTAAGCAACTCCAGCGATTGCTCGAGCGTCAGATATTTGGGCAGCGATTTTCGCTGGTGGGGCACGTCCAGCTCTTTGACTGGATTTTCCTCCAACCGCATGGACTCGGGTGCCTTAACTGCTAAATACTGAAAAAAGGATTTTAGACTGGAAACCTTCCGCGCCCTTGCCGCCGCCTGGTTATGACGCTCCACACGGGCATACCGGAAAAACTCATAGGCGTCCGTCAGCGTAACCGAACGAATCAAATCCATATCCACATCATCAATTGGAATGGCTTCAAAGTTCGCGTCCTTTGGTACCAAACCACGCTGCCATTTGATGAACCGGAAAAAGGTGCGCAGATCCATAAAATATTCTTCCACCGTGGACGGCGACTTGTTGCGGGTGGTTTCCAGGTATCCGAGAAAGTTACGAATGGGCACCGGTGCTTGCTCGTAAATGTTATGGTTTGCCAAGATGAGAGCCTCCTTAAAGGTTTTTGCTCTCACCTATTATACAAAACATTTATTTTGTATAATAGGTGCAAATTTTTTCAGCCCCTTTTTTATCCCAAGGCTACATCTAAGATCATCATAATGAGAAAGCCGAGCATCACCCCGGCGGTCCCAGTATGCGAATGTTCTCCCAGATGGGCTTCCGGAATCAGTTCTTCCACCACCACGTAAATCATCGCACCTGCGGCAAAAGCCAGCAGCCAGGGCATGATGCCAGTGACGCTGCCCACCAGCAGTACGCCAATGATACCTGCAATCGGTTCCACAATTCCGGATAGAGCTCCGTATAGAAAGGATTTTGTGCTGGATAAGCCTTCTTTTTTCAGCGGCAAGGATATGGCGGCGCCTTCCGGGAAATTTTGCAGCCCCATGCCAAGGGCCAAAACAGCCGCCGAAGTAACGGTAACCGTACTGTCCACCCCTTGGGCTGCCAGCCCGCAGGCAAGGCCTACCGCCAGGCCTTCCGGAATATTATGAAGGGTGACGGCGAACACCAGCATGGTGGTGCGCTTAAAGGACGATCGGACTCCTTCCGGTTCGTTTTCACCTGGGTGCAGATGGGGCAACAGCCGGTCGAGTACCAAAAGGAACAATCCGCCCAGTACAAAACCTCCCGCGGCGGGAATCCAACCAACCTGTCCCTGCTCCTCCGCCATTTCCACGGCAGGGATCAGAAGCGACCAGATGGATGCCGCAATCATGACCCCGGCGGCAAACCCTAGAAAAATCCGTTCCGCTTTTCGTCCGATTCCGCCGCCGAATAAAAATACAGTGGCCGAACCAAACGCAGTCATGAGAAAGGTAAAGCCAGTCCCAGCCGCTGCCAAGGTAAGCGCAGACCAATTTTCCATACTTTCACCTCCAAAAGACGGATATTCTTTCCCTCATTGTAGCACATTCTTTTTTTCTTTCCTAGAGTATTTTGTTCGCTGCGGCCGATTCTCATACCAAACCAATCAAAAGAAACAAGCGGCGAAAAGCCATCTCGTTTTAAGATGCCCTCATAAGTATGTCTGCCCTTCTTTTTCGCACACTAAGAAAAAGGAGCTGACTTCATGACTACGCTGATCGCCTATCGGTTTACCAAGACCCAGGAAACCTACCAAGCTTTTTTTGACGAAATTCATTCTCTTGCGAAGGGAGAGGAATTGGAGCTGTTCGACGGCTGTATCCTGATGCCATTTGGTATGACGGCGCTTGGCCTTCGAAACCGGTTGCGTCCTTTTCTTGCCCCTGCTGACCGGCTTTTTCTCTGCAACTTTGCGGAGGATTGCGCCGGCCAGTTGCCCCAACGACAGAAAAATTGGCTGAAAGAACATGTGTTCTGGTGCAGATAGCAAACAAAAAACACGCACAGAAGGTTCTGTGCGTGTTTTTTGTTTGCTATCGTTGGGGGGATCTCTCCCCTCTTCCCTATTTCACCACATTATTGACCGGATTGCCGTTTATATAGGCCTTAAAATTCTCTATGGCAATCTGATAAAGCCGGGCGCGAGTTTCATGGGCAGCCCAGGCAATGTGCGGGGTAATAACGCAGTTTTTGGCAAGAAAAAGTGGATTATTCGGCTCGGGTGGTTCCTTTTGCAGCACGTCCACACCGGCGCCGGCAAGGTGCCCAGAGTTGAGCGCCTGGGCAAGGTCCTCCTCATTGACCACCGGGCCCCGGGAAGTGTTGATGAGATAGGAACCCTGTTTCATCAACGCTAAGGTATCCCGGTTGATGAGCCCTTTTGTTTCCTCATTGAGAGGGCAGTGCAGGCAGAGCACATCCGCCTCCTTCAGTACTGTGTCCCGGTCAGCCCAGCGCACTCCGGAAAAATCCAGTTCCTTTTTTCGGGGCGAGTAGGCCACCACCTGCATCCCCATGGCAAGGGCCACCCGGGCGGTCTGTTGCCCGGTCTGCCCCATACCGATGATACCCATGGTTTTACCGGTAAGCTCGGTCAGCGGTGTCAGCCAGAAACAGAAGTCCCTTGAATCGCTCCAGGCGCCCGCACGGACCGCTTCACTGTGCCGGCTTACCTGGTTTGTAAGCTCCAAAAGCAGGGCAAACACCATCTGGGTCACCGCATAGGTGCTGTAGGCGGGAATGTTGGTGACAACCAGGCCCAGCTCCTTGGCGGCGGACAGATCCACTACGTTAAAGCCAGTGGAGAACAAACCGATGTATCTGAGATTTGGGAGAGCGTACAAAATGTCCCGGGTCAGGATACTCTTATTCACAAACAGCGCCTGCGCGTCCTTCGCACGCTCGATAATCTGCTCTGGGGCCGTGCGGTCGTATACCGTCAGTTCCCCCAAGGCGGATAGGGCATCCCAGCTCAAGTCCCCCGTGTTCAGCGGAACTCCTTCCAACACCACCAGCTTCATGGACATCCTCCTTGCCAAAATGACGAATCTAGAACCATACGATACTTATCTTGCCCGGGTTTTGATTTCTTCCAGCGCCCCGTCGATAAATTCCTCTACCGTCATAGAACCCTTGTCCCCGTCCTTGCGAGAACGTACCGACACGGTTCCCGCCTCTACTTCCTTGTCGCCGATGATCAGCATGTACGGAATTTTTTCCATCTGCGCTTCCCGAATTTTGTAGCCGATTTTCTCATTGCGCTCGTCCATGGTAGCGCGGATACCCGCGTCTTTCAGCTTCTGGTTGATTTCAGCAGCTTTGTCGAACAAGCGTTCGCTGATGGGCAGCACCCGTACCTGTTCCGGACTTAACCACATGGGCATGGCGCCCGCGTACTTTTCCAGAAGCAAAGCCAGGGTGCGTTCATAGCAGCCGATGGAGGTACGGTGAATGATATAGGGGTTCTTTTTCACACCATCCCGGTCCACATACTCCATGCCGAACTTCTCCGCCAGCATTTGATCGATCTGGATGGTGATGAGAGTGTCCTCCTTGCCGTGGACGTTCTTGATCTGGATATCCAGCTTCGGGCCATAGAAGGCAGCCTCGCCCACTCCGATGACATAAGGAATTTCCAGGTGATCGAGGATTCTCTTCATCGCGCTCTGGGCCTCATCCCACTGCTCAGGAGTGCCGATGTATTTTTCCCGGTCATCCGGGTCCCACTGGGAGAACCGGTAGGACACATCCTCGTATAGGCCAAGGGTCTTGAGCATGTAGATGGCAAGCTCCAAACAGCCCTTGAACTCGCCTTCCAGTTGTTCGGGAGTACACATCAGGTGGCCTTCCGAAATGGTGAACTGCCGTACCCGGATCAGGCCGTGCATTTCGCCGCTGGCTTCGTTGCGGAACAGCGTGGAGGTTTCGTTGTACCGCAAAGGCAGGTCCCGGTAAGACCGGCTGCGGTTTAAGTACGCCTGGTACTGGAAGGGGCACGTCATAGGCCGCAGGGCGAACACTTCATCGTCCTTTTCCGGATCGCCCAGCACAAACATGCCGTCCATGTAATGATCCCAGTGGCCGGAGAGCTTATACAGATCGCTCTTGGCCATGTAGGGGGTCTTGGTCAGCAGCCAGCCGCGCTTTTGCTCCTCGTCCTCCACAAAGCGCTGCAGGGTCTGAATGACTCTAGCGCCCTTTGGAAGCAGGATGGGCAGGCCCTGGCCAATGAGGTCGGAGGTGGTGAAATACTCCAGCTCCCGTCCGATCTTGTTATGGTCGCGCTTTTTCGCTTCTTCCACCGCCGTCAGGTATTCTTCCAGCTGGGCGTTCTTCGGAAACGCCGTGCCGTAGACCCGGGCCAGCTGCTTGCTGGTGGCGTCGCCCCGCCAATAGGCGCCGGTGCACTGTGTAAGCTTAAAGGCCTTTACCGCGCCGGTGGACATCAGGTGCGGCCCGGCACACAGATCCACAAACTCGCCCTGGCGGTATAGAGTGATGCGCTCACCTTTGCCGGAGTGCTCCTCCACCAGCTCCACCTTATAGTTCTCGCCCGCCTCTTCAAAGAGCTTTTTCGCTTCCTCAGGCGAAACCTCGATGCGCTCTAAGGCCAGGTTTTCCTTGACGATCTTCTTCATTTCCCCTTCGATCTTTGTAAGATCTTCGGGCGTAAAGGGCGTATCGGTATCGAAATCGTAGTAAAATCCGTTGTCAATGGCCGGACCGATGGCCAGCTTTACCTTCGGATAAAGGCGCTTGACGGCCTGGGCCAGAATGTGAGACGCCGTATGCCGAAACGCCCAGCGTCCGTCCGGATCGTCAAAGGTGAGAATTTCCACCTGGCAGTCCTCGGTCAAAGGAGTGCGCAGGTCCACGGCTTTGCCGTTGACACGGGCCGCACAGGCAGCCTTGTAAAGGCCCATACCGATGGATTTGGCGAACTGAGCCGCCGAAATGCCGGCCTCGGCTTCCTTAACAGAGCCATCTTTCAGAGTAATCTGGATCATCAAAACATCTCCTCACGTAAAATAAAAAGCCCCGTCCCTGTTAACAGGGGCGAGGCAAACGACCACACGGTTCCACCCTGATTCGGCGAAGCTGGCAAAACCGCCTTCTCCGTCTTCTCAGACGAGCCCTTAACGCGGGCATCCACACGGCGCGCCATTTCCTGCGCGCGGCTCGGGAGGCGGTATCCAAAGCAATGCTCTTTTTTTGCCGCCGAACACACTCTCAGCCGGTGATGCGTTCTCTCTGCTTGCGGTGCGCACAAAACGGCGCAGGGCATTGGGCTTCCTCCGTCGACACGGTTACTCTTGTTTTGATCATCTTAGCACTGTTTTTTTGGAAAGTCAAGGGGGGTCTTATCTATTCGATGCGCAGCGCTTCCACCGGGCGCAGCTTGGAGGCCTTGTAGGCCGGGTAAACGCCGAAGAACACACCGATGAGCATGGAGACGCCAATGGCGTTTAGAATGGTGGGCCACTGAATGGCGGCGGACATACCCACCGCCATAAGCCCCAGCATGGAAATCCCCAGGCCCACCAGCGCCCCCAACAGGCTGCCAATGGCGGTGATGAACACCGCTTCCAAGAGAAATTCCACCATGATCTTATGGTTTTTGGCGCCGATGGCTTTCTTGATGCCGATTTCTCTGGTCCGCTCGGTGACGGACACCAGCATGATGGTCATAATCCCAAGCCCTGCCACGACCAAAGAGATGCCGCCGATCAGGGAAAGAACCAGGGTGATGATATCCAGCATGGACATGAGCTGATCCCGCTGCTTAGCCAGGTTTTCCGCATGGAAGGCACCGGTGGTGCCGCTTACCTGGTCGAGAGCCGAAATGATGCTGCTCTGGGCATCCTCCACGTCGCTGCCGTCGTTTACCTTGACGGCAATCTGGTCGAACTTATTGATGACCGCATATTCCTGCAAGGAGGTGTAGGGCACGTACACAATGGAAGGGACATAGTTGCCGATGACGTTTTGCATGATGCTGCTGCCGGCGCTAACGATGCCAATGATCTCATAAGTTTCTTCGTTGCCGTTCATCAGAATTTGCATGGATTTGCCCACGATGTTTTCCCGCCCATAGGTGGACAGGGCATAGTTTTGATCCACAAGGCAGACTTTGGCGGTGTTCTCCACGTCGTTGTTGTTGATCAGCCGGCCGTGGAGCAGTTCCAGGGAGATGACCTGCTTGGCGCCCGAGTCAATGCCCCAGACCAGCGAATCGGACTTCTCCCCTTTTAGGGTGGAATCGGTATAGTACATAATCAGTGGCATGGCGTTTTCCACGGAAGGCAGTTCCCGGATGGCGTTGAGCTCGTCCATCTGCAAGTGTATAGAGGTGGAGGTTCCATAAGCAGCGGTGGAAACACTCAAACCGGTAATACCCATGTTGTCAAGCTCGCTGGTGACCGCCGCTTTGCCTGCGTCGCCGATGGCGCCGATGACCACCACTGACGCAATTCCGATGGAGATGCTCGCAATGGTAAGCCAGGTTCGCATGCTTTTGCGGGTCAGGTTACGCACTGCGATTTTGAGCATTTCAAGCATCCGCATCCACCCCATTCGCAAGCTTTACCCGCACGCCATGGCCGGTGACGTCGTCCGGATTTAAAATGATTTTGTCCCCCGCCTTGAGTCCACTGGTGATCTCCACCCCATCGGTCAGCTCCCGCCCGGTAGTCACGTCCATCCGATGGGCTTGGGCCATGGAGTAGATATACACGTATTCATTGCCCTCCTCGTCCTGACGCACCGCTTCATAGGGCACCAGGATGGACTGGCTAAGCTGGGAGGTGGTGATGCTCGCTTCCACATTGTAGTTGGGCTTTAGATGTTCGTCCGCCCCGTCGATGGATACAATGGCGTCCACCACCGTTTCATACGCAGCGCCGCTTAGCTGCTGCCGAGCGGAAGGGAAGATTTTCTGGATGGTACCGGTGTACGTATGGTCCTTAAAGGCTGTCCCGGTGATGGAAACCGGCTGGCCCACAGCCACGTCCCCGATTTTGGATTCGTTGATGGACACCTTTACCTGCAGGCTGTCCAGGTCGGAGATGGTGACTACGGCGGTGCCTGGCGTGGTCAGCCCGCTTTGGGAGACGCTCAGGCTGGTGACGGTGCCCGAAATGGGAGCCTTGACCACACCGGGGATGTCATCCATACTCTCGACTGTAGAGCTCTGCTGCTTGGAGGAAGAAGGAACAGAGGAACCGGACGTCCCCAGGCTTCCCAGCACCTCCTGGGACAGGCCCATGGAACTGCTGTAGGATAGCAGGGTAAAGGTTGCCTGCTGGTCTACATAAAAAAGCGGCTGGCCTTCGGTAACCGTGTCCCCCACGGCCACCTTTACTTCCGATGCCACCACCGGCGTATCCAAAAACACGTCCTTCTTATTGGTTTCCTCAATTTTTCCGGAGCACTTGACGGTATTCTCCACTTCGCTGACCTGGGCGGTATAGATGGTTACCTCGGTTACAGGCGGCGCAAATAAGTTCGCACCCGTAAAGACACAGGCAATCACCAACGCAGTGGAAATCAACAGAATCACATACTTTTTCATCCAATAACCCTCTCCTTATCCCACAAAACCGCCTTTTCCAATGGAAATGACGGTATGTAATGGAAAAAATAAAGCCAAGACGGCACGCGTTCGGCTGTCTGGCTTTATTCTTTGAAGGAAAGGCGGTTTTATGTCCGTCTTTTTCTAAAAAAGCAAGTCAATTCTTAGTAATCGGACCTTTCGCATATTTCCAGGAAAGAAAGGAATCCTATAGAAAAAAGAGCGCATGGAAAAGGAAGGTGACGAGCATGTGCCTCATTCCCTGCAGTGCCGACTGCAAGTACCAGTCGGATGGCTACTGCCAGCTGGAACATCCCACCACGGTCAACAGTGTGCAGGAACACGGCTGCGCCCATTACATCCAGCGAAATCCCGGCGTCAGCCAAGACTTGCCTCAAACGCCTCCCGAACATTGCGCACAGGAATAAGCTCCACCCCGGAAAGGGATAGGCCTGTAAGCGCCTTCATATTGTGCCGGGGCAGGATAATCCGTTGAAAGCCCAGCCTCGCCGCTTCCTTGACCCGTTCCATGGCGTGGCTGACTGCCCGGATTTCCCCGGCTAGGCCCACTTCCCCAAAAGCGATGACGCTTTGACTTACCGGCACATCCTTTAAACTGCTCACCAGCGCCAGCGACACCGTTAGATCAGCCGCCGGTTCGTCCAGCCGCAGGCCGCCGATGACGTTTAAAAACGCGTCCTGGTTGCTGAAAAAGTACCCCGCCCGTTTTTCCAGCACCGCCAGCAACAGGGACATCCGGTTATAGTCAAATCCGGTGGACATCCGGCGGGGATTGCCAAAGCAGGTGGGGGTCACCAGGCCCTGCACCTCGGCTAGAATAGGCCGGGTTCCTTCCATAATGCAGGCGACACAGGAACCGGACACGTTTTTCGGCCGGCCCGAGAGCAGCATCATCGAAGGATTCGGTACCTCGCAAAGCCCTGTATCCCGCATTTCAAAGACCCCAATTTCGTTGGTGGAGCCATAGCGGTTCTTAACCGCCCGCAAAATCCGGTAGGACATATTGCGGTCCCCCTCAAAGAAGAGCACTGCGTCCACAATGTGCTCGAGCACCTTTGGCCCGGCGATGGCACCGTCTTTATTGACGTGGCCCACTAGGAGAATGGGAATTTCCATATCTTTGGCGGTATGCATCAGGGCGTTGGTGCATTCGCGCACCTGAGTGATGCTGCCGGGAGAAGACTGGGTTAGTTCCGAGTTCATGGTCTGGATGGAGTCGACAATCACAATATCCGGCCGGATGGCGTTTATTTGTTCCAAAACGTTTTCCAGATGGGTTTCCGAAAGCAGCAGCAGGTTTTCGCTGGTTACCCCAAGCCGGTCCGCCCGCAGCTTAATCTGCCTGACCGATTCTTCCCCCGATACATAGAGAATCGTACAGGTCTCGCCGATAAACTGACACACCTGCAAAAGAATGGTGGATTTGCCGATGCCGGGGTCGCCTCCCAAAAGGACGATGGACCCTTTGACGATGCCGCCGCCTAGCACCCGGTCCAGTTCCCCAAGGCCGGTGTGGTAGCGCTGTTCATCCTCGAATACCACGTCCTTTACCGCCACCGCCCTGGAAATGCCTCTGCTACGCGCCGCCGTCCCTGCCGAAGCTACGACGGGGACTTCCTCGTTCATGGTGTTCCATTCCCCGCAGCCGGGACATTTTCCGTACCACTTGGCCGATTCATAGCCGCATTCGCTGCATACATAGATGGATTTGGACTTTGCCATTTTCTACTTCCTCCCAAAAGATAACCCGTCAAAAGCATCCGCTGTTCAAAAGCCCGCACAGGATGCTCATGGTAAGCTGATTTTGATAGTCCTCGTTTTGCAGCTTTGCTTCCTCCTCAGGGTTCGACAAAAAACCGCACTCGACGATGACCGCCGGGATCTTCGCCTTGCTTAAAAGGTAAGATTCGCTTCCCAGTGGCTTTGCTACTCGATTGTTGTCCGGCTGAAGCGTCTCTACCACCGCGCTTTGCACCGACTTGGCGATAAGTTCGCTGTCGGCATGGTTTTTGGAATAAAAGACCTGGGTGCCGTGGTATTGGGACTGCTCAAATTTATTCTGGTGGATGCTTAAAAAGATCCCTTGAGGATATTGTTCGATAATGGCAAGGCGCGCATGCATATCGGCCACCTTCTGGGATCGGACGGTAGAAAGGTTTGGATCATTTAAGGAAATGTCGCTTTCCCTTGTTAAAACCACCTGGTAGCCCATGGCCCGCAGGGCATCCCGCAGCTTTAGAGTAATGGCTAGGTTTAGATCCTTTTCCAGAATGCCGCTCTTTCCTACTGCGCCGCCGTCCATTCCCCCATGGCCCGCATCCAGCACAATGACCTTGCCGCCTACTACCGGTCCTGCCGCCGTAGGTTCGGCCAGCAGCACGTCACTGGACACATACACCATGGATACAAACACCAGCGCCAGGCAGCTGATGAGAATGCAAATTCGTTTTTTTGTCAGCAAAAAAGATCACCCCCACACATGTATATGCGCAGGGGCGTGAAAAATCATTTGGAGGACTTGGTTTTTGTTTTTTTATAGACAATGGAATGAAGAACAGAAACCTTTCGATATCCCATGTTATAAACCATACCTGCATAGATGGGAAGAAACAGATTGAGAGCAACCACCGCCAAAATAGAAAGATACGACACATTGACAATGGACAGAAACATGGAAGACGGGTCTGCCGACATACCCGGCGCCATCAGCGCGTTAAAGATATGCAGATACTGGGGATTGAGCACCCGGTAGGCCACGGCGAGAAACGGAATGTCCATCACCTTTCCCAGCACCAGCATCACCGCAAAGATTGCATAAGGAATCAGTGCAAACAGGCCGATTTTTACGCCGCGGAATTTATCGTATTTCATTTGATTGATGTCTACAAGAATCTGGTCCTCATGTCCCATCTGCCAGATGGTCCCGTAAAGAGAACCAAAGTAAACGAGAATCAGCAGGATTTGGGTCAACACGATAAAGGCGGTTCCCTCCGCCGTCAGCGCCAAAACCCAGCACAACAGACAGAAAAAAGAAGCCAGGAGACAACTAAGCATCAGCTGAGCGCCCTGCCTCGGAATGCTTTTATTCAAATAGAGCACGTCCTTTCCCACTCGAAACACCGTCGATGTTTCCAACATGTCTCTATTCTACTACGAATTCCGGTCCGTTTTATGAAATTTTTTTAAATTTCCAATCTTTTTACGCCGTTCTTCCAGCACCGCCGATACATCCTCCACCGAAATCCCTTCTTCGGCCATCAAAACCAGCAAATGATAGGTGAGGTCGCAGATTTCGTTGACCGTGTCCTCTTTTACTCCGTTCTTTGCCGCGATAATGACTTCTGCGGCTTCCTCCCCCACCTTCTTTAGAATCTTATCCGTCCCTTTTTCAAACAAGTAACAGGTATAAGACCCCTCCTGGGGATTTTCCTTGCGGGTTTCGATGACCTCGTAAAGGCCCTTGATGACGTCGCTCATCCGTTTTTCCTCCTATGTATTGTGAGCCGGCTCCTGCAAAGCGCCCGGCCGCTTTTATTTTGCAAAATCCTTGATCTTCTTAAAAAAGCAGGAATGAGAACCCGTATGACAAGCCGGGCCCGTCTGCTCCACGATCACAAGCAGGGTGTCGTCGTCGCAGTCCCCGGAAATGGAAATCACCTTTTGCAGATGACCGGAGGTAGCGCCCTTGTTCCAAAGCTCCTGCCTTGAGCGGCTGTAAAACCAGGTATACCCGGTTTCCAGCGTCTTTTGCAGGGATTCCCGATTCATATACGCGAGCATCAGGACCTCCCCGGTCCCTTTTTCCTGAACGATGGCCGGGATTAATTCCCCTTTTCGAAAATAGTTCTCCAAGTTCATTTCTGCGTTTCTCCTTTACCGGTTCGCCTCAAGAATGGCTTCCTTCAAAGAAAGAGTGCCCTGATAGATGGATTTGCCGCAAATGGCGCCGTAGAGCCCCAGTTCTTTGAGCGCCTTGATGTCGGACAGGTTTGTCACTCCGCCGCTTGCAATCACATCGCAGGACACCGCTTCGTTGATAGCGGCGAGCTGCTCCAGATTCGGACCGGACAAGGTCCCATCCTTGGAAATATCGGTAAAGATCAGGCAGGCAACACCGATGGCCTCCATCTGCCGGGCGAGATCCAAAAAGTGCACGTCCGAGGTGGAAAGCCATCCTTCCGCCGCCACCATGCCGTTCTTCGCGTCGATTCCTACGGCGATGCGTTCCCTGTATTTCTTCACCGCTTCCTTGACAAAGGAAGGGTCTTTGACCGCAGCGGAACCTAATATAACCCGGGAAATACCCTGCTCCAAATAATAGGAAACCGTCTGCATATCCCGGATGCCGCCGCCCAACTCCAGCTTGAGACCGCTTTCCTTGGCCACGGTGACAAAAATCTCCCGATTTTGGGGGCTGCCGGTTTTTGCCCCGTCCAGGTCCACCATATGAAGCCACTGAGCGCCCGCTTCCCGGAAGGAATTTGCCGTTTCCAGCGGATCCTCCGCCACCTTCTGAGCGGTGGCAAAATCGCCTTTATAAAGCCGTACACAGGTCTGATTATGAATATCGATTGCCGGAAAAATCAGCATTTTGCCGCCTCCTTATCAGTCTAGGGAACCCTTGGTGGAGAGAACGGTTTTCCCGTCCGTCACCACACAGGCCGCTTTCAGGGCATGGGCGACCGCTTTAAACGCCGCCTCGATCATATGATGGGAATTTTCCCCGTAGAGCACCTTTACATGCAGGGTAAGGCCGGCGGAAAAAGCAAACGCGCGAAAAAACTCTTTGCACATGCAGGTGTCAAACCCGCCCACTTGTTCTTCCGGGAAACTCCCGTCAAACACCAGAAAGGGCCGGCCGCTCACATCCACCGACGCAAAAGCCAGCGCCTCGTCCATGGGTGCAAAGAAGCTTCCATACCGGGCGATGCCGGACTTGTCCCCCAAAGCTTTGGCAAACGCCTGACCCAGCACAATGCCGGTATCCTCCACCGTGTGGTGGCAGTCCACCTCCAGGTCCCCCACTGCGTTGACCTTAAGGCCAAAGCCGCCGTGGGTGGCAAGGGCGCTTAGCATATGGTCAAAAAAGCCAACACCGGTGACAATGGAGGAATCTCCGCCGTCCAGATTCACCTCCACCGAAATCTGGGTTTCCCTGGTGCGGCGTTTTACTTCTCCGGTTCTCATATGGTTTCTTCCCCTTCCTTTAAGCTCTCGGAAAGCGCCGTCAGCACCGCTTCATTCTCTGCTTCGCTGCCGGCGGAAATCCGCAGGCAGCCGTTTAGCTCCCGTATGGCTACACCTTTTTCCCCCAGCGCTTCAAAGAGCGAACGAGAAAGCGGCGTTTTTATCAGCACAAAATTCGTGCAGGTGGGGTAAACCCGGGTCTCCGGCTTTCCCGCAAAGAGCTCGGTAAGCTTTCCGAGAAGCTGGTCGCGAGACTGCAAAATCCGGCGGATGCATTCGTGGATATAATCCGGATATTTGAGGACCGCCGCCGCGATTTCCTGGGTTAAGGCATTGACGTTATAGGGAGACTTGACCGCCCGCAGAGCGTTGGTAATCACAGGATTTGCCACGGCAAAACCCAGACGCAGGGCGGCCATGCCAAAAGCCTTCGAGCAGGTGCGCAGGATGACTACGTTATCGTAATCACAGACCTCAGACAAAAGGGATTGATCCCAAAAG
Source organism: Clostridiales bacterium (assembly GCA_018364155.1). Classification (GTDB taxonomy): domain Bacteria; phylum Bacillota; class Clostridia; order Oscillospirales; family Acutalibacteraceae; genus Solibaculum_A. The sequence continues at coordinate 228,085 of JAGZMM010000001.1, forward strand.
TCCATATAAGCTTCGTCCAATACCACAAGTGCTTCCACCGAGCGGATAAGCCGGCGGACATCCTCTCGTTTAAGCCCTTGGCCGGTCGGATTGCAGGGGTTCGAGAAGAAAACGGCCCGCACCCTTTCTTCCTTCGCCTTTCGGATCACCTCATCCACATCGATGGTCAGGTCCTCTCCTTTCGGCAGGACCATCACCGGGTTTTCACAGATGCGGCTATAAAAGCCGTACATGGAAAAGTCAGGTGCGATCACCATAACCCGCTCTCCCTTGCCCAAGAGGGCGGACACGATAAGCATAATCAGCTCATCTGAACCGTTGCCCGCGGTCAGAAGGTCCGGATCAATCCCGTAATAGGAGGCGTACCGTTCCCGCACCGTTTTGGCGGTCACATCCGGGTATCGGTTAAAATCAAAGGTACTGATGATCTCATAAAGCTCCATACGAAGCCAGTCGGGAAAGTTTAAATAGGATTCGTTGGCATCCAGGCGGACCGAAAAGGTCCCGGCCACCGGCTCATAGGGGGTCAGCCCTTTGAGCTTTTCGTGCAAAGTATAGGACAACGGACACACCGCCCCTTCATTTCAGATTCAAAACCGCACCTCAATGGAATTAGCATGGGCGGTCAGCCCCTCGGTCCGTGCGATGGCGGTAATGTTGTCCTTCGCATCCCGAAGTGCCTTTTCCGTATAATAGATGAAGCTGGATTTTTTCACAAAGCTGTCCACCGACAAGGGCGAGAAGAACCGGGCCGTACCGGAAGTGGGCAGCACATGGTTGGGACCGGCGTAATAATCGCCCAGCGGCTCAGGGCTGTAATTTCCGAGGAAGACCGAGCCCGCGTTATCCAAACGCCCGACGTACTCCATAGGGTTCTCCACGCAGAATTCCAGATGCTCGGGGGCCAGGTCGTTGGCGAAGTCCACCGCTTCGTCCAAATCGTGGCACACCAAAATAGCGCCGTAGTCGGTCAGGGACTTTTCGATGATCTCTTTTCTCGACAGGGTTTGGATCTGCTTCTCGATTTCCTTTACCGTCTCTTCGGCCACCCGTTTTGAGGTGGTCAGCAGGATGGCCGACGCCATCACGTCGTGTTCGGCCTGGCTCATCAGGTCGGCCGCTACGAATTTGGGATTGGCGGAATCGTCCGCCACCACCAGAATTTCGCTGGGCCCGGCCACCATGTCAATGTCCACCACGCCGTATAACAGACGCTTGGCGGTGGCCACAAAGATATTCCCCGGGCCGACGATTTTGTCCACTTTCGGGATTTTTTCCGTTCCATAGGCCAGAGCCGCCACCGCCTGGGCGCCGCCCACCAGAAACACCCGGTCCACACCAGCGATGGCCGCGGCGGCCAGAATGTCGGGGTTCGGACGGCCGTCCTTGCCGGGCGGGGTGACCATGATGATCTCCTCCACCCCGGCGATGCGGGCGGGAATGGCGTTCATCAGCACCGAGGAAGGATATGCAGCCGTCCCGCCGGGCACATAGATGCCCACCCGGGAAAGGCCGCGGATACGCTGGCCCAAAATCACGCCGTCCGGCTTTGTTTCTAGCCAGCTTTGCTGCTTTTGACGGGTATGGAAATCCTCGATGTTCTCCGCCGCCCGGTACAAGGCTTCTACAAACTCCCCGTCGCACTCGCCCACCGCGTCCTCCAGGACGGAATGGGGGATTTCCAGGTGTTCGGGCGCCTGGCCGTCAAACTTGACGGTATATTCCTTCACGGCCTCGTCGCCGCGTTCTTTGACTTCTTTGAGAATTTCATTGACGATCTCCATGATTTCGGGAGCTGTCTCCCGGCTGCGGGTTTTCAGGTCGTCGATGAGCTGCTGCTCCACAACCCCGTCCGCCATGGTAATCTTCAGCATGGGATTCACCGTCCTTTTTTAGAAAGCGCCGCTTCCATCTGGGAAAGAAGCGCCTCGATTTCTTCCTTGCGCAGCTTCATGCTGGCGGTGTTGACAATCAGTCGGGCAGAAATAGGGGTGATCTCTTCGATCACTTGAAGCCCGTTTTCCTTTAAGGTGGACCCGGTCTCCACAATGTCCACAATGGCGTCCGAGAGCCCCAACAGCGGGGCCAGCTCCACCGAACCTTCGATTTTGATCACGTTTACGTCCATCGCCTTGCTTTCAAAGAAAGCGCGGGCCACATTGGGGTATTTGGTAGCGATGGTCTTTTCCCGGTAGCCGGAATAAAAGTCCTTGTCTTTCGGGCCCGCCAGAGCAAACCGGCACCGGCCAAACCCTAAGTCCATTACCTCGTAAAAGCTGCCGGGGTATTCGAGAATGGTGTCCCGGCCGACTACCCCTAGGTCGCACACGCCGTGCTCCACGTAGGTGATCACGTCCGCCGCCTTACAAAGGACGGCCTCTACGCTTCCATCCCCCACCGGCAGAATCAGCCGGCGTCCTTTGTTGTGCAGGGCCTCGCAGTTTTTTCCCATTAGCTCAAAAAGCCCAACCGTGTCCTTTTCCAGCCGGCCCTTGGTTAGAGCAATACGAAGCGGTCTCATTTTGCGTCCCCCTCTCCGGTTTCGATGGTGCGGCAATTCTCTCTAACCACGTCTACCCTTTGGATGCCGTGGGCTTTTGCATACGCGAGCGTATCGGAAAGGGTATCGAACACGCTGCTTTCACAGCGAACCCCCTTTTCCATTAAATCTCGCATATGGCACAGCGCTTCCATCTCAAACCCGTCCTCCCCAAAGACCAGTACCTGGGCCGCTTCGGGAGGGGTGACCTCGCCACGCTCGAGCATTGCCCGCACCAGGGAATCCACGTTGACGCCGAAGCCGGTAGCAGGCTGAGGGCAGCCGAACTCCGACAGCAACCGGTCATACCGTCCGCCGGAGAGCACCGTGTCCCCATACCCGCGCATGTAGCCGCGGAAGATGACGCCAGTGTAGTAATTATTTTGATGAACAAGACCCAAATCAATGCGGATTCTTCCGTTTAGGCCTAGTTTGCATAAATCCCGGTAGACTTCTTTTAAGTAGGTAAGCGGCGCTTCCACTTCCTTGCCGCAAAGCTCGGCCGCTTTTTCGAATACCTCTTCCCCGCCGAAAAGCCTCGGGAGTGCTTTGATGGCCCGCACCGCCGGAGAATCCTCCATGGTGTCCAGCAAATCGTTTAATGCCGCATAGTTCTTCGCTTCAATGAGGCTTCGCACCTGCTCAACCCCGTCCTCGTCCACCGGAAGGCCCAAAGCAAGGCTTTTGAAAAATCCCGCGTGCCCCAGCTCTACAATGTACTCAGGCGCGCCGCAGGCTTCCAGCGCGTCGATGGCGGTGACGATGACCTCCAGGTCCGCCCGGCGCCCGCAAGCACCGATCAATTCAATCCCCGCCTGGGAGAACTGATCGTTTCTCCCCTTTAAGCTGGGATTGACCCGGTACACGTTTTGCTGATAAAAAAGCCGAAGGGGCAGCGTTTCATCTTTAAGGCGGGTCGCCGCCAGGCGGGCAATGGGCATGGTGCAGTCAGGCCGCAGTACCATCAGCCGTCCCTTCTGGTCCGAGAGCTTATACATCCATTCCAGCGGCATGGAAACCGAGTCGCAGTCGAACACGTCAGAAAATTCCAGGCTGGGGGTTTCCACTTCGTTGTATCCCCGCTCCTCAAAGAGCTTTGTCAGCAGTGTTCCCACCCGGCGGTGAGCCTTGCACTCTTCAAACAGCAGGTCCCGGGTTCCTTCCGGGGTAATTTTGGCATAGTTGCGCATGTGGTTCTCTCCATTCACTTTAACGTGCTAATATGATAGCATAGTAGCAAATCACTGTCAAGGGCTTTTTCCCCTTAAAATAGGGTCATCTGGCTGGTGGCGGGCAGGCCGTCGAGCACGTGCAGCGCCGCCAGCGATTCGATCACCGATTTGGACACGCCCGCTCGATTCTGCAGGTCGTCCACCGAGATGTATTTCCCGCCCGAGTCCTTGGCCGCCGCCAACGATTCCGCCGCCGAGCCGCCGATGCCCTTGACCGCGCCGAAGGGAAGCCGGATTTTCCCGTCCTCGATGAGGTACTTATGCGAGTCGGACTTGTATAAATCCACCGGCAGGAAGGTGATGCCCCTGGCCAGCATTTCCATGATGATCTGCAAATTGGAGAACAGGTCCTGGTCTTTGGCAGTAGCTTCCTTGCCCTTTGCTTTAATGGCGTCCATCCGCCGGCGGACCATGGCCGGACCGCTGACCGCCGCCTCGGCGTCAAAATCCCCGCCACGCACGGTAAAGTAAGCCGCGTAATAAGCCACCGGCTTATGCACCTTGTACCAGCCCAGACGCAGCGCTGCAATGACGTAGGCCGCCGCATGGGCTTTCGGGAACATGTACTTAATCTTCATACAGGAATCAATGTACCATTGGGGGACGTTGTGCTCGCGCATGGCGGCAAAATGCTCCTCGGTGAGAAGCTTTGTGGCCTTGCCCTTTCGCACGATTTCCATGATCTTAAAGGCCATGCTGGGATCGAGCCCCTTGTGCATGAGATAGGTCATGATGCTGTCACGGGTACCGATGACTTCGGAAATGGTACAGGTGCCGTTTTTGATAAGCTCCTGGGCGTTTCCCAGCCACACGTCGGTACCGTGGGACAAACCGGAAATCTGCAAAAGGTCCGCAAAGCTTTTGGGCTGAGAGTCAATGAGCATCTGGCGCACGAAATTGGTGCCCATTTCCGGCAAAGAGAGGGTGCCGGTGTTGCAGTCGATTTCCTCCGCCGTCACCCCCAAGGGCTCCGGCGACGTAAAGAGCTTGATGACCTCTTCGTCGCTGGTGGAAACCTCCATAACCGGGATGCCGGTGAATTCCTCCAGGTATTTATAGATGGTCGGAACATCGTGCCCGAGAATATCCAGCTTTAAAATGGTATCGTGGATGGCATGGAAGTCGAAGTGGGTGGTGACAATGTCCGAGTCCGCCGCGTCCGCCGGGTGCTGGACCGGAGTAAAGTCCTCCACTACCTTGTTGCGCGGCACGACCACCATGCCGCCGGGATGCTGGCCAGTGGTACGCTTGACACCGGTACAACCGTTGGTAAGCCGGGCAATTTCCGCCTTGTGTACCGTCATTTCCCGTTCATCCAAGTATTTGCGCACATAACCAAAGGCCGTCTTTTCCGCCACTGTGGAGATGGTACCGGCCTTGAACACGTTTTCACTGCCGAACAGCTCTTCGGTGTATTTATGGGCATAGGGCTGGTATTCACCGGAGAAGTTCAAGTCAATATCGGGGGATTTATCCCCCTTAAACCCCAGAAAGGTCTCGAAGGGGATTTCGTGCCCGTCCCGATTGTACGGCGTGCCGCACTTGGGGCAGGTTTTCGGCGGCAAGTCAAACCCGGAGCCGATGGAGCCGTCGGTGATGAACTCGCTGTGTTTGCAGTTCGGGCAGACATAGTGGGGCGACAGGGGATTTACCTCCGAAATACCCGCCATGGTGGCGGCAAAGGAAGAGCCCACCGAACCACGGGAACCAACCAGATACCCATGAGCCTCCGAGTCGGCCACCAGCTTTTGGGCGGTGATGTACATCACCGAGAATCCGTGCTTGATGATGGAGTCGAGCTCTCGTTTGAGCCGGTCCTCCACAAGGCCCGGCAGCGGGTCTCCGTAGACCTCCTTGGCCTTCGCCCAGCAGATGCGCTGCAGCTCCTCGTCCGACCCTTCGATGGATGGCGGGAAGGTTCCTTCCGGGATAGGGCGCATGGGTTCGCACAGGTCGGCGATCTTGTTTGTATTCTCTACTACGACCTCATAGGCTTTTTTCTCGCCCAGGTACTGAAACTCCTTGAGCATCTCGTCGGTGGTGCGAAAATACAAAGGCGGCTGGTTGTCCGCGTCCTGGAAGCCTTGGCCCGCCATCAGAATCCGGCGGAACACCTCGTCCTCCTTGTTCTGAAAATGCACGTCGCAGGTGGCAACCACCGGGATGTGCAGCTTTTCGCCTAAGGAAACGATGGTGCGGTTGTGCTTTCTTAGCTCTTCCTCGTCCGCCGCTTTACCGGTGCGGATCATGAACTCGTTGTTGGCGATGGGCTGGATTTCCAGATAGTCGTAAAACCGGGCGATGTCGCAAAGCTCGCCCCATTGCCGCCCCAAACTCACCGCCTCATACAGCTCGCCCGCCTCGCAGGCGCTGCCGATGATGAGGCCTTCCCGGTACCGGGTCAGCTCGCTTCTGGGAATGCGGGGCTTTTTATAATAATACTTGAGGTTGGATAACGAGATAAGTTTATAAAGGTTTTTAAGCCCCACGTAATTCTTTGCCAAGATAATCATATGGTATGGGCGCAGTTTCTTAATATCCCCGCCCGCTAAAGCAGAGTTGATTTGGGAAACCGAATGAATCTTCGATTCCTGCTCCATCATCAAAAGAAGCTTTTGAAAGATGGCAGCCAGCATCGCCGCATCATCACAGGCACGGTGATGGTTGAACTTTCCCAGCTTCAAATGATCAGCTACCGTATTGAGCTTATGGTTACGAAGATTCGGCAGCAGCTTGCGGCAGATGGGAACCGTATCGATGGAGGTATTGGCAAAGGAAAGCTTGCACCGCTTGGCTGCCGCTTTGACAAAGGACGTGTCAAAGGGTGCATTGTGGGCCACCAAGGGTGCATCGCCGCAAAAGTCCAGAAACTGCTTTAACGCCTCTTCTTCCAGCGGCGCGTCCTTGACCATGTCGTTGGTGATGCCGGTAAGCTCGGTAATCTTCTGGGGAATGGGAATCTGGGGATTGACGAAGGTGTTAAACTCCGCTATCTTTTCCCCCTTCACCATCTTTACCGCGCCGATTTCCGTAATCCGTTCATTCTGGGCGTTGAGGCCGGTGGTCTCCAAGTCAAACACGATGAATTCCCCGTCAAAAGGCGTATCCGCGCTGCCGGACACGGCGGGAACCTCGTCGTTGACGTAGTAAGCTTCCACTCCGTAGAGAACCTTGAAGTCGTTCCCCACGGCGGCGGCCGCGTTCATTGCCTCAGGGAACGCCTGGGCCACCCCGTGGTCGGTTACCGCCACAGCCTTGTGCCCCAGACTGGCGGCGAACTTGATGAGCTTTTCCGCCGGAGTCATGCCGTCCATGGCGGACATGTTGGTATGCATATGCAGCTCGACCCGCTTTTTCTCCGCCTTGTCCTCTTTTTTGCGGCGCTTGACAATGGAAATGTGTTTCGCGTCAAAGGTATATTCGTGCAGATAGGTGTCATAGGTATACTGCCCCTTGAGCAGCACGCAGACCCCGTTTTTCAGGTCCTCGAACTCCTGGAGCTTCTTCACCCTTCCGGTAAATTGCACGATCTTCACGGACGTGGAGGAAGTCAGGTCGGTAATGTTAAAAGACGTGATGCGGGCTTTGCCAGATTTGGTATCCCGCGACTCAAAGTCGAAAATTTCACCCCAGACGGTGTATTCTCCCGGTTCAGGCGGCAGGTCTTTGAGGGAGATGGGCGGGTCGTTGATGGGCTTGCCGTATACCACCTGAGCGGTTTCCATGAGAATAGGAAGGTTTTTAGGCAGATTGCTTGACACACGACGCACGGGTGCCCGGCGCTTTGGCGCTTGCTTCTCAGCAGGAGACGACATATTGGACGGCGCGGCAAAGGGTGTCTCTTTTTCCGGCGGTACGTCCGTGTCCATGGGGAACGGGACCCTCTCCTCTGCCCGCGGCGGCGCAGGGATGACCTCGTCGGTCTCGGTGACGCCGGCAAAAGCCACCTTTACCCGTTTGCCGTACTGCTCAAAGAGCAAAGAAGCCAGTGCCTTGTCGCACCCAGTGGACTCCAGGATATTGAGCCCCCCGTGGGTGAGAGTGATGGTGACCGTTTCCCCGTCCACCGCCATGGCGGCTCCTTCAAAGGTACCGTTGACCGCGGCGTTCTTGCGCTTTAGATAGAATACCACACTGTCGAGCACCTCCGGGCACAGCGCTTCTCCAGGAAAGCTTGGCGCAATCTGCACCGCCGCTGCGCCTAAGCCTTTTCCAATATCCGCCTCTGCTTCGCAGAGAACAGAATGCGCAACAAAGCATGGAAATGCCGTTTGGATTTCCATGCTTTTGTTCTTTTCCCGGTATTTGATTTTCACGACTTCTCCGCAAGCAAGCAGTTCCCTGCTCTCTTTCTTCGCTATGTAACCGCCGAAGACTTCGGCAAATGTATTGCTCAATGTATACCACCCAAATTCTCTTACATCCGTTCGATTTCCTTGACCAATTCCTCCAAAAGCGCCTCCTCGGGCACCTTGCGGATGATTTCGCCCTTCTGAAAGAGCAGACCGCACCCGTCTCCGCCGGCAATGCCGATGTCCGCGTCCTTGGCTTCTCCCGGCCCGTTGACGGCGCAGCCCATAATGGCCACCTTGATATCCTTTTCACAGCCGCGCAGCCGTTCTTCGGCGGCGCTGGCCAGCGCGATCAAATCGATCTTCGTGCGCCCGCAGGTGGGACAGGACACAAACCGGATTCCGCCCTTGCGGATTCCAAGGCCCTTGAGCAGGTCCTTCGCGGCATATACCTCCCGAACCGGATCTGCCGTCAAGGACACCCGGATGGTGTCCCCAATCCCGTCAAGCAACAAAGAACCGATTCCAGCGGAGGACTTGATGAGCCCCATGCGCTCGGTTCCCGCTTCCGTCACCCCCAGGTGAAGCGGATAAGCGCAGGCCTTGGCCGTCAGCTTATAGGCTTCTACCATGGTGGCCACATCGGAGGACTTGATGGACAAAACAATATCGGTAAAGTCGTTCTTTTCCAGCAAGGAGACGTGGTAAAGGGCGCTGTCGCGCATGCCTTCGGCGGTCACTCCGCCGTATCGGGCCAAAATGTCCTTTTCCAGCGACCCGGAATTAACCCCGATGCGGATGGGAACCGACGCATTCGCGCAGGCCCTCGCCACCGCCCTGACCCGGTCTTCCCCGCCGATGTTACCGGGATTTAACCGGATTTTATCCACCCCGGCCGCTATCGCTTCCAAAGCCAGCTGGTAATCAAAATGAATATCCGCCACGATCGGGGTAGAAACCGCTTCCTTCAAAGCAGCAATCAGCCGGACCGCCTCTTTGTCCGGTACCGCCGCCCGGATGATTTCGCATCCGGCCGCCTCCAGCTCCTTCGCCTGGCGCACGCTTCCCTCGATGTCGTGGGCGGGCGTGTTGAGCATGGACTGGATGGATACCGGCGCGACGCCGCCAATCGCCAAGTTTCCTACCTGGACCTGTTTCGAATTCCTTCGTTTCATGCTATCCTCCGGTTGCAATGCGCACAATGTCGTTGAAGGTGACCGCCACCATCAGCAAAATCAAAAGCAGGAAGCTGGCCGCATTGACGTATCCCTCGTACTTGGGGTTTAACGGCTTGCGGCGAATCGCTTCGATGATTAAGAACACCAGCCGTCCCCCGTCCAGAGCCGGGATGGGCAGGAGATTGAATACACCTAAGTTTACTGTAATGAGCGCCACGACAAACAAGAACTGGTCCCAGCCCATAAAGGCCGCCTGACTGATGACGTCTGCCGTGCCAACCGGGCCGGACAACTGCTCTAGCCCCACGTTGCCGGTAATCAGGTCGATGAGGCTTGCCCACACCAGCCGGGCCACCGACAGGGTTTGCAGTGCCCCGTGCTTGATAACGGAAAAGAAATTCTTTTCTTCCGGATACACCTTGAAGCTCTCTCCGATGTTTTGGATATAGAGCTTTCCGTCCTCTCCAAGCGTGGTGGGAAATTCTACGCCGGTCAGAGTCATAGCCTGGCCGTTGCGGATTACGCCAATGTCCACCACCCCATCATTATCCCGCAAAAGATTAAAGGAAATGTCGTAATCTACATAAACAGGCGCACCGTTAATGGAAGTGATTTCGTCCCCCACCTCCAGCTTATTCTCCGACGCAAAGGTCACGTCCACCCGTGCGACGGTGGTGGAGGCCAGATACTGCCCGCCAAAGCACCCGTTCATTATGCACAGAAGAATGACACCCAGCAGTATATTCATAAATGCGCCGGCAATGCAGATGAGGACCCGGCGCCAAACCGGCTTGCGGTTGAACGCCCGGTCGTCGTCGCTTTCCTCGTTCTCTCCTTCCATGGCCACAAAGCCGCCAATGGGGAACGCACGCAGCGCATAGGTGGTTTCTCCGTGCTTTTTTTTGAGCAAAGTCGGTCCCATGCCGATGGCAAATTCATTGACCTTTACCTTCATGGCCTTGGCCACGAGAAAATGCCCCAGTTCATGAAAGAAAATCAGAAAACCGAATACCAAAATAGCGATGACAATGGTGAGTACAACGTTGATAGCAATCCCTCCGTTTGAGTCAGATAGATGAGCGTACCTGTGCGCGGGCAGCCTGATCGGCGGCAAGAACCTCCTCAAGCGTCGGTTCCTTGACCCAAGACTGGGCTTCCATCGCCTTTTCCACCAGGTCCGCAATCTCTAAAAACCCGATTTTTCCTTCCAAGAAAAGCGCCACCGCCTGTTCGTTGGCGCCGTTGGCCGCCGCCGGATACAATCCCCCCCGGCGGATGGCCTCCCTGCAAAGAGGCAGACAGCGAAAGGTATCTTCATCCGGCTTTGAAAAAGTCAAAGCCGGGTAGTTGTCAAAATTGAGTTCCTTTACCGGGCTTTTTATCCGGTCCGGATAGGTCAGCGCGTACTGAATGGGAATGCGCATATCCGGTACTCCCATCTGTGCGATGACCGAATGGTCGTCATATTCCACCATGGAATGTACCACGCTTTCCCGGTGCACCACAATGTGCACTTGTTCGGGTTTGACTCCAAAGAGCCAAACCGCTTCGATCAACTCCAGCCCTTTATTCATCAGAGTGGCCGAGTCAATGGTGATTTTCGCGCCCATGTCCCAGTTGGGATGCCTGAGGGCCTGGGCGGGCGTGATGGCTTTGAGCTCTTCCCTGGTTTTGCCGAAAAACGGACCGCCCGAGGCGGTCAGCAAAATACGTTTGAGAGCGCCGTTTGGCGCCTTTCCCTGCAAGCACTGGAAAATGGCCGAATGCTCGCTGTCCACAGGCAGAATATCTACTCTAGCCTGTTTTGCGGCGTCCATCACGATGCGCCCGCCCGCCACCAGCGTTTCCTTGTTCGCCAGTGCAAGCCGCCGATTTCCCGCCTCAATGGCGGCCATGGTGGGCAAAAGACCCGCAATGCCTACGACGGAATTAACCACCGTATCCACATCCGCAAGCCTCGCCGCCTCGCAGACTCCTTCCTGCCCCGCGCCGATGCGGCAGCCGGTGTCGGCCACCCGCACTTTTAAGTCCTGGGCCGCCTCCTCATCCGAGAGGGCCGCGTACCGGGGCCGATACCGGCGAATCTGTTCCTCCATGCGCTTAACACTGCGGTTAGCCGTCAGCGCCGCTACCTGTGCTCTAGTGCAGTCGACCACATCAAGGGCTTGGGTGCCGATGGAGCCGGTCGAACCTAATATGGAAATCCGTCGCATAGCTTCCTCCGATAGTTTAGCATTTCCGGAAAGTCAGGAGATAAACGGGATAAAATACACCGCGCAATAAATCAGCGGCGTGACGAATACAAAGCTGTCAAACCGGTCGAGCATGCCGCCGTGTCCCGGCAGGATGTTGCCATAGTCTTTCACGTGGCAGTTGCGCTTGACCAGAGAAGCGGCCAGGTCGCCCACCATCCCCACCAAAGAGCAGGGAATGGACAATAGCACCAGCATCCAGATGGAGACGGTAGCCGTATCGCCCAAAAAGAAGTGCTGATAAATCCAGGCGGCCAGCGCAAAGCATACAATACAGCTGACAAAGCCGCCGACGGCTCCTTCCACCGTCTTTTTTGGGCTGATGCGTTCGATGAGCTTATGCTTGCCCCAGAAGCTGCCGATGAAATAGGCGCCGATGTCGGTGACCCAGGAGCCGATCATGGCCAAAAATAGATAGAAAAGCCCGTGCTCATTAAAGTCCCGCAGATACACGGTCGCCGCCATGCCGAAGGGCACAAACACAAGCATAGGAAATACCGTGCCCACCTTCTCGAAATTCAAGCTGTTCTTGGTAAAAATCAACACCACAAAGATCAGGGCCATAAAGAAAAAGCTCAAGAAGGAGAAATAGGTAAAACTGACAAAGGGAACGCCGGCGGCAAAAAGGATACATACCGCCAGAAACGCCGGGTTTTTATGAAGCCCCGCCGCCTGCAGCACCTCGAATACCGAGACGGCCGAAATGATGGCGATGACCAGATTAAAAATCAGCGTATTGTAAAAAAACAACACCGGCAAAAGTAGAACGGCGCACAGCGCTCCTGTAATGATACGTTGTTTCATATGACTCTCTCCAACCCAAGGTTGCCCCGTTTATTTTGCAGTCTCTTCTTCCACCACACCGCCGAACCTGCGGTTTCGTTTGGCGAACACTGCAATCGCCTGGTCAATGTGCTCCGGCTTAAAGTCCGGCCATAATATGTTATCGAACAAAAACTCGGAATATGCCGACTGCCAAAGCAAAAAGTTTGAAATGCGCTGCTCGCCGCTGGGACGGATGATCAAATCCGGGTCCGGCTGGCCGGCGGTGTACAAATGACGCTCCAAATCCGCTTCGGTGAGAGCCTGCGGGTCCAGCATTTTGTCGACGCATGCTCTGGCAAGTTGCCTGGCAGCATGGAGGATTTCCATGCGACCGCCGTAGTTGATGGCGATGTTGAGCACCATGCCGGGCTTCTCTTTCGTGGCTTCCTCCGCCCGAGCCATGAGCTGCTGCAAATCCTGCGAGAGTACCGACCGGTCCCCGATAAAACGGGTTACAATGGTTTCATCGGCAAAGTCACGCAGCGCTTCCTCCAGATAGTCGTGAAAAAGCTTCATCAGCGCGTCGATTTCATCCTGGGGCCGCTTCCAGTTCTCCGTGGAAAAGGCGTATACCGTCAGATAGCCGATGCCGATCTGATTGCAGTACCGGGCGATCTTTCGGAAAGCCTGCCCGCCCGCCTGATGCCCGGCCTTTCTTGGCAGAAACCGCTTCTTTGCCCACCGGCCGTTGCCGTCCATAATGATGGCGATATGCTTGGGCAGCGGCGTATCCTGCGGCAGTCCGCTTTTCTTTTCAAACATGTTCCGACCTCCGTATCCATCGGGTTTGCCTGTATGCGTCATACGATGTGCAAATGCCCCGGAGTTCCGGGGCACTGCGCATGCTGTTCTATCTCAGGTTAGATCTCCATGATCTCCTTGTCCTTATCCTGGGCAATCTGATCGATTTCCTTGCAGAATTTGTCCGTCAAATCCTGAATTTTCTTCTCGCCCTGCTTGAGATCGTCCTCGGTGATTTCCGAAGACTTCTTAAGGGCCTTGAGCTTTTCAATGGCGTCCCGGCGTACCGAACGGATGGCGATCTTCGCGTCCTCGCCCATCTTGCTGATGTCCTTGACGATTTCCTTGCGGCGTTCCTCGGTCAGCGGCGGGAAAATAAGCCGGATGATCTTGCCGTCAGACTGGGGATTGATACCGATGTCGGAAGCCTGGATAGCCTTTTCAATGGAACGAACCGTAGAAACGTCCCAGGGCTGGATGGTCAAGGTACGCGCTTCGGTCACCGATACCGCCGCCATCTGGTTGATGGGAGTGGGGGTTCCGTAATAGTCCACCCGCACCTTGTCAAGCACCGCGGGATTGGCGCGGCCGGCACGGATTTCCGCATATTCCTCTTTAAGCACATGGATGGTTTTCTTCATGTGTACTTCTGTTTTCTCGAATACTTCTTTCACAGCTTAGTCCTCCTTCACGATGGTACCAATATTCTCGCCCAGAAGAGCGGATACAATGTTGTCGGGATTGTCCAGGTTAAAGACCAAAATCGGAATCTTGTTGTCCTTACAAAGGGAAGCAGCCGTGGAATCCATCACCTGCAACTCCTTGCTGAGCACCTCCAAAAAGGTCAGAGAATCCAGCTTGTTGGCATCGGGGTTCTTGTTTGGGTCGGCGTCGTACACACCGTCCACATTGGTGGCCTTCATGATGATATCCGCGTCGATTTCCGCCGCACGCAAAGCTGCCGCCGTATCGGTGGAAAAGAAGGGATTTCCCGTACCGCAGCCGAAGATGACTACCCGGCCCTTTTCCAGATGCCGCACCGCCCGGTTGCGGATATAAGGCTCGGCCACCTGCTGCATGGAAATAGCCGTCTGCACTCGGACTGGTACACCCAGCTGTTCGAGGGCATCTGCCAGCGCCAAAGCATTGATGGCCGTGGCAAGCATTCCCATATGATCAGCCCGCGTACGGTCCATCTTGCCGCTGGAACGGCCTCTCCAGAAGTTGCCGCCGCCCACGACGATTCCGATTTCCACCCCCATATCTGCGCATTTCTTGATGGAACGACAGATATTGAGCACCACGTCATAGTCAAGACCGAACTTTTGCTGGCCCGCCAGCGCTTCGCCGCTGAGCTTCAAAAGCATCCGCTTATAAATTGGCTGCATTGAAAACACCCTTTACTTTGTTCTTTTGTTTTGTTTATTTTACTATATTTAACCTTCGGTGTAAAGTCAAAACCGCGTTTTCTCTACCGGGAAAATCGCAGCCTGCTCATGCGCAGGAAAGAAAAAGGGGCATTTTATGCCCCAGGCACAAAACACCCCTCAAATGATTCGAATTAGGACTTGGACGGGTCCGGCTTACCGATGGGCTCGGACGGAGCCGGCTGCTCTTCCTCGTCTGTCTCTTCCTCGTCTTCCTCTTGTTCCTGTTCAGCAAGGTATCCCCAGGTGCGCATGGTATCCGAAATTTGGTCCGGATGCTCGCGGTAATAGGGATCGATGACGTTCTTCTGGAAGAACGGATAGGCAATGAAGTTAATCAGGAAACTGCCGAAGGCAAAGGTAAAAAACAAGGAGATCGGGAACGCAAAGAACAAAAGCGGCTGATAGTCCACCGCCAGCAGCGCCAAAATGATTACGCATGGCACTACGATAATAGAAATCAGAAGATTGCGCGGCACACCGGCCAACGCCAGGCGGAATGCATTCTGGTAGGTTTTCTTGATCGTCAGCTTACAGGACACGATGGACAAATAAATATAATACTGCATGAACGTGAAAATCAGCAGCGCGATGATGGAAACCACAATAGCAAGATAGAAAACCATCTGGAAATTGGTATTGTCCTTATTCAGAACATAGAAATACGCTGCAAAGCCGAGAATCCCATAGACCAGACCGTTGATCACCGAAGCGATCAGCCCCTGCTTCCAGTTGGCCTTGGTGGCGCCGATGAAATCGTGCCAGACGAAAGCATGCTCCTGCCGGGCAAAGTTACGGGTAACATAAGTAAGCCCGCAGGTAATGGGGCCGGAGATCAGCATAGTCAACGCAAGGGAACCCAGGAAAAAAAGCGGCTGTGGCTGCGGAAAAGCGTACAGGGTAAGCAGCAGCCCGACGATTGGAATGGGCATCCAGAACAGGCAGTATACCAGGTTAAGCAAAATAAGCTTCCAGAACTTGCGGAACAGCACCTCAAAAAATACAAAAAACGGCTGTTTCTGAGGTCCCCCCTTCTCCACTCCTTTTCCAGGCTTGGTGTAGTCGAGCAAACCAAAAAATCCTGCCAATGCGTTACAACTCCTTTGTCATTCAAACGTCCGAGACCCAGGCGTTTCCTGTCCCCTCCTATGCGTGCTTTGCGCGCGGATGGCAGTTTTTGTATACTTCCTTAAACCGCTCCTGCAAAACCTGCGCATAGATCTGAGTCGAGGAAATGTCCGCGTGTCCCAGCATTTCCTGTATATCCTTCAGCTGCGCCCCGTTTTCCAGCAGATGTGCGGCAAACGAATGGCGAAGCGTATGCGGCGTAATATCCTTTTCGATGTGAGCTTGCGCGGTATACCCCTTGACGATTTTCCAGAAACCCTGGCGTGTCATACGCTGGCCGTTTAGATTGGTAAAAAGCGCCCGGCCGCATTCGCTCGACGCGATCACCCCGCGAAACCGACACAGATAGTCGGACACTGCGGTAATCGCCGTGGGATAAATCGGGATAATCCGGTCACTCTTTTCATTGTGGCAGTGCAACACTCCCACCTGGAGGTTTACGTCCTCCACGTTGAGGCTGATGAGCTCGGATACCCGGATTCCCGTTGCGTATAAAAGCTCCAGCATGGCCTTGTCCCGGCAGCCCTTCGCGTCGGAGGGGTCCGGCTGGGACAAAAACAACTCGATTTCCTTGCCGGTGAGAATCTGCGGCAGCTTTTTTTCTACCTTTTTGAGCTTAATGTCCCGGGCGGGGTTGGTGTGGGAGTAGCCCGCCGCCGCCAAAAACTGATAAAAGCAGCGCAGAGACGCCACACACCGCGTCACCGTAGCAGCGCTCTTTCCCGACAGCTCGAGAAAACTGACAAACCGCTTCATCACTGGTTCCTCCACGTCGCAGGGCGAAGAAATCCCCTGCTTTTGCAGAAAGGAAAGGTACCGCCCTACATCCCGTTTATAGGACAACAGGGTATTGGCGGAAACCGATTTGTTGTCTGTCAAGTATCTCTCAAACAGTGCGAGATAGTCCATCTTCTTGTCCCCTCATCTTGCCGGAATTTAAGTCACAAAAAACTGGGAGAAAGCCGCCGAACAAACTGTGTCCACAAATGCCGCAAGGAACAACAGGATCAGCAGCGCCAGAAAGCGAACCAGATAAATTTTCAGTTGAGGCCACAAGCCCTCCTGCCCGTCCGCCTTTGGCAAAAACCGGCGGCACAACAGCATGGAAAAACGGAACGCTTCCTTACAGGATAGAATGATCAGAATGGAAGATACAATGGCGGGCGGGATAATCAGCAGCACGGAAAACGCGATACCCTTGAGACCGTTTACTCCGTACAGATATCCAAGCGCCGTGCCGAGCCCCAACCCGCGAAACACCAATACACAGGGAATCAGCGGTACCCCTACCGCACTGACTCCCAGGAAAAACGGCACCAGCACAAAGGGAAGCACCGACAAAAGTGAATTGAGAAACGTGGTCAGTACCGGCTGGTCCGTGCGGCCTATGGCAAAGCCCCCCAGCAGGCTTACCAGCGTCTGGGCGTTTTCCTCTGTAATGTTCTTGGAAATGAGCACCCCAAAAAAGAGACCGCACACCAAAAGCGAGGTGAAAAAAAGAAGCATCCGGTTCTGGGATAGGGCTTCCCACGCCCGTTTGGGAAAGGTATGTATATTGGTTGTCCAGTTCATATGCAGTCCTCCAGCCGAAAATTCTCCGTCTGAAGGATAGATATGCTTTTATAAGCGGCAATATTCCTATTTTGCCAGTTCTCCAGCCCTGGTGGTGCAGGCCATCATGGCATTGTCGATCACCTTTTCAAAATCGTCGTCGGAAAAGGAGTTGAGCGCCGCCAGTGTAGTGCCACCCGGGGAAGCTACCATCTGAATCAGCTCATCCGGCTCCATGCCGCTTTCGTCAAGCATTTTGGCGCTTCCCTTGAGGGTTTGAATGATCAGGCGTTTGGCTGCCTTACGTTCAATCCCCTGGGCCACCGCCGAATCAATCACCGCTTTGGCAAAAAGATACACATATGCCGGACTGCTTCCGTTGACCGAAATCACCGCATTCATGGATTTCTCCGGCAGGTTTTCCACGATTCCGGAGGCGGAAAAGAGGCGGGAAACCTCTTCAAACTCACTGTCCGTCACCGAAGGACACCTGGAAAGAGCAGTCGCACCGCAGCCCAGCAGCAGCGGGGTATTGGGCATCGCACGCACCACCTTGCAAGGAAAGCCGATGGCATTCTTGACATAATCGGTGGAAATGCCCGCTGCGATGCTCACGAGAATCTTTGTTTCGTCAACCGCGTCCTTGATGCCTTCCAGCACCGGGCCGTAAACCTGAGGTTTAACCGCTAGCACCACCACATCGCAGCGACGCACAAGCTCCGCCGCGTCTTTGGCGACAAAAACGCCTTTTTTTCGAAAACCTTCGCATTTTTCCGCCGAAATATCATAGACCATCAGTTGCTCCGGAGCGCAAACACCGCCCGCCAACATTCCGCCAAGAATGGCGCTGGCCATATTTCCGCAGCCAATAAAACCGTACATTCGATCCATTTTTATAACACCGTCCTCATGAATGTTCATTATAGTATATTCAGCGGATTTTATCAAGGGAAATGTCATGGAAGGCAATTTTCGTTCCAGTTTCACAATTTATGTGTTCGCTGTTATGGAAACTGCATAAATATTATGGTAACTACATTATGTTAACAAATGCAAAATGATGTCAATCCGGTTATGGAAACCGCGGTCAGCCTAAAAAAGAGGCAAAGCCTTCTCTCGCTTTGCCTCTTTTTCATGGTTATTTATTCGTCCTGAGCCAACGCCGCCTTCATCATGATGGCGCATTCCAGGCGCTTCTTTTCCAGCTCACAGGAAAGGGTGTGGGGCTTTAGGATATCGCCTGCATACTGCTGGTTGTTGGCGTTGCAGCCGCCTGAACAGTAAAACTTCGCCCAGCAGTCCCGGCAGCCTTCCTTGCCGTAAATGTTCGCCTTGGCAAAACGCGCCTTTTCTTCCCGATCGAAGGTTCCTTCCAGCACATTTCCCATCTTCCATCCCTCCATCCCCACGAACTGGTGGCAGGGATAGATGTCCCCCTCCGGGGTTACGGCCACGTATTCGTTGCCGCAGCCGCAGCCGCGCAGCCGCTTGATGGCGCAGGGGCCCTGGTCTAGGTCAATCATAAAGTGGAAGAAGTTGAACCCCTCCCCTCTGCGTTTGCTTTCGAGCAGCCTCTTCGCTAAGCGCTCATATTCTGCAAACACTTGGGGCAGATCCTCTTCCTGAATGGAATAGGGCAGATTCGGGTCGGACACCACCGGCTCCACCGAAATCTGGTCAAACCCTTCCTGAGCCAGGTGATAAACATCCTCGGAAAAATCCAGATTGAATTTCGTAAAGGTTCCGCGGACATAATAGTCCTTCCCGCCTCGGGTCTTCACCAGCTTTTGGTACTTGGGCAGGATTATATCGTAGCTGCCCTTGCCGTTTGGCGTGACCCGCAGCCGGTCGTTGACCTCTTTGCGCCCGTCAATGGAAAGAACCACGTTGGACATTTCTTTGTTTATAAACGCAATTTTATCATCATCGAGCAGCAAACCGTTGGTGGTGATGGTGAAGCGGAAATTTTTGTTGTACGCTTTCTCCTTGCTTCTGGCGTATTCCACCACTTGCTTGACCACATCGAAGTTCATTAGCGGCTCGCCGCCGAAGAAATCCAGCTCTAGGTTGCGCCGGGAGCCGGAGTTTTCCAGCAGAAAATCGATGGCCGCCTTTCCTACTTTAAGCGGCATCAGCTTGCGGCCATGGCCGAAGTCCCCTTTTGCCGCAAAGCAGTATTCGCAGCGCAAATTGCAGTCATGGGCAATGTGTAGGCACATGGCTTTGACCGGAGACGATACCATTTTCCCGGAAAACTGCTCATAATCGTCCTCGGAAAAGAGGGTTCCTTCTTCATAAAGCGTGTACAGCTCTTTGTAGGCTTCCCTAAGCTTGTCCACTGCGTACTTGGGCGCCAGCGCGTCAAGCAGAGCTTGCGGACACTCCTTTGGCATCGGGGCTTCCAAAAGCCCGGTCATTTCATAGGTCATCTCATCGAGCACATGCACCGCACCGCTGTGCACATCGAGCACAATAAAAAAACCGTTTAGTTCATATCGGTGAATCATAAGTACCTCCTCCTAGCCGCCTATGCGGCCCTACGGACAACGGGAATTTCGCAAAAAGGACATAATTTAAGGGACAGAAACTCTGTCCCTTAAACGCAAACCCTGATTCTGTCCGGGTTCTTACTTCTCGCACTTCTGGTTGGCAACCGTGCAGGAAGTCTTGCAGGCAGACTGGCAGGAAGCCTGGCATTCGCCGCAGCCGCCCTTCGCCGCGCTCTCCTTGAGATTGGCCTTGTTGATGGTCTTGATATGGCTCATTCGTTTGTACCTCCCTTGCCCGTTCATTGGTCATCCATGTTACCGCAACGAAAGCGGCACCGCCGCCCTGTGCGATCAAACAGTTCTCACGGATGAGACTACCCGCCCCATCCAAAGCGGTATGACACCGCTTCGACGGCTTTGAACAGCCGCCGCCGTAGGGATATTATAGCACAAAAGAAATCCGGTTTCAAATAAAACCTATCTTTTTCGCAGATTGACTCCTAAAATTCCGCCCAAAGCGCCCGCCACCGGCATGGAGATGAGCTTAATGAGCGTAGCCATTCCCAGCGTTTCCCCTGCGGCAGATACGCTGATGATAAACAGCACCGCAAACAGCACAAAACCAGTGATGGCGCCGAACAGCGCTCCTTTTACGCGGATCATCCGCGCCGTCATCAGCCCGCCGAAAAAGGCGCCCACCGAGGCAGCCGTGGTAGCCAGCGGCGTCACCGCCGACTGAGGAATGTTGTTCACAGAAAGGATCACCGAAAATAAAAGCAGCGCCAGCGCGCAGATCAGCGCGCCGCCGGAAATCCCCAAAATAATCGGCTTGACTTTCGCCGTCAGGCTGCTGTTCTCCGGACTGACACGATCGGTTCTCATGGAAAAGCCCTCCCCTTATTCGGCCTAGCATTTCGTACCCGGCATTCCATCCGTTTGGATGCCGCCTACCAAATGATATTCCCAGGGGAAGGCAATTATGCGTTGCTTATTTGTCGTGAACGGTGTTGTTGGTCTGGACCGCCCACTTCATGATGCGCACCTTGTCCCGGTCAGCGCCCGTCTCGATCAAAATCGAATCTTCCTTCATGCTGACAACTTTGCCAACAATGCCGCCGATGGTTACAATCTCGTCGCCCACCTGCAAATTGTCACGCATCTTGGCCTCTTCCTTCTGCTTCTTGCGCTGGGGACGAATCAAAATAAAGTACATGATTACGATCATCAGGGCGATTAGGCCAAACTGTAAAATCATCGCCATCGTGTTGTTGGCACCAGCCGCCGCGTTTGCGTCCAGGAGCTGAAGTCCTTGTTCTACCATTACACAAAACACCTCCAAAAGTATTCCCGACCATTATACCGGGTAAATAAGGCACTTGCAAGCTTTTTTAAATGCGTTTGTCCAGCACCGGGGCAAATTTTACATATAGTTCATCAAATTGGTCGTTCTCAATGGCAAAGCGGATCTTTTCCAGTAAGGTATTGTAGAAATAAAGGTTATGCATCACGCACAGGCGCATAGCCAGCATTTCCCCACATTTAAACAAATGCCGGATATAAGCCCTGGAATGCCGGCGGCAGGTAGGGCAGTCGCATTCCTCGTCGATGGGCTTATGGTCGAGCCTATACTTCTCATTGTTTAAATTGCGGATGCCTTCCCAGGTAAACACATGGGCATGACGCCCGTTTCGGCTGGGCATAACGCAGTCGAAAAGGTCCACCCCGCGGCGCACCGCTTCGAGAATGTTCACCGGCGTCCCCACTCCCATGAGGTACCTAGGCTTGTCCTTTGGCATAAATGGAGTGACCGTGTCAATGATGCGGTACATATCCTCAGCCGGCTCTCCCACCGCCAGTCCCCCGATGGCATAGCCGTCTAAGTTTAGCTCTGCGATTTCCTGCATATGCTGCGCTCGCAAATCGTCAAAGGTACAGCCTTGGTTGATGCCAAAGAGCATCTGCTTTTTATTTAAGGTATCCGGCAATTGGTTTAACCTTTGCATCTCCGCCTGGCAGCGTTTGAGCCAGCGCACCGTCCTGCGGCAGGAAGCGGCGGCATAGTCGTAGGCCGCCGGATTTTCTACGCATTCGTCAAATGCCATGGCGATGGTAGAGCCAAGGTTCGACTGGATGCGCATGCTTTCCTCCGGACCCATAAAGATTTTCCGCCCATCCACATGAGAGGAAAAATGAACCCCTTCCTCCTTGATTTTTCGCAAAGAGGCCAGGGAAAACACCTGGAACCCGCCTGAATCGGTCAAAATCGGGCCATCCCAGCCGGTAAAGGCGTGCAGCCCGCCGTATTCCCGGATCAGATCATCTCCGGGGCGGACATGCAAGTGGTAGGTATTGCACAGCTGCACCTGGCATTTGAGGTCTTTCAGGTCATAGGCAGATACAGCGCCGCGGATGGCGCCCGCTGTCGCAACATTCATAAAGGCAGGCGTCTGCACTGTGCCGTGAGGGGTGACGAACTCGCCCCGCCGGGCCCGTCCTTGGGTATGGGTAATGGTAAGCATGGGTTTCCTCGTTTCTCTATGGCATTTTTCGCAATTCCTTGCGTTTGAATTTTTATTATACCAGCCCAGAGGACCAGAAGCAAGCATCCGGCTTTCTCCCTCTTTCGGGCAGAATTCCACTCTCAGGGGCCTTACCTGCATTCCATGCCGCTTGCTAAAGCATCCGGGCAGAGCTTTTCTTCTGTCCAAAAGCCGCCTCTTAGCGGTGAACCAATTCGTTCGTTTGCTTGCGCTGGTAAATCGACGCATCACCAGATCAAATATAGATATTTTATTCAGTAATTTATCGAATAAGTATGTAAAGGTAATTATCTTGTCAGATAATTACCTTTTATTAAAGCGGATATTATTTTATAAAAAGATAATATGCAAAAAGTAAAGATATAGATAAATATCTCTTAATGAAGCGGCACGCATTTACTTTTTCTCTTAGAATATCTCCCAATAAAAGGCGCTGTAAGGAGGCAGCTCGCTGCCTGAGCCGAAGTCATGCACCTCTCCGGTGAGCAAATCTCTGGCGCGGCCGGCGCCCGCGTCAAAATGAGCGGTATAGGGATCGGAGCCGGCATTAACGGCCACCAGCACCCGCTGCCCTTCAAAAGCGCGCTGGAAGATGACCTGCTTATTCTGCAGCAAAACCGAGCGGAAGTCTCCGTAGCAGAGGGCTTTGCTACCCTTATGGGCGGCGGCGCATCTGCCGATCCATTCGGTCAGGTTCGTTTTCTCAGGCGCATCAAAGCACGGGCGAAGGGCATGGTCCCCCTGAGCCTTCTCCCCTCTCGCTCCCCATTCGCTGCCGTAGTAGACACAGGGAATCCCCGGCATGGCAAACAGAAGGGCATAAATGAGCGGCAGATGTGCCGGATTTTGCAGAATGGAGGCCACCCGGGTCACGTCGTGGTTGTCTACGAAGTTAAACAGGTGCTTGCCCTTATACAAGGTCCAGTTCTCCGGGCCAAACTGGCGCAGGAGAGAGTGGGTGATCTCAAAGAGATTGAGGCTATTCAGGCTGGAGTAAAGTCCTTTGTAGCACTCGTAGTTGGTGGCGGAATGAAGCATCGAGTCACCCAGAATGCGGTTATAGTCCCCACCCAAGATTTCACCTACTAGGAAAAAGTCCGGCTTTAAAGTATCGGTAAAGCAACGCAGCCGGCGCAAAAACTCCGGGTCCAGGCAATAGGCCACATCCAGGCGCAGGCCGTCCATGTCAAACTGCTCCACCCAGCCTCGGATGCATTCGAATAAGTGATGGACCACTGCCTCGTTTCGCAGGTTGAGCTTGACAAGCTCATAATGGCCCTCCCAGCCTTCGTACCACAGCCCGTCGTGGTAGCCGTTGTCGCCGCTGAAGTTAACAAAAAACCAGTCCTTATATGGGGAGGATTCCCGGTTTTTGAGCACGTCTTGGAACGCCCAGAAGCCCCTGCCCACATGGTTGAACACCCCGTCGAGCACCACTCGTATGCCGTTTTGATGCAGAGTATCGCAAACCGCGGCAAAGTCCTCATTGGTGCCCAGACGGCAGTCTATTTTTCGATAATCCCGGGTGTCGTACCCGTGCGCGTCCGACTCGAAGACGGGGCAAAAATAAACGGCGTCTGCACCCACGTTCTTAATTTGCTCCACCCAATCGACCACCTTGCTGATGCGGTTTTCGGTTACCCCGTCGTTTTCCCAGGGCGCCCCGCAGAATCCAAGCGGATAAATTTGATAGAATACGCTTTCATATGCCCACATCCGGTATCAATCCCTTCTCTATTTCAAAGTAAAGCAGCATTTCTGCCTTATGCCTTATTATAGTCCAAACGCCCCCAATTGTAACCGCAAAAAGAGAAAAAACAAGCACTCCACAGCAAAACAGCGAAAAAAACAGGCTTGACAAGGGAATTTTGGCGGATTATACTAGAAAAAACAAAAGAATAAGACGCAAGAACTGGGGAGCCAATGAAATTGGCTGAGAGTGAGGTGTGGTCCTCTTACTCATGGAACCTGTGCGGTTAGTACCGGCGGAGGGAGTTTCGAGCTTAAAAACGGATTGTTGTTCCGAATGAGTAAGGCCAAACGTACCGAGCGCGGTGCGTCTGGCCTTTTTCTTTTGCAAAAAAGGAGGAATCCAAATGAAGCTTAACGGTGAAAATCGTCCCTTGGAGGAACCGGTGTCCTTGATCGCCTATCTGACGGCCTTGGGCTGCGATCCCGCCAAGGTAGCGGTGGAGCAAAACGGCCAGATTGTGCCAAAGGCGCAATATGCCTCGGTGGTGCTTAAGGACACGGACGAACTGGAAGTGGTCAGCTTTGTAGGAGGCGGCTGAGAAATGCTGCAGGTTACGGTAAACGGAAAAGAGGAAGAAGCTTCGGAAGGAGAAACCCTTTCTTCCCTGGCAAAACGGATTTCCATTGCCGCGGACGTCTATATCCGCAACGGGTTCGCCGTGGATGGAACACTCCCTCTTAGAGAGGGGGACCAGATTACCTTGATTGAGAAGGGGAAGCTGCCGGACAAGGCCCAGCTTGAATGTATGATGGCCGCCCGGCATACCCCTTTTGTCCATGAACAGGTGAAAAAAGCCACGGTAGGAATCGCGGGGCTGGGAGGCTTAGGGTCGAACATTGCGGTGATGCTGGCTCGCACCGGCGTGGGCCGTCTCATCCTTGCAGACTTTGACCTAGTGGAACCCAGCAATCTAAACCGGCAAAGCTACTTCCTCCGTCATCTAGGCAGGCCCAAAACCCAGGCACTGAAAGAACAGATCGAGGAAATCAATCCTTATGTATCGGTAGAAATCCATACCGTGCGGGTGGAGGAATCCAACGCCGTCGCCCTTTTTGGAGGCTGTGATGTGGTGTGCGAAGCGTTTGACGACCCTGCATCCAAGGCGGTGCTGGTGAGTGCTTTGCTGGAAGGAAGGCCCAAAATCAAACTGGTGGCCGCCTCCGGCATGGCCGGATTTGAGAGCGCAAATACCATCAAGACCGTCCGCCGGTTTGGAAACCTCTACCTGTGCGGCGACGGTACGAATGAAGCAAAGGAAGGAAACGGCCTGATGGCCCCGCGGGTGACGGTCTGCGCCGCGCACCAGGCCAACATGGCCCTGCGGCTTTTGCTGGGAATCACAGAGGTTTAACCATGATAAAGGAGACGAAACACAAATGCAACAGGATACGCTGATCATCGGAGGAAAGGAATTTACCTCCCGGTTCTTTTTGGGAACGGGGAAATTTTCTCTGGAGAAAACGAAAGAAACCATTGAAAGCGGCGAAGTGGAAATGGTGACGCTGGCCCTGCGCCGGGCAAATCTGGGCGGCGGCGGGAATATCCTCGACTATATTCCGAAAACCGTCACCCTCCTGCCCAACACCTCCGGAGCCCGGGACGCAAAGGAAGCGGTTCGCATCGCCCGGCTCGCCCGGGAGCTGGGCTGCGGGGACTTTGTGAAGATCGAGGTCATCAACGACACAAAATACTTAATGCCGGACAACGCCGAGACCATCAAGGCCACCGAAATCCTTGCCAAAGAAGGGTTCGTGGTCCTGCCTTATATTAGCCCTGACCTGATCGCAGCCCGTGCCCTCAGAGACGCAGGCGCCGCCGCTATCATGCCTCTGGGCGCTCCTATCGGCAGCAACAAGGGCCTTTTGACTAGGGACTTTGTGCGCATGCTCATTGATGAAATTGATCTGCCCATTGTGGTGGACGCGGGAATCGGCCGCCCCTCCCAGGCCTGTGAGGCCATGGAAATGGGCGCAGCGGCGGTGCTGGCGAACACGGCGGTGGCAACCGCCAAAGATGTGGTAGCCATGGCCCGCGCTTTTAAGCTGGCGGTTCAGGCGGGACGGGCCGCTTATCTGGCGGGGCTTGGACGGGTGCTCGAATACACCGGCGAGGCTTCCTCTCCCCTGACCGGGTTTTTACAGGACTAAACACACAGCTTTGGAAAGGAAGCGAAGAACGAAAATGACCAAACTTTTGGACGCGGTGATGGACCGGTACGACCGGTACGATTTTGACGCCTTCACCGCCAGAGATGTGGCCGAGGCCTTGGAAAGCGAGAGCTTGAGCGAAGAGCAGTACGCAGCGCTCCTGTCCCCGGCGGCGGGCCCGTTTCTTGAGCAAATGGCCCGCAAGGCAAAGTATCTGACCTCCCGCCAGTTCGGCAACAGCGTGGGACTCTACACCCCTCTTTACATCGCCAACTACTGCGTCAACCACTGCGTTTACTGCGGCTTTAATTGTCAAAATCACATCAACCGCGGCAAGCTGACCTTCGAAGAAATCGACCACGAGCTTGCCGCCATTGCGAAAACCGGCCTGCGGGAAATCCTGCTGCTGACTGGGGAATCCCGATACCATTCCGACGTGGAATACATTGGCAAAGCGGTGGAGATTGCAAAGCAATATTTTACCACCATCGGCATTGAGGTGTATCCCATGGAGGTGGAGGAATACGCCCATCTGCAGCAGTGCGGGGCGGATTTTGTCAGCGTCTATCAGGAGACCTACGACCGGGAAAAATACGCCCAGGTGCATCTAAGCGGCCCCAAGCGGGACTTTGCCTACCGCTTCAACGCCCAGGAACGGGCGTTGATGGGCGGCATGCGCGGCGTGGGCGTGGGGGCTCTTTTGGGCCTTGGAAACTTTCGAAAGGACGCCTTTGCCGCCGGGCTGCACGCAAGCTACCTGCAGAAAAAGTACCCCAAGGCGGAAGTCAGCTTTTCGGTTCCCCGGCTGCGCCCCTATAAGAACAATGCCGAAAACAATTCCAACGACGTCCACGAGCCTCAGCTCCTCCAGGTGATGCTCGCCTACCGCTTGCTTCTCCCCTTTGCCGGGATCAACATCTCCACCCGGGAACGGGCAGGGTTCCGGGACCATGTGGTGGGTTTGGCCGCCACCAAGATTTCCGCCGGAGTCAAAACCGGTGTGGGCGGCCACGAGGAAGAGGAAAAGGGGGACGCCCAGTTTCAGATTTCCGACCCCAGAAGCGTCACCGAAATCGAACAGATGCTTTTTGCCCGCGGGATGCAGCCGGTCTACCGGGACTACATCCGCATGTAAGGAAAACTCCATGATTGTATCGGTAACCAACCGTCTGCTCTGTCCTGGTTCTTTGGAAGACCGGGTTCGGGCGCTGGCCGAGGGCGGGGTTGACTGCATCCTTTTGCGGGAAAAGGACCTGCGGGAGGCGGAATACGAAGCTTTGGCCCTTCGCTGCCGAGATATTTGTGGTGCCTTCGGGACTACGCTCATCGTCAATAGCCGGGTCGGCGTGGCTAAACGGCTGGGGATTGACACGGTTCAACTGCCCTTTCCCATGCTCCTGGAAAACCAAGGGCTATGCCGGGATTTCCCCAAAGTAGGCGTATCGGTACACAGCGTTTTGGAGGCACAGAAGGCCCAGGCCTTGGGCGCCGCCTTTCTCATTGCCGGGCACGTCTTCGAGACCGCCTGCAAGCAGGACCTGCCTCCAAGAGGGCTTTCTTTCCTAAAAGAGATTTGCAGCGCGGTATCCATCCCGGTGCTGGCTATCGGCGGCATCCGTCCTGAACGCCTTTCTGCCGTGAAAGCGGCGGGGGCGGCGGGAGTGTGCGTCATGTCGGAGCTGATGACCTGCGGCAAACCCAAGGCCCGGGTACAGGAATATAAGGAGGCCTTTTTCTCAAGCTGATAAAAGCCTGGGCTGGAACAAATCCAGCCCAGGCTTTTATCGCAGATGGTTTATCTCGGCGCTTTTGAGTCAGAATTTGAGCGGCGAACCCGAAGCTATCAAAAATTTTCTTATAAAAAAACATTCTGGCTCCAGGGCATATTGCCGCTGATAGTAAACTTCCTTCTGGAAACCGATCTGTGCCTTCCCTATCTTTCTTTTATCCAAAAAACGGCGGCGGAAGGATATGACTCGGGTATCTTGTTTATGATCTTTCGAATAGATAATAATGGAGGGGTTATTTGCTTCTTTTTCCTTTCCTACCTGTCAAATATCGCCGTGCGGTATATTCCTTTTGGGAGACCAAACAATAGAATTTACATATCCAATGGGAAACGTGCCTTTCGTTCGCCCATCACCCAAATGCTTGGAGGAAATCACGCCTATGATCGACGACAGGATGATTCAAAACGAAAACCGAATCGAGAAACCGGCAGCAAAGCCCAAGGCGGCGGCTTTCTCCTTCGCCAGGGGACTTAATTTCTATAAACTGTTCTGGGTCTTTTTTATCGGCTGTTTTCTGGGCGTGGTAGTGGAGACGCTCTTTTACCTAGTGACCGAGTTTCGCTTTACCAACCGCACGGGGCTTCTTTACGGTCCGTTCAACCTGGTGTATGGATTCGGTGCCCTTTTGATGACCATTGGTCTTCACTGGCTGACAAAACAACACGCTGTCTGGATTTTCCTCGGCGGGGCCGTCCTGGGCGGCGGGTTTGAATACCTGTGCAGCTGGGTGCAGGAGACGCTGTTCGGCACCGTTTCCTGGCAATACCGTCACCTGCCCTTCAACCTGAACGGACGGATCAGCCTGCTGTTTTGCTTGTTCTGGGGAGCGCTTGCCCTTTTGTGGCTGCGCTGGTTTTATCCGCTGCTGTCGAACTTCATTGAAAAGATCCCCAACAAGGCGGGGATTCCTCTAACCTGGGTGCTGGTGGTATTTATGCTCTTTAACATCACGGTTTCCGCTTTGGCGGTATCGCGTCAGTCCCAGCGGCATAACGGCATTGCGGCTTCCAACGCCGTGGACGAATATTTCGACGAACACTATCCTGACGATTATCTCAAACGGGTGTATCCCAGCATGCAGTTTGTAAATTGACACACGCCTTTTCAAGTTCCCTCATAAACTGGGAGGAGTACCGTGAAAGTGAGGGACATTCCCGTGCAACCATCCTCTTCTTCGATCTCCCCGGAGACCTCAAAGGCTCTAGCCGAATTCATTCAAACGATTGCCGCGGACGAAGCCGCCCTGAACCAGACCCTCGGCAAGGAAAGCGAAAAGCTGCAAGGCGCGTTTTCTTTTGGCGGGTTTACGGGAGAAACGGCCGACCAGCTCAGCGACTCCCTGAAATCGGTGGCGGCTACGGCCCAAAAGCTGCAGCAGGATTTGCAGGAAGCCTTTCGGCTTTTATCCAACGTAACCGAAGCCCATTCTCCCAAAGCATAGCAAAAAAGAAACGGCCGGGCGGCGCAATTCGCGCTGCCCGGCCGTTTCTGATATCGGCAATCACAGGTTCCAAAAGTCCGATCTCATCACAAAAAAGCGCATTCTAACGGCAAGGCTCAATCAGCCGGAAGAGACGCTTCCTCCTGTTGCGAAACCGACTCCTGCTGCTTGCCCGGGTTCTGCCATCTCCAGGACTGGCTAGGCTGAATCAAAAAGAAATTGGACAGGAACCGCTTGCGCCAGGTTCCCGTCTGGTACAAACCGCTTGGGACCACCTCCAGTGCCAATTCTCCCTTCCCCATGCTACCATACACCTGAAGCTGGGCCTTTTTCGAAGAAAAGCCCTCACTGGAATAGACCCAGTCGTCCACCATGTCCAGTCCCAGATAAGAGATAAAGTCACGCATCAATCCCATCTTCTGTGATTCGGTGTGTTCCGTCAGCCTTTCGTCCCGCAGATAAATGGACAACAGCTTGTTCGTTTTGCCCTCCATCTGATAATAAAACTGAAAGGTATCTACAATCTGCACCGTATATTTGGCGAGCTTCACCGCTTCCTCTCCGTCCCGCCAGGTGATTCCAATCTGGGAAAAGGACTGGGTATTCGCAATGTCCTCGGCGATGGTTTCAGACAGCAAACCCGCTGCAACCACATCCTCAAGCTGCGCATGGAGGTACATCTGCATCATGGAGTCATCTACATTGGTAAAGGACACCAAATTTGAAGCAGTTTCATCGTAAATGCGATGGATGGCACGCACCAAATAAATCTCCTTTGCCTGCGCATCAATGGTGGCTGTCACCTGCTGCCGGGGATGGGCGGTATGCAACAACTCGTTGTCCTGCTGGCGAAAATATTCCAGCGGCGCAAGGGCAGCCAGGCAAACCATAATCAACGTCAGCAGCACCGCGGCCATGCTTTTAAGCCTGCGTCCCATCTCCATCCTCCTCTTCCTTCCAGCATTTGAGCAAAAACCGTACCGAAGTCCCTTCTCCCAGTATGCTGTCAAATTCCAATTTGGTGCTGTGCAGCTCGGCGATTTTCTGGCAGATGGCAAGACCCAGCCCCGCGCCGCCGCAGGCTCTGGCTCTGGACTTGTCCACCATATAGAAGGGTTCTAAAATACGTGACAGCTTCTCCTTCGGAATGCCGCAGCCTCTGTCGGTAACGCAGATGCAGTAGCTGTCGCCTTCCTTCGTCCCCTTGATATGCACTTGCCCGTCCTTGGGATCCGCCTTTTTCGCATTGACCACCAGATTGCGAATGAGGCAGTTTAAAAGCGTTTCTTCCGCGAAAACAGTCGCATCTTCCGCCTCAATTTCGAGCGAGATTTCACCCAAGGCCGGTTCCAGTTGCTTTTTGAGCCGGTAAAACAGCATCCCGGTATCTACCGGTTCCAGCACCGCTGGCTCCTCTGATAGGGCCATCAAGTCCATCAGCTTTCTGGACAGTTCTTCCAGCCGCTTGCTCTCGGAATAGATATAGTTGGCATATTTGAGCTGGGTATCTTTCTCGCAGGGGGTCAGGCGCATCATGTCCGCATAGCCGATGATGGCGGTCATGGGCGTCTTGATCTCGTGGGAAAAGCTAGAAATAAAATCTTCCCGTTGCTTTAAAGCGGCATTTAACGCCTCAATTTTATCTTCTATCGCCTGGGCCATTTGATCAAAACTGCGGCTGAGCTCGCCGATTTCGTCTTGCGAATGGATATTGGTGCGTTCGCTGTACGCGCCCTTGGCAATTTTCCGGCTGGCTGTGTTAAGCTTTTTGATGGGCGCAGTCAGCAGCATGGATAGCAGGAAAATGGCGAGCAGCGAAATGGCGATGATGATGCCGTTTAATACCAAAAATGTACGCAGCTGCCGATCCCGTTCGGTAAAAACACTGGTCATATTATAGGCGCTGGCGACATAAACCGGATGATTTTCAATGTTCAAATAGGAGGCCAAAAGCATATATATTTCCTGCCCGGCTTTTTCCAGCTGATAATCATCCCCATTGGTACCCAGTACCCCGGCCACCGCTTCCCCAGTCAATCCTTCGGGAAGATTTGAAAAGATCTCCTGCCGGTCCTCCGTATAGATGGCGATGCGCTGGGATTTGGTCCCGGCGTAGCCGGACAGGCGATATCCGTATTCGGCTAACTTTTCATCGGTGAATTCTTCGCCGCTGAGTATGTATCCGAGCATGTTCGATTCCAGAGCATATCGCTCTAGCGTATGCTGATTGACGTTTTGCTTGACCGCCAGCTCCATGGACCGATCAAAGTTTTCCTTGACCATGAGGGTTCCACAGACGGAAAAAAGCAGCGCGGTAATGACCGTGGTGCACAGCACCAGCTTGAGTGAAAACCTCATAGCCCGACCTCAAGCTTGTAGCCGATACGGTAGACCGTCTTGATCTTATCCTGCCAGGAAAGCTTTTTGCGCAGTCGCTGGATGTGTAGGTCCAGCGTCCTGGTATTGCCCATAAACTCCTCTCCCCATACCCGTTCAAAGAGCGTTTCCCGGTACAATGCGGTGTTTTTATTGCGGGCGAGCATCAAAAGCAGGTCAAATTCTTTGGGGGTCAGCTCAATGACCGTCCCGTTCTTGACCACGCTTCTCGCCTCAATGTCAATGGTAACATCCTCGAGCACAATCTGCGTCTGGCTTTTGTTGTAGCGGCGCAGCACCGTCTCTATCCGCGCAAGCAACTCGTCCACCTCAAAGGGCTTGACGATGTAGTCGTCCGCTCCCATACGAAGTCCCTTTACCTTATCGCTGGTGGCAGCACGGGCGGTAATAAAAATGACGGGGATGCGCTGCGGTTCGATGTATTCCATCAATTCGTATCCATCCAGCTTTGGAAGCATAATGTCCAGCAGAATCAGATCGTATTCCCTGTGCTCGATCAAGTCCGCCGCTACCGCTCCGTCCAACGCATATTCATATGCATAGCCAGCCTTTGCAAGACCGGCCTGAATCAGTTCTACAATGGCGATTTCGTCTTCTACGATTAATATTCGGTTCATTTGAACAATCCCTCGCGCAATCGAAAATTTTAGATGAATTTCTTTTTTCATTATACCGAATTTGTTGACATAAATCTACTGTCCTTTTTTATTTTCATAATTTTGAAACATTTTACCCTTCCTCGGCCAATCGCGCTTTCTTTTTCTCCTGTAAATTTCTGCCTCTCTCTTTCCAATTCCACATGTGCTTGCCCGGCTCAAACGATTGCGAAAAGCAAGGAAGCTTTGTAATGTATATTGCCGAATAAATGGAACAAAATAGAATTGAAATCTAACACAGGAGGCATGATATCCATGACGACAAAAGAACTTTTGTATGTGGAAGATGCGCTGGGCCACGAAAAATATTTCCAGACCAAGTGCAACGAGACGGCAAATCAGATTCAGGATGCGGATTTGAAAGCCTGTGTCCAGCAAATGGCGCAGAAGCATCAGCAGATTTTCCAGAATTTTTACAATCTGCTTGGTTGACGAAAGGAGAAAAGAAACATGGATGACAAAAACCTGATGGAAAACCTTCTCCATTTAGAGAAAGGGGTCTGCGACCTGTTTATGCACGGAACCATCGAATCTCCTACGGCAAACGTGCATCAAGCATTCAGCACCGCTCTCAACGATGCGCTGTGCATGCAGGATACTATTTACGACAAGATGGCATCCAAAGGCTGGTATCCCACCGAGCAAGCAGAGCAAAGTAAAGTGGATTCCGTTAAGCAGAAGTTTAGTGCCCAGTAAACGAAATGATTGCAATAAATATCCCCCGGCAAAGCCGGGGGATATTTATTGCAATCATTTCGTCGTCACCAAGCCCATAAGACAAAACAAGCCCTGCTGCCTTTATGTCTATAACGTATAAGAACTCATCCACGAATAAAAACCGGTCGCCCTCTTCGCGATAGAGAACGAGCAAACATACTTTTATATTTAGAATACTGGAAATTACATGAAGCTAAGCGCATCCGCCACCATATAAATCTATATCCACTTTTTGTCCACTGCTGCATCGTTTTCAATTCCGTTTTATCCGTTTCAAGCGTGGTGGTTAAGACATATACAAAACGAAAGAACCACTTAAACACTGGATTTTCCAGCATTTAAGCGGTTCTTTTCTGGTCCGAGTGACAGGAGTCGAACCTGCGGCCTCTTGAACCCCATTCAAGCGCGCTACCAATCTGCGCTACACCCGGATACTTGCTTTACCAAAGCAACAGTCAATATTATAGCGTATCCACCTATATTTTGTCAAGAGGATTTCTGCATTATTTTACTTTTTCTCGATTGGACGCTTCTTGTGCAAGCCGCAGCATTTCGCTGGCGTTTTGTAACGTCAGCTGTGTAATCGTCTCTCCGCCGATGATACGGGCAATTTCCCTCTTCTGTCCGTCCTCGTCGAGCGCACGAACATCCGTAAAGGTACGCTCCCCTCGCACATGCTTTTCAATAAGCAGATGCAGATCGGCAAACGCTGCAATTTGAGCGGAATGGGTAACGCAAAGAATTTGCCGGCCCCTGGATACCTGTTTGAGCTTAAGCCCCACCTTCTGAGAGGCTCGGCCGCTGATGCCGGTGTCTACCTCGTCGAAGATCAAGGTTCCGATCTCATCTTGGTCAGCCAGAACATTCTGGATGGAGAGCATAATGCGCGAAAGCTCGCCTCCTGACGCAATCTTCGAAATGGGTTTGGGCGGTTCACCAGGATTCACCGACAGCAAAAACTCTACTGTCTGCGCGCCTTTTGCATAAAGCGGACAGGGGGTAAAGGCCGTTTGCAGACGAACGCCCGGCATATCGAGAAAAGAAAGTTCACGCCGCACCCGTTCCTCGAATCTTTTTGCAGCCTCCATCCGTTTGACCGTCAGTTCCCCCGCAAGTTCCACTGCCTGCGCCTGCACCTGTTCGAGCTCCTTCGAAAGCTTGGCCGCGTGCTCGTCGGACAACTCAATTTGCGAAAGCTCCCGGCTGGCGCTGTCCAAAAACCGGAGCATTTCTTCTTCGGTGTCTCCATATTTTCGGGCAAGGCGATGCAGGTAATCAATCCGGCTTTCGATAGCGTCAAGCTGCCCCGGATCGTACTCCAACTGTTCTCCCACTTCCCGTAGCTCTTCATTTGCATCGTCCAGGTCGTAGACCATCGCTTGCATCCGTTGTGCCAGCGGCTGCAAATGCGGATAATACCGGGCGGCGTCCTGCAAGGCGGCGGCAGCATCTGAAATGCGCTGGGAAGCGCCTTCGCTCTCCTCATCTCCGCCGATCGCCGCGCGGGCGGAGAGAACAGAAGTAACAATCCGTTCGGAATTGAGGTACACCGTTCTCTGCTCCTCCAGCTCCGCTAACTCACCAGGGCGCAAATTGGCCTCCTCGAGCTCCTGAATCTGATACCGCAGCAGGTCGATCCGGCGGGCTTTGAGCGCCTCATCCATATCAGTGGCTGCAAGTTCCTTTTTGATCCGGCAAAGCCGGTCATAGACGCAATGATATTTGGCAAGCAGGTCCGGATACCCTCCCAGGCTATCCAGATAATCTACGTGCTTTTGAGGGGAAAGGAGAGCCTGGTTTTCATGCTGGCCGTGAATGTTCAAAAGGGTACGGCCCACCTCCCGCAGAATGGACACGGTGGTAAGGCGGCCGCCAATACGGCAGACTGTCTTTCCTTCAGCGCTGATTTCCCGCTGCAAAAGAAGCGTGCCGTCCTCCTCGCAGG
This sequence comes from Clostridiales bacterium, assembly GCA_018364155.1. Lineage (GTDB taxonomy): Bacteria > Bacillota > Clostridia > Oscillospirales > Acutalibacteraceae > Solibaculum_A. Next base: position 263,125 of record JAGZMM010000001.1, read on the forward strand.
AAAAGCCGTTTTGCTCTAAAATCCGTGCAGCGGCGGGACCGACCGCGTCAAATAAGGCGCTGACCCGGGCAGTCTTCGCCCCGGTGCGCACCACGTCCCGTGACACCCGCTCCCCCATTACGGCATTGATGGAGTCGATCACGATGGATTTTCCCGCACCGGTTTCACCGGTCAGGATATTGAGCCCCGGGCCAAAGGAAATGTCTGCATATTCGATGACTGCGATGTTTTCAATATGAAGCGTTACCAGCATCGTTCTATCCCCTAGCGGTGAAAGGATTTGAGGTCCTGCATCAGTGTCTGGGCGTTTTCACTGGTACGGCAGATTACCAGAATGGTGTCGTCTCCCGCAAGCGTACCGGCTACCCCTTCCCAATGCATGGAATCAAGCGCCGCACAGGCGGCATTGGCCATACCTGAATAGCATTTGATAATGATGAGGTTTTGGGCGCAATCCATGGAAAGGACAGCGTCGGCAAAAATAGTGCGAAACTTCGACGAGATCCCGGCATGCTCGGTTTTGGCCGCCACATAGCGGTATTTTCCATCGCTGTCAAGCGACTTTACCAGACGCAGCTCCTTGATGTCCCGGGACACCGTAGCCTGAGTGATATTATAGCCGTGCTCCTTGAGGCACCGCAGCAACTCCTCCTGGGTATCGATGGAGTATTGCTCGATCAGCTCGAGAATTTTCGCATGGCGTTTTGTTTTCATGTTGTTCCTCCAAAGTTGACAAGGTAAAATCAGCCCAAGCAGGGCATTATCCTCTGCGGTGCATGAGTTTCTGGGTCAAGGTTTCATAAAAGGTGCCTTCCTTCAGGCGGATAAGCTTCGCGGAAATAGCCGCCTTGCGTATGGTAACCGTATCCTTTGGTTCAAGCGCCCGCCCCAGACGGCCGTCCACCGTCAAGTATGCCCCTTCTCCATAGCGGGTGCTGGCGGTAATGGATACTACCGAATCATCCTTAAAGAGAATGCTGCGGTCAAAAAGAGAGTGCGGGCAGATGGGCGTGACCAGCATGCCGTCCATTTCCGGGTCCAAAACCGGGCCTCCTGCCGACAGTGAATAGGCCGTCGAGCCGGTTGGGGTGGACAGAATTACTCCGTCCGCCCGGTAAGAAGCGATCTCCCGGCCGTTTAAGGTCACGGTTAGATCGAGAATCCGGGAAACGGTGCCTTTGGAGATGACCGCGTCGTTTAAGGCATAATAGACCGCGTTTTCCCCTTCAATGCGCACGTCCAGAAGCATCCGCCGATCCAGGGTATATTCTCCGGTAAAAAGCCGGGGCAGCTTATAAAGCTCATTGGTTTCCAGGCCCGCCATGAACCCAAGCGTCCCAGCGTTCACTCCTAAGACCGGCTTTCCAAGAGGTGCCGCATAAGTTACCGTGTGCAAAATAGTGCCGTCGCCCCCTAAGGCTAGGACCAGGTCGCATTCTCGGTAAAGCTCCTCCTTTTGCAGATAAGAGGCCCCTTCAAAGGGAAATTTCTCTTGGTCCTTGTCCTCCAGCAACAGCACCGCACCCAAAGAAGCCAGGCGGGAGGCAATCTCCGGAAAATAGGCCTGAGCCCCTTGCTTGCCTGGATTTGCGACAATGGCAATCTTCATGTGGCTTTTCCCCCCTGCAGCGCTTTATGGGATTCTTCCACCAAAGCTTCGGTGTCACAGCTGTCAAAGCATTCGCCCAGGCCATCCTTTTTTAGGTGCATCAGATATTCAATGTTTCCTTCCGGGCCACGCACCGGAGAAAAATCCAGGTGCATCAGGGAAAAGCCTAAGCTTCTGGCAAAAGCGGTGACCGCTTCGATCACCTCTAAATGAATCTCCGGTTCCCGCACTACGCCCTTCTTCCCCACCTTGCCCTTGCCAGCTTCAAACTGGGGCTTAATGAGGCACACCGCTTCGCCCCCGTCCTTGAGCAGCTCCTTGAGCACCGGCAGCACCAGCTTGAGAGAAATAAACGAAACGTCTATGCTCGCAAAGTCCAGCGGTTCACCCAACTGGGCAGGCGTGACATAACGAATGTTGGTGCGTTCCAGGTTCACCACCCGGTCGTCGGTGCGAAGCTTCCAGGCCAGCTGGCCGTACCCCACGTCCACCGCGTACACCTTTTTCGCACCGTTTTGCAGCATGCAGTCGGTAAAGCCGCCGGTAGAAGCGCCGATATCCATAGCGGTAGCACCCGCAAGGTTCAAGCCAAAGCGCTTTACCGCCTTGTCAAGCTTCAACCCTCCCCGGCTGACAAAGGGAATATCCGACCCGCGCACTTCGACCTTTGCGTCTGCCGGCACCTGGGTGCCGGGCTTGTCGGATTTCTGTTCGTTTACATAGACGCTGCCCGCCATAATCAAGCGCTGAGCCCGTTCCCGGCTGGGAGCCAGCCCCTTTTCAAAAAGCAGGACGTCCAGTCTTTTCTTTTCCGTCACAGCTCACACTCCTGCTCGACTATCTGCGCCATAGAAGCGGCGTCCAGATGGTATTTTTTCATAGCGCTTGCCACGGTTGCCTGGGCGATAAAGCCATCCGGCAGGGTATGGGCCGAATAGGTTCCCTGAAACTCTCCCGAAAGCAGAGAAAAGCCGAAATGCTCCGCCACTCCGCCGGTGCGGATGCCTTCTTCGAAGAAAAAGACCTTCTGATACCCTCTCGCAACGTACAGCGCCTGGGGATCTATGGGTTTGATGCGATTTAGTTTGAGAACATCCATCTCGATTCCCTTTTGCGCAAGGATTTCCCGAGCCTTGCAGGCATTTGAGAAAATCCGCCCATAGGTAATGAGGAGCACCTTTGCTCCGCCGCCCAACAAAAAATAAGACGCAGGAAGGGGTGTATATCCTTGCGGCAAGGCCGGCTCCCCACCGCGCGGATAACGTACCGCTACCACTCCTTTGTACTGATAAACAGCTTCCTTGAGCATCCAATGGAGCTCCGCGTAAAAGCTGGGAGCAAAAACAGTGACGTTTGGGATGGTATTTAAAAACGCCGCGTCGAACACGCCCTGGTGGGTTTCCCCGTCCTCTCCCACCAAGCCCGCCCGGTCGATGCACAGCACGATCTTGGCGTTTTGCAACGCCGCGTCGTGTATGAGCTCGTCATATCCGCGCTGCAGGAAGGTGGAATAGACGGCAAAAACCGGTAGCATTCCGTTTTTCGCAAGGCCCGAGCAGAAGGTGATGGCATGCTCCTCGGCTATGCCCACGTCAAAAAACCGATTGCGGTAGGTATGGGAAAACTCCGTCAGTCCCGTGCTCTCGGTCATGGCTGCGGTCACCGCACAAATGCGCGGATCGCCTATGGCAAGATCGCAGATTTCCCGGCCGAAAACACTGGAAAAATTCTCCCGGCTGGCCGGGGCATCCCCGGTTTCAATATCAAATCCGGAAGTACCGTGAAAATCCTTAGGACGCTCCTCAGCAAAGGTGTAGCCCTTGCCCTTGACGGTACATACGTGCAAAAGCACCGGCTGATGGATGGATTTACAGCTTTCGAGCACCGCGCAGAGCTTTCCCAAATCATGCCCGTCCACCGGGCCCATATAGGTAAAGCCCATATTTTCAAACAGCGTGTTTCCGTAAAGCATGCTTTTGACGCCGGATTTCACCTTGACAATGGCCCGGTCCAGCGGCTGCCCCACCAGCGGAACCTTCTGCAAAAACCGCTCCACCCCTTTTTTAAAACGCAAATAACGCGGACTGGAACGCAGCACGGCCAAATGCCGCGCCACGGAGCCCACGTTTCTGGATATGGACATTTTGTTGTCGTTTAGAATGACGATCAGCCGGTCCTTGCTCCGTCCAGCATTGTTGAGCCCCTCGTAGGCAAGACCGCCGGTCAGTGCCCCGTCTCCGATGACGGCGATGGTATGGCCGTCGTCCCCTTGTAGGCTTTTTGCCTTAGCAAGGCCGAAAGCCGCCGAAATCGACGTACTCGAATGGCCGGATATAAACGGGTCGTGCTCGCTTTCCTCCGGCCGGCAAAAACCGGAGAGGCCGTTTTCCCGGCGTAGGGTAGAAAACTGGTCGTATCGACCGGTCAGCAATTTATGCGGATAGCATTGATGCCCGACGTCCCACACGATCTGGTCCTTCGGTGAGGAAAACACCCGGTGCAGCGCCAAAGTCAGCTCCACCACGCCCAGATTGGAGGCCAGATGCCCCCCGTTTTGGGAAATCGTCTGAATCAATGCTTCCCGGATTTCACCGCACAGACCGCCAAGCGCTTCAAACGGCAGCGCCTTTACGTCCGCGGGCGAATGGATGGTCGGCAATATTCGTTCAGACGCCATTGCGAAACGATCTCCTTTGCTCAAATTCCCCATGGCTGTTGGGTGCAGTCCTGGTACAAACACGTTGGACACGTCCCAATCTGAATAATTATACCACAAGATGCAAGCAAATTCAAAGCGATTATTGAGGAACAATCATCGCAACTAAAATTCCCAGCAGAGCGCCCGCCAGCACTTCCAGCGGCGTATGGCCCAGGTATTCCTTTAGCTCCTTCTCTTCCTCGTCCAGCGGCTCAGATTGCTCTCCCTCGGTTTCCCCTTCCTCCTGGTTGAAGGGAGGCATGCGCCGCATCTCATTGATGGCCTTGGCATGCTCGCCGGCCGCCCGGCGCACCCCCATGGCGTCATACATGACGATAATGGAAAATAAAAAAGCAATCGCAAACAAAGGCGAGCTCACACCTTCCACCCGGGAAATCGCGATGGTGAGCGCGCATACGGTTGCCGAATGGGCGCTGGGCATTCCCCCGGCTCCCACCAGCCGTTCCGGCTCGAAACGCTTGAGTTTGATAAGCGTGACCGTCGTCTTCATTACCTGGGCAATTAGCCAAGCGATGATCGCCGACATCAGCACATAGTTATGGAAGGCTGCGTTAATGGTATTCATCGTTTCTCCACCCGTCAGTTTTTCCGGCCGGCTAAGTAAAAAGCCAGTTCTCGAAGGGAATCCGCCCTTTCTCCAAAGGGAGCCAGCGCGTCCACTGCCTCCTTGGTAAAGGCATCGGCCATTCCGTTTGGCCTCTTTTAGGCCGTAGAGGGTCACGTAGGTCGATTTCTTGTCCCGGCTGTCCTTTCCAGTGCTTTTGCCCAGAGTGGCCGCGTCGCTAACCACATCGAGAATGTCGTCGGTCACCTGGAAGGCCATGCCGATGTTCTTGGCATAAGCGGTGCAGGCGGTCAGCGCCTCTTTCTCTGCACCGGCCGCATAACAGCCCATGCGGGCAGCGGCCAAGATCATCGCACCGGTTTTGGCCGCATGCATGGCTTTGAGGGTCTCGTAATCAATCTGCTTGTCCTCCGAATCTAAGTCGATGACCTGACCGCCCACCATTCCCAGATATCCCGAAGCGGCGGCCAACTCTTTCGCAGCAAGCAGCACACGGGTGGATTCGGCCGGACTTTTCAAAAGCGTTTCGAACGCGAGGCTTAAAAGCGCGTCCCCCGCCAGCAGGGCGAGAGCTTCACCGAACTGCTTATGGGTGGAAGGCTTTCCCCGGCGCATGTCGTCGTCATCCATACAGGGAAGATCGTCGTGGATGAGAGAATAACTGTGTACCATCTCCACCGCGCAGGCAAAGGGCATCACGTCCTCTTCCTTTCCCCCGCATACCTTACAAAATTCCAGCGCCAAGGCCGGGCGAATTCGTTTGCCGCCGCCCAAAAGGCTGTAGCGCATGGCTTCGATCAAGTCCGCCTGCCGACAATCCTGCCTGGGCAGAAACCCTTCCAGGGCTTTCTCTACCTTTTGGGAATAAAAATGCAGCATTTCTTCGATGGGCATGACACTTCCTCCGTTCTTTTGCCTTCCCGGCATCTTATTCCTGCGCCTGTAAACCAGCGGTTTCCTCGTCCGCCTCCTCGCCGAGCTCTTCAATGCGAAGCTGGGCGTTTTTCAGCGTTTCGTCACAAAACCGGGCAAGCTCCGTGCCCTCTTCAAACAGCTTTAAGGACTTTTCCAGCGGGGCTTCTCCCTGCTCCAAAAGCGCTACAATCTCGTCAAGCCGCTTCATAGCGGCCTCAAAGGTTCGTTTCGGCATGGTTTTCTCCATTTCTATCGATGGTTTTGAAAGGGACAGCATCGCCGATTTCCCGGGAAATCACCCGGCAGGAAAGACTGCCATCCATGAACTTCAGGTGAAGGTCCTCACCAGGCCGGGCCTTTTCCGCCTTGGTAACCAGACCCTGCTCATTTGACGCGATGGCATAACCTCGTGCCAGCACCTTTAAGGGGCTCAACGCATCGAGCTTGCCTGCCAGGACGCCAAAGGCCTGACGCTGGGCACGAACGGTATGCAAAAAAGCGGATTTGAGCTGTTTTGCCCGATAGTCAAGCTTCATCCGGCGAAGCTCCACCGCGTAAAGCGGGGATGCCATGCTGCGGCTTTGGCGGATGGCGAAAAGGCGGCGGCGGTTTTCCTCAACACGCCGCTGTAAGGTGCGTTTCATGGCAACCTGGCGCTCAAGAAGCTGGATGTGAAGATCCCCCCGGTCGGGGGCAGCCAGCTCTGCTGCAGCGGAAGGAGTGGGTGCGCGCAGGTCGGCTGCAAAGTCACACAACGTAAAGTCTGTCTCATGGCCCACCGCGGAGATGATCGGGATCTGCGAAGCCGCTACCGCACGGACTACGATTTCCTCGTTAAAGGCCCACAGGTCCTCCATAGACCCGCCGCCCCGTCCCACAATGAGAACGTCGGCGGCCCTGCACTCGTGAAAGCGGCGGATGGCGGCGGCGATCTGCCCTGCTGCTTCTGTGCCCTGCACCAAAACCGGGCAGAGAACCAAAGTCGCCAGCGGGTAGCGCCGGGTGAGCACGTTACGGATATCCTGAAGCACCGCGCCGGTAGGCGAGGTTACCACGCCGATGCGCGCCGGGTACTTGGGAATCGAGCGCTTGCGATCTGCGTCAAAAAGCCCTTCCTTGGCAAGCTTTTCCTTGCGCTGCTCAAAGGCCAGCTGCAAAGAGCCCACGCCGTCGGGCTGCATATCGTCAATATAAATCTGGTACTGGCCGCTGCGTTCAAACAAAGACACCCGCCCGCGCACCAACACCTTCATCCCGTTTTGAGGCGAAAATTTGATGCGGGAGGCGGCGCTTCGAAACATCACCGCCTGAATGACGGCGTTATCATCCTTGAGAGACAAATAAAAATGGCCCGAGCGGTAGTGGTTGACAAAGTTGGAGATTTCCCCGCACACATAGACCGATTGAAGATGGGGATCTCCGTCCAAAAGGGATTTGATATAGGTATTGAGTTGAGAAACAGTCAAAAGCAAGCTGCTCACAGATACCTCCGATTCATGATGGGTTTTTCGCTAAAAAAGCGCGGGCCGCCAGAAGGGCGACGCCCGCCGCATTGTCGGAAGAAAAGGCCGGGTCTGCAAACCGGGCGCTAAAGCGCTTTGTAAATCGGGCGCGGATGTAAGAGTTGGACATGACGCCGCCGGCATATAAAAGCGGCAAAGGTCCGTACTGCTGCAAAAGGCCGGCCGTCATCTCTTCCAGCGCGGCGGCCACATAGCAAAGGCAATACTTCGCCACCGCCTGCCTCTCCTCTCCCTGGGAAAACCGCTTTTCACACTGGTTTTGCAGGCCGGAAAGACAGCAGTCGACCCCTTTCATGGCGGGCTTTACCCGAAATTCCTCCGGGCATTCCGAAGCCAGAGCATCCAACCCCCGGCCGGCCGGGAAGGACAGGCCCAGCATAACCCCCACCCGATCAATGACCTGGCCCGCGTTTAAATCCAGCGTTTTGGCTACGCACTCGCAGCCAAACCCGTTCCCCTGTGGAGTAACTAACAGCGCCTCCGTGGTGCCGCCGGACACATGAAAAGCCAGAAACCGGCCGTCAAGCAGCTCCATAGACCCGGAAGAATAAAGGGCTGCCATCACATGCCCGTCCTGATGGGAAAACCGAAAAAGCGGGGCATGGGTAGCCGCCGCTATGGAACGGGCGGTTCCCTCCCCCACGAGAAAGCATGGCATGTAAGACCCTTTTACCGATCTGGGGCGGGTGGATACGCCGATGGCATCCACAGGCCCGTCCAATGCCAGCGCCTCCATCCGCTCGGGAAGCTGCACAGTATGGTGAAACACCGCGTCGCTTTGCTTTAAGCCGATGGCCTGGTCCTTCACCGGCAAAAGCTTCTTTTCCTGGCGGATTTCTTCCCGGACCGTATCATAAAGACACACCGAGGTGGTATAATTGCTTGTGTCAATTCCGAGGACGCGGGCCATCAGAGTGCCGCCTCCTCCTGACGGGCCAACGAACCGAGCACACCGTTTACAAAGGAGGATTCCTCGTCTCCAGCGTATTTCTTCGCAAGCTCCACCGCCTCGTTGATGGAGACGCTCACCGGCACGTCAGAAACAAACTTCATCTCATACACCGCCATACGCAAAAGAGCGAGTGCCACCCGAGAGACTCGTTTTTTCTCCCAATTGATAAGTTTTTTTTCAATGAGGGCGTCCAGCTCTTCTCTTTTTTCGCATACGCCGCAGGCTACCGCCGTAGAAAACGCATCCTCCCGGATGGCTCTCGCTTCCACCGCCGCCTCTATGATCTCTTCCATGCTCTCCTCACGGAAGCTCTTTTCAAATATCAGCAAAAATGCCTGTTCTCTGGCTTCTCGCCTTGTCATCCTGGTTCCTCCCGACGGAAAAGGGGAAGCCTTTTCCTAGTAATTACGGCTGTACCGCCGCAGGGTCTTGAAAACAAATATCCATCACATGGACGTGGACTCGGTTGACCGAACGCCCCGTCATGCTCTCCACGCAAGATTTCACATTCTGCTGCACACGGCCCGCAGTTTCGGGAATCCGCGCGGTGCTTTTAAGATTCACGTAAACGTCAATGACGAGCCCCTCGTCTTCCTGCCCGATGCGCACCGAGCGTGCGCGGTGCTTTTTGTCCATCAGGCGCTTGAGGTCGGTCCGGTTCGCCAAGGACGCCACACCGTCGATTTCCGAAGCGGCCGTACCAGCGATGGACACCAACACCTCCTGGGAAATGATGCAGGTTCCTTCGCTGCCCCCGCTTGGACGGTTCTCCATCATGAAAGCCTCCTATCCATTCAAAAACAGCGTGATGCGGCCCTTATTGACTCAAAGGAATCCCGAAATCCAAGGGGACAACTACCAAAGCCGCCGTTCTTTTTCGGGGTTTTCCGCCGCAAAGGGCCATGGAAACGATTCGTCATTTATTATACCACATTCTGTGAATGAAACAACCGTTTTTTCGAGATTGCAGCCGTGCGGTTGCAAATACGCTTTGGGATTGGTATAATGACGGCATGTAAAAATTTTCTGGTTCCTTTTAGAAGTGTTTGGGAAAGGAAAGCCGAATTGCCCGGAAAAAGGGCCTCAAGGTCCGGCCGAGGCGGAAAGAGGGGAAAAGTGGATGAACTTTACCACTCCATTGGGAAGCGTTGCAAATGGAACCTTCCTTTATGTGTCCGAAGCGGATGCAATGATTGTCGGATTTCTAGCATATCTGGTTTGCTATTTTGTCTGTTTTCGGCGAAAGCGCCTCTTTGAAAATGGATGTCTCGCCCTGCTTTTTGTTTACGTCAGCTTGGTCCTTTCCATGACGCAGACCATTTTGTTTCCCTGGGCCATCCAGGTATCGGCCCAAGCGACGGCCGAGCATCTGCAAGCCATTCAATGGGTGCCCTTTGCGTCGGTGTCTCAGGTGCTTCACTACTGCTTTGTTCACAACGACTACTACTCTTTCTTCAAGCTGGTGGTGGGAAACTTTGTAGCACTGATGCCGCTTGGCATTCTGGTGCCTTTGCTCCGAAAGCAGATGCGTCTGCCGTCGGTTTCTCTGATGGCGTTGCTTGCCAGCGTGGCGCTGGAAGGAATGCAGCTTCTCACCAACATACTGGGTGGCCGGGTAAGAGCGGTGGAGCTTGACGATGTGATTTTAAACGCCGCAGGCTGTATTGTCGCCTATTTGGTGCTAGCGGGCTGCCGCAGGCTTTTTGTAATCGAACCGGTCAAGCGCGCTCCTGCAAAGCGGCGCAAACGCCGCCGGAGCAAGGCACACCGGTAGAACAAAGGATATATGCAAAAAGGGATCTCTTCCAAGTAAACGGAGAGATCCCTTTTTGCATATGGTGAGAAAACTCGGAATCAGGGGTTCTGTGGCTGACTACTGAACCGGCACGATGTTGATGCCGTCGCCCTTGACCTCGGAATTGGCGGTGATGATATCCTTAATCTGCATGACCTCGCTGGCCACCAGCTCGGGAGACTGGACCACCACGGTGGCCTTCTCCCCGTCCAAGTATACCATACAGTCGGCAAAGCCCTTGGCTTTGATGAGATTTTCAATCTTCCCTTCCGTCTCGATGTTGGACGCAATCTGCGCGGACTGGGCCATGGCCTGGGTCTGAGTGGCTGTGTCGGCGTCTACATTATTGAGCACGTCCTTGATGGTATCGAGGGCTTCGTCCCGGGTGCGTTCCCGGTTGAGACGGGCTTCCACAAAGTACTGGCTGGCCTGGGCGTCGGTCTGGGTGGCGGAGGCGTCGGAAGGAAGGCTCTGGGAATCCGAACCGGAAACGGTAGCCTCACCGGAGGTATTGACAAAGGCCGCGTCCCCATATTGCTTGGACGAGGTGAGTGCCCCCGTTGCCGTCAGGTCGTCGCCTGCCACGGAAAACTGCCAGTTGAGATAGACCGCCAGGCCCAGTGCCACAACCAGTGCGGCAATGACGATTTGTCTTTTCCCTAAAATCGCGTTCATACTGCTCTCTCCTCATCATTTCGATAATTTGGTAACGCATACCCGTTTTGATGATATATCCAAGGCGGTGGTTACCGCCTGAGTTACCCGCTGCTGTACGACGGCGTCATCTCCGCCGGCGCACACGATGATGACCCCCTTGACGGTGGGTTCCTTCTGGGTTCGCACCAGCGCCTCCTTCCCGTCCGACCCGTCGACAACGGTGACCGATCTTTGCGTATCGTCCTTTTCGGTAATGCGCTTGGTGTCGTCGCCGGAAATGTCCTGAGATTTGTCGGTGTTCTTGCGCTCCTCGCTTTCGTAGACATACTCCACGCCGTTTTCCAGGGTCACCATGATCTGGGTTTCCCCCACTCCCTGGATGCTGCACACCACCCCCATCAATCGGTTCTCCAGTTCCTTGGTATATGCTTCCACGGAAAAGGTCTGGGTGGTTTTCGCTTCCTCCTTTGGCGTGGAGGAAGGCAGGATGCTGGAAAGAAAGATCAAGAGGATGGCGACAGCTCCCACAATCAGCAAAAGCTTACGCCCTTTATCTCCCTTAAGGTATTCGGTGAGCTTTGCAAGCGAAAAAGATGCGCTGCCTGTTTTGTTCATGGCTCTTCACCTCCTATTCCCCGGCCACCGTTACCACGGGATTGAGGCCGAGTGCACTTTGCAGGGCCGTCCCTACGGCCTCCTTTTTGGAAGCGTCCTTTTCGGTCAGCAAAACTGTAACCTGTTTCATGGATATGCCGCCGTCTTCGGCAATATCCATATCCACGGTGATTTTTTTCGGACGAACCTGTAAGGCGTCAAGACTTTCCTGTGCCAGAGCGGAAATACGCTTCTCGATTTGGCTGCGAATCTGAGCGTTGACCTGGTCGGCCAATTGCCCGCTGGTCTGGGCCACCTCTTCCTGAAAAGAGGATACATCCAGGTTCAGGGACAGGCCTCTCATGGAAAGAAAGGGGGAAATCAGGCAGCATAAAAAGAACACGCCCAGCACCATCTGAAACATCTTCTCCATCTTTCCCGACGGAATGAGCATTTTTGCAAGCGCCGCCACCACTGCGCCCGCGCACAGGGTAACGGCCCAGGCTTTGAGCATCTCGATCATACGGTTCCCCCCAGCATCATCATAATGGCGGTGGAGACGACGATCACCAGCGCACAGCAGATCATTACCGCGCTTAGAAGGGCCAGCACCTTGGCCGCCGCCCGGATGACGGCAGTGAGCTGCCCTAAGCCGAATACGTCTCCGACGGCCGCCGTCAAGTTCAAAGCCAGCTGCCACACCAGCGTTTCCAGCAGAGCGGGCAGGAAGATGAGAATCACGGCGAAAATGCCGAAGGCGCCTACGGTGGACTTTAGAAGCTTCAAGCAGGTATAGACGGAGCCTAACGCGTCCCCCACGGCGCTTCCCACCACAGGGATGAAGCTGCCGGCCATAAATTTGGCGGTTTTTAAGGTCACCGAGTCGGCCGAGGAGCCCACTACACCCTGCACCGTCATCAGCCCTACGAATACCGTCATCAGAATGCCAAGCACCCAGGAGGCGGTCTTGTGAAGTGTATTGGCTAAGGAGGTCAGGTTTAAGTCAGGCGCTAAGGAAGCCACGATGGAGAAGGCCAGGAAGATGGTCATCAGGGGGACTAAAAAGGTGGAGGCGCCCCAGTTTAAAAGCTCCGCCAGCCCCAAAAGCAGCACCTGATAGACACCTGCGCTCACCGCCTGACCGGAGGTCATCAAAATCCCGGCAAACACCGGGATAAAGGAGAGCATGAAGGCGGCTCCCGATTGGATGGCGGCTCCCGCTCGTTCGATGACGCCCACCAAGGGGACTAAAATCACCGTACAGACCGCTAAAGTGGACACCACACTGAACACGCCGGTCAAAGGGCGCTCCCCCATGGTGGAGCGAAAGCCTCCCAGCAGCGCGCACAGGAGGATAACCCCGATGATGGCGGCCCCAGCCTTGATGGGAGCGCCGGCACTGCTCAAAAGAGCCTGCAGCCCGGTATTGAGAATGCTTTCGGGCGTCAGGCCGATAAGGGAATCCGCGTCGATATCCGAAAGCCCCAGCTGATTGAGAAGATCCCTGGTTTCCTTGGGAAGGCTTTGTGCCAGGTCATTCGCGCCGCTGTCTTCTAGGAGAGCATCATAGTCGGCACCGTCCTCTACGGCGCTTTGAGCTGTGACCGGTATGGTCACCAGCAAAAGAAAGAGCACAATCAGGACGATTCGTCTGCCCATGCCTGCCCCTCCCTTCTCTTTTACTTCCATGTGCCGCTTTTCTCATCCGCGGATGAGGGAAACCGCCACCTCGATCACCTTTTCAAACAGCGGCAGCGATAAAATGAGAATCCCCGCCTTGCCCGCGATCTCGATTTTGGAGGCAAGGGCGGTTTCCCCCGCGTCCCGGCAGGAGTCGCAGGAAAGCTGGGTAATGTAGCAAATGCCCAGGGACTTGATGAGGATCATGCCGTATTCCACCGGCATTCCCGACAGGTTTACTAAGTCTCCCAGCTGGGTGAGCGCGGGCCTGATCTGGAAAAGAATCATCAGCAGGATGACCGCGCCGGCACACAGACTGATGGCGATGGAATACTCCGGGTTATACTTGCGGATGAGAACCGAGATGACCGCCGCCACGATACCAACCCCTGCGATGGCGATGACGTTCATAACCCAAACACCGACTTTACCATGCGAAACAGGTCGCTGATCTCCTGAATGATCATGGTCAGCACCACGATGAGCCCGGCGAGGGTGGTGAGCATGGCCTGTTCTTCCCTTCCCGAGCGGATGAGCACCTGGTTGAGTACCGCGACGATGATGCCGATGGCGGCGATTTTAAAGATAAGGTCGATGTCCATTTTCACCCTCCGTTGTCTTTGGACCGGTCCGTCTTTTTCACAGCAGAACAATGGAGATGCCGATGCCGGACAGCAGTCCCAATTTCAAATAGAGCTTTCCGTGCTTGTCCTTCTCTTCCCGGGCCGACTGGAGCGACTGTCCGAACAGCTCCTTGTGTAGGGAACAATTGGCCAGCTGGCCGTCCACGTCGGTGGTACCCACCCCGCAGCCGAAGGACAAAAGAAGCTTTTGGTCCCGTTCGCTCAAATCCATGGCCTTGGCCTTTTCTCGCACCGCTTTCGCCCAAGCAGCGGGAAACTCGGTTCCTTCCCGGCAGAGCCGCTCACATTCCCGAAGGAAGGGCAGGCATTTGTACTCCTCCCGACCCGCCGCGTCGGCTAAGATTTTGGAAATGGGGGCGGCCCGGTACTCCATTTCACTGGCCAGGGTCTGCAGAAAGGAGAGGATGGCTTCCAGATACCGCACCCGGGCGGTATACTGCATGGATTTCATCATCCCCATCCCGCCGCACACCAGGATAATCAGCAGCAACCCTGCGTATTTCATCTTCGTCCTCCATCGTATAGATGTGTTCGAGCTGTCCGGGTTGATCCCGGCCCGCCAGCATGGCGACACTGGAAAAGGCCCCGGTTTTTAGGAGCTCGACAGCCTGGGTGCGTTTTGAGAGCTCCTCGATGGAGCCGAGGTGAATGGAGGTGATAAAACGCACGCCGGAATGAACCCCCGCTTCCACCGCCCGAATCTCCTCCTCCTCCCCGACCTCGTCACACACAATCACGTCCGGCGACAGGCAGCGCAGGGCATGCAGGATGCCCTGGGCCTTGGGATAACCGTCCAGGCAGTCGCAGCAGGGGCCTAAGTCGTTTTGCGGCTGGCCACGGTAAACACCCGCGATTTCCCCCCGCTCGTCCACCACGCAGACCTTTAAAATCCGTCCGGTTCCGCCCAAGGAAAGCTGCCGGGCAAGATCACGAAGAAGGGTAGTCTTTCCGCAGGCCGGGGGCCCCGCTACCAGGACGCCGCCCCCTTTGGCGAATTCCCTGGAATGAAGAAGCCGGTCGGCGGCGCCGAAATGCTGCCGGGCAATGCGCAGGTTCAGAGAGGAAATGTCCTTGATGTTGTGGATAATTCCCTCCTGGAGCACCGCCGTGCCGCAAAACCCCGCCCGATGACCTCCGCGAATGGTGATAAAGCCGTGGTTGATCTCATGCTGAAAGCTATGTACGGAATATTCGCACAGGCAGGCGAAGGCCTGCTCCATCTGCCCGGGTGTCACCTTGGGAAGCCCAGCGTGACAGCATCGAGCAGTGCGGCCGTTCTGGTCGAGGAATAGCTCTCCCTGTGCGCTGCTCAACACCACCGGCTGGCCGATGCGAATGCGGATTTCTTGGGTCTTTGCTTTTATGGCAGTGGGCAGCTGGGACAGCATCCCACTCAATCGGCACCCAAGCTGTGCCGCCGCCTCGTCAAACCGTTTGGCAAAGCGATCGTCGATCATCCTTACCACTCCTTTCTACCGTCCTGAAAGCCGATGCTGGTTGCGGCTTATGGTAAAGAATATGGAGCCTGTCCGCGGTTTAGAACCAAAAGGAGGGCGGCAAAGAGCGGTATTTTCTGCAAATGACCCTTGCTTTACCGAAAAACAAGAAGCAACTGTTTCACCGCCATATATATGCTATATTTTTCACTTTATTGTTGAAACTTCTGTTGAAATTGTTAAAATGCGTGTATCCTGGGAAAAAGGACGCGCAAGCGGAGTTCACAGTCTCCGGGAATTTACCTGAAAACGCGGTGAAAGGAGGCAAATCAGGTCCGGCGCCTTTTTGCGGCTTTTCCGCCAGCGCAAAATAAGCGCCCGGCGAAGCTTCGCCGGGCGCTGAAAACGCTGAAATCCAATTCGGTTGCAGCGTCTTATTTTCATATTTGACAAAGGGATTATGGCCGAATTTTCGATGAAAATGGTCCAATCATTCTTCCATACCCATTTCATCGAGACTTTTTGGGTCTTTTTCATCGCGCCCGTCCTGCGGCAGACTCAGAGAATCCTCGCGCATCCTAGAACGCTTGCCCGCTTTGGACGAAAGCGCAACAAAACTGGAAAAATTCGCATCATATCCTTTCTTTTTGTGCAAATGCCCGAGCAGACGCGTATCATCGTTTCCGTACTTTTTCGCGAACCGCTCAAATTTAAGCGTTCCTACAGGGATGTCCGCCATGGCGGATAGGTCTTATACTTTCCTCTTCCCATCGCACTGGATTCTCAAGAGAACTGCGTTCTTCGCCGGTTCGCCGTGTTTTCACTGCTTTGTTTCAACTGTCTGCTGTGCGTTACGTCCAGGCCCACCGCGCTGCTTGCTTGGATGCAAAATACGCCGGACTCCCATTCTTCAGAACCATCTGCTGTTTTTACGGCTGTTCTTTTGTAAGGCTTATGTAGCCTCTTTCCTGCGCGGTTCTCCCAGCTCCAAACCGAAGCTGACCGACAGCGCGTGGTTGACGAGCTCCATGGAGGTTTCGTCCAACCGTCCCATGCGTTCCTTGAGCCGCTTTTTGTCTAAAGTGCGTACCTGCTCAAGCAATACAATGGAATTCTTGCTTAAGCCCGTATCCTGGGCATCCAGCTGGATGTGGGTGGGCAGCTTGGTTTTGTCCTTCTGGCTAGTGATCGCCGCGGCGATTACAGTAGGACTGAATTTGTTTCCGACGTCGTTCTGCACGATCAGCACGGGGCGGATTCCTCCCTGCTCCGAGCCGACCACCGGACTCAAGTCGGCATAATAAATGTCTCCCCTTCTGATGTTCACAAATTGTCACACTCCATTATTCAATCGTTCCTCATGAAGTATTTTTACCCATTCGGCGCGTACTTAAACATGAAAAGAATCCGGGGAACAATTCTTTTCTGTGAGTCTTACTAGGGCAAGCGACAGCTTATCCTTTCTCAGTATATTTGCGGACAAGTTGGCTTGTGACAACGATGGGGGTTGTCCGGCGGGACTTTACCGGAGTGCGTTTTTCAAGGATTGGAGCCATCCCTCCAGAAGGACGAGGGATTTTTCCATCTGTTTTTCGTCGAGCGGGTCCTTCGGAGAATGGACGCTGGCGCATAAATTTCTTTTGCCCGCCTTCCTGAAACTCATCAGGATGCGTCTTCATTGGTCTGCTCTTTGATACTAAACGGATTCTTATGCTATAATCAAGGAAAAAATGGAGGCGGAAACCAATGGACGCGAAAAAGAATCGAATCGGCGGGCGGCTGCGCGAGGCCAGGCTCTCCGAGCGGCCCAAGGCCACGCAGGAGGATGTGAGCGCCCGTCTGGCCACCATGAGCGTGTCCCTGTCCGCCAGCTCCATCGGCAAAATTGAGAACGGCACCCGTCCGGTGACCGACATACAGCTTTGCGCCCTGGCGAAGGCTTTAGAGGTAACGGCCGCCTGGCTTCTGGGCGAGGCAGAGGAGAAAAGCAGATGAAAATATAGCTCGGTAATGCCGTTTCTGCAACGCTCGATGGCCTGGCTTTTTCTCTGTCCGCGTTTCTCCCGTCAAATAGGCTTCGATTTGCCAATCTGCCGACGCACATGCAAACAGTAGGGGGACCGGTGAAGGAAAGGCAAAGACTTCATCTCATTCTATGACAAAAAGCGCAGACTCTGTGTACACAGAGTCTGCGCTTTTTTAACAAGGACATTTAGTTGTTTCCTACGCGCCGTTGCTTGGTAATAAACAACGCTACCGAAAAGAAGGCGGCGGCAAAGCCAAGCTGGACGAGAATGGAGGTCCAGATGGGACCAGTAGTCTCGCTGGTGAGCACCGCCAGCGAACCGATGGCGTTATTGGCCTTCACATACCAATAGGCGGGAAGGAAGCTGGCGGCGGTGAGCACGCCTGGGCTCATGATGGCCTGGGGGACAAACACGCCGCTGATAAAGCACAGGCCTAGAGATACCACGTTAGAAATGGCGGAAAGCACGGTAAAGCTTTTGACAAAGCTACTGACCAAAAAGCCGATGCTCAAGGATACTAGAGCGAAGGCAAAGGTGTTTGCCAGCAACATGGGCAGCCCGGCAAAGGAAAGGAGGTCTTTGCCGTAAAGAAGGAAGCTTAGGCCGACGAGCACCGCCCAGCAGGCTACTGTGAAAATCGCGCAGCCCAAGGTAACCTGGGCGTTTACGCTGCGAAGCGGGAGGGGTGCGCACAAGTTGCGCCGGCGCAGGTCGGGCTGGTTAAAGACCATCAAGATGGTACAGATGGTCAGGATCATCAGGGCAATGAGCACGTAGGCCATATACTGATAATAGTAGACGAAATTGGGGGTTCCTTGCGTATTGACATCGTATTCCTTGAGGATAACCGGAGTTTCGATGGCCAAGTTCTCCGCTATCGCAGCGGTCAGCTGTTCCTCCGTCAAGCTGGGGGCCGCTTCCCGGTAAAGCCGGGCGGTGCTCAGGTACTTTTCTATAAGCTGGTCGCAGTAGTAGCCGGTGGTGGAGTCTGGCACCTTTACCGCGTCAAGAGTGACCGGCTCCCCGGCCAAAAACCGATTGGTAAACCCGTCCTCCACCAGGACGATATAGGAAACCTCCCGGTAAAAGAGCGCGTCCTGCAGCCGTTCGGAATCGTCCGGTAGGTCGACTAGGTGATTGCCCTGACTTAGATAATCGGTCAGTCCCCGCAGAAGCGGGGTATCCCCGTCCCGGTTGATGACGGCCACGTCCACGCTCTCGACGGTAAAGCCGTCGACGGCGTTGTTCATCACGTTGCCGCTGAAAATCAGGGAAATACCGATGAAAACAGCAAGGTAAACAACGGTGGAGGGGAAGCTCGCGCGCAATACCTTAAAAAAGGCTTTAAATACTTGCATACTTCTGCCTCCTTACCAGCAGATAGCTTCCCAGGCAAAAAAGTGCCGAGATGCCGCAGAGAATGCCGATATTGAGAAAATATCGGGTGTGGGATTCAAACACATAGAGGCAATAGAACGCGTCGGTGATGAGGGCGGCGGGATTGATGTAAGAAAGAACGGGGGCGTAAAGGTTGATGTAGGTGCGAATATCCACCATCATCAATCCCGAAAGGAAACACAAGAATAGCGTGACGGCGATGAGCAGGGCGGTTTTGAGCCCATCCCTCTTTTGAAACAGGCAGCCCATAAAGGTACCGAAGGAGATGCCGGTCACTGAGCCTACCAGGCAGGTCAAAAGAACATACCCGATTTGGTTGCCGAAGGAGATGCCCAGCACAAAAATCAAGTAGGCGAGCACCAAAAGCATTTCCACCACGTGCAGAACCAGGGATGCGGACGCATCCCCCAACACTGCGGTCATTTTATGGGTAGGCGCCACGCTGCGCCTGGCGCCCAAGGCGGAGACATTTGGCTGGATATCCGTGGAGTTGCGCAGTCCCCAGAAGGAACCGTACAATGCCGTCATGGCCAGCAGGGAGAAAAAATAGTTGAGCATGGTGTCCGGTTTTGCGCCGGAAAGAGTGGCTTCGTTTACAAAGCGTTCCTTCCCCATGTCGTCCAAAAGGCCGGACAGGTCCGCCTGTGGATTTTCCCGAAGAAGCTTTCCAATGGCGGCAGACTTTTGGGCGTATTCGTCCAAAAATGCTTTGAGGATGCTTTGGTTCATTCCACTTTCCTTCACGGTCAGACGGACTTCCCCGTCCGCCTGCAAAATACCGTCTACTTCCCCGGATTTTAAGAGCCGGTCGGCTTCCTCTTCGCCTACGACGGATACGCTTAAAAGCTGTCCGTCTCCTGGCTGGGAAACGGCGTCGAGGGTCTGGCGGAAGGCCTCGTTTTGCTGATAGCCGGTGCTGTTTACCACGGCGACCTTGACGGGGCTGAACTCTTCGGTAATATTCATAATGTTGCCGAAGGCAATGTTGAAGAAGGTGCCCAGCACAACGGGAAACAAAAGCGTCCAGAAAAGCATGAGCTTATCCCGGGTCAGGCACTTGAGCCTTCCTATAAATATGTGGAGAAACATAACAGCCTCCTAATCCCGCAGGTGTTTTCCGGTGATTTCCAGAAACACGTCGTTGAGGGTGGGCGGCTCGGCATAAACACGGCCGAAGGACAGTTCCTGCTCTCTGAGGTAATCGAGCAGACGGATCAGGTTATGAGCGCCGCCGCTGCAATGGGCGGTTAGGCGGGCGCCGTCGTACTCGGCGCCGGTCACATGGGGCAGGCGTCTGACCTTCTCGAGCTGCTCCTCCTTAAAGCCGAAGAGCTCTACTGTCAGGGTTTCCCCGCCTTTGATCATTCCTTTGAGCTGCTCCTTGGTGCCGGTAGCCAGGGTCTTTCCCTTATCCATAATGACGATGCGGCTACAGATCTGCTCAACCTCTTCCATGTAATGGGAAGTATAGACGATGGTGGCGCCCTGCTGGTTTAGCTTTAAGATTCCTTCGAGAATGCTATTGCGGCTTTGCGGGTCCACCGCCACCGTCGGTTCGTCAAGAATGATGAGCCTGGGCTTATGAGCGATGCCGCAGGCGATGTTCAGCCGGCGCAGCAGGCCGCCGGACAGCTTTTTGGGGTGAAATCTGCGAAATTCCTGCAGGCCGACAAAGTCGATGGCTTCCTCCACCAGCTCCCGGCGTTTTTGCCGGTCTTTCACGTACAGGCCACAGAAATAGTCGACGTTTTCCTGCACCGTCAGCTCCTGGAACACCGCCACGTTCTGCATGACGATGCCGATGTCCTGCTTGATGGAATAGGCGTCCGGACGCATGGGTTTGCCGAAGATCTCGATGGTCCCCTTGTCGTACTTAAGCAGGGACAGCATGCAGTTGATGGCGGTGGTCTTTCCAGAGCCGTTGGGGCCTAGCAGGCCGAACACTTCCCCCTCCTCTATCTGAAGGCTGAAATGATCGAGCGCCAAGAGACTTCCGTATCGTTTGACCAGGTTTTGCACATTTATGACCAATGGGAATCCCTCCTTGCCGGTTTGTGATACCCTCAGTTTAACAAAAGAGACCGCCGCTTGGTAGTGAAAAACCTCACAACCGGGCGGTGACATTTGTCATAACCCAAAATGATACGCTTGTGACCTGCCTCATTCCATGTTACAATCAGCGGTAGAAAGGAGGCTTAGACGGATGCAGGTGATCATGGATAAGCTTGTGCTGTTCGCAGGCGGGTGTATCCTGCTCTTTTCTCTGCCGGTCACGGTGGAGAGCGTGGCGAGCATGCTGGCGGCGCTGACCTTCTCTTCCCTGGGGAGCTTTATGGAATATAGGCGGGTTTCCCTGTTTTTTGCCCTACTGTTTACCGCGGGCACCCTCTTTTTCCCTTTGTGCTGCCTCTTTCTTCCCCTTCTTTACTACGATGTGTTCTTTTCCTCCCCACCGGGATGGTGGGCCCTGTGTCTGCTGGGCCCGGCAATTCAGCATACGAAGCTGTCTCCCCTTTATCTGGGTCTGCTGGCCCTTTTGCTGCTCACGGCGCTTTTACTCAAACAGCGGACCCAATCGGAACAGACGTTAAAAAAGGAGGCCCTGCGCACCCGGGATGCAGGCCGGGAACTGAACCTGCTGCTTGAGCAAAAGAACCGGGATTTGATGGAAAAGCAGGACTACGAAATCCGTCTTGCCACCTTAAACGAGCGAAACCGCATTGCTCGGGAAATCCACGACAGTGTGGGGCACATGCTCTCCCGGTCCATCCTGCAGACGGGGGCTTTGCTGGCAATCAACCGGGACGATAGAGTCAACGAACACCTACTAGGGCTCAAGGACACCCTGTCCCAGGCTATGGATAGCATCCGGGAAAGCGTCCACGACCTGCACGACGATTCGGTGGACCTTTCGGTTCAGATTACGGCGCTTATCAAGGAATTTGCCTTCTGCCCGGTGACGCTGGACTACGACATGGAAAGCGATGTGGTCAAGGAGGTAAAATACTGTTTTCTTGCCGTGGTCAAGGAAGCGCTCAACAACATTATGAAGCATTCCAACGCTACCAAAGCTTCCATCACCCTACGTGAGCATCCGGCCCTTTATCAGCTCATCATCCGGGATAACGGCACAACTGCCTCCCAGCCCCGGCAATCGGACGGTCTGGGCCTTCACAATATGGCCGAGCGGGTGGAGGCGCTGGGCGGGCACTTTCGCGTCACCTTTCAGGACGGCGTGACGCTTTTTCTATCCATTCCAAAGGAGGTTCGCCATGGAAATCCTGATCGTGGATGACGATAAGCTCGTATGTGCCTCTCTCAAAACCATTCTAGAGGCGGATGAGGCCATCCAGGTGGCAGGCACCGGCAACAGTGGCCGGGAAGCCATCCTTCTTTACCGTGAACTTCGCCCCGACGTGCTGCTTATGGACATCCGTATGGACGGCATGACCGGTCTTGCGGCGGGCGAAGCGATTCTAAAAGAATTTCCCCAAGCCCGCATTCTGTTTCTGACCACTTTTTTAGATGACGAGTACATCGTCCGGGCGCTGAAAATCGGAGCCAAGGGCTACATTCTCAAGCAAAAGTTTGAAAGCATTGTCCCGGCCATCAAAGCGGTGCATTTGGGGCAGAGCGTGTTTGGGGATGAAATCGTCACCAAGCTGCCGGGGCTTTTACAGGCGGACGAGGCTGTTCGCTACGCGGATTACGACATCAGCGAAAAGGAACTCGAGCTCATTTCCCTGGTAGCAAAGGGACTTAGCAACCGGGAGATCGCTCAGGCACTTTACTTGAGCGAGGGTACGGTGCGCAATTATTTAAGCGGCATCTTGGAGAAGCTCTCGCTGCGGGACAGGACCCAGCTGGCCGTCTTCTATTACCAGCACCGGTAAGCTGCCGAGTAAAGCATTTTTAGGGAACATGCAAAAAGGCCTGACAAAGCAACCCTGCTTTGTCAGGCCTTTTTTATGATTTACAAATACGTTTCAAAACCAAACGCTTCCCTTCGCGAGGAGGACACACACTCCCCATCTCCTTACCGTTCGAGTTCCTGCATGTCATCCTGCATACCGAAGGAATCCTCATCGGGATCTTCCGGGTCGTTGTCGAGGATTTCACCCACCCGCATACGGCGCTTGATCTTCATTTCCTCCACTTGGTGGTGGATCAATTCCTTTACCTCTCGGGGCTTTTTGATGTTTTTGATTTCCAACACCGGCATACTTTTGTCCGACGATTGAAGCAGAACGGTACCTACGCCGAAAATACGCTGGCCTAGAGAGATGCGCAAGCTAATGTCCCGCACCCGATAGAGAAGAATTTCCTCCAGATTCATGTTGAGAAGGCCCGTGTCCAGGAAAACTCGGTCCTCCGAAAGAGAATATCGCGTAAAGGAAAGGGGCATTCCCAGAATCCGCTTGCGGTCCTTCCAAATATATTCG
The DNA here is from genome assembly GCA_018364155.1 of Clostridiales bacterium. Classification (GTDB taxonomy): domain Bacteria; phylum Bacillota; class Clostridia; order Oscillospirales; family Acutalibacteraceae; genus Solibaculum_A. The sequence goes on from JAGZMM010000001.1 coordinate 286,081, forward strand.
ATTGCGTCCATAAAACCTCTTCCTTTCCCGTTAATCGATCAGATGATGCTGGTACCATTTCTGGCCGTGGAAACGGATCATAAAGATAATCCCGCGCACGCCCCACTCGCCAATCATTGCCACCCAGACGCCCATGATGCCGAAGTTGAGCAGGATGCCCAGCACATAGCCCAGCGCCACCCGGAATAGCCACATGGACAAGAGCGATACCACGGAGGTATACTTGGAATCACCTGCCGCACGCAAAGAAGAAGGGACAATAAAGCTCACAGACCACAAAAACGGCTGACAGATTCCGGTGACGAGCACAATTTCAAAAATAGTGGGGACGATTTCCGGCGCCGGCGAAAAAAGCTGCACCAGAACCGGAAACAGAGGAAGCAGGATGGCGGCGCTGAGCACAAAGGAAATAGAGCCAAGCCCCACGAAGGATTTGATAAACTTGCGCGCGTCCTTGATGTTGCGCCGGCCGATGCATTGACCCACCACCGTGACCACCGACAGGTTCAATGCATTGCCGGCAATCTGAAACAGTTGGGTCAGAGACCAACTGATGGCATTGACGGTCATGGAAACCGTGCCAAGCTGGACGACAAAGGTCTGGGTGAGAATCTTGCCGCCGTTGAAAAACATCTGCTCGGCGGCAAACGGAATGCCGATGAACAGAATCTTCTTCTGAATGGACAAATTCAACTTGAGCGCGTCCTTGATACGAAAATGCAAGGACGTGTTGATTTTGAGCAGGTAGACGATGGAACAGATCATTCCGAGACCTCTGGAAAGGAGCATGGAGGTAACCATGCCCACAACGCCCCAGTGCAAAAGGGTGATGAACACCACATTTAAAAGTACATAGCTTACGTTCATAATGACCGAGAGCACCAGAGAGGACCTGGTCTGCGCCACGCCGCGCAAAGCGCCGCATACCGCCTCGGTAATGGCGATAAACGTATAAGACGCGGCGCTGCCGATCAGATAAATCTGCGCGTTTGCAAAAACCGCCGGCTCCGCTCCGCCAAAGAGCAGCTTTAAAATCGGATCGTGGAACACGATGACCAGAACACTGATCAAAACCGCGACCATTGCTACCGAAGAAATGGTTTGGGCGGCGGATTTGGAGACCATCTCGTCGTTCCCGCTTCCCTTATATTGGGCGACCACCACCGTACCGCCGGTGGCGATGGCGATGAAGACGTTTAACAGGAAGATGTTCACCGAGTCCACCATGTTGACCGCGCTGACCGCTTCCATACCCGAAGAACTGATCATAGCGGTGTTGAGCATGCTCAGGCCGATGATGAACGCCTGGTCCACCAGCAACGGAAGGATGATCGCAATGATCTGCCGGTAATGCATGGATTCGCCGGTAAGATACTTGTTGAGCAGTTTCGCGGTGCCCCTTTTTATTGCCTGCACGATTGCAACCACCACATTCCCCACATAGTATAGGTTCAGTATATCATCTCTTCCCCTCTCAATGCAAGGAACAAACGGGGCAAAATACCCGTAAATAAACGCAAATACCCGCAAAAAACCGCCAAAAGGAAAAAGAGCTTTCCTTTTGGCGGCCGCAGAATCATCTGATTACTTTTTGAAAGGAGGTCAGCCCATTACAAAGGGAGCCATATCCAGGCGAATGAAATAGCCCTGGTTGTGCCCGCAGATGGGACAAATTTCTGGCGCGTCGGTACCCTCGTGAATGCGTCCGCACTTCAGGCACATCCATTTCAGCGGTACCTTTGCATGAAACAGCTCGTCGCGCTCCAAAAGTCTGGCAAAATGGCCGAACCGGTCGCCGTGGGTCTTCTCCACCTCGGCGATCATCCGGAAGCTGGCCGCAATCCGGTTGAAGCCTTCTTCCGCCGCGATATCTCCAAAACGGGCGTATTCATGCTCCCATTCCTGATACTCGTTGTGCTGAGCGGCCTTCAGGTGCGAGAGCATATCGTCATATAGATCGATGGGATAACGCCCGTCCACCAGAATGTTTTCGCCACAAAGCTCCTTGAGATGTTGGTAATAGACCTTTGCGTGGGCTTTCTCCTGGTCCGCTGTAAAGCGAAAAACCGCCTCAATGACATGCAACTTCTGCTTTTTTGCCTGGGCGGCGGCAAATTCGTACCGGTTGCGCGCCTGGCTTTCACCGGCAAACGCGCGCATAAGGTTTTCCCTGGTTTGGCTTTCTGCAAATGCAATACCCATAATCGATTCATCCTTTCCCAATGTTTCTAGGGATAGTATGGGTATTTTTTGAAAAGTTATCCACAGACTTGTTATTTTGCCTTGTCAATGGGTCAGGCAGCTTTCATACCGGTTCTCCGCCGCCGTCCAGCTGACCCGTTCAAACCAGCCATCCACATAAGCCCCCAGCTGGGCAGGATACCGCAGAAAATAAGCGTGCTCCCAGACGTCGATGCCCAGGAGGGGGGTAACCGACTCCATGGAGGGCGGCTGGTTATCCTTGGTGATTTGAATATGTATGTTGCCGGCCTTTTCGGCATTGAGCCAGACCCAACCGCAGCCCAGCACATGAAAGCAGGCTTGCTTGAAAAGCTTTTTAAAATTGTCCAGGGAGCCATATTCTGCCGCGATGGCTTCCTTTAGCTTTCCGGCCGGCTGACCGGTAGGCTTGCTGCACATGCCGGTAAAATACAAATCGTGGTTAAAGATTCCACCGGCGTAAAACTGAATTTGGTTTTCCACCGAGACCGGCAGATGCAAATCGGACGTCAGCAGGTCTTTCAGGCACAGGCTGTGCAGCTGGGAATAGGACGATACCAGGTAATTGAGCATATTGACGTAAAACGAATAGATTTTATCGTGATGGAAGTACAGGGTATCGGGATCAAACGAAGGAAGCAGCCCCGTATTCTCATAAGGAAGCGGCATCGGAGCAAATGGATAATGAATGGACAAAGTGATCCTTCCTCTCTGGAAAAAGTCTCTTCTCTATTCTTTTCCAGATTATGCCGTACGTGCCCAATCGGTTCACGGATTTTTCGATCCATCCTCATTTTATCGGAATTCTCTCCCTTGTCACTTACCATTTGCGTACACGCTTCCGAAGAGAAACCCGTACCATGTCCCCGGGCTGTTTGCTGATTTTTCGGCGGATTTCCTTGCGGATGCCGAGAATGTGGCAGGGGTGCCCCATTTTGACGATGCTTCCTTCGTAGGGCTCGCCATCAAAGGTGGCCGTCACCGGCACCCGGCTTTTTCCGAAGGTTTTCTTGACGTCGAAGGGGATTTCCACATAGGCCCCGTCCACATCCTCCACCTTATGAATGACGGCATCGAAGGAATAGGTGTTCTCATTCATGGCTTTTTCTCCTTTCAAATGCGGAAAATGGTGCTTGACCTGGAAAAAGAGGGTTGCGGGACGGGGAAAATTGAATTATACTTGTAAAAACAGTTGACTTTCTTGGTATGACAAAAGAGGGTTTGCATGATGAATGAAAAAACGGCGAGCGAGCGATTGGAGCAATTATTTGGGTTTCATAACGAAGACGGGCTTTCCGAGGAGTTCCTTTGCGTCTTGGAAGAATGCACCCGGGATGCAGACGAGGAGGTCCGCGCGCAGGCGGCCTCTCTTTTGGTGCTAGTCCCGCCGGACCGGTCGGAAGAGATGCTTCTGCGGGGGCTGGCGGATAAAAGCGAACTGGTTCGCACCGAGGCAAGCGACTCGGCCGAATGCAGCCGTTCGCCTTTGGTGCGAAAGCGGCTCAAGGAGCTGACCCGGACGGATACGGCCATGGTGCGCGGATACGCGGCGCGGTCCTTTGCAAAGGCCTCCCTTTCCCGCGGAGAAAACCTGGACGAAGCCGTCTCGTTTCTTGAGGAAAGCCTGCGGCTGGAAGAAGACGAGTGGGTGGTGCTTTTTCTTTTATGGGCTTTGTGCCTGCTGGGCCGGTACGACTGCTATCCCCGGCTTCTTCTGGGGATCGACAGCGACGAGTACCGCAACCGCTGTGCCGCTCTTCATGCAATCGAAGAGGTGCTGCGGCCGCAGGACAAAGAAACGACGATTGCAAAAATCAAGGAAAGGCGGCGGGTGGAAGACACCGAGGCCGTACGGTCCGCAATTGATGTCCTGCTTTCCCATATGGAAGAAGACGGGGCCGAAACGGCGACCGTATGAGACAAGATGGAGAATATCATGACAGGCGGCATCCTTTTATTTGGGGCAAACGGAAGCGGAAAAACGGCTCTTGGAAGAGAATTGACCAAAGCGCTGCATTATAAGCACATCGACGTAGAAGATTATTCCTTTCTTGAATCGCAGATTCCCTATTCGCAACCGCGCCCGCGTGACTAAGTATAGCTTTCTTTTTTAAGGGATATCGAAAAATATCGCTACTTTATTCTCTCCGCAGTCAATGGAGACATGGGAAATAAAATCAATGCCATGTATCGCTGTGTCATTTATCTTTCCGCGCCGCTTACACTTCGGCTCAAGGAATCAGGCAACGCTCTTACGAAAAATTTGAAGAGCGGGTGCAGATCGGCGGTGATATGTATAACCAGGAACAAAGATTTCTTGCATTTGTCGCCGCGCGTTCCATGAAAAAAACAGACATGTGGATTCAAAAGCTTTCCTGCCCGGTGATTTATGCCGACGATACAAGGGAAATCCAAGAACATGTGAAATGGTTGCGGTCAAATTATGCGGCGATTCTGGAGAAAAGGCGGGGAAATAATAAGACGGGGGAATTTTAAAAAATGGTTGACATTATTTTCTTGGCTGGTATAATAAAAATATAATTGTTTGTTTCTTCAAAAGGGAGTAGTTATAAGTCTCATTGTCAACACCTCGATTCCTTGGAATCTGGCGATGAGCGCCGAATATCGGTAACAAGACTTTTGGATGGTCGTCTGGATTGTCAGGCGCTGTCTGAAAGTCTTTTTTATTTTCCAAAACAAAGGAGGATGCAGCATGCCCGGCACGTATTACAACCATTCCGCCGAAGAGGCACTAAGCCAGACCGGCTCTTCCCTTCATGGGCTCACGCAGGGACAGGTGGAAAAAGCCCGGGAAGCCCATGGACCCAATTTACTCGCGGAAACCAAGAAAAAAAGCCTACTTTTGATCTTTCTCGAACAGTTCAAGGACCTGTTGGTTCTGATCCTGATTGTGGCGGCCGTTATTTCTCTGATATCCGGCCAGGGAGAAAGCTCCATTGTCATTTTCGCGGTCATTCTGCTCAACGCGGTGCTGGGCACGGTGCAGTATGTAAAGGCGGAAAAATCCCTGGAAAGCCTCAAGGCCCTCTCCTCCCCCAGCGCTAAAGTGATCCGGGACGGCGTCACGTGCGTCATTCCTTCCAGTGAAGTGGTGGTGGGTGACATCGTTCTCCTGGAGGCCGGGGACATGGTGGTGGCCGATGGGCGGATTCTGGAGAACTTTTCTCTGAAGGTCAACGAAAGCTCCCTGACCGGCGAGTCGGAGAGCGTGGAAAAAACCGCCGATCTCATCCCGGGCGGCCAGGTGGCGCTGGGTGACCAGAAAAACATGGTGTTTTCCGGGTCCCTGGTGACCTATGGCCGAGCCACGGCGGTGATTACCGCTACCGGCATGGAAACGGAACTGGGCAAGATTGCTTCTCTGATGAATCAGACCAAACAGAGAAAAACGCCTTTGCAGGAAAGCCTGGATCGGTTCAGCAAAATGCTGGCCATTATCATTATGGTGATCTGCGCGGTGGTGTTCGGCCTCTCCCTTTACCGACAGATGCCCGTACTCGATTCGCTGATGTTTGCCGTGGCCTTGGCGGTGGCTGCAATCCCGGAGGCGCTGAGTTCCATTGTCACCATCGTGCTGGCCTTGGGAACCCAGAAGATGGCAAAACAGAACGCCATCATCAAAGACTTAAAGGCTGTAGAAAGTCTGGGATGCGTTTCGGTGATCTGCTCGGATAAGACGGGCACCCTGACGCAAAACAAAATGCAGGTGCAGCAGGTTTACGCCGACGGGATTCTGGTGGACGGCAAATCTCTCGACTTAGCAAACGACGCCCAGCGGATGCTGTTAAAGGCGGCGATTTTGGCAAGTGACGCCACCGATGTAGACGGAGTCTGTATCGGCGACCCCACGGAAATCGCCTTGGTACAGCTTGGAGACGTGTTCGGCGTGGAGGAGGTTTCCTACCGCAATCAGCATCCGCGCTTAGGCGAAGTGGCCTTTGATTCCGACCGAAAGCTCATGAGCACCTTACATAACATCGAAGGAGTTCCCACTCTTCTGACCAAAGGCGCCATCGACGTGCTGCTGGCTCGTTCCAACCGGATTCTCACCCACGACGGGGTATGTCCCATGACCGAGGAGGACCGGCAGCGGATCTCCCAGGTCAACGCCCAGCTTTCGGAGAATGGGCTGCGGGTGCTCACCTTTGCCTATCGGGAGATGGAAAGCGAACGGGCTCCCACGGTGGAGGACGAGAAGGATTTTACCTTCATCGGCCTGATTTCCATGATGGACCCGCCAAGGCCCGAGTCGGTAAAAGCGGTGGCGGACGCAAAACGGGCGGGAATCCGCACGGTAATGATCACCGGCGATCACAAGGTGACGGCCAGAGCCATTGCCCGGCAGATCGGCATTTTCGAAGAGGGAGATATGGCTCTCGACGGAGTGGAGCTGGACGGGATGACGGACCAACAGCTCGACGAGGTGTTGCCGAAGGTATGTGTGTACGCCCGGGTATCGCCCGAGCATAAAATCCGTATCGTTTCTGCCTGGCAGCGGCGAGGCTCCATCGTCTCCATGACTGGCGACGGCGTCAACGACGCGCCGGCTCTGAAAAAGGCGGACATCGGCGTCGCTATGGGCATTACCGGCACCGAGGTCAGCAAGGACGCGGCATCCATGATTCTGGCGGACGACAATTTCGCCACCATCGTCAAAGCGGTGGTCAACGGCCGCAACGTTTACACGAACATCAAAAACGCCATCACCTTCCTGCTCTCTGGCAATGCTGCAGGTATTTTCTGTGTGCTGTTTACCTCGCTGATGGCGCTGCCCGTGCCTTTTGCAGCGGTGCACCTGCTCTTTATCAACCTTCTCACCGACAGCCTGCCTGCCATTGCCATCGGTATGGAGGAGGCCCGCAGCGACCTTTTGCGCCAAAAGCCCCGCAATCCCAAGGATCCCATTCTAAATAAAGCCTTGACTGGAAAAATCGGGCTTCTCGGCCTTTTGATTGCAGTAGCGACCATGGGCGCCTTCTTCATCGGCCTGAATCAGGGCGGCGCGGCGCTGGCGAGCACCATGGCGTTCGCTACCCTAACGCTTGCCCGGTTGTTCCACGGGTTTAACTGCCGGGGCGACGGATCCATTTTCCGTCTGGGGCTATGTTCCAACAAATATAGCCTGATGGCCTTCGGCGCAGGTGTTCTGCTGCTGGCGGCGGTCTTATTCCTGCCTTTCCTGCAAGGGCTCTTCTTAGTCACGCCTTTGACAGCGGCACAAGCTGGCCTGATTGTCCTGCTGGCCTTCGCCCCCACCGTTCTCATTCAGCTTTACAAAGTCGTCCGGGACGGCGTGCGCAAATAAGCATAAGACCCCTTTCCTTTTTGGATGATCGAGAAGATGATTTTCCTGACTCATAACTACCGGCAGAGCCGGTGGAGTGCCGCTTGCAAAACGCAAAGATGGAAAGAAAAAAGCCCGAAGCGAAAATATCCGCTTCGGGCTTTTTCTTTCCATCTTTAGTGTAAACCCTGTCAGCGTTATCCCGCCGGACGGATGACGCCGGTTTCATCCATGTCCACACCGATGGAGATGCTTTGCAGGTGAGAAAATATTCGGTTACGTTCGGCGGGATCGGTCACGATATCGGTACGGCCAGCTCCCTGGTAGCAGGGAATCAGCACGGATGTCACCGTTCCCTCTTCATCGAGGAGGACTTTTAATAACGCCGTGTCGGTGGGTACGTCGTTGAACCAGAAATTCCCCAGGCTGTAAAAGATGGGCTTGTCCCGGTAAAACTCCATTCCCTGCAAAACATGGGGATGAGCGCCTACCACCAGGTCCGCTCCCGCGTCGATGTACTGCTTGCCCTGGGTGCGCTGAGCCGCTTCCAGCTTGGTGCTGTTCTCCGTCCCCCAGTGAACATAAGCCACCACAAAATCGCTGTTTTCCTTTGCCTCGGCGATCACCTGCAAAAAGAGAGCCGGATCGTAAGTACGCAGCACCCCTTCCTTATTCCTCTCGGCGGCAGGAGTCATGACGTTCTTTTCCGCCCGGGTAGCGGCCACGTAGGCAATTTTTCGCCCATTGACGATATAGTACTGCGGGGTACAAGCCTCCTGCAAATTCCGGCCGGCGCCTATCCGGTCGATTCCTGCGCCGTCGATGGTGTCAAGCGTGTCAAAAAAAGCATCCTGCCCATAATCATAAATATGATTGTTGGCAAGGCCCACCAGGTCCACCCCCATCTGGGTGAGAATCTCCACCTTTTTCGGGTTGGCGCGGAAGGTATAAAGCTTGCCGGAGAGAGGAACGCCGCGGGTGGAAAAGGTAAACTCATGGTTTATCAGCATAATGTCCGCGCCGTTCATTTCGTCAAGTAGATCGCCGCCCAGGCAGCCGTAGATACCGTCGGGCTGGCGGTCGTAGTAGTTCATCTGATACCAGCCGTCGGCTAGGTTGATGTCCCCGGTAAAGCCCAGAACCGTCTGGTCCGGCCGGGCTGCGTCCTTCATTCGGATATTTTCGGCAGCCGACAGCGTGCCGGTATATTCGTCATAGAGCACCACGAGGGTGCGTCCGGTCAGGCGGTAAAAAAGCCCGTCGGAGTAACCTTCGCTCTTTATGGCGTCAAGAAGCTTTGGCAGGAAGGCCTCTCCTTCTTTCTGCGCGCACCAATCTAAAAATTCTTTCGTGACCGCCCGTTTGGAACTTGTCCCTTCCATCGCGGCAAGTATTTGCTCGGCGGACGGCGGCTGGAACTCCTCCTTGGCCGAGACATCCGCAAGCACGGAGACAGCCGGCGGAAGACTGAGAGGGGCTTGGCTTTCCAATTGGCTTACCTGTGCCGTGACTGGCACCGAAGGACTCTGACACCCGGAAATCGACAGCAGCACAGCAGCCAGCACTGCCAAGCACATCCGTTTTTTCATATTGCTTCTCCTCTTGCTTTAATCGTTTCCGGAAGAGCATTTGGCTGCATCGATGGCCAGCACGATCATCAAGGAAAAAAGCACGTCCTCGCTTCGACAAACGTCGATCTCGTAGGTATCCGTCCAATTAAACAGCTTCTTGGAAGCGAACATCACCGGCCGATTCCCGTCATATACCGCATAATTCCACTGCCAGAAATCGCCGGTCACCTGCCAGCCATTGCAGTCAAGAACAAAGCTGGGCTTAAAAAAGGTAAGCTCTTTCTTGATCTGCCCCACATATTGATCCCCTACGAACATACGAAACCGGGGCAGAAAGGTCAACACTTCTTCTTTCACCGTTCCTACCTGCTGGCCCGCCGCGTCATAAATATGCAGGCAGTGTCCCCACGACAGGGCGCCCTTTACTACAAACATGGTCTGTCCGTTTTCATCGTAAATATCGTAGCTGTCAAACCAGGAAAACATCCGCTGTTTAAACCATAGTTTCATAAAAGCCGCCTTCTTTCTTTTGATTTCGTGGGCTCGCTCTGCCGGATATAAAAGAACCGCACCTTCCTTTGCACAACCGAGGAAAAAAGAAAGGAGGGCTTTTGTCTGCTCTATTATACCATATAGGACGTTTGTACGCATCCTTTTGTTTGCTGACTTTGATAGACAAAAAGAAAGCGCACTCGCTTCATCGAAAGTTCATATGTTTATTTTTTAAACTTTGTTGACTTTTTAAACAAAGCATGATAGTATATGGGTACAACAGAACCTTGAAAATTTAAGATAGCGGAAAGTCCTCCGATTCTATATTTTTTCGGAGGTATCATCATGAAACGTACATCCAAAATGAAGAAGGCATGGAAAAAAGAAATGGTTAAGAGATGGGAAAAGCTCGTTCTCCTATACCAAAGTACGAGGGCCTCTCCTTCCGCCAAGCGTTGGGGAAAGCTCATATTTGAAACAAGCAAGTTTCTTTTTTCCGTTCTTTTAAAAAAGGCGATTGTGCATTTTTTAAAAGACTTCTGACCGATGGCGGTTCACAGGCACTGTATCGGAAAATGCAGTGCCTGTGAACGAAAGCCTTGATTGGTGAAGCGTATTATGATGGAACCCACAACGAAAAGAGAATTGGAACGCATTATATTTTCATTCCGAAAGCAGAAAATAGGAAATAAAATGAATTTAACAAAATTGAAGTATTGAGGTGATACAACATGAATAAACGAATGATAATTTTTACAAATTTAAAATATTTCCCCAAGTAACAGGAAATGATCGGAGGATTTTCCACTGTTTTAAAATTCAGGAAGGGAGTGAAGGATTGAAATCGAAAAACACGGATACGCAAGACAACAAATTGAATATTTTTCGTTTGTTGCGTATTGCACGGGATATCAAAGTAAAAGATCTTGCACAGGAACTTTCGGTCACTCCTGCATATATCAATGCCATTGAGAATGGCGAAAGATTTCCTTCTGATCGATTATTAAAGGATTATGCACAAGCATTGGGCGTAGAAAAAGACACCATTCTAAACTTTAAATTAGAAGATCAAAAAAACAAAAAGTTTGAAAATGTGCTTCTTACCCTTTTACAAATGATTTGCAATACAGGAAACTAAAATCAAATATTTTAAGAGCGCTGTATAACAGCGCTTTTTTCTTGATTAACCGCTATCAAATCCATTGTTGCAAGCAAAAGAACAGGCACCCGGATATCCGGGTGCCTGTTCTTTTGAGGATTCCTTACTGGGGCATATTAAAGCTCGGCGGCTGGGTGGATTTGCTCGGATCAAAGGCCTGGCCGCCCGGCTTGGACAGATCAAAATAAATGCGCGAATCGGCGGTTGCGCCGAAATTCTGCTGGGAACCGCTATCCTGAATACGGTTGAAGGCTTCCCGGAACATGGCGTTGTGGGCTTCTTCCCGGTTTAGCAGGAAATCGATGGTTTCCCGTACGCCTTTGTCGTTGATTTGCCGGTAAAGGTACTGGTATACCACCTTCGCCCGCTGCTCGGAAGCAATGTCGGAGAGCAGGTCGGCGGCCAGGTCGCCGGTTTCATTGACATAGGCAGAGGTCCAAAGATACCCAGAGGCATTTGCAAGCATGGGAGTAAGCCCGGTGAGCACATGGGCTTCCACATTCCCCACTGTCGCGTTTTCTGCGTCCAGATGATGGCCGTTTAAGAGATTGACGGTGTTGGCCACCATCTCCATATGACTGAGTTCCTCTGCGGCGATATCCAGAAACAGATCCTTAATCTCCGGGTCCTTGATGCGCATGCTTTGGGAAAGATACTGCATAGCGGCCTTCAGTTCCCCTTGGGGACCACCCAGCTGCTCTTGCAGCAGCGCTCCGTAATTGGGATTGGGGCCATCCACCTTGATTTCATGCAACATCTGCTTTTCGTGTTTGAACATAACCAATCAGCTCCTTTTTCGAGTTCATGGTTAGTATGCGAAAAAGAGCGGACGGTATGCGGGCCAAAGACCAAAACCAAATGGTATTTTCTTTAATAAAACAAATAATGCATCTGTCCCTCGCTTTGCAGACGCTGCGAGCGGACATGGAATACCTCATGGATTTTTCCGCTTTCGTACACATCCCCGGCCGTACCCTGGACTGCGATCTTCCCTTCTTTCATCAGAACAATCCTGTCGGAAAAGCGCAAGGCCTGAGAAAGGTCGTGCATGACCATGACTACGGTCTTGCCGGTCTCGTTGAGCCTTCGCACCAGATTAAGCAGCTCCAGCTGATGATTGATGTCCAGATAGGTGGTAGGCTCGTCGAGCAGCAGGACTTCGGCGTCTTGAGCCAGCAGCATAGCCAGGTACACCTTCTGCCGCTCACCGCCGGAGAGTTCCGAAAGGCTGCGGTGGCGGTACGTAGAAATGCCAATCTGTTCGAGAGCTTCATCCACCTTTTCCCAGTCGGCCTTAGACGGGGTTCTGGGAAATCCCAGATAGGGAAACCGGCCGTGCATCACAAAGCTTGCCACGCTAATCGAGGGTATTGCTCTAGACTGGGGTAACACGGCCACCCGGCGGGCAAATTCCTTGGGTGCAAACGCCGAAACCGGCCTCCCTTCCAGCAGGACTTCACCAGACAAAGGCTTTAAAAGCCGGGCGGCGGTTTTTAGAAGGGTGGTTTTCCCGCAGCCGTTCGGGCCGATGATTCCCGTCACCTTCCCTTTGGAAAACGCGACGCTCACCCCATGCAAAATCTCCTTGCCGGGATAACCGGCGCAGATTTCTCTCAACTCAATCATGCCAGCCGCCCCCGTTTCTGTTTAAACAACAGGTACAAAAAGAAGGGCGCGCCCAAAAAGGAGAGCACGATTCCCACCGGCAGCTCAAATGGAGCGAACAACACCCGTGCAAGCAGGTCGCACAACAGGGTAAACGCTCCGCCCAGCAGCGCGCACAGCGGCAGCAGATACCGGTGATCCTGCCCAACGAAAAACCGGGACGCATGGGGAACGATCAAGCCCACAAAGCCCAAAAGTCCCGCAAAGCTGATGGCGCTTCCTGCCAATAGAGCCGCCAGGATCAAAAACACCATCCGCGTCAGCCCTGCCCGCATTCCTAAGGCGCTGGCGGTTTCCTCGCCTAGAGTCAGAACGTTCAAATCATAGCCAAACAGCAAAGCCGCGCCAATTCCGATCAGAATGCACAAGGAAGCCAGCTTCAGGTCGTCCATAGACACGCCGGAAAAGCCGCCGATCAAAAACGCAAAGCGTCCGGCTTGAGTATCCGGCACCAGGGTGATGACTCCATCGGTAATGGCGCCAAGAAAACTGGAAACGGCGATGCCGGAGAGCAGAATGGTCATGCGGGAGGCACCGGTCTTCTGGGCTAGCAGATAGACAAGCAAAGCCGCCGCCAGCGCGCCTAGAAAAGCTGCAAGGGGCGTAAACCAAATAAGCTGGGGGAAAAAGGCCGCCAGCAGAATGGTAAAAAGCCCTGCTCCGGCGTTTACACCGATGATATTCGGGCTTGCCAGCGCATTTCCCAGCACCGCCTGCAAAATCGCCCCTGCCACCGCCAAAGCGCCTCCGGCCAAAATAGCGGCCAAGGTGCGGGGCAGGCGGACAAACTGGACAATCTGATAAAATTTCTCCGTTTGATCCCTTCCAAAAAGGGCGCGGATCACTTCATCCAAGGGAATGGCGGCCGAGCCGCTGCATAGGCTGACCGCTGCCAGGACCAAAAGCAGCGCCGCCGTCCCTACGATGACCAACAGGCGAAACCGCCTGCTCTCCTTAGGAAACGGCATCTGGGTAGAGGATGCGCGCCAGGTACGCATAGCTTTCGCCCCATTTCGCGTTGGGCTTATAGTGGAACAGGTCTTTGGGAAGCACCAGATACCGGCCGTTTTTCACAGCGGTAAGGCTGTTCCAGGCGGGATTGGCCTCAATCCCGCTTTTGAGAGCGTCGACGGCCTTCTGGGAATCTCCCATAGTGATGACAAAAATAAAATCCGGATCCTCTTCGATGATCTCTTCCATGCTCAGATCTTCCAGCAGGGAAGCGTGCCGGGCGGCAATGTTGTCCGCACCTAAGTCTTCGAGCATTTTACAGACCATATTGTCACTGGGAAGCGCCTTGGCCGCGGTGCTCAGCGCTCGGATGGGCAGCACGGTGGGAGCCTTCTCCCCTGCCTGACGCACCTGCTCGCGAACCTGATCGATCTGCTGTTTCACCCAAACTCCGTTTTGCTCATATAGGTCGTCCCGGCCGGTGATATCGGTACAAACTTTCAGCATATCCAGATAGTCATCAAAATACTCCACCTGAAAATAGGCGTGGGGAATCCCGGCGTTGTTTAGAGTATCGGCCAGTTTTACATGAGCCTCAATGTCAGTGGAAAGAATAATAAAATCAGGCGACAGGTTGAGAATCTCTTCCATATTGGGGTTTTTGACTGTACCGATGATTTTGGTTTCTTCCGGTACCTCCATTCCCCGTTCGCTGACCACGTCCTCGGTTACGCCGGCAAGGGTCCCTCCAGAAAGCACCCAAGTTTCCGCATAAGATCCCATCAAAGACACCACCCGCTTCGGCGCTTCTTTGAGAACGACCGTATTACCCAGGTCGTCGGTAAAAGAATAGTACGCCTTCTGCTCTTCGCTCAAAGAGGAAGAAATCGATGCGGCATCCTTGGAAGTCCCGCAGCCGGTGAGGGGCAGGCAAAGCAACGAAAGGGCGATCAGCAGGGTTACGATTTGTTTCATCAGCGTCAAACTCCTTCGACGGGCAATCCCAAAATTTCATTTTTACGCTCGAGCAGGTCGTTGGACACAAGCGTCTTCTCCACCTTCGCAAGGCCAATGCGTTCCACCATAGAACCAAACCGCTCGCCGGGTTTTCCTTGGTCCTTAAAGAGCAGGATGGCCTTTTCCACCACGTCGAGCGCCTCTTCCTTAGTAAAAAGCTTTTGAAGCATATCGCCATGGCGGGTCTTTTTCCCCCACCGGCCGCCGATGTAGACCTTATAGCCCACCGTCCCATCCGGCATAACGCCGAAAGGACACGTGGTGATGCAGCGGCCGCAGTTGTTGCAGATCGATTTGTCCCGGTGGATGACCCCATCTTTGACCTTCATCGCATCCATGGGACATGCGGCCTGCGCACGGCATTTTTTGCAGCCTCGGCACAAACTCTTATTAAGGGCAGGCACCCGCTGGCCCATGATGCCCACATCGTTTAGGTCAGGCTTAACGCAGTTGTTGGGGCATCCGCCCACAGCAATTTTAAACTTATGAGGCAGCGCTACCGAACCGTAGCCCTTGTAAAAGCGGTCGTGAATTTCTTTGGCAAGACCTTGGGTGTCGATCAGGCCAAACACACAAGTGGTCCCCTTGCAGGCTACCACCGGGCGCACCTTTGCCCCGGTGCCGCCGGTTTCCAGCTGCTCCTTGGCCACATATGCCTTGACCTTCTCGATATCCTCATAGGCGATGCCGGGAATTTCTACGGTCAAACGGGTGGTGAAGGTCACATGGCCGTTTCCAAACTGCTCGGCTACCTCGCTGATGTTTTTAAGCTGGGCGGCGTTTAACACGCCGTTTTCCGTGATGATGCGGGCGGAAAACTCGTCGGTTCCCCGGTTGTGGAGAAACCCCTGTCCTTTTACTTGTTTCTTTTGTTCGGCTGTAACTCCCATTTTTTCGCGCTCCTCTGCGTTTTTTTTCAGTATACCACTTGCAATGAAGTTCGTAAAATAGTATGCTCGAATGTATAATATAGATATTTCCCTATGAAAAGGAATGATATCATTGACTGTACGGCACTTAAAAGTATTTCTGACGGTGGCGGATACAGGCAAAATGAGCCTGGCCGCCCAGAAGCTATATGTTGCACAGCCCACCGTCAGCCAAACCATTGCAGAACTGGAACGAACCTATGGGGTACGGTTGTTCGAACGTCTCTCACGCCGGCTCTATCTGACCGAGGCGGGAGAACGGCTGCTTACCTATGCGCGGCACATCGTCCCGCTTTTCGAGGAAATGGAGCGTCAGATGCAGTATTCCTCCCAGCATCTCTCTTTACACATTGGCGCGACCATTACGGTAGGTATTTGTTTGCTAACCGGTATCATCAACCGATTTGAATCGTCCCACCCTCAGCTGCGGGTGCACGCCTTCGTGGACAATACCAGCGTCATTGAAGAGAAAATCATCAAAAGCGAACTGGACCTGGGGCTGGTGGAAGGGCAAACCAAGCATCCCGACCTGGTGACGGTGCCCATGATGGAGGATGAGCTGGCACTGATATGCGGCACAGAGCATCCCTTTGCCAAAAAGGAACAGGTAAAGGCAGCCGATCTTGCCGGACAGGCTTTCATCCTGCGGGAACGAGGCAGCGGTACCCGGGAGCTTTTTGAGCAGTTTTTAGCTGAGCAGGGGGTACAGATTGAGGAAAAGTGGGTGTGTCACAGTTCGGCGGCTATCAAAAACGCTGTAATCGGCGGACAGGGGCTGTCGGTCATTTCCAGGCGGCTGGTGGAAGAGGAAGCAGCGCAAAAGAGGCTGCACATCGTCGGGCTGCGAAACGCGTCGCTCACCCGGATGTTCAGCCTCATTTATCACAAAAACAAATTTTTATCCGCGCCGTTTCTGGCCTTTATCGAACAGTGCCGAGCGGCCGAGTAGGGCGCTCGTAGCAGGGATAGTCCTCTACCGCACGGTCCTCGGCCACCGATTCGTATAGCCGGTAACCGCCGGAAAGGTTATAGCAGTCGTACCCGTTTCCCGAAAGAATCCGGCAGGCCAGGTAACTGCGCAAGCCGCTGTGACAGTGGACAAACACCGGCTTGCCGGCAGGAACCTCATCCAGGCGGTCGCGCAGCTCGTCGAGCGGAATATGGACAAAGCCTTCTATGTACCCCTTGGTCCGTTCGGCGTGTGTGCGTACATCCAGGAGGGTCACACTCCCATCCCGGGGCAGGTTTGCCACGTCGTGCCAGTAAAAGTTTTTAACGAGGCCTGCAAGGGTATTCTCAATGACGAAGCCCACCATGTTCACCGGGTCCTTGGCCGAGGAGAAAGGCGGAGCGTAGCAAAGCTCCAGCTCGGTCAAGTCAAAAGCGGTGAGCTTGGAACGAATAGCGGTGGCCAACACGTCACAGCGTTTGTCCACCCCGTCGAACCCGACGATCTGGGCGCCCAAAATCCGTCCTGTACGGGGAGCATACAAGGTCTTGATGGACATGTTCTTTCCGCCCGGATAATAGCCCGCATGAGAGGGCGAATAGGTAAACACCTTTTCGTAAGGAATCCCAAGAGTCTGGGCAGTGCGTTCGTTGAGCCCGGTACAGGCCACCGTCATGTCAAACACCTTGAGGATGGAGGAACCCTGGGTTCCATGATAAGCGCTTTCTCTGCCGCAAATATGGTCAGCGGCGATACGACCCTGTCGGTTGGCCGGGCCGGCTAAAGGAACATATCCCTTTTTGCCGGTGACGAAGTCGGTGATCTGCACCGCGTCGCCCACGGCATAAATGTCCTTAAAAGAGGTCTGCATCTGTTCATTGACCACAATGCAGCCTTTTTGATTGACGGCGATCCCTGCTTTTTTGGCTAGATCGGTGTCCGGCGTTACCCCCACCGACAGAATGGCCATGTCCGCTTCGATCTCGCCGCCGGTCAGGGTCAAAATGAGGGTCTCTCCCTCTTCTCGCACCGCTTTGAGCTCTTCTTTGAGAAAAACACGGATGCCCTGCTCGCGTAGATAGCGGTGAACGTCGCAGGCCATGTCATAGTCCAAGGGGCCGATGAGATGGTCCATTCGCTCCACAATGGCGACCGAAATGCCTTCCTTGGTCAGATTCTCCGCCATTTCCACCCCGATGTACCCGCCGCCGATGACCACTGCGGTCTTCGGACGGCGCTTTTGGATGTAGGCTTTGATCTCCAAGGTATCGGGAATGGTACGCAGGGTAAAAATCTGGCCGTTTGGAAGCCCTTCGATGGGAGGAATCACCGGTTTGGCGCCCGGCGACAAAATCAGCTTGTCATAGGTTTCCTGGTAGGTTTCGCCGGTGGCTTTGTTTCGCACCTGTACGGTTTTCGCGACTGGGTCGATGGCTACCGCCTCGCTGTTTACCCGCACGTCGATGTGAAAGCGGGCGTGAAAGCTTTCCGGGGTCTGCAAAGTCAAGGCGGACGAATCCCGGATTTCCCCGCCGATGTAATAAGGCAAGCCGCAGTTTGCAAAGGAAATGTATTCTCCTCGTTCAAGTAGAACAATCTGAGCCTGCTCGTCGAGCCTGCGCAGACGCGCCGCCGCAGACGCGCCGCCTGCTACGCCGCCGATGATGACTACCTTCATGAAAAAACCTCCCATCTAATTGAGCCGGTTTCGGCTTGGTATTCCACACTAGTATACCACATTGCTTTGTGCCTGTATAATAGGAGAAGGAAACGGGATTGATAGGGAAAGGCCTATGGGTCCTGCTTTGTTCCGATTGAAAAGAGCCGCCAATTGGCGGCTCTTTTTCTTAATTCGAAAGCGGCTTCGCATGTGTGCCTGCATCTCTTACAGGTCGAACAAACTCATCTGCTCGCCTTGAACGGGCGGCTTTGGAACATAGGTACAGCCGGTCACCAGTTGAGAAGCCGGTATATCCGCAAGAAAAGGAGACGGCTCTTTTGCGGAAAGAAGAATCAACTCGTCCTGAGCGCGGGTCATTCCCACGTAAAAAAGCCGGCGCTCCTCTTCTTCGTCAGCAGTCCTCCCGGGCGCATCCAAAGGTAGAACCCCTTTGCTCACGTCGTAAAGGAACGTCACTGGGAATTCCAGGCCCTTCGCCCCGTGGAAGGTCATCAGCCGCACGGCGTCGGAAGCATAGGCACGGCCGAAACCGCGGGACAAATCTCCTTCCTGGCCGAACACCAAAGCGTTTAAGAAAGCGGGCATGTCCTCAAAAAAGGCGGCGGCCGCGCAGAGGTGTTCGAGTTCCTCTGTTTGCGGGATGGCGCAGGCTTGCAAAAATTCCCGTACCAGCGCCTGGGGTTTCGCCTTTGAAAAGCGAGGGGCGAAATCTTCCCGCAGAACCAGAAACTTTTCGACCGCCTTATCCGCCTTTTTCTGCGGCTCCAATTCCTCCAGCGTCCGTCCGGTTTGAAAAAGCTCCTGCAAAAGCGCGGCGGTAAGGTCCGCCGGGCAGCCGAACACCTTCGTTAAGCAGGCGCGTAGAGAAATCAGGTCCTTCGGGTTTTGCACAAACCGGAAAAAGCCGAGCACGCCTCTTCCCTGGTCGGAAAGCAGGCCGGGGTCCCGACCGGTCACGATATAAGGGATGCCTTCCTTTCGCAGGCAGGTTTCCAGCAACGCCGCCTGCCGATGGGTGCGGTAGAGCACCGCAATGTCCGAAAAGCCCAGGGTCTGGCCCCGCTCTTTTACTCCCGCATCGGTTTCGAGCATGTCCATCCCGCCCACCATCCGTCCGATTTCCTTGGCCACATAGATGGCCTGGGACTTTTCGTCCGGGGCGGTAATATAACGCACCCGTTCTCCTTCGGCCCGTCTGGCCTCCAAGATTCTGGGCGGCTCGCCTTCCTCCTCAGTCGGGAGCACCGGAAGAGCGCAGGCGAGAATCTCAGGTGTGGAACGGTAATTGCTCGTTAAACGGATGACGCGGGTATCCGGATGCTCCTTAAGAAAACGGGAAAAACAATGGGCGTCCGATCCACGAAAGCCGTAGATGGCCTGGTCCGGATCTCCGATGAGAAAGACGCTTTCGCTCTCCTTGGCGAATTCCTCAATCAGCTGGTACTGGATTTCGTTAATATCCTGAAACTCGTCCACCAGCAAATGGGTAAAAGGGCGCCTAGCCCGCTTATCCAGACCTGAAAGCACATCCTTGGCGCGAAGAAGCAGATCGTCAAAGTCAAGCACCCCGTAGGCGCGCAGCCTTTCGTGATACAAAACGATTGCCTGCGTGAGCGGCTCAGGCTGGTCCTTCTGGGGAGCCATTGCGTTTTTAACCTTGGAAACTTCCCGCAGCAGACGTCTGGGCGAGAGCCGGCCGGGCAAAGAATCGGTCACTTCCTTCGCAAGGGATAGAGCCTCTCCTTCCTCAATCACCGTCACGTTTCCTTCCTGTTCGCATAGCAGGGACAAGCAGATGGAATGGAATGTACCAATGGTCATACCCTTGAGCCGCCGCTTACCGCCCAGCTCCTTAGCCAAGCGCTCGCGCATTTCCGCGGCAGCCTTGTTGGTAAAGGTAACGGCGGTAATCTGGGATGGTTTTACCCCTTTGACCTCAATGAGATGAAGGATCCGTGAAACCAGGGTCTTGGTTTTCCCGGTCCCCGGCCCTGCAATCACGGCCACCGTTTTTGCCTCCTCGGTCACTGCGGCTCGCTGCTGGTCGTTAAGGCCAGCGAGGGGATCTTTCGTTTGCGGCTCTGCTTTCCTCGGCTTTGGGGATTCTTCGGCCGGTTGTGGTTTTATCGGCAAAGTCATCTTGATTTCCGCGGGCTTCTTTGGGGGCGCGGCCTCTTCTTTGAAAAAGCACATCTGACCCGACAGCCTGCCGATTTCCTCCGGGGTAAGGAGATGAATTTTTCCATATTCTCCGTCGTAGCCTGGGGTAAGCTCCACCTGTCCAGCCCGAACTCGGCGGATTCCTTCCGCCACGCAAGGCCCCGCCACTCGTTCAATGTCAAAAAGCGGCGCTTCCCGCAGTAGATAAAATTCCGGGCCGAGCTCCCGCAGAAGAGCTTCGTAGCGGGCAGTTGTCTTTTTGCTGATGGGGGAAAAGCCTAAGGATGCGGCAATGGTTTCGGGAAGGGGAACCAAGCTTTCAAACTTGGCGGGCCGCTGCGGTGTAAACCCTTCCGGCCGGTCGGCCAGCTCCTCCACCCGGTGAAGTACCCCAATGGTAAGCTTGCGCCCGCAGACCGGGCATTTCCCATTCGTCTGCATGGTTTGCGAAGGAGACAGGCACAGCTTACAGGCCCGGTGTCCGTCCAGATGGTACTTTCCCTCCTCCGGGAAGAACTCGATGGTTCCTCCGAATCCGCCGGACTCTGGATCCTCCAATGCCCGTTTCAAAGCGGGATAGGAAAGCTCGGTAGTGAAAAGGTTCGCTTCCCGTCCCAGCTTTGCGGGCGAATGGGCATCGGAATTGGACACAAGGGTAAACCGGTCCAGAGCGGAGAGACGCCAGTTCATAGGCGGATCGGAGGACAGGCCGGTTTCCAAAGCATGGATGTGAGGCGTCAAATCCTCAAAGCATTCCTCGATGGTATCAAAGCCGGAAAAGGCGCCAAATAGGGAAAAATGCGGCGTCCAAATATGGGCGGGGATAAAAATGGCTTGGGAGCTCACCTCTAACGTAATCTCCAGCAGATCCCGGCTGTCGAGCCCCAGGATGGGGCGGCCGTCCGAGTGGATGTTGCCGATGGCTTCCAGACGCTTGGATAAGGCTTCCGCCTCCTCAAGCCCGGGCAGCACAATCAGGTTATGCACCTTGCGCACCCGCCCGTTCTTCTTATAAATGGAACTGATTTCCCCGGAAACCACAAAACGGGGACGGCGGCTGGCGCCCACCCCGTCGTCCGGTAAGCGGTACTCGTCCTTGAGGGTATAAAGCCCTTCCTCAGCGGGTACCAGCTTTTCCTTTAAGTCTTCCCGCCAGGCGGGATGGGTAAAGTCCCCGGTACCCAGCAGATCGATCCCCTTGCGGCGGGACCACAGATCCAGATACTCCGCCACACACTCTTTGCTGGTGGCGCGGGAATATTTGGAGTGAATGTGCAAATCTGCGATAAACATACAACTGCTCCCTTTCCGATTCAAAGCCCCGGTGCAGGCGTTCCCGTTTGCTTACATACATGCGCCGGTCTGCCTCCTGTAAAAGCTCCCCGGCAGATTTAGGCAACAACGCCATCGCTTGCCGACATGGCAAAAGGGACTATCATTTTACTCGAATTCCTTTAAAAACCACACGTCCCTCACTTCAAAAGTCCGTTTGTCCAAATACTGCAGCAAACCGGCGTCTCTCTCAAATGCAAAGGTCAGCTTATACGAGTAAAGCGCCTGCTTATGATAACCGGTCCCTTTATTAAGCGCATTGGTGCCGTACTTGCCGTCTCCCAAAAGAGGATGGCCGATGGAAGCCAGGTGGGCGCGGATCTGGTGGGTACGTCCGGTAAGCAGCTCGATCTCCAGGAGGCTCAACCCGTTCTTTTCCCGCAGCACCCGGTACCGGGTGCGTATGGTACGCCCTCCTTCCACCGGATGCCGATAGACGAATACCTTGTTTTTATCCGCATCCTTGTGCAGATAACCTTCCAACGTCGCTTCCTTCTTTTTGAGAATCCCGTGTACAATACACAGGTAATATTTCTTAAGCTCCCGTTCTTTCATCTTCTCATTGAGAATCCGCAGCGCCGCCGCGTTCTTGGCCGCGATGACGATTCCGCCGGTGTTGCGGTCAATGCGGTTGACCAAGGCGGGCGCAAAAGAATGTTCCTTTTCCGGGTCGTATTCCCCTTTGTCATACAAATAATGCTGAATCCGGTCGATGAGCGTATCGCCGTACTCCTTATCATCCGAGTGAACCAAAAGACCCGGTTTTTTGTCCGCTAAGAGAATATTTTCGTCCTCATAGACCACCGACACCTTTGCCGGCGCAGCGGAGAAGGGCAGCTTTTTCGGGACCGGAAGGAAAAATTCATCCTTAAGATAAAGCTCCACCAGATCCCCTTTCTGAAGCCGGGTGGAAATTTCGCAGCGTTTGCCATTTACCTTGATACGCTTGAGTCGGATGGATTTATAGAGAAGCGATTTCGGCAATAGCGGCACGGCTTTGGTCACAAATTTATCAAGCCGCTGGCCCGCGTCGTTGTCTTTTACGGTGAACTGTTTCATGAGTTGAGGGCGTCCTCCTCGTTTTCCAGGTTATGCTCAGTATACCATGAAATCCGCCCTTTGTAACGAGAAGCTTTGCAAAATCTGTATATTGGTATATAATTATCGAGAAAGAATAGACGCCAAGTGGCGACGAGGAGATGGATCGGATTTCTATGGCAATGCATGATGGACACCGGGAACGGCTTCGCAACCGCTTTATCGAGGAGGGGTTGGACAGCTTTGAAACCCATAATGTTTTGGAGCTGGCGCTGTTTTACGCAATCCCGCGAAAAGACACCAATGAAATCGCCCACCGGCTTTTGGCCCGGTTTGGGAGCCTTTCCGCCGTGCTGGAAGCACCTGTACAGGAGCTGATGCAGGTGGAGGGCATATCAAAGAATTCGGCGGTGTTTCTCTCCTTGATTCCGGCACTCTGCCGCAGGTATTACGAGGACCGCTGCTCTGGTAAATGCATCACCAGCGTGGAAGAAGCAGGAGAGTATTTTAAGCCCAAATTTATCGGTCGCACCGACGAGGTGATTTTCTTTTTGGCTTTGGACGGCAAGGGCCGGGTGCTCAACTGCGAAATCGTATCGGAGGGCGTAGTCAACGAAGTCAACGTTAATGTGCGCAAGCTGGTGGAAATCAGCATGCGCTATAAGGCCACTTCTGCGATTCTGGCTCATCACCATCCCAATGGCAATGCGCTCCCCTCCGAGGCGGACATCGAAACCACTTGGATGGTGCGCCATGCCCTGGAATTCGTGGGTGTAAAGCTGACCGACCATATCATCGTGGCCGACGACGACTTTATTTCCCTGCGGGAAAGCCGGCAGTATAAATATCTCTTTGAATCGGCGCCGGAGCAGGAGGACTAATTTCCAAGGGCAGAACTGGCAAGGAGCCGCGATTGCGCTTTATCGCTTATCTTCCTTTGCCGAAAACGATACATAAAATGGCCGTGGTACGAATTCGTACCACGGCCATTTTTCTACCTACAATTTAGTTGCGGGTAATTTGGATGGAAACGGTCTTGCCGTCATCCAACCATTTGCCGTCGCCGCCGGCCGGTTTGACCGTCAGCGTCCGGCTGCCGGGCGTGCCCACCGAGGTGGTCAGCGTCCAGACGCGTACTCCATTCTGGTCCACATAGCTCTTCGAAGAGGTCAGGCCCATACCGCTCTCATTGAAGAGGCCAACCTTGGAAACGCCCAGGCTGGTAGTTACGGTAATGGTAAAATTCTCGTTGACCTTGGCGTTCTTGGCGCAGGCAGCCTCGAGGACCTTCGCTTCTTCCTCGCTTGCCGGAACCTTCAAGTCAACGGTGATCGGCAAAGCAAAGTCCGCCGTGACTTCCGAGGCATCACCAAGGACACCCACAATGGAGAGCGTACGCTGGCCCTTAGTGCCGATGAAGGTGGTCACCTTCCAGGTACGGGTGCCATCGGTGTTGTCCACATAGCTCTTCTGGGAGCTGAGCCCCATGCCGTACTCGTTGTAAAGCTTGATGTTCTCCACATCCTGAGAGGTCAGGATAGTGGTGGTGAACTGCTCGTTGGGCTTTACGGAGAAATCTTCCTTTTCCATGGAGATAAAGGGAGTGAGCTTTCCGTAATCCGCATCGGAAAGGCCCGCAACAGAGGAATAAACGGCGTTTGCAATCAGACGGTAAGCCACCTGAACATGGCCCTTATTCATCACGTTGTTGGCAAACAGGGTGATCGGCGTACCATTGTAGTCCGCCTGCACGGCAAAAGCCTTGCCGTCTACATCGCTTCTGAGGTCGGCCTTCGCAAAACCCTTGATGTAAGAATTTTCATCCGCCGCCACAATCAGCTGCTCTACGTTCTCCGGAACATTGGAGAAATAGGCGTTCTTCAGGTAAACAGTATCCTGGTCCTCATAACCGGCAGTCACGAAGCTGCCCTGCGCGTAGGAAGCGGCAAAGAGCGCTTCGCCGGCCGGAATGGTCTTGGTGGTCAGGTCGGCAATGCCAAGGGTATTGCGGGCAAAGGTAACGGTGTTGGCACCTGTACCCACATAAGGGATGCCGGCATCCACAAGACTTTTGACGTTGGCATTGGAGGTGCTGACAATCACGTTGGGCTGTGCGTCGGCGGTGCTCTCCACAAAATCAAAGCCCAGATAGTTGAGGGCCCATCTCATTTCGTAGCTGCCGCCCGCCAGATAAACGGTGGGCTTGGGAAGCTCTTTGACGAGAGAGTAGCCGTTATAGGCGCTCATGGTCAGCTGATAATCGGAAAGGGTGGCCGCATCGGCGGCGGAAACCAGGAAATCACCGGGCGCGTAGACGCCGGGATTCTCGCCCTGGATGAGGAACACCTTTTTGCCGGCGTTGAGCAGGGTGTTGACCGCCTTTACCGCGTCATTGGAATCGTTGGAGATGACCACTTGCTCAGAATCCGGCACCACGTTTGCCGGGCGGACAAGGGTGGTATACGGGATGGTCTTTCCGTCAAAAGCGCCGGGCGCGCGGATCTCGTCGCAGTCAAAGCCGCGCATTTCCGGGAAGTTGATGACCACTTCAGCGTACATGCTGTCGTAGTCGGACATGTCGTATCCATCAAAGAGACAGACGTTGATGTAGCCACGGCGAGCCTGCTTCATGTCGATGACAAAGGTTCCCGCCGGGTAGGTGACGCCGTTGACCTGGGTATCCTCGGTAAGCTGAGTCATCTTCCAGTTGTTGTGAAGACCGTATTCCACCATATTGTAGGCTTCGGTGACGTTCTTCTGCAAAGAGGGATCCACCGGGATTACATAGTAGTCCGGGAAGAAGGATTCGCCCTCTTCTCTCGGGCGGCCGATGGATTCGCCGTCGGAGTTAATAAACCACGGATCCACCTTTTCGGCTTCATCGGTGTTCTCCACGCCGCGGCGCCAGTATTCGAGCTGGTTGAGATAGACCGCATCCTTATTCTTGAGCATGTAATCCATGCAGGCAAGCATAACACCGTGGTTGGCCTTGACGGAATTCTCGTTCATTTCCGGGATTTCCACCGTGTGGCCAAGAGAGCCGTAGTGCATGGCCACGATGGCGGTGTACATGGGAGAACCGTCGTCCCAGCCGCCGTTGAGGCCCGCGTCATAGTCCTCATAAGGAATGACAAACTTCGTGTACTTCTCCGACGTGGAGGTACCGGCCAGGCCCATGGCATGGGCCAGAGGCTGCATGTTCTGCACCAAGAGGTCCCACTCGTAGTTGGGGTCGTGAGGACCAGAGCAGGGTTCGATGAGGAAGTTCTTGACATAGCCGTGCAGGTCCAGGAAGGTGGCAGGCATCCACTGGGAAACACGGCCCATCAAGGCGGAGATTTCCGGAGAGGTCTGATAGGTGATGTCGCGGTTGGGATCAAACCCGGTGGAAAGGGCACGGGTCATGGCCTCGCGGCCGTCGGGATTGTCCACAAAGGTGAAGACCAGGATGAAGTTGTCGAGGATTTCATCCACACTAAGGGTGACGGTGGTTTCCTCACCTTGTACGTTATTAGTGGTGTCACGGCCGGAACCGGTGGATGCCTTCTCCGACGTGGCGTAGGTGGTGTAGGAAACGGTATCCTGGGTGGCAAACTGGTCAAACAGCTCAATCATAGCGTCTACGCCCGGCTGCTCATCCGCATGGATGTTGTTGCACCACAGGGGAATTTTATAATCAGTCTTGCCTTCCTTGACCATTTCCATAGCGGCAGCCGGGTCCTCCAGCGCCTTGGGAAGGAATTCGTTGAGATAGAAATCAATGTCGCTCTGCTTCTCGGCGACAATGCCCATGGGCATTTCTTTGCCCTCGGTGGAGTATCCAACGATGTCATAGCCCAAATAACGGTCGGTCTTGGCCTTGGACTTCTCAATGGAAGCCTTGACGGTGGGAACGATCTCGCTCCAGGCGTGATAGCTCTCGTAGATGCTCAGGCGCAGATCGGCCGATGCCCCGCAGACTTCCTCGTCCGCGTTCACACCCACCATTTTGAAGGAATAAACACCGAACAGACTGTTGGCCTTGGTGCGGTTGGAACGGGGGCTGCTCAGATCCACCGTGCCGAAGGGCAGGTCGAAGAAAAGCTCGGCGGTAACCTTGCCGGTTTGCGCGTCAAAGGTCGGGGCGGAAACAACCGTAATGAAGGAATCGGCCTTACCGTCCTTCTTCCAGTCGCTGATGGGTTTGCCGCCATAGAAGAAGTTCCAGCTGAGCTTGGCAAAATCGTCAGCGGTACCGGAATAGTCGGCAGTAACGGTGATGGTTCGAGCTTCGGTCATCACCGCCATGTCCTCGCTGAAGGTCAAGTTGGTCAGCTGGCCCACTGAAACGGCGTTGGGACCGGCCGGCACTTCGCCCACCCGCAGCGCTCCGTAAGGGTTGGGATCAAACGCATCCGCCGGATTGGTCTCGGCTTTTTGAGACAAACTGGTCTCAGATGCCTGAGCACCATTGTCCGCTGCGACTGCCGACGGCAGCATTACCGTAAGCAGCATCAGCAAAGACAAAAGCAGCGAAAGCGCTTTTTTGGATTGCTTTTTCATGTATTTTACCTCCTCAAAGCTTCATCCGGTACGACAAGTGCGGAATATGTACCAGATTTTTCATATCCAGTATAAATCAGATGCATGAATCTGTCAATGCATTTCTATCCATAAATTTGCATATTTTTTGGAAATCCCCCGATAATATGCAAGATTTTTTGAATATTCTCCTTGTAAATTCCTCTTTTTTGGATTATTTTCTATGAAAACCAACCGAGATTCATCGAATATTCATACTCAATTTGTTTATTTTATGAATATTTATACAATCAAAATCCTTTTTGACCCAAGAAAAAAACCAGCTGTGGTTTTTGTTAACCACAGCTGGTTTGAATCGATTTCGTTTATTCCCGGTCGAAGAGATTGCCCCCATGGCAATCCACCGCGACGACCAGCGGAAACTTTTCCACCGTCAGCCGTTTGATGGATTCACAGCCCAGATCCTCAAACGCCACTACCTCGCAGCTTTTGATGCACTTGGCAGCCAGCGCGCCAGCGCCGCCGATGGCGCACAAATAGGCAGCTTTGTACCGCCCGATGGCGTCCACCACTTCCTTGGACCGCTGTCCCTTACCGATCATCCCTTTGAGTCCCAAAGACAGAAGCCGCGGGGTATGCACGTCCATCCGTCCGGACGTAGTAGGGCCGCATGAGCCAATTGGCAGCCCTGCTGGCGCCGGTGTCGGCCCCGCATAATAGAGAACCGCGTCTTTTATGCAAATGGGAAGCTCCTCCCCTGCGTCGAGCATGGCGATCATTCGTTTGTGAGCCGCGTCTCTGGCGGTGTAAACCGTGCCGGAGAGCAAAATTCCCTGCCCTGCGTACAGCTCCCCCGTCTTTTCTGCCAGCTCATCCGTATGGATCGTTACCCTTTGCGTAGAAACCACCTCTTTATGTTCTTGGAAACCGCCTGCACTGTCCGGTGCAACAAATTCAAAGTCCCGGCCAGGCCCAGCACGCCGAAAGCCAGCCCCGCCTCTTCCCTTTCTTGTCCCTGTGCGTCCGGCTCATCCGGACTTAACCGGGCATTATCAGCGAAGGAGGCTTGCGGCCTTAACTCAGACGGAGGGACGAAAAAACAGCGGATCGTTGTTTTCTTCCTCTTCGTCAAAGGCTGCCGCTTCCTTGGATGCGGTCAGCTCAGAAAGCTGGACGGCGGCCTTGTCGATCTCCCGGCACATGTCGTCAAGCTTTTGGTCGATGTCTTTGGTGATCTGGTGGATGGTGTCGCGCATGGCGTCAATCTCGCCGCGTAAGCCCGTGATGTTTCCATACACCGCCTGGGCGGAAGCATTGGCCGCATCTGCCGTTTCCTTGGCGGTTTTCTGGGTATCCTCCAAGATCTTCGCGGCACTCATGCGCGCGTCCAGCAACACCTCGCCCGCCTGGGCGCTCACCCGTTCATAAAGTCCCGCTCGTTCGGACAGGGTATCCATCTGCTCGCGAAGCTGGCGGTTCTTCTCCTGCTCAAGAGTCAACTCCCGCAGGCGCTGGCCTTCCGACAGCTTTGCGTTTCGCAGCTCGCTTTCCACCCGTGCCATTTCTTCGGTCAAGCGGGTGTTCTTCACCTTTTCCTCCTCGAGCTGGTTCTCCAGCCCCAGAATGATCTCGTCAAAGTCGGACACTTTCCGTGCAAACTCATCCCGCGAACGAGAGGTTTCGCTGAGCTGCTGCTCAAGCTGCTGGCGGATAGCCAGGGACTCCTGGTTCATCGTATCGATATAGTGGAGCACCTCGCCCCGGTCAAATCCGCCGAAGGCTGCTTTTTTGAAAATCACCTGGTTTTCCATGCAAAAATCCTCCTCGTCCGCATTTCTTGTTTCATTATATCAGCGCCGCACCTCAATTACAAGGGCGAGGAAGCGAATTTCACAAAGATACCAGCATTGATTTCTCCGGATTCCACCTATTCTTTCACTCCCATACCGACCCATCCCTAAAATCAAACGGGCGCCGGTTTTCCTTCTTCCCGGCGCCCGTTTGATTTTTATAGAATGATGCAAATCAAGCCGCTGCATCCTTCGTTGATAATGCGTTCGATGGTTTCCTTGAGCTTGATGCGCGCATCCATGGGCATGCGGTAGAGCTTGTTATGAAGCCCTTCGTTGACCAGCTCGTGGAGAGACTTGCCGAAGATGTTGGAGCTCCAGATTTGGGTTGGATTCTCCTCGAACTCCTTGAGCAGGTAGCTGACCAGCTCTTCTGACTGCTGCTCGCTCCCCACAATGGGGGTGACCTCGGTGGTAATGTCGGCCCGCATCATATGGATGGACGGAGCGGATGCCTTCAGACGCACACCGTACCGTCCGCCCTGGCGCATGATCTCTGGATCTTCCAGAGTCAGTTCATCCAGAGTGGGCATGACGATGCCGTAGCCGGTGGCTTCCACCTCCATGAGGGCGGACTTGATCTTGTCGTATTCTTTCTTCATGGCGGCAAGCTCGGTCATGCTCGAAAGCAGCTCGCTGTCGCTCTCGATGGAAAGTCCGCTCGACTCGCTGAGTATCTTATAGAAAAGCTCCTGACGAGTGGACACCCGGATGCTGGCGCTGCCGGTTCCCAGGTCCATGGAAATGGTCTTGGCTGACTCGATGTATTCGCAGTCCGCCACACCGGTGACAATACGGTCCACCTCCCGGATACGGGTGATGTCGGCGGCGCATTCGCGGATGGCGCCGTAAACGGAGGTGCGCAGCCAATGCTCCTTGGGCAGAGCGGAGAGCCACTTTGGAAGCTCCACCGAGATTTCCTTGACCGGGAATTCAAAAAGCACCTGGGAAAGGATCTGGCGGATTTCCTCCTCCTCAAGCTCTAGGCAGTTGACCGGCAGAACCGGCACCGAATACTTGGAGCTAAGTTCCTGGGAAAGCTGCCTGGCTCCCTGGGAGTTTGGATACATGCAGTTTAACAGCACGATGAAGGGCTTATTGATCTCCCGCAGCTCTTCAATGACCCGTTCTTCCGCTTCCTGGTACTCTTCCCGGGGAATGTCGCTGATGCTGCCGTCGGTGGTCACCACCAGGCCGATGGTGGAATGCTCGGTGATCACCCGACGGGTTCCGATTTCGGCGGCCATATTAAAGGGGATTTCCTCTTCATACCAAGGGGTCTTGACCATGCGGGGCTGGTCGCCCTCCACATATCCAAGGGAGCTTGGCACGATGTACCCCACACAGTCGATCATCCGCATACGGAAGCTTGCGTTTCCGTCCAGGGTGACCTCCACTGCTTCCTCGGGGATAAACTTGGGTTCGGTGGTCATAATGGTCCGGCCGGCGGCGGACTGGGGCAGTTCGTCAATGGCGCGGTCCCGTTTGAAGTCGCTGTTGATGTTGGGGACCACCAGGGTATCCATAAACCGTTTGATAAAGGTGGACTTGCCAGTGCGTACGGGGCCGACGATGCCGATATAAATGTCCCCCTGGGTACGCTGGGCAATGTCCTGATAAATGGTTCTCTCTTCCATGTTCACTCCACCTCCAGTCTGCGTTATATACTTGGAATCATCATCATGCCGCGGGCAGGAACCACGTCTTCACTCAATTCATTTTCCTCCTTTATGGCGTTGACCGACGTACAATATTTGCGCGCAATGTCCCAGAGCCGCTCTCCTGTGTCGGCGTAGTAGATGACCAATGCGGCTGCACTTACGCGGACAATGGGTTGGTCCTCGCACAGGCGAAGATCGCAGATGGCGTTTTCCTGGAAGGGAACAAATACGCAGCCCTCCAGGCGGTATTCGATTTTGATCTCCATACTCTGGCTCTGGGCGAAACTGAAGCTGCATCCGGTGATACAGAGGGTAGGTTCGCACAAGGCGAGCGTGACGCCCTCGGGCAGCTCTTCCTCGTATTCGATTTCCGCCACCCGTTCAAAGTAGGTGGGACACCCATCCCCATCCAGTGCCAGGACACTTACGTTGACCGGCGCTTTGACAAGGAGCTTTCCGTCGGCGGCCACACAGCTGACCACCCCGGCGTCGCACCAGAGGTCGCAGATGGCGGTGATGTCGCCGGAGGGAAGCTCAAAGGCGTTTTTGTAAACGCCGTCGTAGCGCATCCGTTTGAGCATTTGCTCGGCGCGGATTTCGTTGCAGTCGGCCTCGATCTCCACTTGGGTAGAGAATGCGTCGCTGATGAGGGAAATCTCCGAAGACTGGTAGGCGGTCACCTGGATGCAAAGGCGCAGGTCAGCCGAAAGGAGGCGGTTTTCCCCGGCGCCGTCGGCACGCACCTGGATGTCGGAGGAAATCGTGTCACAACGGATGTCGCAGAAGCTTTCGTCGGTGACACCCTCCAAGTCGATGATCTGGGAGAACGGGAGGGAATGCTCCATTTTCTCCATGTCGTCGCTGTCCTCGCACTGATAGAGGGTGGCGATCTGGATGTCTCCCTTGACGATCACTTTGTTGGCAATGGCCTTGTAATCGCTGATGAGAATCGTGGTGGAACTGCGCACCAAGGTAGCAGCCGTGGGCTTGCTCTGGCCAAGCTCCAGCATTTCGTTCATGGAGAATTGCCGCTCGGCCATCCCAATGACGCTGCTGACCGGTTCGGCATGACGCAGTAGCTGCATCCCTGCTCCCTCCGCTTGGGTGACTACCTGGCAGTCGGTGCGCCCGCGCACCTTGACCCCCACCGTAAAGGACCCGTGTACTCCCAGTCTACGGGGTGAACTGGCGCGGCAATTGACATAGTCGATCACGGTGCTGGTGAAGACAGCTGCGTCCTCAGGCGCTCCCTGCAGGGCAAAGCTTTGGGAGAAGGGAAGGGACTGTTCCATGCACTGGACCCGCCGGTTGGTATCGTCCACATAAAGGATAACGACCTGGGTCTTTCCCTCCACTTGAAGCCGGTCGCCCGTGATTTGGCGTACCGATACCGCCGGCATGAGACGGCACTTGAGAATCCGGGAAATGTCGGGGCAATAGTCCGGCAAATTGATGTCCAGGTCCACCGGCTGCTCGGCACTGCCCTCGAAAATCACCTCGTTTATGGAAACCGTGTCATGCGAAACCTTTAATTCCATATGAGATTACCTCGCCTTTCTACAGTGTTTCTAAGCAATCTATATTCATGTCCTGTCCCCACTATTCCAGTGGCTGACCGGATTTTTCCGATTCGGCTGCGCCCCTGGCCGGTTCCTTCATGAATATGGCAAAAAGGCGAGAATCATTCCGCCAAGAAGCAAAAAAGCACTGGGCGCCGCTTCGCTTGAAAGCGGCGCCCAGTGCTTTTATGTTCGGTTTCTCTTTAAACCGTCTCTCGTTTGATACCGAAAATCATTCTTAAAATTCCTCTGAGAAATTTCGGGCTTCTCACAACGACAATTTTCATAGAGCTCCCTCCGCATTCTAACAGGCACGCAGCAGCGCAATTCCTATGAGAACCATAATCGCCGCTCCGACTACAACCAGCACCTGCACCGGAAGAACGCAGAAAAGCAGAAGCAAAAGTCCCAGGACCAGCAAAATAGTCCCGATGATCCGGCTGAGCTGTCTCAAATCGCCACCGCCCGTCAACGTAGATTTCCGACCCGGTACCGTTTGTTGTACCTATGCCATCATACGCCGGGGGCAGACAGAAGGTGTCACATTTTTGAAGATACCAGCAGCAGAATACCGCTTTTCATGGAAACCTGGGCCTTTTCCCACACCCATTCGTTGCTCACACCCAAGGGAATACCGGGAACCAACGTCGCGTCGTGAAGCGGGTACTTAAGGCCCACATAGTTGACTCCCGTCACTTCTCCGCCGTAAGCAAAAGCTGAAAGCTTGCAACCCTCTCTCCTAGGAAGAATCACCGAGCTGCCGCCCAGAAGCACCCGCACTTCATTGTTGCCGTCGGCTAAAAGCGCCGGCACTCCCGCTTTTGCGGCGAATACCAAGGCGTCCAGGTTTGCAATGGTATGGTCGAGCCGACCGCCTGTGCCGCATAGGATGGTAATCCGTCCAAAACCTTCCCGAACGGCGTATTTCACCGCAAGCATGGTGTCGGTGTCATCCTTTTCTTCCGGAAAGGTCTCAACCGGCACACCGGGCAGGTCCGGCAAAGGGGCGGAATCAAAATCCCCCATGAGCAAATCGGGGCTTACCCCCATCTGCTGGGCGTTTCGATACCCGCCGTCGGCACAGATGACAAAGCTTCCGGCTTCCATATAGGCGCGCTGCTCGAGCGGATTGCCGCAGGGAGCCGCGCCGATAATCACGCACGCTTTTTTCATTTCAGTTCCCACTCTTTGATGTTTTTGACCGCGCTATAAAGCTCCACATAGCTTCGGTAACGGGAGGGATGGATTTTTCCCTCGTCCACCGCCGCCTTCACCGCGCATCCCTTTTCCCCCGTATGGGAGCAGGAGGTGAACTTGCAATCGGTTACGAAAGGGGCAAATTCCCGGAAACACCCGGCCAGTTCCCCTGCCAGCACCGTTTCACAGCGTTCTAAGTCCAGCGAGGAAAAGCCCGGCGTATCCGCCAGATACCCGCCGTTTTCCTGTTCGTAGAGCTCTACCTGACGGGTGGTGTGCCGCCCGCGGCCCAGCTTTTTGCTGATGTCCCCGGTTGCGAGGCCCAGGCGGGGGTCCAACCGGTTTAAGAGGCTCGATTTTCCCACCCCGGAATTACCGGTAAAAGCACAGAGCCGGTTGGTCAGCAGTTCTCTCACCTGCTCGATTCCTTCTCCTGTTCCAGCGCAAACCGCGCATACCGGAATGCCGGCAGTATGGTAGATATCGAGAAGCTCTGCCGGATCAGCCAGGTCCGTTTTGTTAACGACCACCACCGGTTCGATTTCCTTATGCTCGGCAATGGAGATAAGCTTATCCACTACCAGGGTGTTTGGCCCCGGATCACAGACGCTCACCACGATAAAAAGCCGGTCTAAATTCGCGATGGGCGGACGGATAAGACTGTTCTTTCTGGGCAAAATTTCGTCCACCATAGGCATTCCCGTCTGGGGCAGGGAAACCTTCACCCAGTCACCTGCCAGCGGCGTCTGCTTTTTTTTACGAAAAATGCCGCGGGCGCGGCATTCCAATACCGAATCGGCGGCTTTCACATAATAAAAGCCGCCGATTCCTTTCACAATCAGTCCAGTCGTTTCCTTCAATGTCCTGCCTCCATCACCTATCAATCGTCATGCGGTTTGCTGTTGGTTTCCGGTTTGGAGGAATTGGCATTGGGGTCTTTGAATTCATTCTGCTGAGTCAGTTTTACCGTATTGGAGTCGTAATTGACCGTGTAAATCGCGTAATCTGCGAAGCCGCTGTCCGGATTGGTGCTGATGCGCACGGTAACGGTGGAGGTCCCGGTTCCTTCCAGCGTAAAATCGTACTGAGGCCGCTGATTGGGAATGATCTCGTTGGTACGAAGATCCCGGTTTTCCACCCCGTCCACGTACACCTTCAGATACACCGGCGTATTGGTCTTGGGCAGGTTCACGGTAACCGTGGCCTGCTTGGTGGGAGCCTTGCCGTTTGAAATGGTAAGGGTGACCTTCGTGCCCTTGGTTACGGTAGAGTCCACCTTCGGGTCGCAGGAAAGCACCTCGTTGATGGGCCGGTCGGAATCCACCTGAATGGATTCGCCCACCGTAAAGCCCTTTTCCTCCAGCAAACGCTTGGCATTTGCTTCCGAAATGCCGATCACATTAGGAACCGTCACCGGAATTTGGGACGGGCCCAGACTGACGTACACTAAAATGGTCTGGCCTTCCTTAACGGTTTCGCCCACGGCCGGAGAGGTCTGAATCACATAGCCTTCCGCCGTTTCCTCGTCCTCCCGTTCCTGCACCTCATACTGGATCTTGGCCCCGTCCAGCGTGGCCTTGGCCGTCTTCCAGTCCTTCCCCACAATATCGGGAACCACGTTCTCCTTCGGGCCGAGGCTGACCACCACCTGCACCGCAGCACCCTTCTCCACCTTGCTGCCCTCGGAGGGATCCTGCTCGATGATCTGGTCCTTAGGCGCAGTATTATAAAGCGTGTTCTTAATTTCAAACGTAAGGTCCGGGTACTGAAGCTTTGCTTCCTCCATGGTCATGCCGATGACCTTAGGCACTTCGATCAAATCACCGTCCTGGCCGGTGAACACACCCATCCACCACATGACCGCAATGACAAAGGCCACCGTAAAGAGGACCACGCCAAAGGCGATGCCCGCCAAAAGCGGAATGGCCGAATGCTTCTTTTTCTTCTTATCGTCCTCTTCCCCTTCCTCCTCCGGTTCATCCAGAGCCGTATAGGAGTCGGTTGCGCGCACCCGGTCGATGGACTTAACGATGCGGGTGGGATTATCGTCCACGAAATACTTATATTCAAAGCGGATGCTGGGATTTCGCTTGAAGTCCTCAATGTCTCTGAGCATCTCCGCCGCGGACTGGTAACGCTTCTGCGGGTCCTTCTGCATGGCGTGCATGGTGATTTCCTCGAGACCCTCGGGGATGGTTTCATTGATCTCCCGGGGCATGCGGGGAGTGGACTGCAGCTGCATAATGGCCACTGACACCGCCGTATCCGCCTCAAAGGGCAGCTTGCCGGTGAGCATCTCGTAGAGCATAACGCCAACCGAATAGATGTCCGAACGCTCGTCGGTCACGTCGCCGCTGGCCTGCTCGGGGCTGATATAGTGCACCGAGCCGATGGCGCGGTCGGTGTTGACGGTATGAGAGGTATTGCGGGAGAACCGGGCGATGCCGAAATCCATCACCTTGATGGTCCCGTCCTGCAGCAGCATGATATTCTGAGGCTTAATGTCCCGATGGACAATCCCCTTGTCATGGGCGTGCTGGAGAGCTTTGAGAATCTGGGTGGTAAAATGGACCGCTTCCTTCCACTTGACCACGCCCTGCTGTTCAATGTATTCCTTAAGCGTAATGCCGTCTACATACTCCATCACGATATACTCAATGTTTCCGCCGAAATTCACGTCGTAAACCTTGATGATATTCGGATGGGACAAAACGGCAATTGCCTTACATTCATTCTTAAACCGGCGGCGAAATTCCTCGTTGCCTAAGAATTCGCTTTTGAGCACCTTCACTGCCACAATCCGGTCGTCGAGCACATCCCTGGCCTTATAGACCACCGCCATACCGCCGACCCCGATGACCTCGATAATTTCGTAACGGCCATCCAGCCGTTTGCCAATATATTTATCCATGGAGACCTCCACTTCTAGTCTGAAACCAACGCCAGCTTTCGATGAATTCAGCGATCGGAAAGCAGGACCACCGTAATGTTGTCCGGGCCGCCCCGCGCGTTTGCTTGCGTTACTAAGCGCGCACAGGCATCCTCCACGCCGGCTTTCACAATGTTCTTTATTTCATCGGCCTCCATCTGGTTGGACAGGCCGTCGGTACAGAGAATCAATGCGTCGCCCCGCTGCAGCGTGACTTCGCTGTAATCGATGGCGATTTCCGGTACGATTCCAAGCGCCCGTGTAATCACGTTTTTATTGGGATGGGCGCGTGCTTGTTCCTGTGTGATCTGCCCTGCCTCCACCATCTCCTGCACTACCGAATGATCCCGGGTGATCTGGCAAATGGTGTCTTCATGAATGAGATAGGCCCGGCTGTCCCCCACATGGGCAATGCAGGCGAGCTTTTCGGCTACCACCGCAGCCACCACTGTGGTTCCCATACCGGCTAGGGCTTCGTTTTTCCTTGCTTCTTCGTAAATCTCAGCGTTCGCTGTGTACACCGCCGACTGAAGCAGGGTCTTAATGGAGTTGGGGCTGCAGCCTTCCCGGTAGTCCGACTCGATGTGCCTGGAAATCTCCCGCACCGCCATCGCACTCGCTACATTGCCGCCGTTGGCTCCTCCCATTCCGTCACACACCGCCGCCCACACCGCGCTGCTTCCCAGTCGGCCGAAGGCGTAGTCGTCCTGATTGGAACTTCTACGGCGACCAATGTCGCTTTTACCGAAAAGTCTCACAAACCTCACCTCCCTGATCTCTTGTTTTTCTTTAAGACGTCACCGCCCCATGCTTTCCCCGCAGCTGCCCGCAGGCGGCTTCAATATCCGCCCCCAAGCTGCGCCGGACGGTGGTGGTAATCCCCTTCTTCGTCAGGATTTCGGAAAACCGCAAAAGCCGTTCCCGGCCGCTTTTCTGAAAGGGCTTGCCATTTACGTCGTTTGCAGGGATCAAATTGACGTGGCACAG
Source organism: Clostridiales bacterium (assembly GCA_018364155.1). Taxonomy (GTDB): domain Bacteria; phylum Bacillota; class Clostridia; order Oscillospirales; family Acutalibacteraceae; genus Solibaculum_A. The sequence continues at coordinate 323,254 of JAGZMM010000001.1, forward strand.
CATTCCGCGAAGGCGCTGCGCCAGCTGACGGGCACATGCGTCCGAATCGTTTACCCCGTCAATCATCGCATACTCAAAAGATATTCTGCGCTTTGTTGCCGCCGTGTAATCACGGCAGGCGGTCAATAGGGCATCAATTCCCCATTTTTTATTGATCGGCATGATTTTACCGCGGATTTCGTCGTTTGGCGCGTGGAGGGAGACCGATAAGGTCAACTGAAAGCGATGCTCCATCAGATCATAAATTTTGTCCACCACACCGCAGGTAGAAAGGGAAATGTGCCGCATGCCGATGTTAAGCCCCTCTGGGTCGGACACCATGCAAAGAAAGGAGAGGACATTTTCATAATTGTCAAGCGGCTCCCCCATTCCCATAAGCACCACATTGGACACCCGGCGGTTTTCGTCTTTTTGAGCCGCGAGAATCTGCCCTACCATTTCATAAGCGGTCAGGTTCCTGCGGTACCCGCCCATTCCGGTGGCGCAAAAGGCACATCCCATCTTGCACCCGGCCTGGGTGGAGATGCACATGCTGGTCCCGTGCTGATACTGCATCAAGACCGCTTCAATCAGCTCCCCGTCGGACAGGCGAAAAAGGTATTTCACCGTCCCGTCCAGCTTAGAAACCAGCTTTTTCTCAATGCATACCGATGGAATCACATACTGCTGCGAAAGCACCGACCGCATGGCGGCGGGCAGGTTTGTCATTTCGTCAAAGGAGGAAACGCCTCGGCGCAGCCACCCGGTAATCTGGGACGCGCGGAAGGCTGGCACGCCCATGGCTTTGACCGCCTGGGCAAGTTCCTCCTGGGAGAGGGTGGTAATGTCCTGTTTTCCCATTCGTCCTCCTAGGAGAGTATCACTCGGTGGGTTTTCTACGGGTCATGGCCGCTAAGAAAAAACCATCCGACTGGCTGATATGCGGAAGCAGTGTAGCGCGATAGCTTCCCTGGTCACAAGGGCGCAAAAGCGCATCGGGCAAAGAAAGCGCCTGAGGAGCAAAATCCGGATGCTCTAAGAGGAATCTCTCCACTACTTCTTCGTTCTCCTGAGAGGTGAGCGAACAGGTGGAATATACAAGCCGGCCCCCTGGTTTTACCAATTTAGACGCAATACACAGGATATTATATTGCATAGGGGGAAATTTTGCAAGCAAATCCGGCATTTTATACCGGATTTCCGGTTTTCTCCCAATGTCCCCCAAACCGAAGCAGGGCACGTCACAGAGTACCCGATCGGCCAAATCCGGCGCTTCCTGGGGGGTTGCAGCGTCCCGAACCTGGGCTCTTACACAGGTAAGGCCCAGCCGCTTTGCGCCGCTTTCGATGAGCTTGACTCTAGATTCATAGAGGTCGCATGCATAAAGCGTTCCCTGATCCTGCATATGTTCAGCCGTGGTAAAGGCCTTGCCTCCCGGGGCGGCGCACACGTCGAAAACCACATCTCCCGGCTTTGCGTCCACTGCCTGGCAGCAAAGCTGGGACGCTAAGTCCTGCACATGAAAAAGGCCCTTCTGAAACGCCTCCATTTTTTCTACCGCGCCTGCATTTTCGAGCCACAAGGCGGTTTTCAGGTGTTCATCCGGTCGCGCCTCAACACCTTCTTCGGCTAGAATGCGTAAAAGTTCCTCTCCGGTGACCCGGGTGGTATTCACCCGCACGCATACCCGCGACGGATGCAAAAACGCCTGGAGCATCCCTTTCGTGTCCGCTTCTCCATAGTGCTTTAGCCACAGCGTCACCAGCCACTGAGGGCAAGAATAGAGAAAGGACAGGCGCTGCGCTAGCCCAGCCCCTTTCGCAGGGGAGAGAGCGGCCGGGTCCCGCTGCACCGCCCGCAGCACGGCGTTGACAAAGCCGGAGGCAGACGCCTGGCGGCAGGCTCTGGTGAGCTTTACCGATTCGTCCACCGCCGCAGAGGGCGGGATTTTATCGGAAAACAAAAGCTGATAAACCCCAAGGCGCAAAATGTTTCGCACCTGGGGAGACATTTTCTTTATTTTGATTTTTGAATGGGCGGCGATGACCGCATCTAAAGTAAGGCGGCGCTCCAGCACCCCATAGAAAAGCGCCGAGGCCAAGGCTTCGTCTCGCCGCTGAAGCTTCGCCGCTTTGAGCGCCCCGTCCAGAACCAGGTTCGAGTACCCGTCCTCCAGCTCCATCTTCAAAAGTGCCCCAAGCGCAACCATGCGGGCATTTCCCGCCGGGTTACCCACGGTTGTTGCGCCGGGCGATGGCCAGCAAGCGCAAAAGGCTCAAAAGACTTGCGACTGCGGCGGCCACATAGGTCATAGCAGCGGCGCGCAGCACCTTTTTGCTGCCGGTCAGCTCCTCTTCGGTAAGAAGGCCCGCCTCGTCAATGGCGCGCACGGCATTGGAGCTTGCGTTAAACTCTACCGGCAGCGTAATGATCTGAAAGAGGACCGCGCAGCTAAACAGGAGGATGCCGATGTTGATCAAAAAGCCGTAGGAAAACAAAATCCCAAGGAGCACGATATAAAAGGAAAGGGTGGAACCGATGTTGGCAATGGGATAGATGGCGTTGCGGATCCTGATGGGCACGTAGCCCTTGGCATACTGGGCCGCGTGGCCCGCCTCATGGGCGGCGATGCCCACGGCGGCAATGGTGGCGCTGTCGTACACGCCTTCGGAAAGACGGATCACATGGCGCCTGGGATCAAAATGGTCGGTCAGGTTGCCGCCGACCCGTTCCACCGACACTCCTGAAACCCCGTAAAACTGCAGCACCCGCTGGGCAGCCTCAGCGCCGGTCATACCCCGCATGTTTCGCACAGACGAATACTTGCGGTAAGCCGAGTGCACTCCTGCCTGGGCGATGATCGAAATAATCAGCGCCGGGATTACGAAAATCAGATAGGTCGGATCAAAAGCCCACATATAAAGTCCTGGCATTTGCTGTCCTCCTGTGTTACAAAGAAATGGTTACCCGCCGAGGACGGTCCCCGGCTCAATTCGGTGGCCCCGCAAAAATGCGTCGGCCGCAAGGCGTTTTCCCGCGTTATATTGTATTTCCAAAAGCTCGACGGTATTCCCGTCACCGCAGCAAATTGCAAAAGGTTCGATGGAAATCACTTCCCCCGGCTTCCCGTCGGCCGGTTTTCCAAGCCGGGAACGGTGGAGCTTGAGGGTTTTGCCGTTTAACTGGGTGACCGCCACCGGCCAGGGGGACAGACCGCGGATTTGATTGTGGACCTTATAGGCCGGCTGGGAAAAATCCACCTGGCATAGGGACTTATCCAGCATGGACGCGTAGCAGGACTTGGAGTCGTCCTGTTTTACCGGGACAATGGTACCTGCTTCGAGCCCCGTTACCGTCTCTAAGAGCAGCTTTGCGCCAAGCTGGGAGAGCCGGTCGTGCAGCTCGCCGGCGGTTTCGTTTTCCCCGATGGGGGTCGCCGCCTGCAAGAGAATATCACCAGTATCTAAGCCAGCTGCCATCTGCATAGTGGTGACGCCCGTCTCCTTCTCACCGTCGAGCACGCTCCACTGGATGGGAGCCGCTCCCCGGTACTTAGGCAACAAGGACGCATGGACGTTTACGCACCCATACTTCGGCAGAGACAAAATTGCCTGAGGCAGAATCTTTCCGTAAGCCACTACCACGATCAGTTCCGCATCTAAGCTTTGCAGAGTCTCGAGCGCCTGCCCGTCTTTTAAAGTGGCAGGCTGGTAAACAGGGATTCCCTTTTCCACCGCCAGCGCTTTGACCGGCGGAGGTGTGAGCACATAGCCGCGCCCTTTGGGCTTATCCGGCTGGGTAAAAACACCGCTCACCTCATGACCCGCCTGTAAAAGCGCTGCCAGAGACGGCACGGCGAACTCCGGCGTTCCCATAAATACGATGCGCACAGGACCCTACCTCCTTATTCTTCCTCGTCCGGGTCTACCATACGGATGATGTTGTCATAAAAAAGCTCCCCGTCCAGATGACCGCATTCATGGCAGAAAGCGCAGGCTAAAATGTCCTCCCCGGAAACCGTGATTTCCTTGCCGTTGCGGTCCTTGGCCTTTACCGTCACCTTTTTCGGGCGCAGGCGCACCGCCCGCTTTCCAGGGCACGACAGGCAGCCTTCCACCACCTCCTGCTCCCCTTCCCGTTCGACGATTTCGGGGTTTACAAGCTCAAGAAGCCCCTCTCCCACGTCGATGACTACCACCCGGCGCAGCACGCCCACCTGCACCGCAGCCAGGCCCACGCCCTCTTCTTTGTACATGGTCTCGGCCATATCGTCGAGCAGCACGTGCAGCCGGTCGTCAAACTTGTCCACCGGGCGGGATTTCTTACGAAGAAAATGATCGGTATCGGTAATAATGCTGCGAATTGCCATTGCGTGTCCTCCTAACATCGGGAAACCTGGTTTGCCGATGGGGCAAACCGTTCTTTTGTCCGTTCTATCCTTGTGCGCCGAAACGGCGCTAGATTCCTTACCCTATAGGATGCCCTCCGGATTCATGTCCGCATACGCGGTTACCTCGGAAAATCCCCGTTTTTTTCCGAAGGACACCAAAAGCCCCATCAAAAACCGGCGAAATTCCGCCGTGTCCCGGCATTTGAGCAGCAGCCGGTACCGGTATTTTCCCGCCACCTTGCACACCACCGCCGGCGTAGGGCCGAGCACCCGCAGCGGCAGCTTCGGGTAATCGCATTGGGCCACCTCTTTGAGCTCGTGCAAAAATTCCCGCGCTCCCGCCTGCACCTTTTCTTCCTCCCGGCCTACAAAGCCTACCAGGCAAAGGTCACAGAACGGCGGGTAAAGCATGGTTTTGCGGGAGGCAATCTCGCTTTTGTAAAAGGCGTCGTAGTCCTGCCGGGCGGCTAGGGCAATCACCGGATGGTCCGGCGTATAGGTCTGGATGACCGCACGGCCGGCGTGTTTTCCCCGGCCCGAGCGGCCCACCACCTGGGTAAAGAGGGCGAAAGCCCGCTCATAGCTGCGATAGTCGTCGGAAAAGAGGGATTGGTCGGCAGAGACGATCCCCACCAGGGTCACATTCTCAAAGTCAAGGCCCTTGGCCACCATTTGGGTGCCGATCATAATGTCGTACTCGCCCTTGGCAAAGGAACCGAGCTTTCGTTCATGGGAATCCCGGGTCATGGTGGTGTCGGTATCCAGGCGCAGGATGCGTGCGCCTGGCAGCCGGTCGATAAGCTCCTGCTCCACCCGCTGAGTGCCGAACCCGGAATAACGCACCTGGTCCTCTCCGCAGTGGCCGCACTTGGTGGTAAAGGGCTGCATATGGCCGCAATAATGGCACATCATCTGGCCGTTTGCCGTGTGATAAGTCATGGAAATGCTGCAATTGGGGCAGGTGACCACCTCCCCGCAACTGCGGCAGGAAGCGAAGGTATTATACCCCCGGCGGTTTAACAGCAGGATGGACTGCCGCCCCGCCCGTAGGTTTTCCTGAAGCTCCTCCACCAGCGGACCGCTCAACGCATTGCCGGTGCCGGGCGGCTCCAGACGCATGTCGATCACCGAAACAGTAGGGAGGTTTGCCTCGCCGTACCGGTTTTCCAACCGGTTGAGGGTATAGCGGCCGCGGCTCGCCTGATAAAAGCTTTCCAGAGATGGAGTGGCGGAAGACAGCAACAGCAGCGCCTTGTGCCATTTCACGCGAAACTTCGCCACATCCCTTGCGTGAAACCGCGGAGAGGATTCGGATTTGTAGGTGTGCTCCTGCTCCTCGTCCAGGATGATAAGCCCCAAGTCCTCACAGGGAGCGAACACCGCCGAGCGTGTCCCCACAATAACCTTGGCCTGACCGTTCTTAATGCGCTTCCATTCGTCGAGCCGTTCGCCCAAAGACAGGCCGCTATGGATGACCGCCACCTGTCCGCCGTAGCGGCGGTAAAAAAGGTTTAGGGTCTGGGGAGTCAGGGATATTTCCGGAACCATGACGAGCACCGCACGGCCCTGTTTGAGCACCTCGTCGGCCAAGCGCATAAACACTTGGGTTTTCCCCGACCCGGTTACCCCATAAAGAAGGGAGATGCCGCCTCCCGTCTCATACTGAGTAAGCAGCCGTTCAAAGGCCATTTGTTGCTCGTCGGTGAGATGGATTTTCCCAGTGTCCTGGGCGGGGCGTTCCTTGACTGGGGCGCGGTAGGTTTCGTTTAAGTAAAACTCCAGCACGCCCTTGCGCACCAGAGTATTTACCACTGAAATCCCGCAGGCGGCAAAGTAACAAACCTCCTTGACCGAGGCACCGCCCGCCTGGGAAAGAAGGGTGACTACCTCCCGCTGTTTTGGCGTGAGCTTTCCTTCCAAAAGCGCCTGGGTTTCCTCGTCGGAAAGCGCCAGGCGCACCATTTTGACCGTCGCGTCCCCGATCCGGCGCACCGAATCGTCGCTGCGGATCAAAAACCCTTTCTTCACCAGCTGCTCGGGCAGATCGTTTTCTGGGGAAAGGCCCATAATTTCCAGTAGCCGCTCCCGTTCCACGGTGGCGCCACTGTCCGCCAGGTGCTGGACGATACGGCGTTCCTCCGGGGCAAGCGTCTCCATCCTTTCCGGAGCCACATCCGGCGCAATGGCGTAGCTCGCCACCAGGCGCAGGCTCATTCCTGCCGGCAGCATGGCCTTGAGCGCGTCAAACTGGGGACAATAGGTCTTTTCCCTAAGCCACTTTCCCAGAGAAAGAAGCTCATTTGAAAGAAGCGGCGCCTTGTCAAGCACCGCTGCAATCGGTTTGATGGATTCCAATGCCGTTTCCTGCCGCACCGACAGCAGGATTCCCTGCCGTTTGCGGTTGCCGCGCCCAAAGGGAACCAGAACCCGGCAGCCCGGCAGGGCCGTTTCTTGCATGGACGGGGGGATCAGATAGTCATACCCCTTGTCAAAGTAAATGGCCGTCTGCTCCACCGCGACCTGGGCTATCCTCACCGCAGGCATATCCATACCTCCGCCTTACTGGAGCGTTTCGTCTTGGGGTTCTTTCTTCTCTTTGATGACGTATTCCCCCTTGGAGAATTCGTCCACCGCGATGCTGACCGGCTTTTCAGTGAGAATGGTGCCGGCTGCCTCCGCTTCGTCGACGATTTCGCGGGCCCGTTTGGCTACCGCGATGACAAAGGAGTAACGGCTGCGGTTGTCAGAAAAAATATCATTGGGAGATGGTTTGAGCATCGTTAAGCACCTCTTCTATTATAGTACGCATGGCTTCTGCCTTGGCGTGTTCCGCCTTGAGAATGGCTTCAATCTGGTCGACCGCGTCTTCCAGCGCATCGTTTACCACAATATACCGGTATTCCCCGGCGCAGCGGATTTCCTCTTTCCCGGTTTTCAGCCGCTGCCGGATCTTTTCCTCGCTTTCCGTTCCCCGCTCGTGCAAACGGCGGGAAAGCTCTCCAAAGGACGGAGGCATAATGAAGATACCAACCGCATCGGGTGCCTTTTCCTTTACCTGGCGGTAGCCCTGGATATCGATCTCCAAAACCACGTCCATCCCCGCCTCCCGCCACTCCTTCACCGGTGCGGCAGGCGTGCCGTAACAGTCTCCATTTCCGCAGCGGGCGTATTCCATGGCGCCCCCCTGTTCCACCGTCTGGTCGAACTGTTCTTGTGTCACAAAATGATAGGAAATTCCGTCCGTTTCCCCTTCCCGGGGTGCACGGGTGGTCATGGACACCGACAGCCGAAGCTTCGGATTTCGTTGCAAAAGCCGCTTGACCACCGTCCCCTTTCCGCAGCCGGAAGGGCCGGACAGCACCAAGAGACATCCTTTATTCATGGTCCTCGATCTCCTCATCGTCGTCCTCGTCGTGGTCGTTTACACGGTTTGCCACCGTTTCCGGCTGCACGGCGGAAAGAATGACATGATCGCTGTCGGTAACGATCACCGCGCGGGTACGCCGGCCATAGGTGGCGTCAATGAGAGTCCCCCGGTCCCGCGCGTCCTGAATGATACGCTTAATGGGCGCGGATTCGGGACTGACAATCGCCACCAATCGATTGGCCGACACCATATTGCCAAAACCAATGTTGATCAATTTCATCGCTTACCGCTTTCCTTTTGCACCGCCGCAAACATTCTTTCCCATTAGCATGGGAATCTGCGGCCGGAGCTATTCAATATTCTGAATCTGCTCGCGGATTTTCTCAATCTCCGCCTTGATGTCCACTACCACCCGGGCAATTTCCACATCCTGGGCCTTCGAACCGATGGTGTTGGCCTCCCGGTTGATTTCCTGTACCAGAAAGTCAATCTTGCGTCCCACTGCTTCCCCGCTTTCGAGCATGCCGTGAAGCTGATCGATGTGGCTGCGCAAACGGACGGTTTCTTCCGCCACCGCCGTTTTGTCCGCGAAAATAGCAGCCTCGGTCAAGAGCCGCTGTTCGTCCACCGTGCGGTCCTCCAGAAGCTCGCGAATGCGCTTTTCCAGCTTCTGCTCATAGGCACGCACCGTTTCGGGAGAATGCTCCTCTACGAACGCCACCTTCTCCAGGATGGTCCGCGCTCTGGACTCCACATCCTCCTTCATGCGCTGCCCTTCCCGTTCCCGCATAGCGATGAACTCGTCTCCCGCCTGCTGGGCTACCGACCGCACCGCCGTCCAAATCTGCTCCTCGTCCTCAGGAGCCTTGTGCACGGTGAGCACATCGGGATAGCGGGAAATAAGAGATGCGGACACATCGTTTCGCAACTCATACCGATCGGCAAGCTCGTTTAAAGCCGCCAGATACCCGGCCGCCAGCGAATGGTTGACCACTACCTCACAGGCAGTGGAATCCAGCGTTTCAATGGAAACGTAAACATCTACCTTACCTCGGGCGATGCGGGTCTGGAAGTAAGCCTTGAGCTTTTCCTCCAGAAATCCATAGATGCGCGGAACCCGCGCGGAAAACTCATAATACCGGTGGTTGACCGATTTGATTTCCACCGTGATATCATGACCGTCGATGACCGCCTGCGCGCGGCCGTACCCTGTCATACTTCGGATCATGCATTTCACCACTTTAGCTCAATTCGCCTGTTTCAACAGAAAAGTTCCCTGCTTCTTTGGACGCAAAGCAGGGTTCTCTATCGTTTATTTTACCGTTTTTCGCCTACCCTGTCAACCGAATCTGCGAATTTTGCCGTTCTCCAGGCGGGTTGTCGCAAGCGGCGGCGTTTATCTTCATGTTTGCACAGGCTGCCTTTCGCGAAAAACCGAAAGGCCCCCGGACACCTCCGGAGGCCTTGTTTTTCACCGCAATCAAACGGGATGGATCTTATTCACCATGTCCACATTCTTGTCGATGTGGTACTTTTCGTTGCGCCGCTGCTCAAAGAACTTAACCGCAACCTGGCCGAACTGGGCGTAAGAGAGGACATCCTCCTCCTGCTCTACCCATTCGCTGCACTCGGCACGCAGCTTATTAAGCTCCGGCTCGAGCAGATCGGCCGGACGGCAGGTAATCGGCGTTTCGTCGCCGATGATCTTCTTTCTAAATTCCGGATCAATCGGAACCGGGGTCGCCCCGTATTCGCCGCGCACGATTCCCTTGAATTCCTTTGTGACCATCTTATACCGCTCGCCAGTGATAACGTTATAAACCGCCTGGGTGCCTACGATCTGGGAAGACGGAGTGACCAGCGGCGGATAGCCCGCGTCCGCGCGTACACGCGGCACTTCCTTGAGCACTTCCTCCAGCTTGTCCTCCTTGCCCGCCTGCTTGAGCTGAGAAACCAGATTCGATAGCATGCCGCCGGGCACCTGATAAAGGAGAGCGTTTGCGTCCACGCCCAGCACCTTGGTATTCATAAGACCGCTCTTGAGGTACTTCTGACGAAGAGTATCAAAATAAGCACGGATGCCGTCGAGCTTGACAAGATCAAGGCCGGTGTCATAAGGCGTGCCCTTGAGGGCCGCTACCATGGACTCGGTGGCCGGATGGGAAGTGCCCATGGCCAGCGGAGACATGGCGGTGTCAATCACGTCCACCCCAGCCTCGATGCCTTTCAGCAGAACCATGGAAGCAAGGCCTGCGGTATAGTGAGAATGAAGCTGGATCGGGATTTTCACCGATTCCTTGAGCGCCTTGACCAGATCATAGGTGGCATAGGGCGTCAAAAGGCCGGCCATGTCCTTGATGCAGATGGAGTCCGCTCCCCGCTCCTCCAGCTCCTTGGCGTATTTGACATAGTATTCCGTACTGAAAACCGGGCCGGTGGTGTAGGAAATGGCGGCCTGCAAATGCGCGCCTTCCTTCTTGGTGGCCTTGATGGCGGTTTCCAGGTTGCGCACGTCGTTTAGCGCGTCGAAGATACGCAAAATATCGATGCCGTTTGCCACCGACTTCTGCACAAAATATTCCACCACGTCGTCCGCGTAGTGGCGGTAACCGAGCATGTTCTGCCCGCGGAAGAGCATTTGCAGTTTGGTGTTGGGCGCCTTTTTGCGGATGATGCGAAGGCGCTCCCAGGGATCTTCGTTGAGAAAACGCAGGCATGCGTCAAAGGTGGCGCCGCCCCAGCATTCCAGCGAATGAAAGCCCACTGCGTCGAGCTGTTCGAGAACCGGAAGCATTTCTTCTGTCGTCATGCGGGTCGCGATCAGGGACTGATGCGCGTCGCGCAGGACGGTTTCTGTAATTCCAACCTTAGCCAAGTTGTTGCACCTCTTTCCCGAATGTTACTGGAGCGCGATCATGGGCTTGCCGGAGTCAACGCTTTCGCCCTTGTTGACCATGACCGACGCCACGACGCCGTCACGAGGAGCCATAATCTCATTTTCCATCTTCATCGCTTCCAGTACCAGCAGCACATCGCCACTCTTGACCGAGTCGCCCGCCTTGACGTTGACGCTCAGAATGGTGCCGGGCATGGGGGCGGCGATGGTCTCGCTGCCGGAAGGCGCCGCTGCGGGAGCAGCCGGAGCTGCCGCTGGGGCCGCAGGCGCAGGAGCGGCGGGAGCAGGAGCAGCCGGGGCCGCCGGGGCAGGAGCCGCGTTGGCACCCAGTTCTTCCACCTGTACGTCGTACGCTTTTCCGTTGACCGTGACTCTCAAATTCTTCATGATAAACCACCTTTCCTCCAGCGGCTTTCCTTTTTGTTCTCATTTTAGCCCCACCCGCATTTGCCGCTGGGAAATGACGGTGGCTTTTTCACTCGGAATCCCGGGTGTTTGTTACAGCTGAATATTCGAGTGCTTCTTGGGCAGGCGGGAAACGCGCTTGCCTGCCAGCAGGTCCAGCGCCGCAATGAGGCGGGCTCTGGTCTCGCTGGGCTCAATGACTTCTTCAAGAAGGCCGGCCTTAGCCGCGTCAAAGGGAGCGGCCTTGGTGTCGGCGTATTCTTTCGCCAGCGCCGAACGTTCTTGAAGCGGGTCCTTCATAGCGGCAAGCTTCTTATTCCACAAGATCGCCACCGCCGTCTCCGGCGCCAAGCCGGAAATCACCGCCTGGGGCCAAGCGTAAACCGCATCGGCGCCCGCTGCCGTACCCGCCATAGCGACATAAGCCGAACCGATGGCCGAGCCGGTGATGACCGAAACCTTCGCCGTGGTCGCTTCCGCGTAAGCATGTGCCACCATGGACGCTTCCTTGATGGAAGCAAAGCCTTCGCAGTCCACAAAGGTGACCACCGGAATCGCAAAAGCATCCGCAAACCGCACCATACGCGCCACCTTCGCACTGGAAGCCGCGTCCAAGGCTCCGCCCTTGGTCATGGCAACCGCCACCGTCTGGCCGGCGATGCGTGCAAGTCCGGTTACCGCATTCTCGCCTACCTTTGCCTGGAATTCCACGAAGCTGCCGCCGTCCACCGTCTGGCAGATGGGGCATGCGTCAGAATCCGGCTCGGCGGAATCGGCCACCGGAGTAGTGGAAATGTTATTGAGAGGCAGAAGGGAGACAATCTCCTTGACCTTAGCCACCGCCTCGTCAAGGGTTTCGGTCTCCACCGAAATGACGCTCTTGGCCTTGTCCTCTTCGTTTGCAACCAGGAACAGATCGCCCTCGGCCGCCTTCACCACCACATCCGCGTCCGCCGCGATCAGGGAGAAAGCGCCCCCGCAGGGACCTGCAATGAGGGAAATCTGGGGTACGACGCCGGAAAGGTTGTTGCTCCACATGAGCAGCTCGCCGATGGCGGCAAGCGCTTCTACGCCTTCCTTGAGATAAGCGCCGTTGGAATTGAACACCCCGACAACCGGACAGCCGGTTTTCGCCGCCAGGTCATAAACCTTACGGATTTTCGCCGCCTGCTCTTTGCCGACCGCGCCGCCGTTTACATCCCGGTCCTGTACGAAAATGTACACCGGAGCGCCGTCCACAGCGCCGCAGCCGGTGATAACCTCAGGCGCCGCCATGCAGCCCAGTTCCGTAAAAGAGCCGGCGTCGAACAGCTTCTCGGTAAGCTTGCGGGCCGGCGTCTGCTCTTTGGACGCGCGCGCCTGCGACAACGTGTTGAGTCCGCTTTCTAAGCTCATTCTGGTTCCTCCATTATCAGGAACATCCGCCAAAATCCCGGCATTTTGTCCCCGTTTTTCTATTCGCCTTCCTGCGAAAACTATTTTTACACCTAACTATTATAATAAATTGTATATAATTTAACAAGGTTTTCAACGGGGATTTCGGCCCGCGCAGCATCTTTGAAAGAACTGTGGTAAATTTATCACCATTTTATTCCCTATTTTGTGGAATCCAACTGACGAAAGCACTCCAAACAGCGCGGCATTTTCGCATTCCACTGTTTTTGCTCCCGCATCCATGGCAATGGATGCCGCTGCGCGCGCAAGTCCGTCCAGCAGGGTTTGGTCCTCGCCGAAAAAGACCGACCACAAAACCGCCCGCTCCCCTTCCCGGCTAAACACTAAGCTTCCGGTACAGGTCCCGTTTTCTACCGCTTCGAGCACAGCGAACCTCTGCTCCATAGGCATGCCGTGGGCGCTTAACAAAGTCCCCCGTCTCTCCTCATCTCTTACGGGTTGTATTTTTAGCATAGCTTTTCCTCTTTTCTTGCCTTTGTCCGGTGTTTTTACCTGCCGCCTTCCCGCTTAAAAGCCGGCGCACCTCTTCGGTGGTCAGCTCCCGCCATTTGCCCGGCTGGAGCATTCCCAACCGCACCGGCCCGATGGCGATGCGCTTGAGCCGGGCCACCTCCAGCCCCAGCACCTCGCACATTTTGCGGATCTGGCGGTTTCGCCCCTCGTGAAGGACGATTTCCACCACCGTGCGTCCTTCTTCCTTTTGAACCACATGAGCCTCGGCTGGAGCGGTTTTGCGCCCGTCGATGACGATGCCCTCCTGCATGCGAAGAAGCTGTTCGTCGGTGATTCCCGGGCGCACCGTCACCCGGTAGGTCTTGGGCACATGTTTGGACGGATGGGTTAAGACGTTGGCGAAATTGCCGTCGTTTGTGAGAAAGAGCATACCTTCCGATTCCCGGTCCAACCGTCCCACCGGGTAAACTCGTTCGGGGATGTCCTTCACCAAATCGGCCACGCACCGGCGGTCCTGTTCGTCGCTTAAGGTTGTGATATAGCCCCTGGGCTTATAAAGCATAATGTAGCGCATCGCATGCTTGTGTTCCAGACGCCTGCCGTGGACCGTCACCAAATCCCTTTTGGGAATGACCTGATCCCCAATGGAAGCCTTGCGGCCGTTTACCTTCACAAAGCCGCCCGCAATCAGTTCCTCCGACTTGCGCCGGGAGGCAACCCCGCATTCGGCCATGTATTTTTGCAGCCTTACCTTTTCGATCTTCATTGCTTTCCTACTTCCTCCGATTCTTAAAACCATCCCGTTATGTACCGCCAGATTCCGGCGAAAAAGTTCCCGATCTGCTCGAAAAAGGATGGTTGTTTCTTGCTTAAAAGCACATCGTGCTTGGCCATGAGCACCGTTTCCCCGATCTTCTGCCCATCGAGGTAATAAGACGCGATGCCCACCGCGCTGCCGGTGGAAACCGGCGCATAAACAAAGGCAGGCAGCTCGATTTTAACCTCTACCCTGGACAAATCCCCTTCCACTAAGGGCGCCGTAGCCAGAGGCGGGCGCTGGATGACCGCCAGTTCCTCGAGTTCTCCGCCGGTAACCTTGATTTTCTGTTCCTCAATGGCCGGCAGATTCTGCACCGTTACCTTCGAAAACCCATAGTCCAGCAGTGCCTTGTGATCCTTCCAGTCGTCCGGGTCGTTTAAGGTCACCACAATCAGCTTGACCCCGTCCCGCTCGGCACAGGAAACCAAGCACCGGCCCGACTTCTTGGTAAACCCGGTTTTCACTCCGATGGCCCCTTCGTACTCCTTTACCAGCCGGTTGTGGTTGCTTAAGGTACAGGTTTTCACCGGGTTTTGAAACTCCACCTGAGCAATACTCTTGCGGGCGATGTCGGAAAAGACCGGGTTTGCCATGGCTTCCCGGGCAATGAGGGCCAAATCGTACGCAGTGGTATAATGCTGCTCATTGTCAAGCCCAGAAGGGGTGACAAAAGAGGTATTCTGCGCGCCGATCTCCTTAGCCCGCTCGTTCATCAAAGCGGCGAACTCCTCAAAGCTTGGTCGCACCGTCAGGGCGATGGCGTTGGCCGCGTCGTTCCCGGAGGCCAGCAGCGCTCCGGTCACAAGCCCTTCCACCGTAATCACGTCCCCGATGTGCAGCCCCATGGAGGACCCCTCCACCAAGGCCATTTCACCGGTGACCGTCACCGGCTGGTTTAAATCGCAGTTTTCCACCGCCAGCAGCGCTGTCATGATCTTTGTAGTGCTGGCCATGGGGAGCTGTTCGCTTTCGTTCTTCGCATAGAGAACCCGTCCGGTTTGGCATTCCATCAGGACGGCGGCTTTCGCAGAGGTGGATGGCTCCCCCTCGGCGGCCTGCGCCGGCATGCCGGAAAGGAGCGTCACCACCGCAGCCGCCGTCGCCAACCCTTTTCGGATCGTTCGTTTACACACAGCAAAACCACCTCTTCATACGTTTGAAATTTCCAGTTGGACACTTTCATTGTATGCAGGTGGTTTGCGTTTCATCATTCGGCTTTTTGAGGCTCTTTTGCTTCTTCAGCCATATTGACCGCTTTTTCTTCCGGCTTTTTCTTTTTAAAGAGGGCCGTGATCTGGTCGAAAACCTCCGGAACGATCTTGACGATGTTGCTGCCCACATTGTCGGAATTCGCCACATGCAGGATCTTGGCCTCACCGTTTGCGATGACGATAAAGGCCACGGGAGTAATGGAAATGCCCATGCCGCTTCCGCCGCCGAACAGCTCTTTTTCCGACTTGGTCGGCAGGTCGGAACCGCCCACACCCAGCCCGTAGCTGATTTTGGATACCGGGATCAGCGTGGTCCCGTCCTTTGCATAAATCGGATCGCCGATGACCGTGTTCGAGTCCACCAGCTCCCGGATTTTCTGCATGGTCGCTTCCATCATACTTTTAATGGGATGTTCGCTCATGCTATTGCACCGCCTTTTTGTGTATTGGTTTTGGAAAGCTTTGCTTTTATCATGGTAACCAAAATCCGCCAGATTAAACCAATTCCACTGGAAATTAAGAAAAATGGGCGGATTTGAATGCGCGCATACAGATATGCGCTGGACTTTGCTCCCTCGCGAAAGTCCGGAATGACGGAGAACGCCTTTATCTGCATGGCAAGGAAATTGCATAGCACGCCAAAGGCACTGTACACTGCCGCGCAGGTCCGTCCGTACCGAATGCCGGTGTCCGCCGCGTCCTCTCCCGCCACCACTAGGTCGAGCACCACGTCGTGCACATGGATGCGCGACAAGGTAGATTTAGCTGCACGACCGGTATGATGGGCCAGTTCCCCCAGCAAATGCACCACAGCGGAAAGCCCTTCTTCCTTGAGGATTTTCTGAAAGGCGCTTTCTTTCTTCGATGTTTCCTCACTGGGAGAAGGCTCTTTAGCTGCCTTCTTTTTTTCCTTCTTCGGCTTCTTCTCCTTTTGCGGCACCACCTGAAACTTCAAAAACGCATACTGGATCGTGAGGAAAAAACCTTCCTCATACCGGAAAAGCAGATGCAGTGGGAAAAACAGCAACAGGGCCAGAAACGCGAGAATTCCCCCTACAATAGCCAATGCAGTCAAGGCGCACCTCCTAACTTATCCGTCGGTCTGTTCCGTCTTCACGGCTTCTTCCTCGCCGAGACCTTCCTGCCGGTCTGGCAGAGGCGGCAGCTCGTCGAGCGAAGAAAACCCGAAGCAGCGCAGAAAATCCGGCGTGGTTCCATACAAGAGAGGCCGGCCGGGTAGCTCCAGCCGTCCCTTTTCTTCCAAAAGTCCCTTGGCGCACAGGCTTCCAACGACGCCCGAGCAATCCACCCCCCTGACCTGCTCCACAAACGCCTTGGTTACCGGCTGGTTGTAGGCCACCACCGCCAGCACCTCCATGGCCGCCTGGGACAAAGGAGTACTTCTCCGGATTTCCAGTGCCCGGCGGATGACCTGGGCGTGCTCGGTTCTCGAGCAAAGCTGGTATTCTTCCCCCAAGCGCACCACACACAGGCCGCTTTGCCTGGCATCCAGCTCGTCGGCCAGGTTCTGCGCCACTTTGCAGACCGTCTCCTTATCCAGCTTCAGCGCCTGAGCCAGTTTTTCCGCGGAGATGGGCGTACCACTTGCAAACAAGAGGGCCTCCAAAGCCGCGCGCGCTTCTTTTACTTCCATTTCGTTCGTTCCTTTGCTGTGAGAGTCAGATCCTCCACCTGCACCCCGTCGCTGACCTCCACCCGTTTGCCGCGCACCAGTTCCAGCACCGCTAAAAAGGTGGCCACCAGCTCCGACCGGCTCTGCACATGCTCGAGCAAACCGCGCATCTGCACGGTCTTCTGGCCCCAGAGTCTGCGCAGGACAAAGACAATCCGAGAAGTCACCGATACGATGGGCTTTGCCACAATAGGGGTAAAGGCCGCCTGGGGAGGCGGCAGGTGCCGCTTTCCCTTGCCGGCAGCGTCCTGGTATGCGGCAAGCAGTTCCTGGGGTTTATGGGTGCAGCGGTAGGTTTTGTCCACCGGGACCGGGCTGGGTTCCCGACAAAAGAGGTCGAATCCCTTTGTACGCGCCGCTAAAAGCGCGGCGATTTCCTTGGCCGTCTGGTATTCGAGCAGCTGCCCGGTCAGCTCCTTCTTGAGCTGCTCGCTTTCTTCGTGCCTTGGCAGCAGGGACACCGTTTTCATATGCACAAGCCGCGCCGCCATTTCCAGAAACTCGCTGGCCACGTCCATATCCGCTTCCTGCATGGCGGTAATGTGCGCTAAGTACTGCTCTAATAAGTCTGATACGACAATGTCCTGAATATTCAGTTTGTTCTTCGAAATTAAGTGCAAAAGCAGGTCCAGCGGCCCTTCAAAGACCGGCAGCTTATACGATATCTTGTCCATGGGCCTACAACGCACTCATTCCGAGCAAACGGAAGGGCAGGTCGGCCACCCACAAAAGCCCGTCAAAAACATGGGTTTGCACAAAGCTCAATATCCAATCAAATACCGGGGTGAACAAAACCAGGGCAATAAAGACGATGGAGATAATCTGCTGGTAGCGGTAAAACCATTCCTCCACCCGGTCGGGAAGGAAAAAGCAGAGAATCCGCGAGCCGTCCAGCGGCGGGATAGGAAGGAAATTAAAGACCGCCAAACCGATGTTGATCACAGACAGCAAATACAAAAAGGTATAGATTACCGTATAAAGGGCTCCGTAATAATAATCCAGGTTCATCCTGGCAATTTCAAAATTTATCCGCAGCAGCAGCACTGCAACAAACGCCACCAGCAAATTGGAAACCGGACCGGCCAGGGCGGTCAGGGCCATGCCGGCCTTGCGGTTTTTGAAGTTATAAGGGTTGACGGGCACCGGCTTTGCCCAGCCGAACCCTACCAAAAACAGGCTCAAGGCGCCAATCGGGTCCAGATGGCGCATGGGATTTAAGGTCATACGGCCGTTAATTTTTCCCGTGTCGTCCCCCAGCTTGTGAGCGACAAAGGCGTGGGCGCACTCGTGAATGGGCAGAATGGCGACCACCACAAAGGCGGTGGTCAGCAGCGTCAAAACGATCTGTGTCATGTCGCCGCCCTGCAAGAGGTTGAACAGCACAAGCATCACTCCCGGTTCAATAATAGAGGAATCGAAGCTTTCTTCGACGAATCGCGGTAGATTAAGGAATTATTATAGCACAATCCGGCAGTTGCCGCAATTGTTTTGGCGGGATATCCGTCCTGCGGTCAGGAAAAGATGGGGAGGCCGTCTCCCCCGTCCAAGCAAAGGGAATTTCCTTTCTCTGACCGATATGCAAAGCCACATATTCTTCTCCTAACCCAGGCTCTAACCCAAAGAAAGGAGTTGATACAGCCTTCCTACGAAAAAAGCGCGCGCTCAAGAGAGCGCGCGCTTTTGGAACACAAATGCAAACCGGGATTAATACATGCCGCCCATGCCAGGGTTGGGAGCAGCCGGAACCGGGTTTTCTTCCTTCTTGTCGGCGACCAGAGACTCGGTAGTAAGCACCATAGCCGCGACGGAAGCCGCATTCTCCATAGCGGAACGAGTAACCTTCGTCGGATCGACGATGCCAGCGGAAATCATATCGGAATATTCTTCCTTGAGCGCGTCGTAGCCGTAGTTCACCTTGCCGCTGGACACGATCTTATCCACGATGACCGAGCCTTCCACGCCCGCGTTGGCCGCGATCTGGCGCATGGGGGCTTCCAGGGACTTCAGGACAATCTTCGCACCCGTCTTCTCATCGCCATCGAGGCTTTCCACAACCTTGCTTACCGCCGGAATGGCGTTGAGCAGGGCCACGCCGCCGCCGGCCACGATGCCTTCCTCTACCGCAGCCTTAGTGGCGGAAAGGGCATCCTCAATGCGCAGCTTCTTTTCCTTCATTTCGATCTCGGTAGCAGCACCGACCTTGATGACGGCTACGCCGCCGGCCAGCTTCGCCAGACGCTCCTGGAGCTTCTCGCGGTCGAAGTCCGAAGTGGAGACCTCGATCTGGGAACGGATCTGGCCGACCCGCGCCTTGATCTCTTCAGAATTGCCGGCGCCATCAACGATAATGGTGTTCTCCTTCTGAACCTTGACCTGACGGGCGCGGCCCAGCTGAGCCATATCAGCATCCTTGAGCTCCAGACCCAGATCGGAGGAAATCACAGTACCGCCGGTAAGGATGGCGATATCCTGAAGCATTTCCTTGCGGCGGTCGCCAAAGCCGGGGGCCTTGACGGCAACGCAGGTAAAGGTGCCACGCAGCTTGTTGACCAGCAGAGTGGCCAGCGCCTCGCCTTCAACGTCCTCGGCAATGATGACCAGCTTCTTGCCGGACTGCACGATTTTTTCCAGCAGCGGCAGGATATCCTGGATGTTGGAAATCTTCTTATCGGTGATCAGGATGTAAGCGTCGTCGATGATGGCTTCCATCTTGTCGGTATCGGTGCACATATAAGGAGAAATGTAGCCGCGGTCAAACTGCATGCCCTCGACTACCTCCGAGTAGGTCTCGGCGGTCTTGGACTCTTCCACCGTGATGACGCCGTCGGCGGAAACCTTCTCCATCGCTTCCGCAATCAGCTTGCCAATGAACTCGTCGCCAGCGGAAATGGTGGCAACGCGGGCGATGTCCTCACTGCCGGAAACCTTCTTGGAGTTGGACACAACCGCGTCAATGGCCGCCTTGGAGGCCTTCTGGATGCCGCGGCGCACGATCATGGGGTTGGCGCCGGCCGCAACGTTCTTCATACCCTCGCCGATCAGAGACTGGGCCAGAAGGGTAGCGGTGGTAGTGCCGTCGCCGGCCACGTCGTTTGTTTTGGTGGCGACTTCCTTGACAAGCTGTGCGCCCATGTTTTCAAAAGCGTCGTCAAGCTCAATTTCCTTGGCGATGGTCACGCCGTCGTTGGTGATGAGGGGGGCGCCGAACTTCTTGTCGAGCACCACGTTTCTGCCGCGGGGGCCCAGGGTGATCTTCACCGTGTCCGCCAGCTTATCGATACCGGCCTGCAGCGCCTTGCGGGCGTCTACGCCGTAGAGAATTTCCTTTGCCATAATCAATTACCTCCCATATTTCGTATCATAGAACCGAAAAAGCAACCTTATTCCACAACCGCCAGGATGTCGGACTGGCGCACGATGATGACTTCCTCGCCGTCCACCTTGACCTCGGTGCCAGAATACTTGCTGGTGATGACCTTATCGCCGACCTTCACCGTCATCTGCACTTCCTTGCCATCCACCAAACCGCCCGGACCAACGGCCAGCACAGTGGCTACCTGGGGCTTTTCCTTAGCGGAGCCGGCCAGAACGATGCCGCTCTTGGTGGTTTCCTCGGCTTGCTCCATCTTGATGACCACTCTGTCGGAAAGAGGCTTGATTGTCATTTCTATTCCTCCCTGATAAATTAATAACTCGGTTTAGCACTCTCTATCTCTGAGTGCTAAAACCATTGTAATCATATCGCTTGGAAAAATCAAGTACTATTTTTAGAAAATTGTGCCCTTCACAAATTGTTTACAAACGTCCAGGCACATCCCACAAAAAGGAAATGCCTTCCCTGCACAGTATGGCGCATTTGCGCGCCGCCCATACAGCGGAAAGCACTTTTCTTCGTTTATTTGAAATACATGTAAAGCTGGCACTTGATCATGCCGTTGTAGAGCTTGCGGCGTTTGTCCGCCCTGCGGCCGAAAAGGGCTTCAAAATCCTCGTGGGGACTGATGATATAATAGCCAAATTTCTCCTTGCGGGCAAACACCTTCCCCATCTCCCGGTAGAGGGTCTCGGCTTCCTTTACATCCAGCAGCCGTTCCCCATAGGGCGGGTTGCAGAGAATGGTGGCCTTTTCTCCATGGTCCGAAAAGTCCCGGATGTCCCGTTTCTCCACCCGGATGCGGGAATCTACCCCCGCACGCTTGGCGTTGAGACGGGTAAGCTCCAGGGCATGTTCGTCGATATCATAGCCCACGGCCTCAAACTCGTTGTCCCGTATGATGCGGCTCATAGCGTACTGCCGCTCCTCCTGCCAGACCTTTTTCGGGATAGCGCCCCATTTTTCCGCTGCAAAGGTGCGGTTGAGCCCCGGAGCAATGCGCATGGCGATGAGGGCCGACTCGATGAGCAGCGTCCCCGAGCCGCAAAACGGATCGATAACCCGGCTGTACCCCCGCACACGAGCTAAGTCCGCCATTGCCGCAGCCAGCGTTTCCTTGATGGGCGCTTCGTTCGCCCGAGGGCGGTAACCCCGCTTGTGAAGTCCTTCCCCCGAGGTATCCAGAAGAATCGAGGCCCGGTCCTTTAATATGGAAAACTGGATTTGATGCACAGGCCCCGTCTCTTCGAACCAAGGCAGCTTGTAGGCTGATTTGAGCCGCTCTACCACCGCCTTCTTAACGATGGCCTGGCAGTCGGGCACGCTATGAAGCTTGGAGTTGAGAGACCAGCCCTTGACCGGAAAGGCGTCCTGCTTGCCAATCCACCGCTCCCAGGGCAGCGCTTTCACCCCTTCAAACAGCTCATCAAAGGTACGCGCCGGGAACTCGCTCAGCTGAACCTGAATGCGTTCGGCAAAACGGGAGGAAAGGTTTGCCCGGGCGAGC
The DNA here is from genome assembly GCA_018364155.1 of Clostridiales bacterium. Classification (GTDB taxonomy): domain Bacteria; phylum Bacillota; class Clostridia; order Oscillospirales; family Acutalibacteraceae; genus Solibaculum_A. The sequence goes on from JAGZMM010000001.1 coordinate 344,803, forward strand.
ATGGCTTCGTCTCCGGAAAAAAGCACCTTGCCGGTATCCGGTGTTACCTCTGATGCACCCATACGGCGCAGCTCGTCAGCCAAAACGCCCTCGATGCCAAAGAGGCACGGGGCGGACATACGAATGGAATCCATAGTGATCTCCTTTGTCTTAACACAGTGATTGTGCTCATTATACCGCAGATGCACACCGAAGGCAAAGAAAATCGTACAAACGCTTTTTAGCCGGTATCTCATCCCAATTCACGCATTTCACCATTCTCCTACATAGGGCCTACGCCCTGCAAACACGGGGCTGGGCCTTTAGAAAACAAGAAGCCTCCTTTGTTTTTCAGCCACGGCTCATTTTATAGAGAACCGTATGGATTTTTAAAGCGCATGACAGCCGCTTTCCATTTTTGTATGGTCTCTTTTCCAAGAAACGAAAGCACAAAAAAGGGCCGCACCAAAAATGGCGCGGCCCCCTATTTTATCTTAGAAACGCACAAACCTTCTTGTCCGGCGTTTTATTCCGCTTCCGGCTCCAAAAGACCATAGTCGCCGTTCTTGCGATGGTAGACAACATTGATCTCATTGGTATCGGCGTTGCGGAACATGAAAAACTCGTGTCCGAGTAAGTTCATCTGCAAAATGGCCTCTTCCACATCGAGAGGCTTGATGGGAAGGCGTTTGGTGCGCACCACCTGGTAATCCGCTTCTTCCTCCACCGGTTCGGGATACAGATCCTCTATGGTGCTGGCATACAACCGTTTCTCCAACCGGGTTTTGTTCTTGCGGATCTGGCGGGCCAGGGAATCCATCACCTTGTCCAGCGCTTCCTCCATTTCGAAGGCGGTTTCCTCCGCGCGATAGACCATACCTGCGCTGCGGATGGTTACCTCCACCGTCTGCCGGTTTTTCTCCAACGTAACCGTGACGCTTGCCTGGGCCTCTTTCTCAAACAGGCGGTCAAACTTGGAAAGCTTTTTTTCCACCCGTTCTTTGAAAGAATCTCTGAGGTTGACCTTTCTCCCGGTAATGGTAATGATCATAGTAACCTCCATTCCGCCGTCCCTTCGAAAGGTTGTGCAAAACGGAATACAATCCTCCGCTTTCCCGTCCTTTTTCAGGGACATGCACATAAAATATGATAAACCGGAATCGCTTCCGGAGTACCTTCGGATCTTTGCCGAACCTTGCTTTGCACATCACCCCCAAATCCGGTTTGGGTCTTTCTATGGGTTTATTATACCACAGGTTATATGAAAATAAAAGAGCTAGATTGTGATTTTTTTGTGACGTGTCACATGACAGCCGATGTTCACCGCCACCGGAAGTCCTGCGATATGGGTGGGATAGGGTTCGATCTGCACGGCAAGCGCCGTGGTATCGCCGCCAAAGCCCTGGGGGCCGATGCCGAGGGCGTTGATCCGGTGCAAAAGCTCGCGCTCCATCTCGGCATAGTAGGGATCCTCGTTTTGCTTGGACACGCTGCGGCACAGCGCTTTCTTCGCCAAATACGCGCAGTACTCAAAGTCTCCCCCAATGCCGACTCCCACCACCATGGGCGGGCAGGGGTTGCTGGACGCCTGCTTTACCACCCCGATCACGTAATGGAGAATATCCTCTCTGGTGGCCGATGGGGTGAACATCTTCATGGCGCTCATGTTCTCGCTGCCAAAGCCCTTGGGCGCAGCGGTAATGGTTACCTGGTCACCCGGGACCAGGCGCAGATGCAAAATCGCAGGCGTATTGTCTCCAGTGTTTTTCCGCTTGAGGGGGTCACTCACCACCGAGCAGCGCAGAAGGCCGTCCACATAGCCCCGGCGCACCCCTTCGTTCACCGCGTCCTCCAAAAGGCCGCCCGTCAAGTGCACCTCCTGCCCCAACTCCACAAAAAGCACTGCCATTCCCGTGTCCTGGCAGATGGGGATGCGAAGCTCCTTGGCTGCCGCCAGGTTCTCCACCAGGTCCTGCATAATGCCGCTGCCCAGCGGGTCCGTTTCCTTTTTGGCGCTTTCCTCGATGCGGCCTACTAGGTCGCAGGGCAGCTCCCGGTTTGCCTCTATAAAGAGCTGCGCCACCGCCTTTGTAATTTCCTTTACATCCAGTTCTCTCATGCCTTAGCCACAACCTTTCCATTGACCATCACGAGCCGGGGTTTCGACGCCAGCGTCAGCGGGTTAGCGTCGAACAGCACCAGGTCCGCGTCCTTGCCCACTGCAATGGAACCCACCCGGTCCTCTATGCCGCAAATGCGCGCGGGAACAACGGTGATCGCCCGAAGCGCCGCCTCTCGGTCCATCCCTTCCCGCACGGCAAGGCCTGCGCATAAAGGCAGGTATTGAACGGGAATAACCGGATGATCGGTGATGATGGCGGTTTCGATTCCGGCGCCGGCTAGAATGCCGGGATTTGCGGGAGTCAAATCCCGCAGCTCCGGCTTGGAGCGGTCACACAAAATCGGCCCCGCCAGCACCTGCACACCTTCGTCTTTCAGCCGCTGTGCCGCCAGGTGCCCCTGGGTGCCGTGGACGATGGTAAACTTCAAATGAAACTCCTTTGCCAGCCGGATTGCGGTAAAGATATCGTCGCACCGGTGGGCATGGAAATGTGCCGGCAGCTCGCCCGTTAAAACCGGCAGGAGCGCCTCACACTTAGCGTCGTACTCCGGCTCGTCGAGCTCCTCGTCGGCCGCCGCTTCCTCTAACTGCTTCTGGTATCGCCGAGCCTTCGAGAGCTGCTCGCGGATGAGCGCGGCGGTGGCCATGCGGGTGACCGGAGCCTGGCTTTTGCCGTGGTAGACCGTTTTCGGGTTTTCACCCAGTGCAAATTTCATGGCCACCGGTGCCTTGACGATCATATCGTCGATGCACATACCGCAGGTTTTCATCGCCGCCAGCTGCCCGCCGATGGCGTTGGCGCTGCCGGGGCCGGTGACCACCGTGGTAATCCCGGCTTCCACCGCCTCAGTAAAACAGCGGTCCATAGGGTTAATCGCGTCGATGCCCCGCAGATGGGGGGTTACCGGGTCGGTGTCCTCATTGCCGTCGTCCCCTTCAAATCCAAGGCCGTCTTCCCACATGCCCAAATGGGTATGCGCGTCCACAAACCCGGGATAAAGATCCGCCCCGCCGCCGTCGATGCTTTCTTCATTTGTGCTGGGGCATTCGTCCATGGGGCCGAACCCGGCGATGACCGATCCCTGTGTACGCAGCCATCCGTTTTCGAGGATTGTCCCTTCCATGGTGTGAATCCGTACCTGTTTGAGTAACAATGCCACTTCTCCTTTGCGTTCAGACTGCCGCTTTGGCCTTCCTGGCCAAAACGTTTTCATAGCAAAAAACGGGGTGGTCCACCACCCCGTTTGGAATCCTTCCGATTCTCTTACCGGGAACCGCCGCGTCTGGAAAAACCACCGCGCTTGGAATCCACGTTACGCTTCAAATCGGACATTTTCTCTTCGCTGCTCTGCTTAAATTTCGACATCATATCTTCAAATGAGGCGGGCTCGTTTCGGTTTGACTGCCACTCGAAATTGCCCGGACGGCCCGGAGACACAAACGGCCGGCGGCCGCCGCGGGGTGCCGAAGGAGGCGGGTCCATCGCCTTCTTCATCGAAAGGCTAATCTTACCTTCCTCGCTGATGCTCAGCACCTTCACCTTTACCGTTTGGTTTTCCGTCACATAGTCCCGGATTTCCTTGACATATGTGGGCGCTACTTCCGAAATGTGCACCATACCGGTCTTTCCGCCGGGAAGCTCCACAAAAGCCCCAAACTTGGTAATACCGGTGACCTTGCCCTCCACGATTGCTCCTACCTCAAGCTGCATATACCCTAAGTTTCCTCCTTAAATTAGACCTCTCGCCTAGTTGCCGTTGGCAAGAATGACCACCTGCTCATCGGAAAATACATATCCGAGTTCCCGGGCGATCCGCTCGATTTCCGCCTGGTCCTCCCCGGCGTCGATCATAGCCTGCAGCTCCTGGTTCTTGAGGGTCTGCTCCTGGATCTGCTGGTTGACCTGGGCGAGCGATTCCTTGGAACGGCCGATGTCCATCTGAAGCTGGACCAGCGATACCGCCACATACACGCCGAAGCCTATGCAGGCGAGCCGTAGAAGGACGCTTTTCTTTTTCTTTTTTACCGCCTTCATAGGCATATCGCTACCTTTCCACTTCCGATTTCTTCTCTTTCCGCTTGGGAGAGACGTTAAATAAATTATATAACAAAATACCGGTACGTTTCAAGCGGTATTTTGATGATCTCGAAAGTTTTTTCGAATTTTTTCCGGCCTTTTTCATGGCTTTTTGTATTTTTCTTCCAAGTTTCCGGAAAGGACGGAAAATCGGCTTTAAAATCTTGTCCCGGAGAAAGCGCAGCACGCACCGGATGGCACGGCTGATGGCCTGCGCCGAACGCATGATCAGCCGTCCAATGGTTCCGTAATACACCATAGCGCCCAAAAGCTCCCCCACAATTAGGTACCCGCGGATTTCTCCGGCGTTGACTCCCAGGATAAACAAGAAGGTCAGCACCCCGCAGATGCACCAGTAAAGCAGGTCCTGAAAGAAAATGACAATCTTCCCCGTGGGGATCAGCGCCCGCAGAATCCGGAATACGTCGTAAAGCGCACCAAGCCCCGCCCCGAACGCCAGCGCCAGCAAAAAATCCATCGTCTGGTCGGCAAGGGAAATTCCCAATCCGCCCACCTCTCTTCTCTTGCAAAGTCCAGCCGCGCAAAGGTGCGCTTATTTGAAGAGACGGCCGAAAAAGCCTCCGCCGCCGGTGCTGGGCTGATCATCGTTATAAGAGAGGCCCTGGATATTTCCCTCCATGGTCAGCTCTCCCGTCTCAATGCTCAGCTTGTTGATATGAAGACCGGTGCCGGATACGGTGAGCTCTCCCATATCGGTAAAGACGATGATGGTTTGTTCGTCAAAGCTGTCCACGTCGGACACGCCAGATACGCTTAAGGTATGTCTATCCTCCAGGATCACATTGTGTGGAATCTTTACCTGGGGTTTCTTTTCTTCCGCCATATCAAAAACCTCCCATAATCAGTTCGGTAATGGATATGCGGATTTGGGGCGGCTTATGTCTTGTCAGCCCTCGATAATCTCATAAAGAAGACCGGCGTTTTCCTTGGTGGCGTACTCGGAGATGGAAAGAACCTTGGCCTTGAGGGGCTTCTGCCCTAAGGTGATTTCGATCAAGTCCCCCACCTTGACCTCATAGGATGCCCGGGCAGGCACGCCGTTGACCAGTACGCGCTTGGCGTCGCAGGCTTCGTTGGCGATAGTCCTGCGCTTAATGAGCCGGGAAACCTTTAAATACTTGTCCAGCCGCATAAAACACGCGACCTCCTTTGCATGTAATAACACGGCCTTTGCCGCAACCTTCTGCAAAAACCAAAAAGGGCGGAGGAAACCTCCGCCCGATCAGGCAACATCTTACTCGGACACGGCGTCCTTAAACGCCTTGCCAGCCTTGAAAACCGGCTGCTTGGAAGCGGCAATGACCATTTCCTCGCCCGTGCGGGGATTGCGGCCCATTCTCTCCGCGCGCTCGCGAAGCTCAAACGTGCCGAAACCCACTACCTGCACCTTGTCGCCGGCAGCTACCGCCTCGATTACCGCGTCGATCAACGCGCCAACCGCTTTTTCCGAATCCTTTTTGGTAAGCTCTGCTTTTTCTGCGACAGCAGCAATCAGCTCAGTCTTGTTCATAGTGAAACCTCCAGTTATTTTATCATTCCTCAGGCTGAGTAGTAGCCTGGTGAATTGCTTTCTTGGCCTCGTCCCAAAGAGCATCCAGCTCTTCGAGCTTCAGCTCCTGCATGGAATGGCCCTGTTCCTTCGCCAGCGCCTCCACCTGTTCAAACCGGGCGATAAACTTGTCGCACGCCCCGGTCAGCGTCTCTTCCGCGTCCACGTCCAAAAAGCGCGACACATTGACCGCGGAAAAGAGCACGTCGCCCAGCTCCTCCTGGGCCGCGGCCCGGTCGCCGGAAGAAACGGCCTCACGAAGCTCGCAGACCTCTTCCTCCAGTTTACAAAGCGCCCCTTCCTCGTTGGGCCAATCGAACCCAACCTTAGCCGCCTTCTGCTGGACCTTCGCGCTTCGCATCAAAGACGGCAGCGCCCGCGAAACCGACTGCATAACCTCGCTTTGCGTATTCTGCCCCTTTTTGCGCTTTTTTATTTCATCCCAGTTTTTGAGCACTTCGCCAGCGGTATCCGCCTTTACATCGCTGAAAATATGGGGATGGCGCTCAATGAGTTTTTTACAGATGCCGTCAGCCACGTCCTGAAAATCGAACCGGCCGGCTTCTTCCTCCATACGGGCGTGAAATACCACCTGCAAAAGGACGTCTCCAAGCTCTTCGCGCATCAAGTCGTAATCCTTCAAATCAATGGCCTCGATGGCCTCGTAGGTTTCCTCAATGAAGTTCTTGCGGATGCTTTCGTGGGTCTGCACCCGGTCCCACGGACAGCCCTCCTCCGAACGTAGAAGCGCCATAATGTTACACAAATCCTCGACGCCGTACCGCTCCTTGTATGCAAATGACACGGACATTCCTTTTCACTTCCCTAACCTACTTACAGGCGAACATAAGAGCGCCTGCTATTTTACCTTATCCAGCCCCGTTTTGCAAGGGCTTTCGCAATCTTTTCACCCTTTGGCAGCTTTCGGATGTCTTCAAGGGTAACCACCCGGAAGGCAAGCAGCGTGACCGCGTACACAAACAGCGCCGCCGCAATGGCGATGAGCACCGACACCTTCGAAGAAATAAACCGGGCCAGAATGCTGTTGACCAAATATCCGGTAGCCGCCGTGAAAAGTCCCGCCACAAAGGGACGGAAGAACACCCGGCTGAAACGGGGACGCACCTTAGTGGTGCGGCATAGAACGATCAAGCCCGCGACGACCATAAAGAGATAACTGACAATGGTGCCGATGGGTGCGCCTAGAATGTTGACCGACGGGATGCTGATAAAGATCACGTTGCACAAAAGCTTTAGGATGGCGGACACCACCAAAAGCTTTAGCACCGTGGACGCCTTGCCCACCGCCTGAAGCATGCTGTTGATGGGTCCTACCTGGGTCAGCAGGATCACGCCCAGGCCCAGCATGGTCAAAAGCGGGGTGGCGATGGCTACCTCGTTTGCATTGTGAAAAAGCAAGCTCATAATTGGCCCTGCCAGCACCGACATACCAAGGCCCGCCGGAATGCCGATGATGGCCGTAATGCGTAACGCCGCTTCTACATTTTTCTTGGTCCCTGCCGCGTCCCGTTTGGTCCAGGACGAGGTCACCGCCGGAATGGCACTGACGCCGATGGAGGTGGTGATGGTAGGCACCAAGTTGAACATAGTCACCGCAAGACCGGTATAGCAGCCGTACAGGAAATTATTAAGATTTTCCGCCGTATACCCCTCCGGAAGCAGATGGCCGTACATGCCCATAAGCACATCGGGGTTGCTTTGAGAGATGTGGGCAACGATGGACTGGATGGAAAAGGTGTCGATGACAGCGGTGAGCTGGTTAGTAACCGCGCCCAAAGCCACCGGAATGGCGATGGCCAGAAGGGATTTTAAAATCACCTTCTGGGGCATAGGCGCGGGGGAACTGCGGATTTCTTCTCTGCTGATGCCGTCCCCGCCCAGTCTGCGGCGGATGAACAAATAGACGGTTCCAAAAGCAGAGCCCAGCATCACCGCAAAGATGGCCGCCGCAGCGGCGTAAGGATAGGTCGCCTGCTTGGCGAGCTCCTCAGTCGCCACCTGGGTGCCGAAAACCGCTCCCGTATCGGCATACTGCTGCATGCCGATCTGCATCACAAGACTCGAGAACAAAAGGCCTAAAATCAGCTTGGTCAGCGCCTCGATGACCTGGGAAATTACCGTGGGCACCATATTGGAAAGGCCTTGGTAATAACCGCGGTTTACCGACATCATACAGATAAAAAACACCGCTGGCGCCATGGCAAGCATACTGTAAAGGGCGCCGGGGTTTTTCATCACGCTGACCGCTAGCGGCGAAATCGCCAGCATCAGCACCGTGCCCGCAAGGCCAGTGACCAAAAACACACGGAAGGAAACCCGGTAAATGCGTTTGACGTCCCGGTACCGGTGAAGTACTACGTTCTCCGCCACCATCTTGGAGATGGCCACAGGGAAACCAGCGATGGCCACCGTCTGAATCAGGTTAAACACCACATAGGCGGAACTGAAATAGCCCATGCCGTCTGCCGATATGATATCGGTCAGCGGAATTTTGAACAACGCGCCGATAATTTTGACGATAATGACACCGGCAATCAGGATAAATGAGCCTTCCAAAAAGCTCTGCCTATTGCGTTTGGCCAACTTACCTTCACTCCCTACGTCGATTTTACGCGAGTACCGGCGGGTTTCCCCGCAAAAGGGCGCTATTTCCAAAACGCGTCCTGCGCGAAGATCTCGTCCAGCAGCTTGCTCACGACCTCGATCAGCGAAGCTTCCGCCTTGTTGTTCATCTCCCGGTAATCTTCCGGGGAATTCTCCGCCGCGTCGTCGCTCACCTTGCGGATGGACAAAAACGGCACATCGCACTTGTAGCACACCGAGGCAATCGCCCCCGTCTCCATGTCGAACGCGGTCAGGTCGAATTTATTCTTATACAGGTTTTTCTTTTCTTCGTTGTTTAAAAAGAAGTCCCCGGTTCCCAATCGGCCGCAGACAATGCCCGGACAAGCTTTTTTCACCGCCTCCAGCAATAGCGGATCGGCATCGTAAAGGTACTCCTGGTCCGGCTTTCTGGCAAGCTCCATTCCCATGGCGGTCAGGTCAAAGTCCGCCTCCATATACTGGGTGCCCGCCACAATGTCTCCCCGGCGGACGTTGGCGATGCCGCCGGACAGGCCGGAATTGAGAATCAGGTTCGCGCCGTTTGCAATCTGGAAGGAGGCGGACATAGCGGCATTCACCTTTCCCACGCCGCACTTGACGCCGGTCAGCTCAATGGTGCGCTCTCCCTTGCGCAGGCAGATAGTGATGAATTCGTTCTTGCGGTTGACCCCTTCACGCATTTTCTCGATTTTCGCACAATATTCGGCAAAGGGCTTAAACTCCATGTTGTCCGCGATAATCAACCCGATTTTCAGCTGTGTTTTGTTCGTCACGTGCCCGTTCCTCCCTGGTGCATCTTGATGCATCAACATAATTTACCATTATATGAGCCAAACCTTGGCCTGTCAACGTTTCCCGGCATATTATACCACCAAAGCGGCTAAAATCATAATAAATTTACAATTTCCCGTATCAAATCCGCCAGTATCCCCACGGATTTTCCTGCTGTTTGCACCACCTCGTCGCTGGTAAGCGGATTTTCCCCCACGCCGGCGGCTAAGTTGGTGATGCTGGAGACAGCCAGCACCGAAAGGCCGCAGTGGGCAGCTTTTATGACCTCAGGAACAGTGGACATACCTACCGCGTCTGCTCCCAGAGTCCGAAGCGCCCGGATTTCCGCCGGGGTCTCATACTGAGGCCCGGGCATATAAGCATATACCCCTTCCTGCAGGGAAATCGACAGGCGGCTGGCGGCCTTTCGAGCCGTCTGAAGAAGGCCGGGGGTATAGGCTTTGGTCATGTCCGGAAAGCGGGGGCCCAGCTCGTCGCAGTTTTCTCCCCGCAGAGGGCTGTCGTCAAAGAACTTGATGTGATCGTTGAGCAGCATAAGGTCCCCTGGCAGAAGGGAATGGGAAATGCCGCCGGCTGCATTCGTCAAAAGCAGGTTTTCCACTCCCGCCAGCTTTAACACCGGCACATAGGAGGCCGCCTGCTCAAAGGAATACCCCTCATAGTAGTGAAACCGTCCTTCCAAAAGTAGGCACTGAGCCTTTCCCAGTCTTCCGTAATGCAGCTGCCCCTTGTGGGAAGGAGCGGTGGACTTTGGAAAATGCGGGATACTTTCATAGGGAAGCGTTACACGTTCGGTCAGCTCTTCTGCCAGCCGTCCCAGCCCCGAACCCAGAACCACCGCTGTTTTCGGTATTTTGGGCAGGCGGCACTGGATATATTCCGCACTTTCACGATATGCTTCCAATCGGACATTCATTCCATCTCTCTCCTTTTGCGTCAAATCGGCTGCGTATTTGCCTTATGGACGGAAAGCTCGAAAATGAGACCCATTCTTTCCTTATGCGCTCCTGTGGACCCTCTGTGAAAACGTGTAAAAAGAGCAGTCTGGTCACACCGGCAAAGCTCCGCCATGTCTTATATTTTTCCCCGATCGAGACAAAAACGGGAGCTTTTTCAGTAAAAAGCTCCCGTTTCTTTTCTTCTTCAGTACGGATTACTCGTCCGTCTCGTCCTTTTTCGGTTCCTCCTGCGCAGCTTCCTCCGTGCAGGCGCTGCTTTCCTCTTCCTTGTCCGAAGCCGCTTCGTCTTCGTTGACATCCATATAATCAAAGGAAGAGCATCCGTCCTTGCTTCCCGCCATTTTTGCACCGCATTTGTTGCAGAAAATCGCGTCGTCCGCATTGACAGCCTTGCACTTGGGGCAGCGCACCACGTTGCGCAGCGCGGCAATCCGATCGGTAATGTCCGCAAGCTTGGCATACAGCGCGTCGATCTCCGGAATGCTTTCGCGGATGAGCTCGTCAGCGTTGTTTTCCGTCTTCGCCGCGTCATACGCGATCTTTCCCAACGCCTCCAGGCGCTGACTGATGTCCTTGCTGACTTCCGCCGCATTGACCTTGAGCTTGGAAAGCTCGACAATTTCGCCGGTCTTCTTGCCCGCCACTTCCGCGACAGCCTTTGCCTTGACTACTACATCTTCAAAAACGCCCATTACGCTCGCTCCTTACACATTTAAAATCAACACCAGGTTCAAAAACGCGCACCATGCGCGGATACACCTTTATTATAAACCGCCCAGGGCGAAATAGCAAGCCGGCGGGCATGGAAATTACACGCCGGTAAATTCCCGCACCATGGATGCGGGCGGCACCTCATTGAGAGGAACCGGCACAAAACGCTCCAACTGGGAGACAATCCGGCAAAGCTCACGAAAATATGGATTCCCGCTGTCCACCCCTCTCATCAGAGGAGCTACCATCAGCCGGTAAAGGCCCGGCTCAAAGGCATGAAAGGAATCGATCTCAAACTGGGCCTGCCCCCGGTTTGGCTCAATGTAGAGCGTTTCCCCACGTACCACCTGCGTCCACAGCTCTAAGGTATACTCTGGGCTGGAGGCGCGAAACCAATAGTCCCGCAGCATCCGCCTGCATAGGCGCAGGTCCCTGGGAGACAGAATCACCTTTCCCTTGTCCACAAAAGAGGTCTGCACGCTGATAAACAGCTTATAAAGCTTTTCTCCGGGCAGCTTCTGGGAAATCACCGGGTCAAGGGCGTGGATGCCCTCGATGAGAATCACATCGTGGCGCCCCAGCTCGATGGACATGGTGTCCGCCGCGCGCCGGCCTTCGTGAAAGTCAAACACCGGGAACTGAGCCCGGCCTTCCTTCATCAGCCCGTTTAAGCATACCTGAATGAGCGGTATGTCCAGCGCCTGGACCGATTCCAAGTCCCGCGACCCGTCCTCCAAAAGAGGAGCCTCGGAAACGGGACGGTAGAAGTTATCCAAGCTGACGATTTTGACCCCGATTCCTTTTTTCTGAAGCGCGTCTCCAATCATATGGGCGGTGGTGGTTTTCCCGGACGCGGAAGGCCCGGAAAATAGGACGATATGCCGGTTCTCCACGTCCCCGGCAATCTGCCCGGCTACCGTTTCCACCCTGTTCCGATAGTCTCGGTCAGCCTTTTCGCACAGCGCCCGGCTGTCGGCAGATGCCGTGGCGTTAATCTCCGCCAACTCCTGCAACATCCGTCGGGTACCGGCCATAAAATTCATACACCTTCTTCTTTTTCTCTAAGAGCGCGTCAAAGCGCTCGTTGTATTCATATGGAAATTTGTAATTGAATATGCGTTCGATGTAAGGCCCGTTTGGCTGCTTAAGCTTGGTGACGGCGCCTGCCCCCACCGCTAAAATGGTGTGGGTCTCGTCCATAATGTAAACATTGTAGAGCCCGTCGAACCCAGGCTTGCTGTATCCCACGTTCTCTAAGTTCCCAAGCGTACGGCTTTGCCGGTACAGGTAATAAGGGGAAAGCCCGGCAGCGCCCAGCAGCGCTTGGGCGGTGTGCAGCATGTCGGCCACCTCATTTCCCGCGCTTCTGGCCGCCCCTTCCCCGCTTTGGTTCAAATCGGACGCCCGCTTGAGAGACAGGGTATGTACCGTCACGCTCTCCGGGCTTAACTCGATCACTTGGCGCAGGGTATCCGCAAAGCCCGCAGCCGTGTCCGCCGGCAGCCCGGCAATCAGGTCCATATTGATGTTCGAAAACCCGGCGGCGCGGGCCAGATGAAAGGCCTCCACCGTCTGCGCGGCGGTATGCCGCCGGCCGATGGCCGCAAGCACTTTGTCATGCATGGTCTGCGGATTGATGCTGATGCGGGTGACGCCGCCCGCTTTGAGCGCGTCGAGCTTCTCTTTCGTAATGGTGTCCGGCCGCCCGGCTTCCACCGTATATTCACGCACCGTGCTCAGGTCGAAATTCTCACGCACCGCCTTAAGAAGGGCGGTAAGCTGTTCGGCTGTCAAGGTGGTGGGGGTGCCGCCGCCGAAATAGACCGTTTCCAGATGCAGCCCCAGGTCCTTGGCAATTTTCCCCGTTTCCTCGATTTCCTTGCAAAGCAACAGAACATAGTCTGGAATCAGCTTAAAGGTCTTTTCAATCCCCACCGATACAAAAGAACAGTAGGCGCACCGGGTGGGGCAAAAAGGAATGGAAATGTAAAGAGAAAAGGAATCGGGACGGGATTTCGCCAGGTGCACATTTTCCGCTTTGACCGTATGAAGAGCAAGCTCTGTCTTTTCCTCTGACACCAAAAGCCGTTCCCGGAAATACCGGGTCGCCGCTTCCTCGCTTCCCTCCTCCGCGATGAGCCTTCGCATCAGCTTAACCGGGCGCACCCCCGTGAGGATCCCCCATTTTGGTGTAAACCCTCGCACCTTTACAAGCACTTCAAACAGTGCCACGGCCATCTGCCGCTCGCATTCCTTCTCGTAATCCGGGCGATTGTTCTCCACCTGTCTCGTCCTGCTCTCCTTTGTTACAAAAGCTTGGTAAGAGGCAGTCAGCGTCGTGGTGGTTTCCCCTTTTCGCAGCGAGGTAACGATCACAATCTCATCCTCTGCCGGCTCGTACACCACCCGGATGCGCTCCTGGGGATAAAATACCCGGCAAAGGTTCTCCATCTCGTAATGAAAAGCATGTCCGTCAATGAGTAGCGTCATGGTATTCTCTCAATCTCCGTAAAAATAGGGATTATGATCCCGCTCGTACTGTAGGGTGGTTTCCTCGTCGTGGCCGGGCAGAACCCGGTAGTCCCCTGGGAGAGCGGCCAGCTTTTGCAGGGATTTGCACAAGGTCGGATAGCTACCGTCGGCAAAGTCGGTCCGCCCCACCTCCAGGCGAAACAACGTGTCCCCGGTAAAGAGCACGTCCCCACACAAATAGCAGCAGCCTCCCGCCGAATGGCCGGGAGTGGAAAGGACCCGGATGGTCAGGTTCCTGACCGAAAGGGTATCTCCGTCTTTGAGGCGCACGTCAGTGTGGATGGGAGGCAGGTTCCGCCCGAACAGCTTGGATACGTTGCGCTCGGGATCGTTGACCGCATCCGCCGCGTCCTCGTGCATAGCGACCAGGGCGCCCGTTTCTTTCTGCACGTCTAAGAGGGCGGCAAAATGGTCAAAGTGCGCATGGGTGAGCAGGATGTATTTGACATGGTAGCCTTCCAAGGCGGATACGATTTTCCCCGGGCAGGACCCCGGATCGATCACCGCCGCCTCTTTGGTTTCCTCGTCCATCAGCAGATAGCAGTTGGCAGCGAAGCCGCCCACTTTCATACGTGTGATTTTCATCGTCTTTCCTCCAGAAAACAGCATCAAACGGAAAACAGCAGGTCGAAGTATTCCTTGCCGTAGTTGTGAAACTCGCCCGACCGGACCATCTCGGTAATCTCCTCCCGGCTGGCCCACTTGACCGCTTCCACCTCTTCCTTTTGCAGCACCAACGCAGATAGGTCCACCGGCTGGGTAAGCAGGTAGATGTCGGCAAAGTCCTGCCTGCGCATTAAGCGGCGGATGAGCCGGAAGCTCTGGGGAGGCGCGTCGATGCCCAGCTCCTCTTTGGCTTCCCGCACAGCGGTACCAAGGCTATCCTCTCCGGCGACCACCGAACCGCTGGTGGACGACCATTTTCCCGGCATGGAAAACACCGTCTTCGCCCGTTTTTGGATGAGGTATTCCCCTTTCTCGTTTTTCGCCCAGATGTGCACCACCAGGTGGTAATCCCCCCGTTTGATCCGGTTGCCCCGGACCATGGTGCGTCCGGTCTTGTTTCCTTTTTCATCGAGAATATCCCATAGCTCCATATCTGCACCTACCTTTTTATGATGTAACCTGCCTGTTCTTTTATAGCTCCACGGTGTCGAGCAAAATGGTCACCGGCCCGTCGTTTAAAAGAGATACCTTCATATCCGCCCCGAACACGCCGGTGCGTACCCGCTCGATCCCTTCCTCCTTCAGCGCCTGCACATAAAAGCGGTAAAGCCGGTCCGCCTCTTTGGGCGCGGCGGCATTTGTAAAGGAAGGGCGGCGGCCGTGGCGGCAGTCGGCATACAAGGTAAATTGGGACACCACCAAAGCGCTTCCCTCTATGTCCAGCACCGACCGATTCATTTTGTCCTGTTCGTCGGTAAAAATGCGAAGGCCCGCGGTTTTGCGTGCCAGCAGGGAAGCTTCGGCCTCCCCGTCCCCATGGGTGACACCCAGCAAAATGAGAAGCCCCGGACCGATCTCTCCCACTGTTTTTCCATCCACTTCCACCCGGGCGCTCGCCACCCGCTGAATAACCGCTCTCATCTGTCTCCTCCCTTTCCTATGCGCGCTTTGCGGAAAGGACACCTGGAATCTTTGCAATGCGGGAAATGATGCCGCTTAAATGCTCCTTGCCGTTGACGCCGATGGTCAGCTGAATGCCCACGCTGCTGCCCTTGGCTTCCTGGGCGTTGAAGGCGTGGATCATCACATGCATGGCGGCCAGCTGACCGGTTAAATCGGCCAGAATGCCGTGGCGGTTGGTGACCTCCACGTTCAGGCCGCACTTGTATTCGCCCTTGTGCACCGTGTCCCAATAGGCGCTAACCCACCGCTCCGGCTCGTCGGACATGGCGATTACCTTGGGGACGTTGGGGCAGTCCCGCTTGTGGATGGACACGCCATAGCCCCGGGTAATGAACCCGATGATCTCGTCCCCAGGCAGGGGATTGCAGCAGCGGGAGAATTTCACCAGGCAGTTGTCCACTCCTTCGATGATGACGCCAGAATTGTTGACCACCTTGCGCTTGGGCGCGGTGATAGCCGTTTCCGGGTCAAAGCGTTCCACCTTTACAATTCTTTGATAATCGTCCCGAATACGGGGCATGATTCTAGACAGCACCACCCCACCATAGCCGATGGAAGCGTAGAGCTCTTCCAGAGAGTTGCAGTGTTGCTTTGCCGCTAAATCCTGCAAAAACTCCTGCATTTTTTCTTCCGGCAGCCGAATGTTGTTGCGGGCAAATTCCCGCTCCAGCTCCGCCTTGCCTTCTACGATATTCTCTTCCTTGCACTCGTTTTTAAACCACTGGCGTATTTTGGTTCTGGCCTGGCCCGTCTGCACGATCTTCAGCCAGTCCCGGCTGGGTCCGTGCTTGGGATCGGAGGAGGTCATAACCTCGATGATCTCGCCGGTTTTCACCTTGTATTCCAGCGGCACAATCCGTCCGTCCACCTTTGCGCCGGTCATCCGGTTGCCCACCGCAGAATGGATGGCATAGGCAAAATCGATGACGGTGGAGCCCACCGGCAGGCTGATCACGTCTCCCTTGGGGGTGAGCACAAAGACCTCCTCCGGGGCCAAATCGGTCTTGATGGTGCGCACGATGTCTTCCACATCGTCCGCTTCCTTCTGGTTTTCAAGCATCTGGCGAATCCAGGCTAGACGCTCCTCCAGCTTGTCCTTCCCCTGAATGCCGGCTTTGTACTTCCAGTGGGCCGCGATGCCGTATTCCGCCGTATGATGCATGTCCCACGTGCGGATCTGCACCTCAAAGGGAACCCCTTCCTTGCCGATGACGGTGGTGTGCAGCGACTGGTACATGTTTGGCTTCGGGGTACAGATATAGTCCTTAAACCGGCTGGGAACCGGACGGAACATGTCGTGAATGATGCCCAGGACGTTATAGCAGTCAATAAGCGTGTCCACAATAATACGCACGGCGTAAATGTCGTAAATCTCGTCGAAGGACTTGCCCTGGATGATCATTTTGCGGTAGATGCCGTTGACGCTTTTGACCCGGCCTTCGATGTAGACGTTAGGCATGATGCTGCTCAGGCGTTCGCGGATCTGCTCTTGCAGGCTTTTTAACAGCCGTTCCCGGTCGTTTTTGCGCAGCTCCAGGTTTTCCTCGATCTCGTGCACCGCCACCGGATCCAAATAATGGATGGACAGATCCTCCAGTTCCTCCTTGACCGCGCGGATACCGAGACGGTGAGCAATGGGCGCATAAATGTCCATGGTTTCCCGAGCCTTGTCCCGGCGCTTCTGCTCGGGCATATATTGGAGGGTGCGCATGTTGTGCAGCCGGTCGGCCAGCTTAATGATGATGACCCGGATGTCCTGAGACATGGCCAGCAGCATTTTGCGCACGTTTTCCGCTTGCTGTTCCTCACGGGAGGAATAGGGGATCTTATCGAGCTTTGTCACCCCGTCCACCAAAGCTGCAATGTCCTCACCAAACAGGTCGGTGATTTCCTTGAGGGTATGCCCGGTGTCCTCCACCACGTCGTGGAGCAGGGCTGCGATGATGCAGTCGGTGTCCATTCCTAAGTTTACAAGAATGGCCGCCACATTGAGCGGATGGAGAAAATACGGCTCGCCCGACTGGCGCTTCTGCCCCTTGTGGGCATCGAACGCATAGTCGTACGCCTTATGAACCTGCTCGTAGTCATAAGGTCGGCCGGTTTCCTTCATAATCTGGTAAAGCCAGTCATAGGTCATTTCCATCGTCTCACCTCCCCGCCTCGTTTCTCTTTCGCCGCAGCTCGCATAAAACCGCGGAATCGTCCAAATTCACTTTTCCCTTAGTGGGCAGCAGCCGAATGTCCAGCTGGCCCGCCCTATTTTCATAGGCGGCGATACCCAGCTCCTGCAGCGCGTCCAGCGCCACCAGCAGCTTACCGCTATTTAGCCCCAGCCGGTGAAAAAGCAGGTCGATACTGCCCCGGTAGCCGCCCTGGGCGCGTACATAGCGAAAAAGCGCCGCCATTTCATCCCGGTTTGGGCATAAGGCCGCCAAGTCCTCTTCCTTACATGGTTCCCCTCTTTGCAGGCGTTCATACAAGCGAAGGCCCTCGGTGCAGGCTTCCTCTTTGAGTCCCGACGGCCGCGCATCCTTGACGATCACCGACAGGTTCTGCTCCCCGCGAAACTCCGAAATGGAGAGGGACACCGCCAAATCAAGCTTTTCCCCCTGGGAAAAGGCAAGCTCTGCCGCCGGTGTCCCGAACCACACCGCCTGCACCTGGACGTTGTCCCGCCAGAGGTTTAAGCGCACATGCTTGCCGCCCGCCAGCGGCGTAACGCTTTGCAGCGTCATACCGAACAGGCCGAACAAGGGCGCCGGGTTCTCGCAGCCGAAGGGCTCGAGAAAATGCAGGTCCCGCACTGCTTCCAGGGAAAGAGAGGCCGGACGCAACTTACAGTCGAGCGTAAGCTTGGGAAGGGGCATCGGTGTTGGGAGCCCCGCCGCATAAGCGTTGATGGCCCGGCGGAATGCGTCCACATTTCCGGCTTCCAGCTCCAGCCCCGCCGCCAGCTTATGCCCGCCGAACCGGGTCAGGTGCACCGAGCAGGCGGCGATGGCATCGTACAGCGAAAAGCCCTCGATGCTCCGACCGGAGCCTTTTGCCATCTCTCCTTCGATGGAAATCAAAATACAGGGTTTGGCATACCGCTCCATCATCTTGGAGGCCACGATACCGATGACCCCCTTGTGCCATCCCTCTCCGGCCAGCACCAACACCTGGTCGTAAGCAAAGGCCGGGTTTTCGTCCAGAATCTGCTGGGCCTTTTGAAGGATGTCCGCTTCAATCTGCTGGCGAAGCCGGTTTTCCCCGTCGATCTCCTGGGCCAGGTCTTGGGCCTCCTGGGGGTCCTCCGTCAAAAGCAGGCGAACCGCCCGGTCGGGAGAGCCGATACGTCCTGCGGCATTGATGCGAGGGACTAAGGAAAACGCCACGTTTGTACCGGTAAGCCGGCGCCCGGTCATCCCTGCCGCGTCCAGCAGTGCGGCCACGCCCGCCCGGTCGGAGTTACTCAGGTGCAAAAGCCCCCGCTGGACCAGTATCCGGTTTTCCCCCTTTAAGGGAACCACGTCCCCCATGGTGCCGATGGCAACCAAATCCGCATACTCGTCCAAGAGCCCCTCCGGCTCACCGCCTTCCAAGGCTTGTACCAATTTAAAGGCCACGCCTACCCCTGCATAATCGTGAAACCGGCTGGGACAGTCGGCCCGGTGGGGGTTTACCACCGCGCAGGCATTGGGCAGCACATCGCCGGGGGTATGGTGATCGGTCACCACCACGTCCATCCCAAGGGAATTTGCATAGTCGATTTCCTCAAGAGCGGATACGCCGTTGTCCACTGTAATTAGGAGCTTAACCCCGTCCGCATGAAGGGCGGCTACGGCCTCCCGGTTGAGCCCGTAGCCCTCTCCTTCCCGCTGGGGAATATAGGTGCGCACGTCCGCGTCCCTGGCGCAAAGATACGCAAAGGAAAACGGATCTTCAAAGGCGTCTGCCCCGTTTATGTATGCAATGGCCGCTTGTGGATCGTCAAAGCCGCGCCCGGCCAGCAGCACGCTGAGCAGGCCGGAAAACTGGCCCGATTCGCTCAGCGCATTCGCCGCCGCCCGGTCAAAGGAATGAAGCACCCATCTTTTTCTTCCCATAGACTATCCTCACCGTCTGATTTTCCCCCGTTTGCCCAAGCCTTCGGGCAAAGAGGCGCCACTCGTTGATATCGTTTTATTTTACCACTTTTGCCCGTTTGATTCAACCGCAATCTTTCAGGTATTCCACAGGCAGTCATAAATATCCATCCGTTTCTCCATCACCGCCGCATAGCCTGCCTTGGCCCATTCTCCCACGTTTTCCCGGTCCTTCGGCGCCGGCACCCGGATAGCCAGCACCCGTTTGAGCGCGCCCGCGTCCAAAAGATCCTGCAGCCGCCGGGCCGCTTTGTCCTCCCGGGCATTTTCCCCGCCCGGCCCGGTATCGGCCTCCACCAGCAGTAGGCGTTTGGCGCCCAGCTCCCGCAAGGGCCAGAGCAGGGAGGTCTTGAGCAAAACATTTCCGTATAACAAATACCGCTCACCCCGGGCGGTCAATAAGGTCTTTTCCCCGAAAATGCAGGCTAAGGACATGGGCAGCGCCTCTGCTCGGGCGACCACCGCCGAATCTCCTGCCATTGCAGGTGCAATCGCAACCGCAGTTATATCCTTAGCCCGCTGCAGGTCGAAGGCCGACAAAGCGCAAGCGGGCGGCAGCGGGCCAAACGGCGCGATCCCCGCTTGTTCTAAAATCTTAGTTAAGCGCCGTTTGCGCCGCCAGCGGGAAACCGGGCCGCCCCGGTTTTCAAAGCGCAGCAGCCTTATCAGCGCCCCCAGCTGGGCAGAGGTATCCACCTCCTGACAAAAAAGCAGCGCCGGCAGCGCAGCCGTCCCGGTTGCAGACACTGCCGCCACCCGAATCTCCAGTTTGCGCAGCGCCGCCAGCGCGCCGATGGCCGCCGCAGCGCTGGATCCATCGCCCATCAGGGCGACTCCCGTTTTCAAGCTGCTCTCCCCCTTTCCCACGATCTTTCCTTTCCATCGAAATTGGCATGGCTCGTTCGCATGCAACCCTTTCCTTCCAATGTACTCAAAAGAAGGCTTCCTGGTTCCTGTCCGTTTTCAGGTAGCTGCTTTGTCCCGGTTGCAGCCAAGGTCTTCAAGTGGTAAAATAAAAGCAACCTTATTGCACAAAGGAGTCGATTCGCTTGCGTTACCAGATGAAAAATGGAAGCCTCCTGCCCCAGACCCAGGAAGCCGGCACCGAAGACGCCGGCATCGGCCAGCGCATCGGCGTATTCGGCTTAGAGCAGGCGACGGCGGCCGCGGCGGATTTTGGGCTTTCTCCCTTGTTTCTGGCAGAAGCGTTTGAGAATCACTCCACCCGCGTCGAATGCCACGACCATTTGGACCTTTTCTGTATCCACACCCTCGCCCACGCGGGCCAAACCGATTCTATTTCGACTGTCTTCGTCTTCCTGCAACGGGAGAACATGCTCTTTGCCTGCAAGGAACCGCAACGCGTAATAGCCATGATGGAGCGCATTCGCAAGGACGACAATGCAGATCAAAGCTTTGGCCGGGTGCTGTGCGATTTTTTTAAAATTCTGCTGGAAAAGGACACGCCCCGTTTAGAGGGGATCGAACAGGAGATTACCAGCTTAGAGGACGAAATCCTTCTCGACCGGCAAAAGGTAGACTATGTGCGCCGCATCATCGTTCTGCGCAAGCGGCTGATGGTGCTGCGGCGGTATTACGAGCAGCTGCTCGACGTATTTTCCTACATCGACGGCAATGAAAACGGATTGTTCGACAAGCGGTCTCTGCGCGCCTTTCGCATTCTAGCCGGCAAGGCCGACCGGCTTTATCACAACGTACTCGGCCTGCGTGATTACGTCACCCAAATCCGGGAGGCGTACCAGGCGGAGGTGGACATCAACCTTAACACCACCATGAAGATTTTCACCGTCATCACCGCTATTTTTCTTCCCCTCACCCTGGTGGCCGGCTGGTATGGAATGAACTTTAATATGCCCGAATACCAGTCTCCTTACGGCTATCCCATCGTCATTGCCGTAAGCCTGATTGTGGTGGCGGCTTGTCTGCTGTTTTTTAAAAAGCGCAAATGGTTTTAACTATAAAAAGGAAGAGGGCCGGGATTGCTCCCGGCCCTCTTCCTTTTTTCATCTGCCCATTCTATGAAAGGCGGATTCTGTTTTTTGTTCGCCATTCGTTTTTGTTTGCCGGAGAGGAAAGCCGGTTTGAGCAGGCTCATTCTTTTCTTCGTTTTGCCGCTGCCCTAATTTCCTGCACGGTGGATTCCTCAATGCCCTGAGGATGATAGCTGGGCTTTCCAAGATAATAACCCTGCATATAATCCGCGCCCAAAGCAATGAGCGTTTCCATTTCGCTTCTGGTTTCCACCCCTTCTGCAATCACCTTAATGTGGCGTTCCTTGGAATAGGCGATTAGGTTTTCGAAGAGTACCTGCCGGTTCTGATCCTCATCGATTCCCCGGACAATGGACATATCGATCTTGACAAAGTCCGGTGTAATCGACAGCAGCACCGCGTCCCCGTTATAGCCCGAACCGAAATCGTCAAGCGCCAAGCAGCAATCCCAATACTGTACCAGGCGCTGTTTGCGGCTGGTGGCCTGCTCGTCGATTTCGTCGTTCTCGGTCAGCTCGATCACCACGCGCTCCAAAAGCGGGCGGTAGAGCTTTTCAATGTCGTAAATATCGCTCTCGGTGAGAAGCTGGTTGGGAATGGAGTTGATGAATACCTTGCACCCGGCAAGCGCCTCCTGGTTGCGGTCAAAGGCCTTGAGCGCCTTAAACCAGGTCAGGTGCTCGATTTGGTAGAGCTTGGACTGGGACCTAGCCAGACGCAGCACATCCACTGGCGAATTGAGGGTGCCCATCTGCGGGCGCATAAGTGCTTCGTAGGCAAACACCCGGCCGCTTTGCGCATCTACAATCGGCTGGAAGGCATATTCCACCAGCTCCTCGTCGATAAGCTTATTGAGATCCTCCCGGCTGCGCAGCAGGAAGGAATCCCGGTTGTAGCTTTCCCGGTCAAACTCATAGAGTTCGCCTTTAATGGTGTTCTTGACCTTGTACATAGCAAAATCTGCGTATTTGATAAGCTCCTCATAGGAAGCCGAATCACCCGGATACCAGGAGACGCCGGCAGATGCCCGGATTTTAATGGTACGGGAATCAGGCAAGGTCAGCGTCGCCTTGCGCAAATTCTCACGTACGTCTCCAATCACCCGTCGGATCTGTTTTTTGTCTTCATAGCCGGAAAGGAACACATAGAATTCATCGCCGGACATGCGCGCAACGACGCCGTTATAGGCAATGAATTCTTTGAAAATGGAAGCGGCGCAGCGGATGTATTCGTCACCAAAATCATGGCCGTAGGTGTCGTTGATGTATTTGAGATTATCCAGGTCAAACATAACAAAGGCCGCCGTCCTCAGCGTTTTGGGGTTCTCAAAGCACTTGGCAATCCTAGCGTGGAAGGCCCGGCGGTTTAGAAGGTTTGTGAGCAGGTCGTAATCCCGTTCGTACTCGATCTTCTTCTTTTCGAGCATTTCCTGGGTCACGTCCACCGCAACCCCCAGCATATGCTCCCCGTCCTGCACCAGCTTGACGCGCACCCATTTGGGCACACCCTCCTTGGTAAGCATACGGTAAACCTTCACCTGCCCGCCGTCCTCCATGGCATCCACATACCGCTCTTTTTCCCTTAGCATCCGGGCAAACTGCTGCACGGGGAGATAGGACGCTTTGTCTGGACCTTCGATTTCCATAATGTCAAAAAAATCGTCGGTACAAAACACCCGGTCCACACCCTTTTGCTGTTCAAACGCGCCGATCGGGATGTTAGCCATGTGGATGATCTGGGAAAGCTTGGACGCCGAGTCAAACACACTGCTGCTCAGAGCTTCCACCGCCGACGCCAGCTCGTCGATCTCGGTAATGCGGGTCTTTTCCAGTTGTACCGGCTTGGTCGGGTCGCTTTCCCGCACCTTGCGCACTAAGGCGGTAATGGGCTTAGTAAAAAAGGAACCCACCATCAGGACACTGACAATGCTGATGAACAAAGATAGCACCAATGCAATAAGCACGGCGGTCTGTACGCTTCTTGAGAAGCTTAGCAGGGTCTTACTCTGTACAATTCCAGCCAAAGCCCACTTCTCATTTTCAAAAGGCGTGTTGGAATTATAGAGCTTGAGGTACTGCAGGCTTGCAAAGGTGGTATCAGTAATCCTCTCGTTTCTTTCCAGGCGGTAGACGTTGGTATAATCCGGCGGGGGCGCAAGGACCACCCTCTTTTCCTCTCCGAACAGCACCTTGGAAATAGGGCCGCTTGCCAGCACCAGGTCTACCTGCATGTCCTCGTTTTCGTCCACACACAAAAGGTATGCGCCTTTGTCGCTGGCGTCCACTTCTTCGGAAGGGAGCATGGTACGCAGGTAATCGAGCTTGAGCTCCACCCCCAGCACCCCGTACGCCGTCCCATCCTCCTGCCGCAGAGGAATGGAATAGGTGATAACTTCCTCCTCATCGCCGTATAGGCAAAAAGGGCGGCACCAGTAACCAAGATCAGCCGCGGATATCTGCGGGTGCTCCACCGCCGCCTGGAAAGGCTTTTGATAAAACCGGCCGTACTCTGGGTCGTCGGCATAGAACTGGAAGGTAGGATACCAGCCGGTATCCATGGGAATGCCCAGCGTCTTGGTAATGGCGGAGGGCGCCCGCTCAATGAGCAGGTCGGAGGTATCGTTCGGGTTGGTCACTGGGTCATCGTCCCGGATATAAAGGCCGGACTTAACCATATCCCCAGCAGACAAATCGGCCGAGTCCTGCCCGTTGAGAATCAAAAACGCGCCGGTCACGGAGTTTTTGCGAATCAAATAAAGAATGTCCGTGCTGGTTTGTTCGAGGATTTCGACAGCTAAGGGCGAATTGGCCGTAATATCGACAAGGGCAGCGTTTTCCTGCGCCAGCACCCGGGCGACCTTGTTGTTGACCGACTCCTCCGTTTCCGTCAAATTGGACCAGCGCTGGATCATTTCGTTTTGCAGATAATTCTTGCGGTTGATGACTCGTTCGTTGAGAATATCAAAGGAATTGTTATTGAGTTGCTCGATGGTGCCGCCCCAAAGAATGGTGCCGGCAAACAGGCCTGCCTGTACCAGCATGACTACGATCATGGGGAAAAGCATCTTTTTCATGATGGAGTTGCTTTTGAGTTTCTTCATTCGCTCCATTCTGCTTTCGCACCTTCCGTCTTTCTTTGGAATTATTGGACGGCGGCGTTTAATTCCTTTTGGAAGCTTTCGAGCCACGCAGAAAACGTGTCGTCGGTATTATACCGGGCCACGGCATCTTTGAGAGAAATCGACTGGTTCATCAACTCTACTACCGCCGCCCGGTCTGCCTTCGCCTTATTTTGCATAGACGTTTCCAGCACATCCCGCGCCTTTGTCCCGCCTTCAAATGCCTTGTTGGTATAAAGCTCGTATGTGTTTGCCTGCTCGATGGCGACTGGAAGGGATTTCTTCAGGTTGGCGGTAACCGTGGAATCCTCCTGCTTTTCGAGAGCTTCGTTTACCATCTGCACGTTGTTCGCTTCTTTTTTCACCGGCAGATAGCCTGAACCTACTGAAAACGCAATGTTACGCTTTGCGTCGGTAAACCATTTCAAAAATACAGTGGCCGCATATTCCTTGGTTTCGTTGGACTTGGTAATCACCATCCCCGCACCCTGCTGTACCGCGTATTTCTGTGTGCCCTCAAAGCAAGGAGCCGGGAATACGTCCACCTCGATGGGATAGCTTTGCGTGTCGTTAACAGTGACCTTATCCGGAAAATAAGCAGCGCCAGAAGTGGAGCCGACCAAGGCGATGATATCCCCGGTTTTCGCGTCGTCCGACCGAAATTTTCCATAAGATGCAAAATACCCACTTATGTAGGGCACATAGTAATTATCCCACAGTTTTCGCATAATTGTTTCATCTACCTGGAAGGCAACCTGACCGTTGTTCACCGAGAAAATCTCGGTACCCAACTGCTTGCTGCCGATAATGATATAATTGGCCATAGCATCCCGGCCGAAAAAGGCTTTGCCGTCGTTTGCTTCGGGCGTCAGGCTGTCAGTCCATTCGTAATAGCTTGTCGCGATGCGGCATAAACCTTCCATGGTCTGCAACTCCTCTTCCTTTGCGCCGGTGGCGGCGGCAAAACGGTCCCAATCAGTCTTATTGAGCATAAAAAGCTCGGTGGATTTCGCAATGGGGAAGATTTTCAAGGCTCCCTCCTGGTCAAACCGCCCCTCTTCCATATAAGGGGCCACGTATTCATCTAGCTCTTCCTTGGTAAGGTACGTGTCCAGCGAAGCAACCAGGCCCAGCTGGTCCACCTGGTAGGCCGTATCCGCATAGGCGGCAAACACATCCGGGATTTCCCCCGCCCCCACCTTCTTGTTGGCCGCGTCCATGACTTTTTCCACCAGAGCAGAAATGCTGTTGCCCTGGCTGAAAGCCTCCACGATGATTCCCTTTTCCTTGCCCACTGTTTCGTTGAACTCGGTGACAAGCCGGTCAAATTCCGTTTTCTGCGGGCCGTTGTAGTAATGCCAGATTTCGATGGAAACCGGGTTTTTTGCGTCCAGCTTTCCCTCGAAGCCGCTGTTCTGGCAGCCGCTAAGCGCCATAACCATAATCAGCAGCAGCGCCAACAGCAAACACCCTTTTTTTCTCCCTGCCATTTTGATAATCCCCCCTATTTCTTAAATTCTCTCTATTATAGTGGAATCCGCCCAAATGTTCCACTGTTTTTCTATTTTTCCTTGATTGTGCTTCTTTTTTCGTGCGTAAATCGCCTTTTCTTCTCTTTTTCCTCTCATAGAGCCCTTTTTCTTCTATAAATAGGTCGGTTATTTCCTACCGTACCTTTCATTTTTTAAAGGAAACACCCTTTTTTCCTTTCGCAGATTTCTAGCAAAGGGAGGCAAAAGCAATTGCCTTTGCCTCCCTTTGCTTCTTTTTGGCCCAATAGAAAACGGTCCTTATGTCCAACTAGGCCACAGACTTATCTCTAGGCTCGTATCCGGCAAGAACCCGAAACCTCTCGTATTACAATGCTGTTTTACCTGGACTGCGCCGAAGCAAAAGGGAATTGACCGTCGAGAAACCTTCGTCCCGTCTTCGTACGGAAAATTTGTTCCCTTGCCGCGGCAACCGCATCCTTTCCCGCTTGTTCTTCATAGAGATTTACCAGAAAATCCGCTTCTACGAGAATCTGATAATCGAGTCCATCAATTTGCGTATAGGTGTGATGGCGGGAAACAAGAAAGCACACCCGTTCCACCACCTGGGGTAGAAATCCCAGTCCGGTGAGCATCTTCCTCGCTACCGGCGGTCCCTCAATTTCCTGATAGGTTCCGGCGCTGGAATGGTATTTCAAAAGGCTGTTGCGAATCCCCACATCATGGACGATCGCCGCCAGTTCCAAAACCTCCTGTATCTCCTTTGGAAGCTCTTCGAGCCGGCCGATTGTCTGGGCAAACGCATATACCTTCAAAAAATGCTGAATGCGTTTGGGATCTCCCTGGTCATAAGCAATCATGGTATCCATTAGCTGCGCTGTCCTTTGTGTCATGTTGAATTCCTCCCAATGCTCTAACATTTCCATTCGCATCTCAAAGGGTAGATTGCCAAAAAAAGGCGATTATTCTCTCTTTTCATGCGTCTTTTTTATGATATCGTCCCGGCACCGTATAACGCAAACACCGGGCGGCAAAAATGAAGCAAACACCGTTTTGCTGTTCCGTTTTTTCGCTATGTCCTGTCTGCAAGGTGCCCGACGTAATCTTTGCAGAAAAAACCAAATATCCCCCTTGGCCCGTCTTTCTTTTTAACAAACAGTCAATTTACATGGATGTGGAAATGTGCTATAGTTTAAAAATCAGTACTTTTTCCTGTTGATCCGACTGCTTTTTACCGTCTAAAGATTCGGTATACACATATTAAGAGCAGTTCGAGAACCCAGTGGTGCTTCTTAATCACACGACCGAGAAAAAGGATCAAACCATCATTGGAGGATAACGAATGGACTACCGTCAATTCTATAACAAAGAATATTATGACGCCTATGCTACGGCGGACGGGGCGGTTTCTTACCGGGACAATCCCAGCCTGCAAGAATTTTATCAGCATGTTGCCGATAAGGTGGTAGAGGACTTTCATCCAAACACCTTTCTGGATATCGGCTGTGCAATGGGCTGGCTGGTTGCCGCACTGCGGGACCGCGGGGTAAACGCATACGGAATCGACGTTTCTTCCTATGCCATCGGCCAGGTACGGGAGGATATCCGTCCTTATTGCAGAGCCCAGTCTGCCCTGGAGGACCTGCCTGAAGATTTTCCAAAACGTTACGACATGGTTTCCTGCATTGAAATGATCGAGCATCTAGAGGAACCGGACGGACTGGCTCTCATTAAAAAGATGTGTTCCTATACCGATACGTTGCTGCTTTCTTCCACGCCGGACGCCAAGGATGAACCCACTCATTTCAATGTACAGCAGCCGGAATACTGGGTCAAGCACTTTGCACCGTATCAATTTCTCCACAAACTGGATTACGACCCATCCTATATCTCCTCCCAAGCCTTGTGTTTTTATCGCGCCGATCAAAAACAGCTAGGTAGTCTGGTTGAGGACTATGAAAAATACTGCCGGCTCACCCGCGAAAACATAACCAACCAGTATGACCAGATCCTTCGCCGCAAGGATCTCCTTATTTCCGACCTGGAGAATTCCGTTGCTCTCTTAAACGATGTCAAAAGCAAAAATGAGATTCTCATTTCCAATCTTGAAAATTCCGTCGGTGCTTTAAACGAGGCCAAAAGCAAGAATGAAGCGGCTTTGGAACGGCTTAATAGCACCCTCGACGACATGCAAAACCAACTCAGGGCCCTCATTGCTGACCGTGATCATAAGCAGTCTCTGTATCAGGAGATTTTAGACTCCAAATGGTGGAAGCTTACAAAGCCCGGGCGTTGGACGGTTACCAAGTGCAAAAATGCCCTGCGCAGAATTCCGCTGGTGCGAAAATTGGTAAACGGTTTTCGTCTGTTTCGTGAGACTGGGTTTTCGGGAATTGCAAAAAAGATCAAGGCAAAACGGATTCTACGGCGTTATATTCCCAAAAACAGCCTGAGCATGGGAAAATTTCTGTCCGCTGAAACCGCTGTCAAACAGCTTGAAACGAAGTTTGACAAAGAGGTAAAAATCAGCATCCTCGTCCCTCTTTATAATACGCCGCCGGTCTTTCTCAGGGAAATGATCGACTCCTGTATCAATCAAACCTATCGAAACTGGGAGCTTTGTCTTGCGGACGCCAGTGACAGCGACGACGGCAGGACCGGCGCCATTTGTGCCCAGTACACGGCCAAAGATTCCCGTATCCGGTATCAAAAGCTTTCCGAAAACAAAGGCATTTCCCATAACACCAATGCGGCCATCGAGATGGCAACCGGAGACTATATTTCTCTGCTCGACCACGACGATCTGCTTCATCCCGCCGCTCTCTTTGAAGTGCGCAAAGCGATCGACCAGGGTGCGGACTTTATTTATACCGACGAGCTGACGTTTGCTTCCAGCATAGACGACGTCACTGTTGTCCATCTGAAACCGGACTTTGCCATTGACAATCTGCGCAGCAACAACTACATCTGCCATCTGTCCACCTTCCGCAGAGCGCTGCTCGACCAAGCCGGATGGTTCCATCCTGAATGTGACGGCAGCCAGGATTACGACATTATTCTGCGGCTGACGGAAAAGGCGGAAAAAATCGTCCACGTCCCGAAAATTCTTTACTATTGGCGCAACCATGCAAAATCGGTGGCCAGCGACATCAGCGCCAAACCCTATTGCATCACCGCAGCCAAAAAGGCGCTTTCCGAGCATCTTGACCGCGTCGGGATTCAAGGAGAGGTTTCCCTGATTGAGAACATGCCCTCTTTTTACCGTATTGCGTATAAACTCACCTGTAAACCTCTGGTTTCCATTATCATTCCCACAAAGGATCACATTGAGGATTTGGACAAATGCCTGCAGTCCATCTTGCGTAAAACCACGTATCCAAACTATGAAATTATTGTCGTGGAAAACAACTCCACCAGTTCCTCCACATTTGACTATTACAGAACTTTGGAAAAATACGACAATGTCCAGGTCGTTACCTGGGAAGGCAAATTTAATTATTCCGCCATCAACAATTTCGGTGTGACCTTTGCAAAGGGCGACTATTATCTGCTGCTCAACAACGATGTGGAAATCATCACTCCAAAATGGATCGAAGAGATGCTCATGTACGCCCAGCGCAGTGAAGTGGGTGCAGTGGGAGCAAAACTTTACTATCCGGACAATACGATTCAGCATGCAGGCTTAGGGATTGGATTGCTGACTTTGGCCGGTCATCTGCACCGGGGCTTTCCCCGTAACCATCCTGGCTATATGGGGCGTCTTTCCTATGCGCAGGATCTCTCCGGTGTCACCGCTGCCTGCATGATGGTGAAAAAGTCGGTGTTCGAAGAGGTCGGAGGCTTTGACAAAAAGCTGGCGGTAGCGTTTAACGACGTGGATCTCTGCCTGAAAATCCGGCAAGCCGGTTATCTTATTTGTTTTACGCCTTTTGCAGAGCTGTATCACTATGAATCCAAAAGCCGTGGAAACGATATGAATCCGGAGCATTATGGCCGTTTTAAGTCAGAAGTAAATTACTTCCAGAAAAAATGGAAGCCTGCCTTGCAGCACAACGACCCCTATCTCAATCCAAACTTTGATTATGACAAAGAGGATTTTACCATCAAAACCATCGCTTATCATGAATAATTCCAGCCTAAAAAGCACCGGGTATTTTACCCGGTGCTTTTTACATTTCGTAGGTCTTCAAAATATTCTCCGCCACTTCCCTGCGGGTCACCCGCAGATCCATCGCCTGCTTTTCAATGTACCGGTGGGCTTGCGCCTCGGTGAAGTGCAGGTGCTGGATGAGCACGCATTTGGCCCGGTCTACTAAGCGGATTTCCTCAATCTTCTTTTGCAGCTTGACGTTTTCCTGCTTGAGATTCAAAATTCTCCGTCTGGTGGCGGAAATCAGCTTCAAGGATTGGTAAAAAAGCGCCCGTCCCACCGGCTTTGGCACCACCAGAATGCCGAATTCCTCCACCTTGGCAGATACATCGTCCGCCAGTTCGCTTTTGACGATCAAAATAACCCCCGCCGATCCCGACTGGGCCGCCGTTATGGAAAGCTCATGCCCGAACTCATCGGAAAGCGGCGTGTTGATGAGAATCAGATCAAAGCTTGCATCCAAAAGGGCGCGCCGGGCAGCGGTGCCGCTTCGAAGCTCGGTAATATCCCCATAGGACGCGGCGCGCAAAAGCTGTGCGAGCGATTCTCCCGCCTTCTCGGAGCTGGATACCAACAGAACACTTTCCAATCG
Organism: Clostridiales bacterium; assembly: GCA_018364155.1. Lineage (GTDB taxonomy): Bacteria > Bacillota > Clostridia > Oscillospirales > Acutalibacteraceae > Solibaculum_A. The sequence continues at coordinate 375,288 of JAGZMM010000001.1, forward strand.
TCTTCACCACCGTTTTCGAACCTGGTTCAGCATTTACATCGGATGTTTTGCGTCAAACCTGAGAGAAATAAAACGCGTGCTCAAACTCCGCCTTGTCGGACGCCTGCTCATAAAGCTGCCATTCCCGTTCCTTGGCCGCGATGTATTTTTCCAACGTCTTTTGAGGAAGGCACGCACGCACGAATTCGCTTTCCTTGGCAATCTTCAGCGCTTCGCCCAACGTTTGCGGAAGGACAGCGAAGGATTTAAGCGTCATTTCATCCGCCCGGTATAGGTTGAGGTTGGTGGGCTCGCCTAAGTCAATATGCTGCTCAATGCCTTCGAGGCCTGCAAAAATAAGCAGGGCAAAGGCCAGATAGGGGTTGCAGGAAGGATCGGGTGAACGCAGCTCCATGCGGGAATATTCCCCCTTGGCGGCGGGAATGCGCACCAGCTGAGAGCGGTTCTGATGGGACCAGGAAACGTATTTAGGCGCTTCACAACAGCCGAACCGGGCGTACGAATTGGTCAAAGGGTTTAAAAAAGCGGTGATTTCCCGCACCCGGTTTAAAATCCCGGCAATGAACCGCTCCGACTCCTGGGAATGGCCGTCGTTGCGGTTTTTAAAAAGGTTCATCCCATTCTTGGACAGGGAAAGATTGATATGAAGCCCACTGCCCGCCTGATCCGAAAAGGGCTTGGGCAAAAAAGAGGCATACAGCCCGTTGCGGGCCGCCACCATCTTCACCACCGACTGGAAGGTAATCAGGTTATCCGCGGCAGACAGGGCGTCGGAATACTTAAAGTCGATCTCGTTTTGCCCCGGGCCCTGCTCGTGATGGGAGCTTTCGGGCTTTAAGTCCATCTCCTCCAAGGTCAGGCAGATCTCCCGGCGCACGTTTTCCCCCTTATCCCGGGGCGCAAAGTCCAAATACCCGCCCTCGTCGTGAGGGATCTTGGTGGGCTTTCCCCGGTCGTCCGCCTCAAACAGGTAAAACTCGCATTCCGGCCCGATTTTACACACGTACCCCATTCCGGCGGCCTTCTCTACTGCCTGACGAAGAATATGCCGCCCGTCTCCCTCGAAAGGAGTCCCGTCGGGATGACGGATTTCACAGAAAAACCGCACCACCCTTCCCTGTTGGGGCCGCCAAGGAAGCACCGACAGCGTCCCTGGGTCGGGGAACAAAAACAAGTCGGATTCCTCCACGTTCAAAAATCCACGCACCGCCGACGCATCGAAGGATATGCCGTTTTCAAACGCGCGTGGCAGCTCGTCGGCAAGGATGGAAATGTTCTTGAGCGTGCCGAACATATCGCAAAACGCCAGGCGGACGAATTTTACGTCGTTCTCCTGTACGAACTGCAGCACCTCGCTCATGGTATAATTCAAGGACCGCACCTCCCAGTCGGGTTTGATTCTCTCTGACGAATCGGATTAGCATCATTATACACGATTTAATTATAAGTATAAAGCTGTTTGTAGGGGTTTTTGGTATCGGGGGTCAAAAGATAAAACCGGTCGGAGAGAATCTTCTCAGCGTCGTAGCCGAACGCCTCACAGAAGGCACGCACGTCCGGTTCAATAAAGGAAAGCTCACCCTTGGAGGCCACCTTTGCATCCACCTGGGGCGGAAGGTCTCCCGGCAGGGTCTTGCAGCGCAGATAGATTTTCCCGCCGTGCATCCCAGTACCGCAGAAGTTGCCCACCGGCGGCTTGTCGCCGCTGCCGATGCCCAGCACCACAATGACGCCTCCCGCCTGGTACTCGCCCAGAAAGCTGCCCGCCTTCCCGCCAATGACCAGAACCGGTACCTTCTCCTGATAGGCCTTCATATGGATGCCCGCCCGATACCCGGCGTTTCCCTTGACGAAAATCTTGCCGCCGCGCATGGCGTAGCCCGCCGCGTCGCCGCAGGAGCCGTTGATGAAAATAGCGCCGTCGTTCATGGTATCCCCCGCTGCGTCCTGGGCGTTGCCGTTGACCAGGATGGAGGCGCCGTTTAAGTACGCACCCAGGGCGTTGCCAGGCGTACCGTTGATGACGATTTCCTTCTGGGAGAGTCCGCTTGCGATGTATCTCTGGCCGATGCAGTTGTCAATGATCACCTTCGGATCGGTGGACGTGCGCACCAATTCGTTTAAATCCTGAAAGTGCATGTGCGAGGCGATGATTTTCATGTTGATTCCCACCTTTGTTCGTTGCATTTAAAATACTGCTTGGTCAGCCCGCCGCTCCGCTCAAGGCTTTCGCCCTAGCCCGCTTGGAAAAGGCCATCAACTGGGGCTTTTCGCAGATTAAGTCAAAATCAATCGAGGATAGGGGCGTCTGCTCCCGGATGAGGGAGGTGTAAATGCCCGCCCGCTCCACATTGCCGATGAGGATATAGCCTTTGAGCCGGTCGTCCTGGTAAAACAGGCGCTTATACGTGTCTCCCTTTTGTGTGAGCACCTCTTCGCCCTGATAGCTGCCGGCAGTAATAATATGCAGCCCGAAGAACCCGATGGCATTCATAGGAATGGCCCGGTCGTAGGGTTTTCCTTTCCCGCCGGCCATATGAATCCCGGCGGTTTCCCCCTGCATGTAGGCATTGGGAAGGAGGGCCAGCACTCGCTCCTGGCCGGTGGTAATGTCAAAGCTTTGCGCACAGTCTCCCGCCGCGTAAACATCCGGAAGGCTCGTACGGCAGAATTCATCGGTGACCACGCCCCGGCGGACCTGTCCGCCCGCGTCGGCAATCAAAGACGTATTGGGCCGTACCCCCACCGCCATCACCAGGATGTCAAAGGGAATCCGCTGCCCGCTTTTGAGCGTGGCCGCATCCGGCTCGAACTTTGCCACGCAGTCGGACAAGTGAAAGGTAAGCCCCTTTTTCTCCAAATGCACCTGTACCAGCTTGGAGCCTGCCTCGTCAAGAATGCTGGGTAAAATCCGGTCGGCCATGTCCACCACTGTGATGGAATTCACCCGGTGGGCAATGCCCTCGGCGCATTTTAGCCCGATGAGCCCCGCGCCTACAATGAGAACCCGGCTTTCTGGAGTAAGAGCCTGCTCCAAAGCCAGAGCGCTGTCCAGGTTCATAAAGGTAAAGGTCTTGGTTACCGTTTCCTGGCCTTCGGTCGGCGGCAGGAAGGGACGCGACCCGGTCGCCACCAGCAGCTTATCGTAGGGAATTTTTTCGCCGCTCGTTAGAATTACCATCTTTTTCTTCGGGTCAATGGAAGCGGCCCGTTTCCCAAGCAGCGGGGTAACCCCGTTGTTTTCATAAAAGTCCGCCCCCCGGTACTGCATGCGCACCCGGTCGGTCTTTCCCTCCAAGAGATAGGAAATCAGCGGACGGGAATAGGTGTGGTGCGGCTCGTCGGAAATAACCGTGATGGGACCCTGCCGGTCTGCCTGCCGGATTCCTTCCACGCAACCCACCGCCGCCGCGGAATTACCGATGATTACGTACCGGGTCATTGCACCTCTCCCCTTTCCTCAAATACAATGGCTTTGTTGGGGCAACCCTTGACGCAGGCAGGCTGCCCTTCCTTGTTTTTGGTACAAAGCTCGCATTTCTGCACCGCTCCCGTATCCGACGGCATGATCGCCCCATAGGGGCAGGACAGGATGCAGGTATAGCAGCCCACGCATTTCTCCGAGTCGATGGAAATGACGCCGTTTTGCACCGTCAGCGCCCCGGAAATGCAGCCCTTGACGCATAAGGGCTCTTCACAATGGCGGCAGGAAACCGCGAAGCTGACGTTTCCCTTCTGCTCGATGCGAATGCGCGGGTGGATGACCACATCCTTGAGGGCTTTTGCCATATTGTCCTCACCGGAATTGGCGAAGGCGCAATAATATTCGCACAAATGGCATCCCAAGCACCATTTTTCATTGACATAAATTCGTTTCATTGCCGCTTCCTCCCGATGGCTTGACGCCGCTTATTCGCCTGCGTGCTGGATGCCCAGAATGGAAAGTTCCCGGTCGGTAAGTCCCACGCCCCGAAGCATCAGGCGGTTACCCTTGAGCGCCTCGATGGAGTTGATCCCCATACCGCCCATCATTTCCTTGATTTCGTGGTTCCAGGCGGTGACGAGATTGACCAGCCGCTGGTAGCCTACGTCTGGGTTTAACCGACGCACCAGCTCCGGGCGCTGGGTGGCGATGCCCCAGTTGCACTTGCCCTGATGGCAGCTGCGGCAGAGGTGGCAGCCTAGAGCCAGCAGGGCGCTGGTGGCGATATACACCGCGTCCGCCCCCAAAGCCACCGCCTTGATGATATCCGCGCTGGAGCGGATGCTGCCGCCCACCACCAAGGACACGTTTCCTCGGATGCCTTCCTCTCTTAAGCGGGCATCCACGCTTGCCAAAGCAAGCTCGATAGGGATGCCCACGTTATCTCGAATACGGGTGGGCGCCGCACCCGTGCCGCCCCGAAACCCATCGATGGCGATGATGTCCGCCCCAGACCGGGCAATGCCGCTTGCGATGGCTGCCACGTTGTGCACTGCGGCGATTTTGACAATCACCGGCTTTTTGTACTCGGTGGCTTCCTTTAAGGAATAGACCAGCTGACGTAAATCTTCAATGGAATAAATGTCGTGATGAGGTGCGGGGGAAATGGCGTCGGAGCCCTCGGGAATCATGCGGGTTTTCGACACGTCTCCGACAATCTTCGCCCCAGGTAGATGCCCGCCGATGCCGGGCTTTGCACCCTGGCCCATCTTGATTTCGATGGCGGCGCCCGCCTCCAGGTAGTCCTTATGTACGCCGAATCGTCCCGACGCCACCTGGACGATGGTATTTTTTCCATACTGGTAAAAGTCCTCGTGCAGGCCGCCTTCGCCGGTATTATAATAGGTGCCCAGAGCCTGGGCAGCCCTGGCTAGGCTTTCGTGGGCGTTATAGCTGATGGAACCGTAGGACATAGCGGAGAACATCACCGGCACCGCCAGCTCCAGCTGTGGCGTCAGGTTATTCATTAACTTTCCGTTCTCGTCGCGCTCCACGTGATCGGGCTTTTTGCCCAAGAACACTTTGGTTTCCATGGGTTCGCGCAAGGGATCGATGGAAGGGTTCGTCACCTGGGAGGCGTTAATGAGCATTTTATCCCAGTAGATGGGCAGAGGCTTGGGATTTCCCATGGAGGAAAGAAGTACCCCGCCGCTCCCCGCCTGACGGTAGATCTCGGAAATGGTTTCCCCTGTCCAGTTGGCGTTTTCCTTGAAGGTATGGTCGGTCTTGACGATTTTGAGCGCCCGGGTGGGGCACAAAGACACACATCGGTGGCAGTTGACGCATTTGCGCTCATCGCTGACCATGCAGTTGAGCTCGGCGTCGTAGGAATGCACCTCGTTGGCGCACTGTCGTTCACACACGCGGCAGGCGATGCAGCGGCTGGGATTGCGCACCACCTCATAGTCCGGATATAAAAAATCAATTGCCATGATTCAATTCCTCCCGTTCAAGGTCACGATGACCGGTTCGCCGCCCCCCGGCGACCACAGCCGGTCGAGCTCGGGTTCAATCACGCGGATGGCGCATTCCTCGCTGGCCACGTACACCCGCTCACCCTTTTCGCCCACTACCATGGAGCGAAGCTTCAGCCGGTCGTTTAGCGCCATCATGCCGCCGTCGAAACCCAGCAGAATGGAAAAAGGCCCGGTGACCAAAAGGCTGGAAAACGCGTTTCTCAGATAGGTAAGCCTTTCCCGCTCTTCGGACGGCTTTCGTTCGATGGTGCTCCAGAAGGGGGCCGCGATGACCATAGCCATTTCTTCTAGACTCAGCCCCTGCTTTCGAAGCAGATAGTCAACCATATAGGTAATGACCTCGGTATCAGTCATAAGGGTGCATTGATAGCCAAACATTTCAATAAAGCGGCGGTTGGCGTCGTAGGAAGAAATCTCCCCGTTGTGAACGATGGAATAGTCCAGCATGGCAAAGGGATGCGCCCCGCCCCACCAGCCGGGGGTGTTGGTGGGATAACGGCCGTGAGCGGTCCAGCAATAGCCCTCGTACTCATCCAGGCGGTAAAACTCGCCCACGTCCTCCGGGAAGCCCACCGCTTTGAAGACGCCCATGTTCTTGCCGCTGGAGAAGACGTATGCCCCGTCGATCTTGGAGTTGATACGGATAACGCAGCGAACCACGAACTCCTTTTCATCGAGCTGGCTTTGCGCCAGCCGGGTGGGAAGGGGGGTAACGAAATAACGCCAAATCAGAGGTTCGTCGGTAATCTGAGGGGTTTTTCGTACCGGGATCTTCGAAAGATTGATGACGTCGAAATGCTCGTTTAAAAACGCCTCACAGGTTTCCTTGGCATTCTCACTGTCATAAAACAAATGAAACGCGTAGAAATCCTTGTACTGGGGATAAATGCCGTATCCCGCGAAGCCGCCGCCCAACCCGTTGGAACGGTCGTGCATGGTGGCGATGGAGCGGACGATCTGGTCGCCTGCAATTTTTTCTCCATCCTTCGAAAAAATCCCCGAAATCGCGCAGCCCGACGGAATCCGGACCTGACCTTCTAAGCGCATACCGTTTGCCTCCTTCTGTGGATGCTTTTGTTTTCCTTAAGGCTTTTGCAAGCCGACAAAAAAACAAAGGCGTTCGTCCGAAGACAAGCGGTTTTGTCTTCGGACGAACGCCTTTGTTCATCGCCCTCATCATACAACAGCGTGATTTCCTTGTCAAGAACTTTTTGCACCTTTTTTTGCAAAAATTTCACTGCTTGTCCTTTTTCCCACAAGGGCAATGGGCTATGTAGAGGTAACCCGCCTATAAAATGCAGGGGTTCAAAAAAATCCTGCAAAAAATTTTGAAAAGGGGTTGACAAATGAAACCGGCCGGTCTATACTAAGCCCATCGACAGCAAAGGTGCTGCGGGCGAAAGCCTGCGGCGCCTTTTTTATTGCCAAAATTGGGATTGGAGGAAAACCGTATGAGCAAGGTTCCAGAATTGTTCGGCAGTCTCGTGTTTAACGACACCGTTATGAAGGAACGGCTTCCGAAAGACACCTACAAGGCGCTCAAAGCAACCATTCAGAAGGGAACGCCCTTGGATTTGAGCGTGGCAAACGTGGTGGCCAACGCCATGAAGGACTGGGCCATCGAAAAAGGAGCCACCCACTTTACCCACTGGTTTCAGCCGATGACCGGAATCACCGCCGAGAAGCACGATAGTTTCATCTCCCCCACCGGAGACGGCAACGTCATCATGGAGTTCTCCGGCAAGGAACTCATCAAGGGCGAGCCGGATGCCTCCAGCTTCCCCTCCGGCGGCCTGCGGGCCACCTTTGAGGCCCGCGGCTACACCGCCTGGGACCCCACCTCTTACGCCTTTATCAAGGACGGCTCCCTCTGCATCCCCACCGCGTTTTGCTCCTACGGCGGCGAGGCGCTGGACAAAAAGACCCCGCTTCTTCGCTCCATGGAAGTAATGAACACCGAGGCGCTGCGGATTCTGCGTCTCTTCGGCAACCAAGACGCCAAACGAGTCATCACCACCGTAGGTCCCGAGCAGGAATACTTCCTCATCGACAAGGCACTCTTTGAAAAACGCAAGGACCTGATGTATACCGGTCGCACCCTTTTTGGCGCCAAGCCTCCTAAGGGCCAGGAGCTGGAGGACCATTACTTCGGCACCATTAAGCCCCGTATCTCCGCCTTCATGAAGGATTTGGACGAGGAGCTGTGGAAGCTGGGGATTTACGCGAAAACCAAGCACAACGAAGTAGCGCCTGCCCAGCATGAGTTGGCCCCCATCTTCGAGGATACGAACCTGGCCACCGACCACAACCAGTTGACCATGGAGATCATGAAAAAGGTGGCCGAACGCCACGGTCTCGCATGCCTGCTGCATGAAAAGCCCTTTGCCGGCGTCAACGGCAGCGGCAAGCACAACAACTGGTCCATCTCCACCGACACCGGGCTCAACCTTCTCGAGCCGGGCAATTCTCCTCATGAAAATGCCCAGTTTCTCCTTTTCCTGTGCGCGGTCATCAAGGGTGTGGACGAATACCAGGATCTGCTGCGCGTCTCGGTTGCCACGGCGGGCAACGATCACCGCCTGGGTGCCAACGAAGCGCCGCCGGCCATCCTTTCCATGTACCTGGGCGACGAGCTCACCGAGGTACTCGAATCCTTTGAGAAGGGCGGCACCTACGAAGGTCACGGAAGAGTGGATATGGAAACCGGCGTCAAGGTGCTCCCCCATTTCCAGAAGGACACCACCGACCGCAACCGCACCTCTCCCTTCGCCTTTACCGGCAACAAGTTTGAATTCCGGATGCTGGGCTCTTCCCTGTCCATCGCCTGCCCGAACATCATGCTCAATACCATTGTAGCCGAAGAGCTTTCCCAGTTCGCTGACATCCTGGAAAAATCGGAGGATTTCTCCGCAGCGGTCACCGCCATCATCCAGGATACCATGAAAAACCACAAGCGCATCATCTTCAACGGCAACAACTATTCCGACGAATGGGTCAAAGAGGCCGAACGCCGCGGGCTTTATAACCTCAAGTCCACTGCCGAGGCGCTTCCCTACTACATCGCCGACCGCAACATCCAGCTTTTTACCAAGCATAACATCTTTACACCGGAGGAAATGCATTCCCGGTTTGAAATCCAGCTGGACAATTACTGCAAGGTGCTGCACATTGAAGCGCTGACCATGCTGGAAATGGCCCGGCGAGATATTCTTCCGGCGGTGGGCAGCTACATCAAAGAGCTCAGCGAAACCGCAAAGGACAAGAAAGCCTTCTCTGCACAGCTGAGCTGCCAGGTAGAGGAAGCGTTGCTCGAAAAGCTTTCCAATCTGTCCTATTGTCTCTACAAAAAGACGGAGAAGCTTGACGAAGCAATCCTCGGCGCTAAAAACCACACCGAACTTACCGACAGTGCCAACTACTATTACGAGTCGGTCTTTGGCGCCATGCGGGAGCTTCGGGCGGTGGCCGACGAGCTGGAAACCATTACAGCCGAAAAGCATTGGCCCTTCCCCACCTACGGCGACCTTTTGTTCCGTGTGTAATTGACAAACCGATAAACCGTCATGCACAACGACGTGCAGTTTGACCCGGACCTGCTGAAAGCGGCCTGGACCGGGCAAATTGCACGTCGAATTTTTATTCTGAGGGGGTATCTCTTATGTTCTCATCCGTTGACACAATGTGGGTGTTAATCGGCGCATTGCTGGTGTTCTTCATGCAGGCCGGTTTCGCTATGGTAGAAACGGGTCTGACACGAGCAAAAAACGCAGGCAACATCATCATGAAAAACCTGATGGACTTCGCCATCGGCACTGTCGTGTTCTGGTTCATCGGCTTTGGGCTGATGTTCGGCGGAGATGGTCCGTTCATCGGAGGGCTGGACTTCTTTATCCAGGGCGACTATAGCTCCACCTATCCCACAGCGGCCTTCATTATCTTCCAGACGGTGTTTTGCGCTACGGCGGCGACTATTGTCTCCGGCGCCATGGCGGAGCGCACCAAGTTCATCTCCTACTGCATTTACAGCGCCATCATCAGCCTGGTCATCTATCCGGTTTCCGGTCACTGGATCTGGGGCGGCGGCTGGCTGAGCGAGCTGGGCTTCCATGACTTTGCCGGTTCTACGGCGGTGCACATGGTCGGCGGCGTTGCAGCCCTGGTGGGTGCGAAAATGCTGGGCGCCCGTATCGGCAAATACGGAAAGGACGGCAAGCCCCGCGCCATTCCCGGCCACAGCCTGACCTTGGCTGCCCTGGGCGTTTTTATCCTGTGGTTTGCCTGGTTTGGCTTTAACGGCGGTTCCACTGTCTCCATGACGGGCGATGAAACCCTGACCACCGCCAGCAACATCTTTGTTACCACGAACCTGGCAGCAGCCACTTCCACCGTCGCCGTGATGATCATCACCTGGATCCGCTATAAGAAGCCGGACGTTTCCATGACCTTAAACGGTTCTCTGGCGGGCCTGGTGGCCATCACCGCCGGGTGTGACATGGTCGATCCCTTCGGCGCCTTTTTCATCGGCCTGATCGCCGCGTTTGTGGTGGTCTTTGGCATTGAGTTTATCGATAAGGTTCTCAAGATCGACGACCCGGTTGGCGCCATCGGCGTGCACGGCATGTGCGGCGCGGCGGGCACCTTGATGGTGGGCCTCTTCGCTACCGACGGCGGCCTCTTCTACGGCGGCGGCTTTGCCTTCCTTGGCGTGCAGGCGCTGGGCGTCGTTTCGGTCATCGCGTGGGTGGCCGTCACCATGACCATTGTGTTCTTCCTTATCAAAAAGACGGTTGGTCTGCGGGTTTCCAAGGAAGAAGAAATCGCCGGCCTCGACTCCAGAGAGCACGGCATCGCAAGCAGCTATGCGGACTTTATGCCCGCAGTGGAGCACTGCTATGATGCGGACTTGGCGGTGGAAGCCCCGGTTGGCTCCGATACGGTTGGAATCAACGAAGCAGTTCCCGTACAGGTGGTGTCTGCTCCCTCTGAGACGCCCGCTTGCGACGTGAAAATTACCAAAATCAGCATTCTCATGAACAAATCGAAGTTTGACGCCCTGAAAGCGGCAATGAACCGCATCGGCGTCACCGGCATGACGGTCAGCCAGGTCTTAGGCTGCGGCATCCAGAAGGGCGCGACGGAATACTACCGCGGCGTTCCCGTGGAAATGAACCTGCTGCCCAAGATCAAGGTGGAAATCGTGGTCTGCAAGGTCCCGGTCCGCACTGTGATCGACACGGCCAAAAAAGTCCTCTACACCGGCCACATCGGCGATGGCAAGATCTTCGTCTACGACGTAGAGAATGTCATCAAAGTCCGTACCGGCGAGGAAGGCTACGACGCCATGCAGGACACCGACGAATAAATTTTCCCGGCTTTCCTTTTCTCCTGTGCAAACGAACGAAAGAGGCGGTAAATAACCGTCTCTTTCATTTGTTTTGTGGTTGAAGAAAAAAATGGGATGTACTATAATTAGAACACTATGTAAAAAATTCGTATCCTTATATAATCGTAAACCTGCCGAAAGGCAGCGGCACAAAGCTACAGGGCCTACTTCTTTTCGAAGAAACGGCAGCCAGCTACCGCGAGCATGGAAACCGTTCCATGTATTCCGTGAATAAGGTGATGATTCAACTTTGAAAATAAAGCGTCTGTTCCTGCTTTTGCTTTTGGTGGTCTCGATTGTGTCGGTGACGCTGGTCAGCGCCCTGCAAATCGGATCCTTTTATCAGAAAACCGAAGCGCTTTTGCAGACCAATCTGCTTCATTCCACCATACAGCAGACGGACAGTTTCGAACGCTTTTTTGAGCAGCGTTCCATCCACATGCGTCTGACCGCACAGTTGCCCCAAATTGGCAGGCTCCTGTCCGAAACGCCCGGAAGCTTCGACGAGCAAAACCGCCGGGAGGTAACCGATATTCTTCACCGCAAGGCAAGGGAGCTGGATTTTCTCAATGAAATCATTCTGATGGACGAAAACGGCCAGATTCTATCCTCCAGCAACGAGAACAACGTGGGGGCTTTTTTCCCAATTACCGAAGAAATGAAGGAGCTATCCTCCTTTGAGTCGGTGTACACCGATCTTACGGAATGCGGTCGGTTTGGAAACGGAGAGAACTCCTGCTTCAACCTGGTTGCCATCAACGACGGCGGCCAAAGAACCGGTTATGTGGCAGAGATATTGAGCCTGTCTTATTTCAGCGGGCTCGTTGAGACAGTGGATTTCTCCCAGTCTGGCACGGTCACTCTTCTCGACCGGAACGGGACCGTGGTTGCCAGCTCTGATTCCTCTTTGCACCAGCCGCTTTCTAAAATCCCCCAGGAAAAGGCGAGTGGGTTTGCACAGGCATGGGAGCAGGTAGACGTACAAGCAGCTCCCAGCGGGATTTTGCAGTACACCCTTGCAGGTGGCAAAATGATTACCGCCTATTCGTGTATCAAGGGAACCGGATGGATCCTCTTTTATACCCTGCCGGTAGCCGATTTCATCTCACCGGCACGGCAGGTCTCTTTTACCGCCCTAATTTTCCTGGCGGTACTGGTCGTCCTTCTCATCTTCAGCAGTTTTGCCCTCTCCTTGTGGTTCAATAAGCCCATTAACCGCTTCATTGAGACCATGCATCAAGTGGAGCAGGGAGATTATTCGCTTCATCTGCGGGCAAAATCCAACACGGAATTCGCTCAGATGGCCGAAGCGTTCAACAGTCTCATTGATACTGTGCGTGCCCGCAACCTGGCGTTAAGCCGCAGCGAACAATATTACCGCCAAGCCTTAAAGGCGTCCAACGACACCATTTTTCAAGCGGACTTGACCCACAACCGGATTTCTTTTGAAACCGATACGGAAAACGACCGGGACATTCCCTCCTTTCTTTCTTCCTTTACCGAGGTGATCGAATACATCGCCGCCAACTACATCTATCCCGAAGACCACAAAATTTTTTATGATACCTTCTCGATCTCCAATCTTTTGCACCGTTTTCGCCAGGGGGAAAAGGAGATCACCGTGGAATACCGGCGTTATTGCAAAAACCGCCGCCTATCCTGGACTTTATGCACGGTCGTTCCCATACAAAGCGGCGAAGGGGACGAAGCGGTAAGGGTGATTGGGTGCCTGAAGGACATCGATGAGAGAAAAAGACGAGAGCTTAGAATGCTCGACCGATCCAAACGGGACAGCCTGACAAACCTTTTTAATAAAGGTGCCATCCAAGAAGCTGTGGACGAATGCCTGAAGGGACCTGGAAAAGAAGACGTTCACGCCTTTCTCATCATCGACATTGACAATTTTAAAGCGATCAATGACAATCTGGGCCATTTGTTTGGTGACGCAGTACTGCGGGATACCGCTGCAAAGCTTCCGTCGCTGCTTCGCTCATGCGACCTCATCGGCCGCATCGGCGGGGACGAATTCGTGGTATTTCTCAGGGGATATCCGTCCAAAGACTGGGTGATGGAGCGAGCAAGGGACATCATCGGGATTTTCCGCAAGGATTTTACCGGCCACAGCCGCCGCTACAAAATTTCCGGCAGTGTCGGTATCGCCTTTTCCCCCGGCGACGGGCAGAGCTATGTGGAGCTGATGAAGCGAGCCGACGTGGCGCTCTATCGCGCCAAATCTTTGGGAAAGGACCAGTTGTGCGTTTATGACCCCTCTCTTTTGACCAAAGAGTTTCTCACAGCCAGCGCTCCGGACGCAAAGATCCGCGACGAGGTGCCTTCCCTTTCCCAGCCGGAGGCGCTCAAGCAAAACCTCGTCCAGTACATTTTTGCACTTCTTTATGAAGCAAAAGACCGGATCAGCGCCATTGGGATGATTTTGGATCTGGTGGGCGAGTATTTCGACGTCAGCCGGGCTTATATATTTGAAACCGATGAGAAAGATCCCACCCTCTTTCACAACACCTTTGAATGGTGCAAGAAAGGGATCCAGCCGCGGATGGAACAACGGCGTACCGTCTCTTATGCGCTTTTTCCTGACTGCCAGTCGTATTTTAACGAAGACGGTATTCTTTATTTCGACGATGTATCGGCTCTGGAGCCGGAGCTGCGCCGCTTTTTGCAGGAAAGTCTGGGAATCCAGTCCATGCTCCTGTGCGCTATCCAGGAAAACGGAGAATGCAAGGGCTTCGTCGGATTTGACGACTGCGAAAAGAAGCATCTGGCTACCCGGGAGGAACTCATGACTCTGTCCCTGATAGCAAAGCTGGTGGGCACCTTCCTGATGCAGGAAAAAGCCCACGAAAGGCTGCGCAGTTCCTCTGCTATGAACCAGGCAATCATGGACCATTTGAGCACCTGGACTTATGTGATCGAGTTTGAAAGCTACCGGCTTCTTTTTCTGAATAAGAAAACCCAGCAAATTTCTCCCACCTCTCAAACAGGGGACCGGTGTTATGAAACCTTCTATCACCGGGATACTCCTTGTGAACAATGTCCCTTGCGCCAGGTGGACCCGGGCAATCTCGGCAGCAGCTGTACCATGGAGCTTTATAATCCCCATCTTAAGGTGTGGACCGTCGCCACCGCTTCGGTCATGCAGTGGAACGACAAAACGCCTGTGTGCCTGATGTGCTGTTGCGATATAACCCGGTATAAGGAACGCTCGTAGAAGGGTCCGGTTCTACACAGCCTGCCCGCTGTGCAGACAGGTGCTTCTATTTAGCCATCGTTCCCCTTGCCTCGAGAAAAGCGTGAAACCAAAAGAAAGCCCGCGGCTTTTTCGCCGCGGGCTTTCTAACACCTTTTTCTATTCGTCCATAATTCGTCCGTCCACCGATAGAGTGACCATTCGCCAGGGAATCATTTTCCCGCTGTTTTTTAGCGCCCGGATCGCCGCGTCAGCAATTCCGCCGCAGCAAGGTACCTCCATACGTACGACAGTAAGGCTTTTGATCCGGTTTTCCTTAAGGATCTTTGTCAGTTTTTCGCAGTAATCGCCTTCGTCCAATTTGGGGCATCCTATGAGGGTGATGTGGTTTTTCATAAAGGTTTCATGAAAGCCTCCGTACGCAAAGGCAGTACAGTCAGCGGCAATCAGAAGCTTGGCGCCGTCGAAATAAGGCGCGTTAACCGGGACAAGCTTGATCTGCACCGGCCACTGCATCAACTGGCTTTCCGGGTTTGCAGCAGGTACACTTTTGTCAGCCGGCGGCGTCTTGCGCTCCAGCGTCTTCGTCTGACTTCCTGGGCAGCCTCCCATCTGGTATGGCGCTCGCTTGTGCATCCCGTTGGCCTTTACTGCCTCGGCGTCATAAGCAGCTGCTTCCCGCTCTTCAAAGGTAATCGCGCCGGTGGGACATACTGGCAGACAGTCGCCAAGGCCGTCGCAATAATGGTCGTGAAGAAGCTTCGCCTTTCCATTTACCATGCCGATGGCACCTTCGTGGCAGGCCTGGGCGCACAGCGCGCACCCATTGCACTTGTCTTCGTCTATTTTTATGATTTTTCGCTTCATTTACGCATCTTCCTTTCGTTTTTTCAAAAGTCAAACCGGCGTTTGCGCTTGTATCTTGCTCTCACACGTATAGTGTACTACAATGAGAAAAAAACATCGGTTGTTTTTCCAACGAAAAGAGGAATCTATGAAAACAAATTTGAATGCATACAACTCCTGTCCGCTCTTTGCCGGAGTGAAGGAATCGGATCTGCCCGCCCTGCTCGCCTGCCTGCAGGCCAAGGAAAAGGCGGTGCAAAAGGAGGAAATCCTGTTTGCCGCCGGAGATCAGCCAGAATTTGTCGGCGTAGTCCTGTCCGGCAGCGTCAACATTGTGCAGGAAGACTACTGGGGCCGGCGCGCCATTCTTGCCCACATCGGGGAAGGGGAACTTTTCGGCGAAGCTTTTTCCTGTGCTCAGGCCGGGTCGCTGCCGGTTTCGGTCATCGCCAGGCAGCAAGGAAGCGTACTGCTGATGGACTGCCGCCGGATTCTCACCGTCTGCCCGGCTTCCTGTGCCTTTCACACCGCCTTAATTCAAAACCTCACACGCATTCTGGCTAATAAAACCATTTCTCTCACCCGCAAAATCCAGCATATCACCAAGAAAACCACGCGGGATAAGGTCCTGTCTTATCTGTCCGAATGTGCGGTTTCAGTGGGAGAAAACACGTTCGAAATCCCTTTTAACCGTCAGGAGCTGGCCGACTATCTCTCCGTGGAGCGAAGCGCTCTGTCCAAAACCCTGTGCCAAATGCAAGACGAGGGCATGCTTGTATTTCACAAAAACAAGTTTTCGCTTCTTTGATCCATTCAAAAAGATGCTTTCCATTTGTAGAATTGCCCAACTGTCTCCCTCCCGTTCCTTCCGGCTCAACATATACCATGCTTTTTATGCGGCAAATAAGAACCGCTTGCCTGTTTGCCGCATAAACTACTATCGGACACTGGTATGCGCTGTTTCGAAGGCGCGTATGATTTCAAATACATCAAAGATAGGGTAGACATCGCTATGAATGGATATTACGATGGCATTTTCTGCGGAGAGGAAAGATTTCACAATCCCAATTACGCCTACTGCGGCTGTTGCTGCTGTCAAGGACCAATGGGCCCGACAGGTCCTACGGGGCCGCAAGGACCTCCGGGAGCGCCCGGTACGGGAGACGGGGCGACAGGTCCTACCGGTCCCCGCGGTATTTCGGGCGAGCCCGGTCCACAGGGCCCGGCAGGCCCGCAGGGAATCCAAGGCGAACCTGGTCCACAGGGCCCAGTCGGCCCGCAGGGAATCCAGGGGGAACCCGGTCCACAGGGTCCAGTCGGCCCGCAGGGAATCCAGGGCGAACCTGGTCCACAGGGTCTGGTCGGCCCGCAGGGAATCCAAGGCGAACCCGGTATTCAGGGCCCCACTGGCCCGCAGGGAATCCAGGGCGAACCTGGTCCACAAGGCCCAGTCGGTCCGCAGGGAATCCAGGGGGAACCGGGCATTCAAGGTCCCACCGGCCCACAGGGAATCCAAGGCGAAATCGGGCCGCAAGGTCCCGCTGGCGTACAGGGAATTCAGGGCGAGCCCGGGCCGCAAGGTCCTGCTGGCCCGCAAGGCATCCAAGGCGAGCAAGGCATTCAGGGCCCGATCGGCCCACAGGGAATCCAAGGTGAAACCGGTCCGCAAGGTCCCGCTGGTCCACAGGGAATCCAGGGCGAACAGGGGCCAACCGGCACATTTGAGCCCGGAGGAGTTTTGTTTTATGTAAACGGCAACGGTGGACCGATTCCCATCCGGTTCGGAGAGGATTTAAATTTCATTTCCCCCAATTTGAATATCTTTTTAAACGACAATCCAGCGACTGTGCACATTGAAGGAAATAAAATGGACGGTGCATTCGGCGGGATTTATTCCAATCAAGTCCAATCCTTCAACTTTTCTGTCAGCGGGCAAGCGGAACAGGTCCAGCTCAATAATTTTATGCCTTCTTTTAATGTTGGGCAAGGTCCTAACGATCTGCAAATCTATCTTCCGGGCGAATATGAAATCCATTATATGATTCGCATTGCCCCCGTGGCAGCACCAGGCCAGACCATTTCCGCAGGAGTGCGGCAGAACGGTAGTTTCATCGACTCTTCTCTGCAGTTTAGCCCGCTTTCCACAACGGAAACCACCATTTTACAGGGAAGTATCATCGAATTTCTGAGCGGGCAGGTTGATTTGGCCTTTTTGTCCACAGGCGCCGCAACTTTTGATCTAACCTCGCTTACCAACGCAACGTTGACTGTGGAAAGACTTTCTCCATTGCCGTAAAAAGGCCTGGCGACACAGCACATGAGGAAAAAACATTTATATGAATACCCGCTAAAAACATGGAGCCTGGAACGCAATATGCGTCCAGGCTCCATCCGATGGGTTTGTGCTGCAAAACGGGTTATTTTCAAATGAAATTTGAAACCTCAAATTATGTAGGTGGTTATACCGCCTCATAGGGATTTAATAAAGACCTCCGAAACCGTTGAAAATAAAGGATTTTTCGTACTCTGCTCGCCTTATCCCTTTATATGATTTCACACCGTTTTACCCTTGCTCCGAGAAGTTATAAGGGCAAAAGTAAGGGCAGAAAAAACTGATAACACGATATAACAAGGTGTGGCAATCGGGAAACTGTGATGTATGTGCGAATATATGATTTTGGAGGATTACAAAATGGAACAGTACATCTATAACGAGCGAAACGGTCTTTGGTATGAGCTGCGGGGCGATTATTATATCCCTTACTTGGAATTACCCGCCGAAAAAGAAGAACGGCATATCGGCGTATGGGGGCAGCGGCATTTGCGGTATATCCGTGAGCATAAAAAGGCTCTTTATACCAGCCTTTTGCAAGCGGCAATCCTATCTTGCCGATGTTGAGGAACAGGCACAGAAGCTGTTTGACCGGCTTATGAAGCAGCGGGCGGAGCGTGAGGGCATTACCGAAACGCTGAAAGCCGACAATCAGATGGAATGGATTGGCAGGATAAACGCCCTGCGGTCGGCGGTTATAGAAACCGTCAACGCCGAGGTGATCTTCGTATGAAGAAGAAATACCACCTTTATTTGACGGCAGAAGAAAGACGGTATGTTTTCAACGCTCTGCTTGCGTACCGCAATAAGCTGCTGGCGCAGGGCAGATATACAGACCTTATAGACGAGATAATGATAAAGCTGCAAAAATGAGCCTGTAACGCTTTCAGGCGCAAAATCGAGGGGTAAGGTAGAAAACACCTTGCCCCTCAAAGTTTAGGCTCAAAAACGGCTTAAAATCAGGCTTTTTTGACCTCTAAATGTCCACGTAGCGAGGTGAATGGTTTGATTGGAATACCGTTTTTAGTATAACAGTCGTGCCGTCGAAAACAAGCAATGCAACACTTGCCGGAACAAGTGAAAACAAATCGCACCCATTTTCTTACTTAATCTTTTTCATCAGTATAACTGTCCTTTTTCTCACCCTTTTTGCTTTCCGCCCTTAATTGATTTCCAGTGCCGACTGCTTGGCGAGGATCGCGTTTACCTTGTCGTACAGATCATCGATCATAATTTCAGTTTTCAGGTTGACCTTGTAATCGTTTTCGGCTCTTTGACGATCCTTTTCCTCCTGTCGGTTCTGGCTCATCATAATAAGGGGCGCTTGAATTGCCGCCACGCGGGACAGCGCCAGGTTCAGCAGGATAAACGGATACGGATCAAACGACTCGGTTGCCGAAAGGACATTAACGACCATCCAAAGAACAAGCACTCCTGTAAAGGAGAAGATGAATGCCCAGCTGCCGGCAAATTTTGCAATGATATCGGCAGCGCGCTGTCCTAATGTATACTTTTCCTTTCCGCTTTACGGCTTGACCGAAATTTTGCTGTCTGTCAGTAAATTCAGCACTTCCTCATCGGTCATGTCGCGGCGGATATCGTTTAATACTTTTAAAACAGTTTTCTGTTTTCTTTCATGATCATTGTCTCTCTCTCGTTCTTGTTTATGGTATGCAGAAAGAAATCCGGTCCCTTCTCCTTAAACAGCAGCAGTGACACGCCAAGCAGCAAATCGGCGTGTGCGGCAGGCTCATCCAAAGGAATGGCAAAATCGTCCTCTATTCTGCGGATACGGTAAAGCACCGTATTCCGATGGGTAAAAAGTGCATCGCAGGTCTTCTTCAGCGATCGGCAGCAGGTCAGATAGTGATAAAGCGTTTCGCAATACTGCGTGTCCTTTTTTTTATCGTGTGCGGCAAGTGCCCGGAGCTCTTTTGCAATCAGGTCGCTTCGCCCCTCCAAATCTTTCAGCAGAAGCGGCGTGCGGAGTTGCGCCACCGTGCAGACATTTCCGCTGTGAAAGCGGCGATCCACCATCAGTTCCAGCGCTTCACGCGCTGTGCGATAGAGGGCTGGCAACTCAAACAGTTCGTCAATTCCATCCGATATCACCACTTTTAATTGGAACTCCTCCGCCAACGCAGAAAAAGCGTTGGAATCTGTTTTTCCATGTAAGAATAGAAACACATCTCCCCGATATAAAAAGGAATGTGACTGTGGGAATCTTACGCCGAGTTCATCTTTCAGATGCCGTTTGCCGAGATATTCGTTGTGATAGGCGGTCAGATCGATCAGCGCAAAGCCTGTGGGATGAAAATCCGCAAGATAAGTACCAGAGGCTTGCAGACGAAAATAAGGCGCCGAGGAAAATCCTCCGTCTAAAAGATGCATCAGGATATCCTCTGCCGTTTCAAAGGGCTTGTCCTGCCTGCTGGCTTCGATAAAGGCCTGCTTTGCCAAAACCTGTTCTACTGTATTCCAGATTTCCGGCGGAATGCTTTGCAGATGTCCGTCCGTATCTACGCAAATAAGATAGCCCAGCCGCACACCGGAGCTGATGAGCGGCGCGAAGCGGCGACGGTAATTGCTGCCGTCCAGCTTTATATAGTCTTTCCTCCCGGCAGACAGCTCTTCACTTTGACTGATAACCGCACCGGCCTCATAGGTAATCTCCCCCTGTCTGACGGCATCCTGAAAAAGCGGATCGGTAAAGCCGAGCGGTCGATGATGTGCCGTAACATGAAAGGTATCGTCCAGTACAATCAGAGGACATTCCAGCAACGCACCGGCGTCGGCAGCCAACGCCTTTAAATCGTCCTGTGCGAAAAACTCTGCCAAAAGTGCGTCGGCACTTCCGCTCTTCCAATTTGCTTGCTCCATATCCATCCCCCTTCTACTTGTGCAAAAAGCACAAGTGCTTTTTGCTTTATTATACTGCTGTACCATTGTCGTTTCAAGAGCAAAAGATTAAACTATATACAGAAACAGAGAAAGGTCAACGAAAAGGCGGTGCCGAAGTTTATGACTTCTAAAACGATGCGTGTTTTGAATATTGTTTCCGGTGCGCTTTTGATTGCGATTGGTATCTACTGCTTGTGCAATCAGGACATTGCAGCAGCAACGGCAGGTTTGATGGTCGGTATTTTTATGTTGGTTTCGGGCGTTATCGAGATCGTTGTGTTTGCGGCAACGAGCAGGCTGCTGATTGGCTCCGGTTGGTTGTTGCTGGACGGTGTGCTGACAGCAATTTTGTCGCTGTTCCTGCTATTCAATCAGTGGTTTACCATGTTGTCATTGCCGTTTTTGTTTACGCTTTGGCTCTTGTTTTCCGGTATTTCACGGTTCGTCAGTGCATTTGATTTAAAGGCGCTCGGTGTTCGCAACTGGGGATGGGTTTTAGCCATCGGTATTATTCTGATGATTGCTGGCTTCATCTGTATGATGGATCCGTGGGTCAGCATAGCAGCTGTCGGTATGACGGTGGGACTTGTGTTCCTGCTTGAAGGCATTAGTTCGATTATCTATGCTTGTATCCCGAGAACAAGATAACTTGTTGAAAGCAATGCTCAGGTGCGGTTTACCGCACTGTAAAGCTTTAATCTTTAATATAGACAAAAAATTATTTGGAGGAATGTATTATGTTACCTAGCATTTACGGTGAAAACATGTTAGACGATTTCTTTGGCACCAGTTTCTTCGGCGGTCATGATCCGCTGTTCGGTAAGCACGGCAGAAACCTGATGAAGACCGATATCCGCGAGACGGATGACGCCAAGGGTTACCGTTTCGCAGTGGATCTACCCGGCTTTGAAAAGGACGAGATCCATGTGGATGCCAAGGACGGTTATTTGACCGTCAGTGCCGAAAAGGGTCTTGACAAGGACGAAGAAGATAAGAAGGGTCGTATCCTTCGTCAGGAGCGTTATGCCGGCGCTTGCTCCCGTAGCTTCTATGTCGGCGATGTAAAGCCGGAGGACATCAAGGCGAAATACGAGCACGGCGTTCTGACCATTCTGGTTCCGAAGCATGATCCGAAAAAGCTGACTTCGAGCAGCAAGGTTACCATTGAATAATTGTGACCGGGTCTGCCGCCTGCACTGCGCAGGCGGCAGATTTTTATAAGGAAGCGAAAACATGAAACAGACAATTTCACTGAACGGCGTCATTGATATGCATGTTCACACAACGCCGGATGTTTGTCAGCGCACTTATAACGATTTGGAGTTGACCTCCGCTGCCGTTCGTGCCGGGGCAAGGGCGATTGTCATCAAAGGGCATCACTGCTCCACCGTAGCGCGTGCAGCGCTGTGCAATGCCTATAACCGAATGGCATTTGACAGCAACGCCTTTGTCATGTACGGCGGATTGGCTCTGAACTATGAAGCGGGCGGACTGAATCCCAAAGCGGTACAGACCGCACTTGAAATGGGTGCTAAAGTCATTTGGCTGCCAACGGTGGATGCGGAAAACGATTGCCGAAAGCACGGAAGATACGGTGGCATTCGCATGACGGACGGTCGAGGTGTACCGCTTCCGGAACTGCGCCGGATTTTTATGCTTATCAAGGACTATGATGCGGTTCTTGCCACCGGACATGTTTCGCCGGAAGAGATACGGTGTGTGGTAGACAGCGCCCGCAACATCGGCGTACAAAAGATCGTGATTACCCATCCGGAATACTGGGTCGTGGATATGAGCCTTGAAATGCAAAAGGAACTGATATCGGATTACAATGTCGTTTTGGAACGCTGCTTTATGCAGCCGCTGAAAAGCGGTCAGTGGGTCAGCAATGCAGAGCGTAACTTGGAAGCCATACGGAAGCTCGGAGCAGAGAGCACAATCCTGTCCACCGACTGCGGCAATCCCGCAACGCCGCCGTGGGAGAAATCCATGCGGCAGTATCTGCAGTTTATGGCCGACCACAGTGTCAGCCGGGAAGAGCTGCGAAGTATGACCAAAACCACGCCTGCGCGGCTCTTGAGACTTACGGATATCCTGGAATAAATGAAAGACACGTTGTGCATTTGGCACAAGCTGTTTTTCTTTTATTGTACCGACAGTTTCTTGCGCTTGCAAGGGAAAAGCTTAAACTATAAATAGTGGAAAGAATACTAAACAGTCTCATGGAGGAATGAATAATGAAATGCGAAAATTGTGGCAAGAACGAAGCCAACTTCGTATATCGCAGCAGTATCAATGGCAGAACAGAAGAACATCACTTCTGCCAGGCCTGTGCTGAAAAGCTGGGCTATACTCGGAGTTTTTTTGATCAGCGGCCGTCTGTGATGGACAGCTTCTTTGGAAACAAAAGCTTCTTTAGCTCCATGCCGTCTTTGATGGGGCGGATGCTGGAGAGCCCTTTTGATGATTTCTTCGACGAAATGCCTGCCATCGGCGCAGCTCCGGTGCAGGAGGTTCAGAAGGAGCAGAAGGATAACCTGATGAGTTGTGAGGATCAGAGCCGTTTTTCCTACCTGCGTCAGATGAATGCATTAAAGCATGCACAGAAGAAGGCCATTCACGAAGAAGACTTTGAGCGCGCCGCGGAGCTGCGGGACGAAATCCACAAGTTGGAAGAAACTCATAAGGAAGCCGAAGCGTCCAAAAAAGATGATAAGAATCGCAATTAAAGCGTGTATCTAAAGGATAGGCGTACTTTACAATCAAAGAGAGGTATTGCGTTATGGATGAAAATAAATTCACTCCCACTGCGGAAGAAGCTTTGCAGCTGGCTCAGGAGGCTGCGGGCGAATTGGGTCACGGTTACATGGGTACAGAACACCTGTTACTGGGCTTGATGCGTGAGGACGAGGGACTTGCTCATACGGTGTTGACAGAGGCCGGTCTGACGGATGATCTGCTCACGGAAATGATTCGCAAAACCGCCGGTTCCCGCCCTGCGGACAACAGCGGTTCTGCCCAGAACCTGAGTCCCAGAACGAAGCATGTACTGGAAATTGCCATGGAGGATGCCATTCGTGGCGGCTATGCCTATATTGGTACAGAGCATCTGCTGGCTGGCATTCTTCGTGAGGGCAACAATATGGCAGTCCGTATTCTTCGGTCTGCCGGTGTGGACGCTCGCCAACTGTATACAGCATTGATGAATAAACTCAGCGTTGCATCCCACGCTCAAAGCAGCGGCACCCCAGATGCCGGAGGCAGCGAGGGGAGCGGCAAGAATAAGACCTTGTCGGAGTTTACCCACGATTTGACAGCTGACGCCAGAACAGGAAAATTGGATCCCGTCATCGGTCGTGATAAAGAGATTAAGCGGGTAATTCAGATCCTGTCCCGCCGCAGTAAGAATAACCCATGTCTTATCGGTGAGCCCGGTGTCGGCAAGACGGCCATTGCCGAGGGACTGGCTCGGAAAATTGCCGAGGGTAAAGTGCCGGAAAAGCTGCTGGACAAAAAGCTGCTGTCTTTGGATCTTACCGGCATGGTAGCCGGTGCTAAGTACCGCGGCGAATTTGAAGACCGTATCAAGAAGGTAATGCAGGAGGCTAAAAAGGACGGTAACATCATCCTTTTCATCGACGAGCTGCACACCATTGTCGGCACAGGCTCCGCTGAGGGCGCCGTAGACGCCGCCAATATTCTGAAGCCGGCTCTCAGCCGCGGCGAGATCCAGGTCGTCGGTGCAACAACTTTGAATGAATACCGCAAGTACATCGAAAAGGATGCCGCGCTGGAGCGTCGTTTCCAGCCGGTTACCGTAGGTGAGCCCAACCAGGAGGCTACACTGGAGATTTTGAAGGGCCTGCGGGAAAAGTATGAGCAGTACCACGGTCTGCACATTACTAATGAAGCTCTGAAGGCTGCAGTGGAACTCTCTGCCCGATATATCAACGACAGATTCCTGCCGGACAAAGCCATCGATCTGATGGACGAGGCTGCCAGCCGTGTACAGATGGAGGAAGAAGAACCTTCCGAAGAACTCACGAGCCTTGAAGAGAAGCTCAACGCTCTTGCTGCGGACAAGGAAGCCGCCATTGCGGCACAAGACTTTGAGAAGGCTGCCCAACTGCGGGATACTGAAAAGGACTATAAGAAACAGTTGGAGACCGAGCGCAATAAGCGCCGCAAGAGCAACAAAGAGCACCGGGATGTAACCGAAGAGGATATTGCCGCTGTTGTGTCCGACTGGACTGGCGTCCCTGTGACACGTCTTACCGAGGACGAAAGTCAGCGTCTGCTGCATATGGAAGATACACTCCACAAACGGGTCGTAGGTCAGGACGAGGCTGTAAAGGCTGTGGCTCGTTCCATCCGCCGCGGTCGTGTCGGCTTAAAAGATCCCAAACGCCCCATCGGCAGTTTCCTGTTCCTGGGCCCTACCGGTGTTGGCAAAACGGAACTGTGTAAATCTCTGGCAGAAGCCATGTTTGGCGACGAAAACGCCATGATCCGAATCGATATGTCCGAATATATGGAACGGCATACAGTGTCCCGTCTGGTCGGTTCGCCTCCCGGATATGTGGGTCACGATGAAGGCGGTCAGCTGACGGAGAAGGTGCGCCGCAAGCCCTATTCCGTTGTGCTTTTCGATGAAATCGAAAAAGCGCACGAGGATGTGTGGAACATTATGCTCCAGATTCTGGACGATGGCCGTATCACCGATTCTCAGGGCCGCACCGTTGACTTCAAGAACACCGTCATCGTCATGACCAGCAACATCGGTGCAAAGGCACTTACCGATGCCGGATCCAAGTTGGATTTTGAAACAGGCGACAAAAAGGCTGAGGCGGATGCCGACAAGGCATACGAGCAGGCCAAGGAAACCGTTCTGGAAGAGTTGCGCCGCACCTTCCGTCCCGAGTTCCTGAACCGTATCGACGACATCATCGTGTTCCGTGCTCTGACCGAGCAGGATATCGAAGAGGTGGCTCGTCGGATGCTCAAGACCGTGGCGGGCCGCATGGAGTCCATGGGTATCCATTTGGATGCAACCGAAGAAGCGGTGAAGGAGCTTGCCAGAGAAGGCTTTGACCCCAAATATGGCGCACGTCCATTGCGCCGAGCCATTCAGAATAAGGTGGAGGACGCCGTGGCTGAGAGAATGCTGGATGGCACTCTCAATACCGGCGATACCGCCAAACTGACGGTTGAGGATAATAAACTGGTCGTAACCAAGTGACATTCCTCATGAAGGCTTTGAAGCTGCTATCAATGCGGTTGTTCGTGGAAAAGACATTACAGAACAGGATAAAGTAGATGATATAGCTTTAGCTATAGAGGATACTATTGCGAACTTGGAAAAGAAACCCGCAACGGGCACAACTGAAGATCCGTCCGAGCCGCTGACAGATACCTCTACACTGAGCGGGCGCTGCCCTGACCAGCACAGCTGCAAGAGAAAATACAGCAAATAAATCCATATATAACCATGCGCCCTGTGGCTTCATTCCACAGGGCGCATGGTTATATATGCACCGCAGGAAGCCTGCGGTGTTGTTTTCAATGTGAAAGCTATGGTTCCATGTCGTGGGTTTTGCGTTTTGGCTTTGGTTTTTGACTTTTGCCCTCCGCCTGAAGCTGGCGCAGGCGTTTCAGTACGCTCTCCCGCCGTGGCGGCACTGCCTGTTCCTTTTCGGCGGGTTTTCCTTTTTCCCTGACCTTGCGTTCCCACTCGGCAAGCTCACGGGTTGTAGTTCTCTACCACGGCCTCCGCTTTGCGGTAGGTCGCTATGAACGCCCGTACATCGGGATAGCCGTCCTCTTTTAAGATTTCGGGCAGTGCTTCCAGCATGGCGGAGATTTTTCCTCCGTCCGCCGGATTTTTGCTTCCATCTCTTTCCGCTCCCTGCCTTTGAAGATGCCTTTTGTTTCGGCAAGCTGCGTTTTCAGCTTGGGGACTTCCTCCTGCAAGCTGCGGATTTCCCGTGCCCTGTCCTACACCTGTATCATCAGCTTCTGCATGGTGCCAAACTCTGCCATATCCAGATTAAGCACCGGCTTTGGCGGCAATGCTGTCTGGCGTATTAAATTCTGCAAAAATTCCTTCGCTTTGTTTACGATACTGCGGAACAGGCTGGGCAGCCAGCCCTTGCTTTTGATAGACTGGCTCGTTTTTTCGTGTTCTCTGTCCGTTTGATTTCTAAAATCCTCGCTTCCTCTATCCCCGATAAGAGCGCCATATCCGCCGTCCTGTTCCATTCCTGCCTTGCGGCGTTATCCGCTTCGATCTCGGCGGCTTTGGGATTATTCTTGCCGATCTTCTTGGTCGGCAAGTAGATACTGTCGGGATTGAACACCCGTAAATGCTGCTCAGGATCGGCGATATGCCGGTTGATAAGGGCGGTGTAGTTTCTCTTGACTTCCTCCAAAAACGGCTCGCTTTTGAAACGCCCGTCCTTTACCGTGAAGCAGGGCGATAATCAGTTCCCTTGCTTCAATACACTTCCCCTCTGCTCCGCTTCTCTTAAACTCCTGCTGGCTTTCCCTTGCGAGACTGCTCCAAAAGGAATGGTCTGCAGTGTGGTAAACCGCATAGAGGTTTTCCTGTTTGGCGTGGCTTGTGATATACGATATTCTTCCCCTGACATTGGACAGCTTTGACATCTGGATAAAGCTGTGGCGTGTCATAAATCATCTCCGTTTCCGTTTGATAAAATGCCTACCTCTTTTGCAACCGGCTCGCCGGCTGCGGCTGTTCCGACGGCGGGTGCTGACGGGACAGCCGATGAAAATTGCGGTAGCAACTTTCTCTGTATCACAGCAGCGGCAGCCCTGCAAGCTGTGATACAGGCTCCCCGTAGGGGCGAAATACCCGGAGTACAAACCGCAGGTTTGTGCGAGGGGTGTCTTTCGCTCTCAAACGCCGAGGGCTCCCCGAAAGGGGTTACTCCGCCTTTCGGACATCATCGGGCTTCAGAAGATTTCTCTCCTGATTGACGGTCATAAACCGTTCCAGCGTGTCCCTGCGGATAATGGTCTTGCACCCGACCTTTCAGCATGGGCAGTTTGCCCCAGTCCACCAGCTTCCGCATGGTATTCCTGCCGATCCCCGTACATTCTGCCGCTTCCTCTATGGTAAATCCCATTTTGACTATGTTCATTCGTTCTACCTCCTTCTTGAAACACTTATTTTGCAACTTCTACATTGTTATTATACTTATTTTGATATTTCTTGTCAACTTATTTTAGACATATTCAACAAATTTTTACAAATAAATATGCAAAATAGGGTTACAAATTCAATCTGTTTGTGCTATGATAATACTCGTTAGGAGGTGAAAGCCTTGAATGACAGGAAAATGCTTACCGCAAAAGAGGTAGGGCTGCGGATCAAGGAACGGAGAAATGAACTGAAAATCTCCATGCCCGAACTCGGCAGGCGGGTGGGCGTGAACAAGTCCACCATTCAGCGGTATGAAACAGACGGGGTAAATCCCACAAGAAGCATGGTCATCAACGGGCTTGCGGAAGCGCTGCTGACCACTCCCGAATGGCTGACCGGCCTTTCGGAAGAAAAAGAGTATTCCGTCCCAACGCTCTGTGAAAACGAACTGACGGAGCATATCAGGAAGTATCTGGATACGGTCATTTCCGCCGTCAAAGGGGACGGACATCAGCAGCTTATGACGACATTTCTCGGAAAGCTGATCGACCTCTACACAATCCTGACCCGCTATTTCGCAGACGCCATGGCAGAGGTTGACCGTGTGGCGGAGGACGAAGGCTTGAAGCAATCGCTCAGGCGGTATGCTATCGAGTCGGGAGCGATTACCGAACGGGTATACCGCAAGGAAATAGAACAGCCTATCGAAGATATGAAGCGATTTCTTGACGGGATTTTACATATCTACGATGAGGGACGCACAAAGGTATCCATGGGCGACCTCTTCGGGATAGTGGCGGAAGCCGAAGCACGGCTGTCCGAAAAAGAAAATTCCGTGGCACCTTGACAAAAAAACAGGCCGGTTGAAACCAACCGGCGGAAGTGACACCATTCCTTTACGCACACCATATGTCACAGTCCCGATTGCCACGGATAGGAAGGAGAATTTTTATCTATGGCAAAAGGTTCTGTAAGGAAAAAAGGCAAAAAGTGGTATTACCGCTTTTATATCGAAGATGAAAGCGGCAGGCAGGTACAGAAGGAGTTTGCGGGCACGGAGAGCAAGAGCGAAACGGAAGCCCTGCTCTGCAAGGCGATGGAAGATTACGAAGCCAAAAGGTTTGTAGGCAAGGCGGAAAACATTACCGTAGGCGAAATGCTGGATCTGTGGATTGAGGAAGATTTGAAGCCCAGCAGCCTGAGCAACGGGACGGTCATGGCGTACACGGCGGCGGTCAAAAAAATCAAGAAATACCCGGGCTGAAAACCGTCACAGCCGACCATTTGCAGGCGCTCATTGACTTTATGAGCTACGGTGGCACAAACCCGGACGGGACGACCCCTCCCCCTATGAAGCAAGGGATATATGCTCCAGTTCTCTGCGGTGCTGCAAGGGGCGCTCCGCTTTGCGGTGTTCTCGAAGCGGCTGATTACCTTCAAGCCGATGCAGTATGTACGGCTGCGGGGGCAGAAAGAGGAAGCGGACATCTTCTGCGGGGAGGAAGCCGAGGCGGTTTCCCGTCCGACCATAACCCACGGGCAATACCTGAAGCTGACCGGCTATCTGAAAGACAGGAAAAAACCTTCGCTGCTGCCCGTACAGATCGCCTACTACACAGGGCTTCGCATTGGCGAGGTCTGCGGTTTAACCTGGCAGGACATCAATCTGGACGAGCAGTACCTGATGGTACGCCGCAGTATGCGCTACAACGGCACAAGGCACAAAACCGAGATAGGGACGACAAAGCACTGACCGAGACGGCGAAGGTGGAGCAGCACAAAAACCGTTTCCAGTACGGGGAGCTTTACCACCTGAACTACTATACCGCAGTAAAGGAAAAAGGCCGCAGTTACTACGAGGTTTACAGCCTGCCGAGGACGGCGGAAGTCCCTGAAGGATACAAAGAATTATCCTTTGTCTGCGTCAGGCCGGGACGGGATGTTTGAAAGCGCAGGGGCAGTCAGTCAGGTATGCCAAAAGGCAAGGAAACAGGTCGATGGACTGGAAGATTCCCACTTCCATATGCTGCGGCACATCTACACGAGCAACCTTGGGAAGACGAAATGCCTTGTAATCTCAATGGTTTTAGGAATTTTGAGTTTTTAATTACAATTTACACACGCAATTCAAATTGAAAGTTGACATGGCAAGTAAAATCTCAGAACGTTTGGCGTAGTTGTTGGATGTTTGTTAGATGTACGGGTCATAATCAAAGTTGTATCAATGAAAAAAGCCACCCCATTAGCCAAAAAATGGCTTGTAGAGTAGCTTTTTCATGGTGCGGATAACAGGACTTGAACCTGCATGAGCTTGCGCTCATTAGAACCTGAATCTAACGCGTCTGCCAATTCCGCCATATCCGCTTATTTATTTTTCCTCGGAATTTCGAGTGCCTGATTATTATATCGTAACCGCATATGCTTGTCAACCCCTAATTCGAAAAAATTATCCAGTTTTTTATCTTAGAATTCCTTCTCTCTGCAATGCAGACGGCGTAGGACTGCAATCGTTCCTGCCTAGAAGGGAGGCACGCACCAAAGCACCTCTTCCATATCTTGCGCGCAGACGGTCGGCGTCGCTTGCAAGCCGCTCGAGTCGTTCTTCCCGGGCGGTTTCCTGAAAAAAAGAAAGCTGCCAGACGGCGCCATCCCTCACCAGATCGTAACCACGCACTCCAACTGAGCGTACGGTTCGCCCTTTTCCCCAGCGCCAGCGTTGGGAAAAGAGCTGCATAGCCGCCTGGGCCAGCTTCAGCGCGTTGCGGGTAGGAGCCATAAGCTTTGCCTGATGTCCTACCGTTGTCAGCATATCGTCCCGGATGTCTACGGCGACAGCACTGGCCAACAATCCCTGCTCTCGCAGGCGGCGGGAAACGCTCTCGCAAAGGAGCAGAAACATAGAAAAAACCGCCTGGTCGTCAGCCAGGTCCGCGCCTTCGGTCATAGAGTTGCCCACTGATTTGACCGGCTCTCCCTCTCCTTCCCTTCGCACCGGCGATGTATCCCGCCCGTTGGCCATCTGCCAGAGTTGGCCGCCGCACTTGCCTAGCAACCTCTTTAAGGTGTCGGGAGAAGCGCTCGCCAGCTCCCCTAAAGTAAAGATCCCGGCGCCGGCCAGCCGCTTGGCGGTGGCAGGACCAATCCCGATCATCTGCGAACAGGAAAGCGGCCAAATCTTCTCTTTGAAATCTGCCTTTTCAATCACCGTCAGACCGTCCGGCTTCTTTAAATCGCTGCCGAGCTTAGCAAACGGCTTATTGAAACTGACCCCCACCGAAATGGTCAGCCCTGTCTCCTCGCGCACCTGCCGGCGCAGCTTTTCCCCGATTTCCTTCCCTGTGCCAAACAAACGGCGGCTGCCGGTCACGTCCAGCCAGGCTTCGTCCATTCCAAAAGGCTCCACCTGGTCGGTATACGCCCTGTAAATGCCCCGCACCAGCCTGGAAAAGTAGACATACCGTTCATAATGCGGCTCACATATGATAAGGTGGGGACATTGGCGTTTGGCCTGCCACACCGTCTGCGCGGTTTTGATGCCGTATTTCTTCGCTTCCTCGCTTTTTGCCAGCACAATGCCATGCCGGTTCTCCACGCTGCCGCAGACCGCCACCGCCTTGCCCTGCAGTTCGGGATAATCCAGGCTTTCTACCGAATAGAAGAAATTATTCAAATCGCAATGCAAAATGGCCCGTTCCAACGAAATTCGCCTCTTTATCGAACATATATTCTTATTGTTATTTTAATATAGAACATATGTTTTGTAAAGTGAAAACAATTCCCATTTTGCAGCCTGCGGTCTCTTCATATAACGGTTTTCCCGGGAAATACGGAGCGCAACAAATGGTTTTCGCAAAAAAAAACGCCGGCGATTCCTTTTAACGCCGGCGCTTTTTTACCGCTTATTCGTCCTTGCCCTTAATCAGGTCCCAGTAAGCCTTGGCGGCCTGCTCGGTCTTATTGTCCCCAAACTGGTAATAGCGGGTTCCCTGCAGCTCGTCGGGGAGATACTGCTGCTTAAGCCAGTGGTTGGGATATTCGTGAGGATAGTGGTAGGTAAGCCCGCGGCCCAGCTTTTTGGCGCCTTCGTAGCCGGTCCCCCGCAGGTAAGCGGGGATATCTCCGGTCTTTCCCGCTTTTACATCTGCCATAGCGGCATTGATGCCGTTGTAGGCGGAGTTGGACTTTGGCGCGGTGCACACCAGCACCACCGCGTCTGCCAGCGGAATGCGCGCTTCCGGCAGACCTACCATCATGGCCGCGTCGATACAGGCCTTGACCACGGCGATGCCCATGGGATAGGCAAGCCCCATATCCTCGCAGGCGCATACCATCAACCGCCGGCAGGCGCTGGGCAGGTCTCCCGCTTCCAGCAGTCGTGCCAGATAGTGGAGCGCCGCGTCTGGGTCCGATCCGCGCAGAGATTTCTGGTAAGCGGAGAGGATATCGTAATGGGAGTCGTCCTCCCGGTCGTAACGCATGGCGCTGCGCTGGGAAAGCTGGCTTGCCTGCTCAAGGGTGATGCGCCGCACCCCTTCCTCAGCCGGGGCGGAAAGGAAACACAACTCCACCGCGTTGATGGCCTTGCGCACGTCCCCGCCGCAGGAAGCGGCGATGTGGGCAACCGCCTCATCCTCCGCCTCGATGCTCTCACCTGACTCTTCCTCCAAAAAAGCCACCGCCCGGCGGACCGCTTTTTCAATTTCCCCGGCAGGCACAGGCTTGAATTCAAACACCGTCGAGCGGCTCAAAATGGCGTTATACACATAAAAATAGGGGTTCTCGGTGGTGGATGCGATGAGAGTGATGCGGCCGTTTTCAATGTGCTCAAGAAGGGTCTGCTGCTGCTTTTTGTTGAAGTACTGGATTTCGTCTAGGTACAGCAAGATTCCGTTTGGCGCAGCCAGAGTATCCACCTGCCCTACCAGCGCCTTGATGTCGGCGGTGGACGCGGTGGTAGCGTTCATCTTATGCAAGGTGCGGTTGGTGGTACGGGCGATAACCGATGCCACGGTAGTCTTGCCGATGCCGGAAGGGCCGTAGAAAATCATGTTGGGAAGCTGGCCCGATTCGATGATTCGCCGAAGCACCTTGCCCTTTCCCAGCAGATGCGTTTGACCCACCACGTCGTCCAAAGTCGTCGGACGCATCCGGTCCGCCAGAGGCGCTTTCATACTGCCACATCCTTTTCGTCAGATTGTTTTCTTATTATTTTACCACAAGTAAGGCAGGATGGACAGTCTTACGCAACTTTTTGGGCCTTTGTCCGGTATTCTAGGTAAAAAGGCGGCGTTTTATTTCTCGAACGGGACCGTTCTGCCCGCTACCTGTAAAACCGGTGTGCATAGTCCTGTTCCTGCCTTTGATAAAATTTAGCAAGGCCTTGGGTACAATGGAGCTACTCGTTTGAGAGCGGGCGGACGACGCCCATCTCATAGGTGCTGCATGAGGAATAAAGCAGCGAATAAGGCACCATTTGGTCCCGTAAATCCTCCTGTTTTCTTTTTTCTGCTTCTTTTTCTACAAAGAAGAAGGCCGCCCGAAAACGGGCGGCCTTTCCTGATTTAAAATTAATAAAGCGGATATTTGGCGCACAGCTCGGTAACGCCTTTGCGAATGGAATCGGCGGAGTTCTCAAAGTCATTGATGGCAAGCGCGATGTATTCTGCGATCTTGTCCATATCCTCCACGCCCAGGCCGCGGCTGGTGGCAGCGGGGGTGCCGATGCGGATACCGCTGGTAATAAAGGGGCTGCGGGGTTCGTTGGGAATGGTGTTCTTATTGACAGTGATGTACACCTCGTCGAGCCGGTGCTCGAGCTCCTTGCCGGTCACGTCCAGATCCCGCAGGTCTACAAGCATCAGGTGGTTGTCGGTGCCGCCAGAAACCAGCTTGACGCCCCGGTTCAAAAGGCCCTTGGCCAGCGCCGCGGCATTGTCCACCACGTTCTTGGCGTACTGCTTGAATTCGGGCTTTAACGCCTCGCCGAAGCAGACGGCCTTGGCGGCGATGATGTGCATCAGCGGGCCGCCCTGGGTGCCCGGGAACACGGCCTTGTTAATCGCCTTGGCATACTCTTCCTTACAGAGAATCATGCCGCCGCGGGGACCGCGCAGAGTCTTATGGGTGGTGGTGGTGACAATGTCCGCATAAGGTACGGGGCTGGGATGCTGGCCGCCGGCCACCAGGCCTGCGATGTGGGCCATGTCCACCATGAAGAGAGCGCCCACCTTCTTGGCAATATCGCCGATGCGCTCAAAGTCGATGATGCGGGGATAGGCGCTGGCGCCCGCTACGATCATCTTAGGCTGGACCTCTTTGGCCTGGGCATAAAGCTTGTCGTAATCAATGGTGTGGGTAACCTCGTCCACCCCGTAGGAAACAAAGTTATAGTAGCTGCCGGACATGTTGACCGGGGAACCGTGGGTCAAATGGCCGCCCTCCGCCAGGCTCATGCCCAGCACCGTGTCGCCGGGTTTGAGCATAGCGAAATAAACGGCCAGGTTCGCCTGAGCGCCGGAATGGGGCTGGACATTGGCGTGCTCGGCGCCGAAGAGCTCCTTAGCCCGCTCGATGGCGATGTTCTCGACGATATCCACGTCCTCACAGCCGCCGTAGTACCGCTTGCCGGGATAGCCCTCAGCGTACTTGTTGGTCAGCACGCTGCCCATGGCTGCCATGACCGCCGGGGAAACAATGTTCTCCGATGCGATCAGTTCAATGTTGCGGCGCTGGCGCTGAAGCTCCAGATTCATCGCCTCGCCTACCTGCGGGTCCGTGTTCGTTACAAACCCAATGGTGTCCATCATGTTATCAAACATAGTCGTGACTTCCTTTCCGCTTCTTGCGTTTGGCGTTTCCTCCGCCCGCTTACACTCCTTGCGGGCTCCTTGGAAGGTGGGACAATATTGCTTTTTATTATACACACAATCCATAAAAAACACAAGTGCTGCCCTTTTCCTTTTCCAATTCCCTGCACCCTCTCAGACGCTGCGCATACCATAGAAATGGGCGTTTTAGGAAGGACCCTTTTGCATCACATGTAAGGAGTGGCTACTCAATGAAACCCAATCCCTCCTGCACCCATATTGCCAACGTCACCTCTACCGTGACCATCGCCGTCAATTTCCTGCTTTCCGCTTTTAAATTCTTAGCCGGCATTCTGGGCCAGTCATCGGCCATGCTTTCCGATGCGGTGCACTCTGCTTCTGATGTGCTGAGCACTTTTGTGGTCTTAATCGGAGTAAACCTTTCCCACAAAAAGGCGGACAAGGGACATCCCTACGGCCATGAACGCATCGAATGTATTGCCTCCTTTGTGCTGGCGGGAATGCTTTTCGTCACCACCTTTGGCATCGGTGCAAAGGCGGTGGAACATATCGCGCTTTTCACCCAGGGCGGCACCATCCCCGTCCCGGGCGGGATCGCGCTTGTGGCGGCTGTGGTCTCCATCGTGGTCAAGGAATGGATGTTTTGGTACACCAGGGCGGCGGCGCGCAAGATAAAGTCGGGCGCGCTGATGGCCGATGCTTGGCACCACCGCAGCGATGCCTTGTCTTCCATCGGCAGCCTCATCGGGGTAGGCGGGGCTATGCTTGGATTTCCCCTCTTCGATCCCATCGCCTCCCTGCTCATCTGCCTGCTTTTAGCCAAAACCGCTTTCTCCATTGCAAGGGAAGCAGCCGGCCAGCTCATCGACAAGGCCGCCGACGAAGAAACGGTGGCCCGCATTGCCCAGGAGATATGCCGGTGTGAAGGGGTTTTGCGCATTGACGATCTAAAAACCCGCCTGTATGCAAACGGCATGTATGTAGACGTGGAAATTGCGGCCGACGGGCATCTTCCCCTAAAGGAAGCCCACGCCATCGCCGAAGAGGTCCATCAGCGCATCGAGCACGCCTTTGACGGAGTCAAACACTGCATGGTGCACGTCAACCCCGATTTCTGACAAGAGGACTCCTATCCTTCCTTTTTCCCGCATATACTGAAAAAGGAGGCGATGGGATATGCATTGTAGAATCTCCGACCTGCGCTGCAAGGAAGTGGTCAACGTCAAGACCGGTACCAAAATCGGGATGGTGTGCGATGTGGCGGTGGACACCTGCAACGCCACGGTCCTGTCCATCATTGTCTACGGCCGGTGCAAGTTCTTCGGCCTGCTGGGGCGGGAGGACGACATCGTCATCCCCTGGTGCGACATCAACATCATCGGCCGGGACACCGTTCTGGTTAACTTCAACGAACGGCCCTGCCGAAAGAAAAAACGCAAGGGAGTTTTCCGTAACGCCTTCAAGGGTCTGATGGGAAACGACTGAACGGACGATTTGGCTTGCAATAATTCTTACGACTGATATAATGATAGAATGAAAAGGGTAAATTTAGGTGCATTCGGTACAAAAATGGGGGATATCGCCACATTTTGTAAAGAGAATGAGCCAATTTAGAAAAGAACGGATGTATGGTATGAACCAAATTGCGGTTATCGGCACCGGATACGTGGGGCTTGTCTCCGGCGCGTGTTTATCGGAATTCGGATTAAAGGTCGTATGCATGGACGTGGATGAATCCAAAATCAACTGCCTGAGACAGGGGATTATCCCTATCTACGAACCGGGACTGGAAGAAATCGTGGTGCGCAACCAAAAGTCGGGCCGCCTTTCCTTTACGGCTGATATAGGCGAGGCGGTGGAGCATGCCACTGTGGTGTTCATCGCGGTGGGGACCCCGCCCCAGGAGGACGGCTCGGCGGATCTGCAATATGTGCTCGCGGCCGCTCGGTCCATTGCCCAATGTATGAACGGATATAAAATCATCGTGGACAAATCCACGGTGCCGGTAGGCACCGGGCGCAAGGTCAAGGCGGTCATCCGGGAGGTGCTGCGGGAGCGGGGCGTGGACTACGATTTCGACGTGGTGTCCAATCCGGAGTTTTTGCGGGAAGGCTCAGCGGTCAACGACTTCATGCACCCCGACCGCATTGTCATCGGCACCCAGAGCAACAAGGCTCGCAAAACCATGCGCAGCGTTTACCGGGTTCTTTATATCAACAACCATCCCTTTGTTTTTACCAACGTGGAGACAGCGGAGGTGATCAAGTACGCTTCCAACGCGTTTTTGGCCACCAAGATCACGTTTATCAACGAAATCGCCAACCTGTGCGAGGCGGTAGGGGCGAATGTGCAGCAGGTGTCAAACGCCATCGGGCTGGACAAGCGCATTGGCAAGTATTTTCTGCATGCGGGACCGGGATACGGGGGAAGCTGCTTTCCAAAGGATACCAAGGCCCTTGTGAACACCGGAAAGGAATTTGGGGTGGAAATGTCGTTGATCGACTCGGTGATCAACGCAAACGATCTACATAAGCTCAAGATGGTGGACAAAATCACCGCCGCTTTGGGGGACGTGGAAGGAAAAACCATCGCGGTGCTGGGCCTTTCCTTTAAGCCGGAAACCGACGATGTGCGGGAGGCGCCTTCTTCCACCATTGTGCGCGAGCTGCACCGGCGGGGAGCTCACATCCGCGCCTATGACCCGGCGGCTATGGAGAACGCCGCCCGATTTGCGTTTTCCGACCTTCCCATCGCTTATGCCCAGGATGAGTACGATTGCGTGGCAGGCGCCCATGCGGTGGTGCTGGTCACGGAATGGAATCAGTTTCGCAGCCTGGATCTCGAACAGATGAAAAGCACCATGGCGGCTCCCTACTTTTTTGATTTTCGCAACATTTATGAGCGCCGGGATGTGGAAGAAAAGGGCTTTGCCTACTTTGGCGTAGGCCGATAGGAAGAAGGATTGGAGAATGCAAACCATTGTTGTTACGGGAGCGGCAGGCTTCATTGGCTCGCATGTGTGCGAGGCGCTCCTTTCAGAGGGATACCGGGTCATCGGAATCGATCATTTTAATGACTTTTACGCCCCTGCTATAAAAGAGCGAAACTGGAAAGCGATTGAAACGACGGCAAAACACCTCGGGCGGGCGGACTGTCTGCATCTGTTCCGAAGCGACATCCGGGATGCGGGGGAAATGGAGCGGGTCTTTGCAAGCGAACCGGTGGACGGCGTGATCCATCTGGCCGCCTATGCGGGGGTTCGGCCCTCCATTCAGCAGCCGCTTCTTTATACCGATGTGAACATAAACGGAACCCTAGTCCTTTTGGACACCCTGCAAAAGCATCAAGTCAAGCGGCTGGTGTTCGCCTCTTCTTCCTCGGTATACGGCAACAACAAGAAGGTCCCTTTCGGGGAGGACGATTTTGTGGACAAGCCCATCTCCCCTTATGCCGCCACCAAAAAGGCGGGGGAGCTGTTGTGCCACACCTGGCATCATCTTTACGGGATAAAAACCGCGTGCCTGCGCTTTTTTACCGTCTATGGCCCGCGCCAGCGCCCGGATCTGGCCATCCACAAGTTTACCCGCCGTATGCTCGCTGGAGAACCCATCCCCTTCTACGGCGACGGCACCAGCCGGCGGGATTACACCTATATCGCCGACATTGTGAACGGCGTGATGCGGGCACTTGCCTGGACGAAAGGCGAGGGTGACCGGTTCGAGGTGTTTAACCTAGGAGAATCCAACACCATTTCTTTATCCGAAATGGTGCATACACTGGAAACCGTCCTAGGTATCCGGGCAAAGCTGGAACGTTTGCCGGCCCAGTCGGGTGACGTAAACGTGACCTATGCGGACGTAAGCAAAGCACGCCGGATGCTGGGGTACTGTCCGTCCACTCCTTTTGAGGAGGGAATCCGGCGGTTTGTGGAATGGATCAACGAGCAGCCCCAGGAATAAAAAACAGGCCGGCTTTTCTTTGGCCGGCCTTTGTGATTTTTTGGACAATTTTCACATTGTCTTTACAATTATGGAAAATCCGTGTATAATAAGACTGGTAAAAATGACATATTTTATCTGAACCGATGTAGATTTTCTGTTTTGACGTAAAACGCTCGTCGCTTCCGATTGGGCGTCGCCACCGGTTCAATCGGGAGGGATTTTTATGTTGCGAAACCTAAAAGCCCTGCGCAAGTCCCGCCGCCTCAACCAGCAGGAGCTGGCTGAGCTGCTTCATATCTCTCAAGCTTCTGTGAGCAAATACGAGATGGGCCTGGTGGAGCCGGATATTTATATCATTAAGCAGATTGCCGCTTTTTTTCAGGTGTCTATCGAAGATCTTCTGGGCGAAGAAAAGGCGAAGCCCCTTTACAAGGAAGACCTTTCCCAGGAGGAAAAACAGTTTCTCGACGGGTATGGACAGCTGACAGAGGTGGAGAAGGAGCTGGTATGCTCTATTATACAGGAACGGCTGGGGACCCAGCTTTAGTCAGGCGCTCGGATACCGCGCAGCCTGTTTCCTCCACGAAAAAACGCCCGGCCGGGAAGATTCCCGGCCGGGCGAACTGTATTGTTCGGCTTATTTCTGCATGCCTTCCACGATTTCCTTGGTGTCGCGGGCGATGACCAGTTCCTCATTGGTGGGGATGACATACACCTTCACGGCGGAATCGGGAGTGGAAATCTCCGCTTCCTTGCCGCGGATGGTTTCCTTGTTGAGGGCGTCGTTGATCTTCACGCCCATGAAGGAGATGTTTTTGCACACATCCTCGCGCAGCTCGGCGGAATTTTCACCGATGCCGCCGGTGAAGACGATGGCGTCCACCCCGTCAAGAGCCGCCGCAAAAGCGCCGACAAACTTACGGATCTGATAACGCTGCATCTTCTGGGCGAGAAGGGCGCGCTCATTGCCTTCCTGGGCAGCCTTCTCGATGTCCCGGTTGTCGCTGGAAACGCCGGAAATACCCAGCATACCCGACTTCTTATTGAAAAGCTCGGAAAGCTGCGCGCCGGACATGTTTTCCTTTTCTGCGATAAAGGTGACAACCGAGGGATCCAGAGTACCAGTACGGGTTCCCATGATGAAACCGTCCAGAGGGGTCAGGCCCATGGTGGTGTCAATCACCTTGCCGTCCTTGACCGCCGCCAGAGAAGAACCGTTGCCCAGGTGGCAGGTGATGATCTTAGTGCCTTGGGCGGGCTTGCCCATTACCTGGAGGCAGCGGGCGGTTACATAGCGGTGAGAGGTGCCGTGGAAACCGTAGCGGCGGATCTGGTACTTCTCATAGTACTCATAGGGGATGGCGAACATATACGCCTCGGGGGGCATAGTGGAATGGAAGGAGGTATCGAAAACGACCACTTCCGGAATCTCCGGGCCCAGCGCCTCACGGCAGGCAAGGATGCCCTGAATATGAGCGTGATTGTGAAGAGGAGCCAGCGGGATCAGGCTCTGGATGCCTTCGATGGTCTTCTCGGTCACAAGCTCGGAATGCTTGAAGATGGCGCCGCCCTGCACGATGCGGTGACCCACGGCGGAAATTTCGCTCATGCTGGAAATCACGGCGGCCTCGCCGGTGGTCAGCACCTTTTCCACCTCTTTGAAGGCGTCGGTATGGGTGGGAAGATTGATGTCGTACTCCACCTGTCTGCCGTCGGCGGTGGTGTGACGG
The DNA here is from genome assembly GCA_018364155.1 of Clostridiales bacterium. Taxonomy (GTDB): domain Bacteria; phylum Bacillota; class Clostridia; order Oscillospirales; family Acutalibacteraceae; genus Solibaculum_A. The sequence continues at coordinate 415,075 of JAGZMM010000001.1, forward strand.
ATGTGCCCGCCGATGCCGATGCGCTCGCAAAGGCCCTTTGCGATGACGCTTTCGTCCTTCATGTCAATCAGCTGATATTTCAGCGACGAGCTGCCTGCGTTGATAACCAGAATTTTCATTTCGTTCCTCCTACTATTTTCCAGGGGATTGTCACAATGTCCCCATTGGTGTACAATAGTCTATAACATTTATATGATAGTATATTTTCCCCGATATTTCAAGCGAATTTGTATCCAAAGAACGGAGGAAAACTGTGCGGATTGCAGGAATAATTGCCGAATACAATCCCTTTCACCCAGGTCACGCCTACCATATCCAAAAGACCCGGGAGCGAGGCGCTACCCACATTGTGTGCGTAATGAGCGGCAACTTTGTCGAGCGGGGGGAACCGGCCATATTTGCCAAAGAGGCGCGGGTGAGAGCGGCCTTGGCGGGTGGAGCGGATCTTATTATAGAACTGCCTCTTCCCTGGGCCATGGCCCCGGCTCAGACTTTTGCAAGAGGCGGCGTTTTTTTGTTAAACGCCCTTTCCTGTGTAGACCTTCTGAGCTTTGGCAGCGAATGCGGAGACCTGGCCTTACTCACTGCCTGCGCCAAAGCCCTTTCTTCGAAGGACTTTCCTCTTCTTCTCAAGGAAAAGCTGGCGGCCGGCCTTCCCTTTGCGAAAGCGCGAGCTATGGCGATGGAGGAGGTCTTCCCTTCCCTGGCAGCCCCTCTGTTTTCTCCAAACGATACGCTGGCCCTCGAATATTTGGCGGCTTTGTCCACCCTGTCCTCCCCCATCCAGCCAGTCTGCGTGCGTCGGGAAGGGGCGGGGCACGACGAGGCCGAGACGGCAAAGGGTTTTGCCAGCGCTTCCTTTGTACGAACGCGGATCCGGGAGGGGGACCTAGACGGGGCAGCCGCTTTTCTTCCGCCGGAAAGCTTCGCGGTGTTCCAGAAGGAGCTGGAGGCGGGACGGGCTCCGGCCGGGCTTTGCAATTTGGAACGGGCGGTACTCGCCTGTCTGCGCACAAAGACCCTTAAGGAGCTTACACGGCTTCCCGACCTATCGGAAGGGCTCGAGAACCGGCTTTATGACGCGGTGCGCAAAGCCCGAAGCTTAGAGGAGCTCTATGACCTTATCAAAACCAAGCGGTACTCCCACGCCCGCATCCGCCGCATCTGTCTGGCGGGATTTCTGGGGCTGACTGGGGACTTGACCAGGGAGCCCCCTCCTTATTTGCGGATTCTGGGCGCCAACGGGCGGGGATACGAAGTGCTAAAGCGGGCGGGAAAATCCGCGCGGCTTCCCATCGTCGGCCGGTACGGGCAGGTTCCCTCCCTTGACAAGCGGGCGCAAATCGTGTTTAATTTGGAAAGCAGAGCCACCGACCTGTTCGGCCTGGCGACCCCGCAGGTACAGCCCTGCGGCGGCGAGGAAACCTATCGGCTGATCAAACGATAAAGGGCAGGAGGAACGAAAACATGTCTGTTCAGCTTCGAATGCTTACCTATGAAAACTACGGCAATTGTCTGTCTCTCTCCAACGGCGTGGTCACCGCTTTCGTCACGGTGGATGTGGGGCCCCGCATCATCTGGTTCGGCTTCAACGGCGGGGAAAACCTGCTGTTTACCGACTTGGACCGGGATACCAGCATCGAGGACCCCAGTCTGGAGGAAGCCTACGGGGACGGCAGCGTGTATCATTTTTACGGCGGACACCGGCTGTGGACCAGCCCGGAGGACGACATCAAGTCCCACTATCCGGACAATGACCCGGTCAAGTGGGAACAGACCGAAACCGGCGCTGTCTTCACCCCGCCCAGACAGCGGCACAACCATGTGCAGCACCAAATGGAGCTTTCCTTCGGCATCGGCGCAACTCTGCAAATTCTCCACCGTATTACAAACGTCGGCAAGGAAGCCCAAACTTTTGCCCCCTGGGCCATTACCCAGATGGCGCCTGGCGGAGTGGCCATCATTCCCCAGGCTGCAGCGGAAACCGGACTTTTGGCCAACCGCGTCATGCCGGTCTGGCCTTACACCAACCTGGCCGACAGCCGGGTTTACTTCGGCGACCGGTACATTACCCTTCAGCAGGATCCCTTCAACCACCGCGCCTTCAAAATCGGAACCAACAACGAGGCCGGCTGGGCAGTGTACCTCAATCAATCCATTGCGTTCATCAAAAAGTTCGCTCCCTGGCAGGCAAACGGGATCTACCCGGATTTCGGAGTGAATTTTGAAACCTATACGGGCAACTACTTCTTGGAACTGGAATCTTTGGGCGAGTTGTGTGAGGTTCAGCCGGGAGCCACGGTTACCCACGAGGAGCAGTGGGATTTGAAGCTCATTGGGATGCTCCCCTGTGCGCGCAACGAGTCCTCGGTAGATACGCTGGTTTCTTTCCTGATCTGACAAAGAAAGATGGAACCTCCTGGCCGCCGGCCTGATAGAAAACCCGGCCGAGCAAAATCGTCTTTTCCATTTGGGAAAAGAAACGGTTTCTCAGTGAGCTGGAAACGAAAACACTGCCTTGGATAAAAGGCCATTGATGCATGCCAAAAGCCCCGAAAGCCAATATGGCTTTCGGGGCTTCCTTACATCTGTGCGCAAAAATGGGCTTATTTCTTACGAAATAAGCCCATTTTTCTAGGAAAAGAACGACGTGCGTTCTTACTTAATCATGCCGGCAACTTCGCTGGCAAAATCATCCTCGCGCTTCTGGAGGCCTTCGCCCTTTTCAAAACGGGTGAAGGCAGTGGCGGTGATTTTGCCGCCCAGCTCCTTGGCAACCGAATCAATGTACTGACCCACGGTCATGCTGCCGTCCTTAACGAACGCCTGGTCCATGAGGCAGTTGTTCTCAAAGAACTTGCCGATGCGGCCTTCCACCATCTTCTCGATGATGTTTTCCGGCTTCTTGCTGTTCTTCGGATCGTTCTTGATCTGGGTGATGAGGATTTCCTTTTCCTTAGCGACGGTTTCCGCCGGAACGGATTCCCGATTCAGGTAAGGCGCGCCCAGAGCTGCGATCTGCATCGCCACGTCCTTCGCGCACTCCTGGAACTTGGCATTAGATGCATCCACGCCATCCAGGTCAAAGCTGACCATGACGCCGATACGGCCGCCGCCGTGGACATAGGTGGAAACCACACCGTCATAACGGGCAAAACGGCGGATCTTGATGTTCTCCCCGATGACGAGGATCTTTTCCCGGAGCAGGTCGGCTACCGTCAGGTCAGAACCAGCAGGCTTACAGGCGGACAGAGCGTCCACATCTGCGGGATTCTGCTCGAGAACGGTGTTGGCCAGGGTGGCGACAAACGCCTGGAAATCGGCGTTCTTACCCACAAAGTCAGTCTCGGAGTTGACCTCGATCACGACGCCAGCCTTGTCGTTGGCGGTGGCGTACACGACGCCCTCTGCCGCAATGCGGCCGGACTTCTTCGCCGCCGCCGCGAGCCCCTTCTCGCGCAGAAATTCAATTGCTTTCTCCATATCGCCTTCGGCCGTCGTCAGGGCCTTTTTGCAGTCCATCATGCCGCAGCCGGTCTTCTCACGAAGGGCGGCTACATCCTTTGCAGTAAATGCTGCCATTGTTTTCATTCCTCCTATGGATTTTGTTTCTTTTTTCATTATGCCCGAAAAATGCCCGTGCAAAAGGAGTTCCCACAGGATAGGAAGCCTATCCCCCTCCGAAAGCCCGGGCACTTTTTTAATACAAATTCATTACGCCTTCGCTTCGGCGTCTTCCTCGGCTTCCGCCTCGGCCTTCTGCGCGGCGGCTTCCTCGGCCTGCGCACCCTGGCGGCCTTCGATGATGGCGTTGGCCATGGTGGCGGAAATCAGCTTGACGGCACGGATGGCATCGTCATTGCCGGGAATCACGTAATCAATCTCGTCCGGATCACAGTTGGTGTCCACGATGGCGACCACCGGGATCCCGAGCTTTCTGGCTTCGGCAACGGCGATCTTTTCCTTGCGCGGGTCCACCACAAAGAGAGCGCCCGGCAGCTTCTTCATTTCCTTGATGCCGCCCAGGAACTTCTCGAGCTTTTCAATTTCCAGGTTCAGCTTGATGACTTCCTTCTTGGGAAGGAGATCAAAGGTGCCGTCCTCCTCCATCTTGCGCAACTGGGCAAGGCGGCGGATCCGGTTTTGGATGGTGCGGAAGTTGGTGAGCATACCACCTAGCCATCTGGCGTTGACATAGTGTGCACCGGCACGCTGGGCTTCCTCACGGATGGACTCCTGGGCCTGCTTCTTGGTGCCGACAAAGAGCACCGACTCGCCGTTTTCCGAAAGCTGGCGGATGAACATATACGCCTCTTCCAGCTTGCGCACGGTCTTCTGCAAGTCGATGATGTAGATGCCGTTGCGCTCGGTAAAGATATACGGCGCCATCTTCGGGTTCCACCGACGGGTCTGATGACCGAAGTGAACACCGGCCTCCAGGAGCTGCTTCATAGATACGACTGCCATTTACAAAATCCTCCTTAGTTTTTCCTCCGCATGCCTTGCCATTCCCCGCAACCGCCGAAGGCGGCACCGGCGCGGAACACGGGCACACGTGTGAAGTGAATTTGCGCTAAAGAATTATACCACAATCCCCCAGCCGATGCAAGGGGAATTTTCAAGGAACCCGTCATTTTTCCGAGTAGAGGGTGTCAATCATAAGGCCGGCGCCAAGGCGGAAGCCTTCAATAAACCACTGGCAGCAGGAACAGGAGATTTCTTCCCCGCGCGCCGCACAATACTGCTCGAAATACTCCCTTTGTTCAGGAGAAAAGGAGGCAGTAAGGCGCGCTTGCGCACGCTCGGCCTCCCGCGCCACCTCTTTATAGGTAGACATCTGCGGATACGCGTCATCTTTGAACCCTTCATAGTACAGACGCTCTAGCATTTTTTGCATGTTTTTCACCTCAAATTAGTTGAACATAATGTTCGTATATGATATAATTTTAAGATATATATCCTGCTTATAGTGATATAATCAGTGCAAATCGATATTCATGAATTTTCTGTTCGTTATTCGATATTATAATTGAACAGAGAGTTCGTATCAATGCTTTGGAGGTGAGAAATGTGAATATTTTTGGAGAGCGGCTGAAATTGCTGCGTAAAGAGAAAAAGATAACGCAAAATACGGTATCGGATTACCTAGGGTTGACCTGCCGGGCATACCAGTATTACGAAGCTGGGGAACGATACCCGGATTTTGAGAATCTGATTGTGCTGGCCAATTATCTGGGCGTGTCTATCGACTACCTGGTTGGCCGCACCGACAACCCGGAAGTCAACCGGTAGGTATCGATTACAGGGAAATCTATTTCCTGATATCGTTATAATAGGAAATACATTTCCTGTCAATACTATTTGTGAGGTATTTTATGATTATCGGTGCGAATGTCTTAACGAAACTCCGGAAAGAAAAAGGGATTACACAAAAACAGATTGCAGAAATTATCGGCATTACCGAGCGCAATTATCGTCATTATGAAGCCGGCGAGCTAGACCCGCTGACCTCTACGACCAAGGCATTGGCCGAATACTTCGGCGTGTCCATCGACTACTTGGTTGGCCGCACCGAGAATCCGGAAGTCAACCGCTGACTCCTCCCCCCGCTCCCCATCCAAACCAAAAACGCCATACAGCACCATGCTGTACGGCGTTTTCCTAATATCCAAAGCTTACAGGCTCATGCCCATGGCGATGGCCTTCAGGTTCGCGTCCTTCAAATGGGCCTTGCGGGCCGGAACGCATTTCTCAATGGCCTTGTGAAGCGCTTCCTCCGAGGAGAAGCCGACTTCCTTGAACACCTTGCCGAGCAAAATGATGTTCGCCAGGCCCTTGAGGTCATTCTCCTCCGCCAGAGTGGTAGCAGGGACATAGAAAGCCTCCACGTCCTCCCTGTCCACCTTGCCGGAAATCAGAGAGCTGTCAATAAACACCTTGCCGCCGGGGACTACCGCTTTGATGAACTTCTCGTAAGAGGGCAGATTCATAGCGATGAGTACGTCGGGATTGAGCACCTGGGGCGAGCCGATGGGCTCGTCGGACAAACAGACGCTGCAATTGGCAGTGCCGCCGCGCATTTCTGGGCCGTAGGAGGGAAGCCAGGAGACCTCCTGGCCGTCCATCAAGCCGGCGTACGCGATGACCTTACCGGCAAAGAGGATACCCTGGCCGCCGAAGCCCGCCAGGACCATATTGAAATTCTTACTCATTTCCCTTTGCCTCCTCACTGGTATCCTTATACACGCCCAGCGGATAGTAGGGCAGCATGTTCTCCCGCAGCCAGTCAAGGGCCTCCACCGGGGTCAGGCCCCAGTTGGTCGGGCAGGAGGAGATCACCTCAATGATGGAATAGCCGCGCTTTTTGATCTGGTTTTCAAAGCCTTTGCGGATGGCCTTCTTGGCCACTTGGATGTTTTTCACGCAGTCCACCGACACGCGCTGGGCCAGAGCCACGCCGTCGAGGGTGGCAAGCATTTCGCAGACGCGGATGGGGTTGCCGGCCACCTTTACGTCACGGCCGTAGGGGGTGGTTTGGGTGACCTGGCCGGGCAGGGTGGTGGGGGCCATCTGGCCGCCGGTCATGCCGTAAATGGCATTGTTGACAAAGATGACGGTGATGTTCTCCCCGCGGGTAGCGGCGTGAACGGTTTCAGCCGTACCGATGGCGGCAAGGTCGCCGTCGCCCTGGTAGGAGAACACGACCCGGTCGGGCAGGGCGCGCTTTAAGCCGGTGGCAACCGCCGGGGCGCGGCCGTGGGGGGCTTCCACCATGTCACATCCGAAATAGTTATAGGCAAGCACCGAGCAGCCCACGGGAGCCACGCCGATGGCCTGGCCTTCGATGCCCAGCTCGTCCATGACCTCCGCCACCAGACGGTGAATGATGCCATGGGTGCAGCCCGGGCAGTAATGGGTGGGAACGTCGAGCAATGCATGAGGTCTATCAAACACGATCGCCATTATTTCGCACCTCCTGCAAGTTTCTTAATTTCCCCGAGCACCTCGGCGGGGCTGGGGATGATGCCGCCGGTATGGCCGAAGAAGCTCACCGGCACGGCGCCGTTGACAGCCAGGCGGACATCGTCCACCATCTGGCCCATGCTCATTTCCACGGTGAGGAAATGCTTGGCGGTTTTCGCAGCTTGCTGCATCGCGTCCGTGGGGAAGGGCCACAGGGTGATCGGGCGGATAAGGCCCACCTTGATGCCCTCAGCACGGGCGGCCTTTACCGCACTCTTACAAACACGGGAAGATGCGCCGTAGGCAACTACGATAAACTCCGCGTCGTCGGCCATATAGCTTTCCGACCGCTGCTCTTTCGACTTGATGACATCATAGCGCTTGAAGCGCTCCTTGACCAGAGCCTCCAAGTCGCCGGGGGTTAAGTAGAGAGAGTTTACAATGTTATGCGGGCGCTTATTCTCATGGCCGTTGGCGGCCCAGGTTTTTTCGGGAAGGTCGCGCTTGGGGCGCTCCTTGATTTCCACGGGTTCCATCATCTGGCCCAGAGCACCGTCCGCCAGGATCATGGCGGGCATACGGTACAGGTCCGCCATGTCGAAAGCGTCCATCACCAGGTCCACCATTTCCTGCACGGTGGACGGAGCGAACACCAGGATATGCAAATCGCCGTGGCCGGGGGCGCGGGTGGCCTGCCAGTAGTCCGCCTGAGAAGGCTGAATGCCGCCAAGGCCCGGGCCGCCGCGCTGGACGTTGATGATGACGCAGGGCAGGTCAGACCCGGCAATGTAGGAAATGCCCTCGGTCTTCAAGCTGATGCCGGGAGAAGAAGAAGAGGTCAGCGCGCGCACGCCCGCCGAAGCGGCGCCGAGCACCATGTTGATCGCGGCGACTTCCGACTCCGCCTGCAAATAGGTTCCGCCGATTTTCGGCATACGCTTGGCCATGTAGGCCGCGACTTCCGTCTGAGGGGTGATCGGGTAACCGAAGAAGTGGCGGCAGCCTGCCTGGATGGCGGCCTCGGCCAACGCTTCGTTGCCCTTCATCAATACTCGTTCTGCCATTTCTTCACTACCTTTCCACAATGATCGCGCAATCCGGGCACATCTGTGCACACATGGCGCAGCCAATACATTTCTCTTCGTCGAGAAGAACAGCCGGGTGATAGCCCTTGCTGTTGATCTTTTCCCGGTCAAATCCGATGATTTTTCGCGGGCAGGCGGTCATGCAAAGGCCGCAGCCCTTGCAGGTATCAGCCTTTACGGTGATTTTTGCCATCCAAAGCACCTCCAGCTTAAGAATTTTCCCAGGGGAATTTGACATAGATCTGGGCTTCCAATATATTGCCGATCCGGCCGGCGAGCGAACCCGCGGCGGCCGGAGGAGCTGTTGTAAACAGGACGGGCAGCCCGGTCAAACGGGATACCTCGTCAGCAAAGGGGACCGACGCGAGCACGTCGTCGGCGGTGGTCTGCCGGGACATGTGGGAGTTGTTGACAAGGCCGGTGGCCTTCAGGCGGCTGGCCGCCTCGATTTCCGGGAGCAAAGAGGCCGCTTCTTCGGCGGTGGTGGTGAGCACCCGGTACTGATTGATCACGTAGAGCATGGCATAGTCCCCAGCCTCCTTGATCCGGCCGGAAAAACGGCCTAGGGCGGTTACGCCCGCATCGTCCCCTCCGGTATCGAAGATCACATGGTCCGCGTTCGTATCAAACACGGAGAAGATGCTCGCCGGAAGAGCCGGGATGTCCAGCGTGGTGCCGGCGCCGCCGGGGGCCAACACGTGAATGCCAAGGCTTTCCAGCTCCTTCGTATAATCGGAAGAGCGAAAGTAGGGGTTGACCACGTCCAAATCCACCAGGGTAACGGACTTTCCCTCACTGCGAAGCCGGTGGGCCAGGTTGAGGGAAAGGTTCGTTTTGCCTGTGCCGTAATGGCCGCAGACGATTATCAGCTTTGGAAAGGAAAACGACATGCGTTTTGATTTCCTCCTTTTATGTAAAAATAGACCCGCCGCGCGGAAAATTTCCAATCATTTGAAAATCCGCATATCATTCGGCCGGTTCTGTTTATTATACCATCCTCCTCGACACAATTCAACGAAAAATTCCTGCCTGCCACAAAAAGGGCAGGGCATTGACGGAGTTTCCACCGATTTATACAAAAAAGCGCCAAAAGATCGGCACAAATTTTCTTGAAATTCCGGTATTCTGGCGCAGGGGCATAAAGCCTCTTCCACCTCATAAGCGGTGCTGCACCGCGTTCATTTGTGAAGCACAAATAGTAGATGCCTTTCGGTTATGCGGCAAGAGAATTTCCCGGGAAAAGGATCTTTGCCGCTTTGGGGCGGCCCCCTTTAAAAGCCCTCCCGGCGATCGTATAAAGAAAATTCCCATACGCGGCGAGTGCTGCGTCGAGGCCAAATCAACGCAAAAAGACGGCTTTCCGCACCTTCCCCGTAAGGCAAGAGCGGAAAGCCGTCTTCGTTTTTGAAGGCTGGCTTCTTTATGTTCCATGAAACAAGTTGCGCACTGTCTTTTGCATCCGGTGGACATACAAGGCGATCAGCCGGGTGACACCGATGTCATAAATGACGAAGGTGACGTTTGCCAGCAAGAGCAAAACCAGAGGCCCATAAGCGCCGAACACCTCCAGAATATCTTCCGGGATACCCAGCACGTTGGTGACCACGTAATAGGCGGACACACAAGCGACATTAAACACAATGAGCTTGATTACCCATTCCAGCCATAGCTTTCCAAGCCGTTCGATGGCGCCCTTTAAAACCGGGTAATACCCGAGAAATGCAATATACATCACGGCTGCTTCCTTGCTGGGTGCGAGAAAGAAGGACAAAACTGCCGTAGCCGCATAAACGCCCAGCGCCCGGCTGCTCCCCATCTCTATGACCGCCGGAATCAGCAGCACTCCCGCAATGGCGGGCAGAGCATAGTCGGCAATGGAAAAGAAGCTTAAGAGCATGACGACCACCGACAAGGCCGTCAGGATTCCGCCAAAAGCCAGCTTCTGACTGCTTTTCATCGGTATCCTTCCCTCCTATCCGAATTTAACAGCAGCTGATCAGGTCCCCGCCCATGCATTCACAGCAGCAGTCCGCACAGATCAGGCTCGAACACATGTCGCACGCCGAACAGCCGGTCTGCGCCGGCGCGCCGCCTCGGTTACCGTAGGGATTGGCGCGGTAGCCGCCGGCATTTCTCTGCCATTGCAGCTGGTTGAGGGCCGCGCGGTATTCGGCATTGTTGGGATCCATGCGGTTGGCGGTGGCAAAATGGGTGTAGGCCTCTTCCAGCCAGCCCCGCTTATACAGCACGCTTCCCTTGAGAAAGTACCACTCCGCGTCCCGGCTGGAGCTGGGTACCCCGTCGAGCAGCTGGTCGGCATCCTCAATGCGGTTGGCGTTAATCATATTGCGAATGTCCCGAAACTGGGAAGACCCGCTGTAAGACGAGCCTCCATAGGAAGAACCGCCGGAGGAGCCAGAGGCACCGCCGCGGCGCAGCTTCATAATCTGATCGTATGCAGCGTTGATCTCCTGCATCTTTTCCTGAGCCAGGTCGGACAGGGGATTGTTCCCATACCGGTCGGGATGGTACTTTTTCGCCAGCTCCCGGTACGCCGTTTTTACTTCCTCATCGCTTGCATTGGGCGAGACTCCCAGAACCTTATAAGGATCGGTCATTCGCCGCTCACCTCCGTTTTCTTTAAGCCGCTCTTTTCCTGTTTTGCCTGGCGGCGCCGTCCTTTGTGGGATGGATTCTTCTCAACCGGGTGAAACACCCGCCTGGCCACCATCGGCAGCCCCTCATAAAAAATATTCTCCAAAATCGGCCCAAAGCGCTTCTCCTCCAACAAGTCGAAGGTGGCAGCCGCCTCCACTTCCGTGCGTTCGAGCACTTGTTCGGCGTACTTTCTTGCTTCGGCGATTTCGTTTTCCTTGGTAATCCCGCTTCTTCGCAGGAACACATTGTAGTTTCCGCTTGCCAGGTCCTTTTGCATGTCGTCCGCCGCGTCGATGAGATAAATCCAGCGGCCCAGGCAGTATCCCAACCGGGAAAGGACCCGTTTCTCCCGCTCGTCCCCGGAAAGCATGGCACATACCTTCGAGAGCATCCGGGCGGTAGGCACGGCGGCCGCGTCCACGCTTTGGGTATTCTCCGCCTCCACCCTGCCCTGGGCTTCGATATATTCCTCCATCACCCCATCGAGAGGTTCGTACCGCTTTCTTGCCTTCTTGCGCATATGCGCCGCATAAGGAAGAGCGAGCCGGGCGGGAATGGATTTTAGAAAAGTCTGGTCAGCCACATTATCCTTGAGCTTATAATAGAGCATCACCATAGAAGCCGCCGCAGAGAAGGAAAAAGCCTCGCCGCCCTTGCAGCACAGGCACTTTTTGAGCGGGTTAAACAGGCACCGCTGCCGCTCAAAGCCCGCGCAGGTTTCCTTAACCGACAGGCCCAGCATGGCGAGAAACGCAAAATCGTAATTCAGGGTCATCCGGGAAAGAATGCCATACTCCTGCCCCATGCATTTGCACAAGGCGCAGTAAACACCCTTATACATTTCGAATTCCTTCACCCTTAGATTGGGCTGAAAGGGCTTGATATATCCGAACACCCGCTCACTTCATTCCCTTGTGCAATGGTTTTGTCCTGTATTTTGGCAGAAGAAAAAAGCAAAACGTCTCATTTTGCTTTTACATCCGTCTACAGTATTTACATAATAGAGCCAGTTTACAGACTGCAGGGGGAAATTACAATTAATAATCTGTAAACTTTGCAAAAAACCGCCGGTTTTCAGCATTTTATCAGCGAATACCGGCGGTCTGCCTCTGCTTTTGTGTAGTTTATTTCAATAAGTTGGATAAATTGTTTCTTTCTGCTTGTCGAATCGCGTTTGGGTTCTCTCCGAACAGAGAGGAATAGCTGTAAATGGAAAAACCGCTGCAGTTTGCAATTTGGCGGCTGAATTCCACCTGCCGCTTGAGAATGTCGTCGTGAGTCTGCCATTCTCCCTTTCCCGTGCCGGCATAGGCGTCCTCTTCCCCGGTTTTGTAGGCGGCCAAACCGAGATAATAGCGTACCTCAGGCGCAGTCACCAGTTTCGACCATTCCTCTGCCACGGCCTCAAAGGGCATTTTTGGATTTTCAAAGCCGAAATAGTCCTGCGGCATCAGGTAGTCCACATAGCCCGGTTCGCTACCCCATTTGGCCACGTCAGCATATTTGTTTTTATAGTTTTTCTCAATGTCCGCCGCTGGGCTGACGCCAAAAACCGCGGCGGAATTGGCCCCTTTAACGGCGTTGTAAACGGTTTTGAGCAGCTCGTTTACCTGTTCACGCCGCCAATCGTCCCGCGACAGGGTACCTCCTGCCGCCACATAGGCGTCGTACTGGGCTTGGTCGCTGTCACCGAAGTCATCCGGATAGAAATAATCGTCGAACTGGATGCCGTCCACTCCGTATTTGCTGACTATTTCCGCCGCTCCTCGGGCAATCAGGTCGCGGACCTCGGCGATGCCAGGATTAAAATACTGGCCGCTTCCCGTCTGCACCACCCAGCCCGCCTCACTCCATTTGGCGTAGGGGCCGTCGGTATCGAGAGCTTCAGGCACCAGCACCTCGCCGGTATTGAGCTGGATGCGGTAAGGATTGAGCCAGGCGTGCAGCTGCAAGCCCCGCTCGTGGGCGGCGGTGACAGCCAGCTGCAAAAGATCGTAGCCAGGGTCCTTCCCCTGCTCACCGGTGAGCAGATGGGAGAAGGGGAAAAGCTCGGTGGGATAAAGGGCGTCGGCAAAGGGACGAACCTGGAAAAACACCGTGTTCAGCCCAAAGGCGCTGATTTGATCAAACATGGACGCAAGGCGGGCAGTGGCCGCCGCTTCATCGAGCCCCTGAAATCCAAGCTCTAGATAGGATATCCATACCCCACGCAGTTCTTCCTCAGACGAAGGCGCTCCGCCGGAAGCTGTCGGCGTCAACAGAGCTGACTGGGGATAGGCAAAGTCCGGCTCATCCTCTTTCACTGGTGCGTAAAGAGAACCGAGCGTCTCCACGCCGGATGGGTCCAAAGGTCCGCTGCATCCAGACAGGAGGAATATCCCAAGCAAAATGGTTATCATAAAACGTATGGATTTCATTGGCGCCGCCTCTTTTCTGATTTCCATCGACTGGTTTGGGTTTACTTTTCGTTGACAAGCGAACCATCTCATTATAAGATAGGGAAGGCTAAAACTTTGTCAAAATACTGCTGGACTCTGGCGGAAAGGCAGGTTCCCTATGCCTCAAAACGATCTAATGCTTTTCCTGTGGTATTGGCTGCTGGCAAACGCTGCGGCGCTTGCTCTCACTCTTTATGACAAACGTGCGGCCAGGCAGAGCCGCTGGCGGATTCCGGAAAGCACACTGCTGACGGTGGCGGCATTTGGCGGAGCGTTGGGTATGCTGGCGAGTATGCTGCTCATCCGTCACAAAACCCAGCACAAGAAATTCATGGTGGGTCTTCCCGTGATTCTGGCGCTGCAGATTCTCACAATGTGGCTTTGCGTTTTGCTTCTCTGAAAATCTTGCTTACTGAGATGGATGTTCTGCATCCGAATGGAACATTGGGACGACTGTTTCCCGAATTGACATGGTCCAACAAAATAGTTATAATTTATTCTTGTGACGATACGGATAAATAATTTTGAATTCTTTAGAAATATGAGGTTTTGGGATATGAATCGAAAAAGACGCTCTCCGGATCGCAACGAGCTCTCTTTGGGCGATCTCCTCTATTGGCTGATGCGGAAAAAATGGCTGATCTTATTGGTTACGGCCGCCGCTGCTGTTGGGGGATATTTTTATGCATATGCAACCCATATTCCGCAATATACCACCACTGCTACCATGGTGTTCAACGTCACCCAGCAATCCTCCAATCCGTTAAACACCGCCGACACCCTGCGTCTGGTGGATACCTTTTCGGAAATCGTCAAAAGCAACCGGGTAGCAGAGCAGGTATGCGACGCTTTGGACCTGACTTTGTCGGCAGAAGAAGTCAAGTCCTTTGTTTCGGTTTCGGTCATGGAAAACACGCCTCTTGTGAAAATCCAGGTGACTACCACCGATCCCATGCTCTCGTATAACATTGCTCAGCAAATGATGATTTACTCCCCTCAGGTAATTAACGAAACTTTGAAAACCGGGTCGGTCAACGTACTCGATCAGCCTAAGGAGCCTACCGCTCCCATTCCCTTCGCCCCGCTCAAAAATATCCTTATTTTTGCCGTAGTGGCGTTTCTGGTCATGTGCTTGGGCGTAGTGGTTTATAGCCTGATCTTTACCAAGGTTAAAAATGCCCGGGATGTGGAGCAGAACTTTGACAGCGAAGTGATCGGCGAAATTCCCCACGTCAAGGGACGGGACAAAAAACGCGCCCATTTGATCACCGACAACGATATGCCCGACAGCTTTCTGGAAGCATACGCTTCCTATTCCATCATCCTGATGCGGGAACTGGAGCGGCTGCAGACGAAGCGGTTCATGATCACCAGTACCCATCAAGCGGAAGGGAAGTCCACCGTTGCCATCAACACTGCTATGAGCCTGGTGAAAGCGGGCAAACGAGTGCTTTTGCTGGACGTGGACTTGAAACGTCCGACGGTTTACCGACGGATTGCGCCGGAGAAAACAGCCATCGACATTCATTCTCTAATCGAAAAGAAAGTTCCCGCTCAGTCGGCTATTTTAAAGACCGATTGCGGGTTTGACATTCTGCCCTGTACCTATCCGACCAAAGAATCCTCCAATCTTCTTTCCCTAATCAACTTTGACGAGCTGCTCAAAGAAGTGGAAGCGCAATACGATTATATCATTTTCGATACCCCGCCGGTAGGTATCATTTCCGACGCGATGCTTCTGATGAAATACGTCAACACCGTCGTATTCGTCATCAAGCAGGAGGAAAGCACCATCCGGATGATCGCCGATACGGTGGAACGCCTGGATAAGGCGGGTGCAGAAATTGTGGGCATGGTGCTTAACGACATCCGCCATCACAATCTGGGTTCCGGCTACTCCTATAAGTACGGATACGCGTACCATTATAAATATGCACGGTACTACTCCGACATGGACAAAGCCAAAAAAAACGATCACAACTGAGGAAAGAGCAAGCCGGACTTGGGACAACCATCCCAGGTCCGGCTTTTTTCTCCGATAGAAAAGAGGAATGTGTCGATGTATGTAGATTTTCATTCTCATCTTCTTCCCCGGGCTGACCATGGCTGTCAGACCACGCGGGAATCCATGGCGATGCTGAAAACCGAGCTTTCCCATAAAATAGAAACTGTGGTGGTATCGCCTCATTTTTATCTCAAGCAAAATTCCATTGAGGAATTCCTCGCCCGCCGGGAAAAAGCGCGGGCAAGGCTCGAAGAGGTCATAAAGGAATGGGGCGGGCCGGTGCCGCAGATCCGAGCGGCTGCGGAGGTACAGCTGTCTGCCGGCGTGTCCGAGCTGGAAGGGCTCGACCGGCTTTGCATCGAAGGAACCCGTTTTATCCTCATCGAGCTGCCCTACACCTTCTGGGGCAGGGCGGTCTTTCGTTCTTTGGACCAGGTAATGGAAGAACATCGTCTGCGGCCGATTATTGCCCATTTGGAACGCTTCCCGGCAGAAAATAGCCGGGATCTTCTTCGCCGGTATGCGGACAGTGACCTAATCATCCAGATCAATGGATATTCTCTGGTACAGCTGTTTACCCGCCGCCGTTCCCTGTCCATTCTGCGATGTGGGATGCCCATTGTTCTGGGAAGCGACTGCCACGGAGACCGGGACAATATTTTGGATCTGGCAAAAGCGTACCGGATGGCGGAGGAATACCTGGGGAAGGAAACGCTTTTGGCGCCGATTGCACGAGTGTTCGGCGAAGAAAAGAACAGGACGGGAGAAACGCAATAGAAAAAAGCGGAGCCTGAACGCTGTTGTCCAGGTTCCGCTTTTTGTTTCTCCATAAAAAGGCCTCTACATCAGAAAACGACCTGAGAAGAAGGCTCGCAGGATCGACCCGATTCCTTGCAGAATCAAAATCACACCTGTCACGGCACCCAACGTCAGCGCGCCTGCCACCGGGTCCAGGAAGGACAAAAATCCGCCTACCACGAACAGGATACCCAGTGCCAAAAACCAACCCCAGCCTCGCACACCGATCATTTTCAGATCAAAGGAGTTGACGATCTTGGAAATACCGGAGAAAAGGAGCCACATACCGAAAATAAAGGGCAAGGTGAGCATGGTAAAGGCCTGGTTGAATAGGATGAAAAGCGCCAAAATCACGGTGAGAATCCCATCCGCCAAAAACCAGCCAGAGCCGTGCATATAGGTATGTCCCTTGGCAAAGATAACGATATCCACCGCACCGGAGATCAACATTACGATGCCTAAAAAGACTGCCAGAGTCGTAAGCGCGACGCCGGGCCACGCCAGACAGATCACACCGGCCGCCATCAAAAGCACTCCGGCGACTACCCACAGAATACGGGATACGGTCTTGCTCATATCATCACACCCTTTTTGTTGCTATCTGCATACTACCTCTCAAATATGAAAAAAGTCCATTTGAATCATGAACAAACCGTAAATTTAGCACTCGATAATATCGAGTGCTAAATTATAAACCACCATAAAATCGAATTTCCTGCCGTAGTCGGCGCAGTAAGAAAAAACAGGACAGGCAAAAAAGAGAATAGAACCCCAAAGCCGTAGAGCTTGTCAGTTAACAAGCATCTAATCTGGCTACAAAAACCGTTTCTCTTCTTCCTGAGGAAACCCCAGAAAAGGCCCCAGGCCGGCTGAAGAAATTACTGTTTTACTAGGAATGCGATTCGAATACAGGATTTTCTATTCCTGTCGTCTGTGTTCCAGGCTTGCACAAACAAACAGCAGGCAAACCGGTTTTGTTTTCTGTTGGACGTTGGCTACAGGAAAAGAGGCACTGCTATATATAGCAGTGCCTCTTTTCCGCTTATGCCTGGAAGAACACATGAAATGCCTGGTGAGCCATATACACGTCCAGCTTGCTTACCAGTTCAAAGGGCGCATGCATGGAGAGGACCGGAACCCCCACATCCACCACATCCACGTTCAGCGATGCGATGAACATCGCCACCGTTCCGCCGCCGCCGGCATCCACCTTGCCCAGCTCGCCGATCTGCCACTTGATGTCGTTCTCGTCAAACAGGCGGCGCACCTTTCCCATAAACTCGGCGGAAGCGTCGGAGGTGCCGGATTTGCCTCTGGCGCCGGTGTATTTGGTGACCACCACACCGTAGTTGACATAGGAGCTGTTGCGCGGCTCGCTCACATCCGGCCAGGTGGGATCAAGGGCGGCGTTTACATCCGCCGAGAGGCATTCGGAATTGGCGAACACCACGTAGGGCGGCACGCCGGCCGCGTCCGACAGGGCAGTAATGAAGTCCTTCAAATAAGCGGAATTGAGGCCGGTATTGCCGTCCGAACCGATTTCTTCCTTATCGGTGAGGACGGTGACCGCCGTGTGTTTGGGCCGGTCGCAGGCAAGAATGGCGGTCAGGGCCGGGTAAGCGCACACCCGGTCGTCATGACCATAAGCGCCTACGAGGGACCGGTCGAGACCCACGTCCTTGGCTTTGTGGGCGGGAACCAGGGTCAGCTCGGCGGAAAGGAAATCCGCCTCCACGATGCCGTACTTCTCGTTGAGCAAGCGCAGGACATGGAGCTTAACAAGCTCGTCTTCCTTGGCCTTGGCTTCTCCCAGAGGACGCGAACCGATGACCACATTGAGCTCCTCACCCTTGATGCCCTGGGCGAGGGTGCGCTTCATCTGCTCATCCGCCAGGTGGGGCAGCAGGTCGGTGATGCAAAATACCGGGTCGCTCTCTTCCTCGCCGATGCACACGTCCACCGCAGAGCCGTCCTTCTTGATGATGCGGCCGTGAAGCGCCAAGGGCATCACGGTCCACTGATACTTTTTGATGCCGCCGTAGTAATGGGTCTTGAAATAGGCAAGCTCCCCGTCTTCATACACCGGGTTGGGCTTTAAGTCGATCCGGGGGGAATCGATATGAGCGGCGGTGATGTGCACCCCTTCGGTCAGCGGTTTTTCGCCGATGACGGCGAGAATGATGGCCTTGCCGCGGTTGACAAAGTACACCTTGTCGTTGGGCGCGTATTGTTTTCCATAGGCAAAGGGGACGAAGCCCGCCTGCCGGGCGGCGTTTTCGGCATAGCGTACCGCTTCCCGCTCGGTTTTTGCCTGGTCTAAAAACGCCTTGTACCCGTCACAGTATCCGTCGGCCTTGGCCACGTCACCCTCAGAAAGGCCCACTGCCAGGTTCTTGCGGGTCATGAGCAACTGCTTTTTCAGAGCATCAAAGTTTTGTTCCATGATAAATCCCTCCATAGGCGGAAATGCTCCGCGTTTTTCTTTTATTTCTGCGAACTGGCTGTATCGTAATAAAGACGCTGGTAGGTTTGCCGCGCGTCCTCTACCTTCTTGACATAATTGCGGGTTTCTTCAATGGGAATGTACGATAAGGTTTCTCCATCCTTCGAACACTCCGGGTCTTTAAGCCACTGGTTGACCCGGCTGCGGCCCGCATTATAGGCGGCCAGCGCCTCGTCCTGGGTTTCAAACTCGGTCAGCAGGATGGAAAGAAGCTGGGTGCCGTATTTGATGTTGACCGCAGGATCGTTTAAGTCCTCCGAGGTTAGCGGCTCGTCCCACCCGGTCATGAACCGGATCCAATCGAAGGTGTCCGGCGTAATTTGCATCAGGCCGATGGCCCCCGCGTGGGACTCTACCTGGGGCCGAAAGCCGCTTTCTGTACGGATGACCGCATAGATAAGTGCTTCGTTGACACCGGTGTCCGCGCTTGCCTGGGTGACCAAGGCCTGGTATTCCTCCGGGCGCGGATAGGAGCTGTGCATGAACTGGGTGTATCCAAACCGGAGCACCTGCACCGCCACTGCCAGCACCAGAATCCCGACGACCGTGCCCAGCAGTATCTTTTTGCCCTTCATCCGGTCATCCTCCCACGAAGTGTTTCCATCAGCGCCTTGACCTGTGTTTTCAGCTGCTCGGCGTCCCCGTTGTTTTCGAGCACATAGTCGCACCGGCCAGTATAAAAGGACGCGGGCGGCTGAGCGGACATGCGCAAAAGCCCTTCGTCCCGGCTGATTGCGTCCCTCGCCAAAATGCGGGCAAGCCTTCTTTCCTCATCGGCCACCACGCAGGCGGTTACGTCGCAGATTCGGTCCGCCCCACTCTCAAAAAGCAGAGGCGCGTCAAACAAAAGAAACGAATTTCCAGCTGCCGCCAGAGCCTCCATCCGGCTTTTCGCCCGCCGGCAGATGGCCGGGTGGGTAATGGCGTTGAGAGCGGCGCTCCCCTCCTTGCTGGAAAAAGCCCGCGCAGCCAAAAGCTTGCGGTCAAGAGAGCCGTCTTGACGAAGAATGTCCCCTCCAAACCGGTCGCGCAGTTCCAAAAGCAGAGGGGAGCCGGGTTCCATGACTTCCCGTGCCACCTGGTCTGCGTCGATGACGGCGAAGCCCAGACCGGCAAGGAGGCCGGCGACCGTACTTTTCCCTGCACCGGTGGGACCGGTCAATCCCAGGATCACATGCCTCACAGTTCGATCACCTCGAATGCGGCGGCGCGAATGAGCCGGTTATAAACGGCAAGCCCCACGCCTGTCTGCTTCGGGCAGCGGGCATAGGCGAGAGCGGCGCCCAATTGGTCGATCGTCCGCAGGGCGTCGAACAGGCGCCGTGCCTGCTCCTCCCCGTCCTTTTCAGGACCCAGAGACACCGCCGGCACCTGCACAGCGGCAACGTCCTCATCAAAGCACAAGGCTGCCGTGCCCTCTCGCTTGTGCGCGTTTACATACCGGATATAGTCTTCCCCGCCGCCCTTTAGAATAACCACTTTAGCTTTGGGCGAATAGTGTTTATATTTCATGCCGGGAGAGGATACCACCGCATTTTTTTGCACCGCGTGGGTAACGGCGGGGTCGATCTCCACAGCACCGAGTACCTCTTCGAGCTGCTCATGGGTGACGCCGCCCGGGCGCAAGAGCCTGGGCCGGTCCCCAGTCAGCGAAACCACCGTGGATTCGAGCCCGACGCCGCAGTCGCCTCCGTCCACCACCGCTTCGATCTTTCCACGCAGGTCATGAAGCACATGCTCGGCCTTAGTGGGGCTGGGACGGCCGGAGGTGTTGGCCGATGGAGCTGCCAGCGGCAGGCCGCTTGCCTGGATGATGGCCCTCGCCACCGGGTGGGAGGGAAAACGCACCGCCACCGTTTCAAGCCCGGCGGACACTTCGTCAGGAATACAGGAAGCCTTGGGCAGGATGATGGTCAGAGGTCCCGGCCAGAACCGGTCCGCCAGTGCCAGCGCCTCATCCGGCACAGAGCCCACCAGCTTTGGCAGGGTATCCAAAGACGCGATATGCACGATCAAGGGATTGTCCTGGGGCCTGCCCTTTGCTTCAAAAATCCGCTTGACCGCGTTGCCGTTCAGAGCATTCGCCGCTAGGCCATATACCGTTTCCGTAGGAATGGCCACCAAACCTCCCGCCTGTAAAAGGGCGGCGGCCTCCATGATGTCTTCTTCTCTTTTTCCGTTGAGCAATGCCGTTTCCATGGGCTTATTCCTCACCGGACGCTTTAAGCTTTTCTGCCCGGTCAGCGGTGATGAGGGCGTCGATGACCTCATCAAGATCTCCGTTGAGGACGCTTTCCAGCTTATAGAGCGTCAGGCCGATGCGGTGGTCGGTGATGCGGCTCTGGGGATAGTTATAGGTGCGGATGCGCTCGGAGCGGTCGCCGGTTCCCACCTGGGCCTTGCGCTCGGCGGCGATGGCGTTCTCCTGTTCGGCCCGTTTGCCGTCGAGAATTTTCGCCTTGATGAGCTTTAAGGCCTTATCCTTGTTCTTATACTGGCTGCGCTCGTCCTGGCATTCCACCACGATGCCAGTGGGAATATGGGTGATGCGGATGGCGGACTCGGTCTTATTGATGTGCTGCCCGCCGGCACCCGACGCGCGGAAGGTATCGATCTGCAAATCGGCGGGATTTAAGTCCAGCTCCACGTCCTCGGCTTCTGGCAGCACCGCCACCGTTACGGTGGAGGTATGGATGCGGCCCTGGGACTCGGTTTCCGGTACTCGCTGGACCCGGTGCACCCCGCTTTCGAATTTGAGCCTCGAATAGGCTCCTTCCCCGGAAATCAGGAAGCTGATTTCCTTATAACCTCCAAGCTCCGTCTCGTTGGCGGAAATGACTTCCGTCTTCCAGCCCCGCTGCTCGGCGTACATGCTGTACATCCGGAAAAGGGCGGCAGAAAACAAAGCCGCCTCTTCCCCACCGGCGCCGCCGCGGATTTCCACGATAACATTTTTGTCGTCGTTGGGGTCGTGAGGCAAAAGGAGCACCTTGAGCTCCTCGGCGATGCGCTCCATATCCGCTTTGGACTGGGCCCATTCCTCCTCGGCAAGCTCTCTAAACTCCTTTTCCAGCAACGAATCCCCCATCATGGCCTTGGCCTGGGCACAGTTTTCACTGGCCTTCTTATAGTCCCGGTAGGCTTCCACAATGGGAGTGAGCTGTTTATGCTCGCGCATCAGGGACTTGTATTCCTCCTGATCGGCGATAACCTGAGGGTCGTAGAGCCGCTGGGAAATTTCCTCGTATCTCTTTTCGACTTCTTCGAGTCTGTCAAACATGGCGTTTCCTCCGTGTATGTTGTGCGTATTTTGGGTTCGAAAAGGGACACGCTAGAGCGGCCCGTTTTTGTTTTCACCAGCCGAGGCAGGCAAAATTTTCTTGATGTTGCGCTCCGCCTTCACCCGGGGCACCATAATTTCGTGCCCGCAGCCCAGGCAACGGATGCGAAAGTCCATCCCCGAGCGCAGCACCAGAAAGCGGTTGCTGCCGCAGGGATGCTTTTTTTTCATTTCTAAGGTATCCCCCACATTGACGTTCATGCTGCCGCCTCCTTTGCCGGGATTATTTTTGCCGTCCTTACGTAAGAAAAACCTGGTATCTTTACAGTAGAGTTATTATACCACACTGCGGTAAAAAAGCCAGAGGCTTTTTGTCGTTCCTTCCCGGTAGAATGGTTTTCGGCGGACCGATGCAGGCGGACTTTGCTAGAAACAGCTTTCTTTTTTGATAGCATTTGGAAAAAAGATACAAATATCATCCTTTCCACATTGTTGCATGTATGCCGCTTTTTCATACGGGCAAAATAGGACTGAAACAAAGGAAAGTAAGGTGGCAAGAATGAGTACCCGAATCATTGCAGAGTTTGAAAATATAGATTCCGCTGAGACGGCGGCGCGCCTCATCCGTTATCGCATCAACGACGTGCACGCGGTACGGCTCAATTCCCGCGAAGAAATCCACGACGTGCGTATGGGCGATGTGACCATGGCGTTCCCCATCAACGACGACGTTTCCATTGCTCCGGTTCCGCTTATGTCCTCCTACGGCTCGGCGGGGGACCTCTCCAGCGCCTTTCACCCCTACCGTTCGGTGGACCCGAAGGAGTACGAACCTGCCCTGCGGCAAAACACCATCCTCACCGTAGAGGTGGACGATGACTGTGCCGGGCTTGCCAGCAACCTGATGTACAGCCAGGGCGGGCACGATGTAAAAAAAGTCATTGTATCCTAAAGAAAGAAAGCCGTTTGGTCCGCAGCCGGGAAGCCTCCCGGCGCGGGCCTTTTCTTTTTGGCATAGCCTTCGCAAGCTCTGCATAGATATTGGCTGAAGGCAACTTTGAAAAGCAAAAACTGCGGCGTTTTGACTTAAGGAAAGTCCTCCGGCCTGGGCGGCGCTATCGAAAAACCAGGACCGGAGGGCATCCAGCGTAAAAAAAGGGAGGCATATGAAAACGTGAACACATTCAAACCGGAAGGCTATCTTCTCAACACCCCGGAAAACAAATCCCGTACCCGCAGCCGCGCCGCTTTGGCGGACGCCATCGCGGAACAGCGTATTTTAGAAGCCAAGGCCGTCTTGTGCGACAGCGCCCACAATCTTTGGGTGGATTTGGGCTGCATGCGGGGCGTGATTCCCCGTCTGGAAGGCGCCATTGGCATTGAGGAAGGAAACCTCAGGGACATCGCCATCATTTCCAGGGTCGGAAAACCCGTCTGCTTTGCTGTCACCGGGTTTCAAAGCGACGAAAAGGGCGAGTACGCCCTGCTGTCCCGCCGGGCGGTACAAAAGGAATGTCTGGCCGATTACATAACGAGGCTCACACCCGGCGACGTCATCGATGCTCGGATTACCCATCTGGAGCCCTTCGGCGCGTTTGCGGACATCGGCTGCGGTCTGCCTTCCCTGCTCCCCATCGACGCCATCTCCGTTTCCCGCATTTCTCATCCCAGGGACCGATTCCAAACCGGCATGGACATCCGGGCGGTGGTCAAAAACGTGGAGGAAGGCGGACGGATTACCCTTTCCCACAAAGAGCTTTTGGGTACCTGGGAGGAAAACGCCGCCCTGTTCGAACAGGGACAGACGGTGGCCGGCACCATTCGAAGCGTGGAAAGCTATGGGATCTTCGTGGAACTGTCCCCCAACCTGGCAGGGCTGGCGGAACCGCGGGACGACGTATACGTGGGCCAGCAGGCCAGCGTTTTCATTAAGAGCCTGATTCCGGACCGGATGAAGGTAAAGCTCATCATCATCGATTCCTTTGAAGCCTGCGTGCTGCCGGAGGAACCTCGGTATTTCTTCGAAGGGGAGCATATGGACCGGTGGCAGTACTCGCCGGAAAGCTGTTCAAGGGTGATCGAATCGGTCTTCGAGCCGCAAAAATGAATACCGGAAAGGCCCCGCGCTTTAAAAAAGTGCGGGGCCTTTCCGGTTCCCTTGCAATAGAGAAGCGTTCGCCTCTTTTCTTTTTTCTTTTGTTCCGGTATACTAAACAGGACGAAAAAACGAGAAACGAGGTGCTCTATGAAACAGGAAACCAGATTTTATAACATCCTTTTTCCGGTATGGCTGCTGCTAATTTATCCGGTTGGCTGGATTTTCGTCATTATTGGAAACTTTCTGATCGACACCATCGTGTTCCAGGTGGGCGGAAAATTTCTCAAAGTCAAACGGCTGGACCTTTTGTACAAAAAGACCATATGGAAGGCCTTTTTGCTGGGGCTGGCGGCGGACCTGGTAGGGTCCGGCCTTCTTTTTTTGGCCGTACTGGGACCGGACGGCTGGTGGATGAATGCGATTGGGGGGCCGGTGTCCCAAAACCCGTTTCAGAGCTTCCCTGCCTTTCTTCTCGTCCTGCTGGTGGTAGCCCTATGCGGCGTTCTCATCTATTGGTTCAACCGCAAGCTTACCTTCCGAAAGGTGGATCTTCCTGCCCGCAGCAAGCACATTCTTTCCCTGTACATGGCTATTTTTACCGCTCCCTATCTCTTCTTTCTGCCCACTGAATGGCTTTATTGAGCGAGGTTTTTCTGCAAATCAAACAGCCGTCCCACGAGTGGAGCCATTTTTTGTCGGTACAGCTCAAAGCCGGCAGTTTTTGCTCAAATCCATCGGTTTCTAACGAAAAAGCGGCTGCATGTGCAGCCGCTTTTTTCCTTGATTTAGTCGTCCGACGACGTTTTGGGATTTCGCAGGGTCTGGCGGGTTTTGCGAAGCTCGGCAATTTGGTGGGTAAGCACGTCGTCGTGATTCTTGACCTGACGGCGATGGTCACCCAGCAGCTGGGTCATGGCGTCTTCCTGGTTCTTTGCCGCCTCGCGCACATGGGAAAGATTGGCAGTAAGAGCGTCGTCCGCCCGCTTCATCAGGTCGTCAATATAATCGCTGGCCGCTTTGCGCATCTCCCGGGCCTTGAGCTGGGCCTGACCAAGCATGTCGTTGGCCTTCTGCTGGGCCTGTTTGACGATTTCCTCCTGCCCGACCAGCACGCGCGCCCGTTCCTCCGCGGTACGGATGATGGACTCAGCCTCTCGACGGGCGGTGGCGATGATGTCGCCCCGGTCGGACACGATAGCGCGGGCCTGACGCAGCTCCTGGGGCAGGTTTAAACGAATGTCGTCGATGAGCTCCTGGATTTTACCCGAATCCACAAAGCATTTCCCACCCGACAGTGGGACCAGAAAGGACTTTTCCACCATTTCGTCCAGCTGGTCGAGAATATCTTCTACGGTCATGATTGGTCATCCCCCTTTTTAAGAAGCCTTTTGTTGATATCGTCAATGATACAGGTGGGAACGAATTCGGAGATGTCCCCTCCATACATGGCAATCTGACGCACCACGCTGGAGCTTAAAAACATGTTTTCCGCCGTGGTAGTCAAAAACACGGTTTCCAAGTCCGGATTCAGACGCTTATTGGCAAGCGCCATCTGAAATTCATACTCAAAGTCGGACACCGCCCGAAGGCCTTTGACCAGCGCCTTGGCCCCTTTGATGCGGGCGTAGTCGGCCAGCAGGCCGTCGAACGCGTCCACCTCCACATTGGGAAGGTCAATGGCTCTCTCTAAGAATGTCACCCGTTCCTGAGCGGTAAAGCACGGGGTCTTGGCGTAATTGCCCATAACGGCGACGATTACCCGGTCAAACATGGAGGCGGCACGGCGGATAATGTCCAGATGTCCCAACGTCACCGGGTCAAAGCTGCCCGGACAGATTGCAGTAATCAATCTTCCGTCCCTCCTCTATAGACCGACAGGCGGATTTTCCCGTACCGGTAGGTGCGCGCAAGGGCAAAGCCCCCGCCGATTTCTCGGGGCGGATTTTCCCGCTCAGAGTGCTCACAGAGAATGACCCCGCCGTGGTTCATTTTCGCTGCAAGCAGAGGAAGCGCCTTTTCCACAAAGCCCTTTTCATAAGGCGGATCCAAAAACGCAAGGTCAAAGCGGTCGGCGGTGCTTAGCAAAAAGGCATCGTACCCGGTTGTAAACACTTGGGCTCTGCCTTCAAAGCCTACCGTCTCCAGGTTTTTGCGCACCACTTCCACGCTTTTTGCGCTTTGGTCCACAAATACGGCGGATGCGGCTCCCCGGCTGAGCGCTTCGATGCCCATCTGCCCAGACCCTGCAAACAGGTCGAGCACCTTGCGGCCCTCCACCTCAAACTGTATGATGCTGAAAGCCGCTTCCTTCACCCGGTCGGAAGTAGGACGTACATCCTCCCCTTCCCGGGTAATCAAACGCCGGCCTCTGGCGGTTCCTGTTATGACTCGCATGGGTTTTCCCTCCATGTGGTGCTCCCCATTTGGCAGCGAACGGCAGCCGGTATGCATGGGGATATTTTATTTATTATCCCATTTTTCGTCGGTCCTTGTCAACCCCGGACGATTTCTTTCTGCTCCGGATTGTTGCGGTAAACTTCCCTGGAAATGACAATCCCGTTTTTCAGAGTATATTCCCGGTTAAGATAATCGTAATAGGTGCCGGGTGTAACTAAGCCGTTCATACCAAGCACATCGGTACCGGAAGATCCGATCACTTCATCGGCCAGCTTGACGCAGTTGGTAGTAAGGACAAAATAGGTTTTAAAAGAGCTTTTGGTGAACTTATAAAATTTCGCTCCCGTCACCCGGTAAAGCCGGCTGGCGTATTCCTTATACTTGTCCAAATCCGTTTCCCCGCGCCTCATCGCTTCCACCACCGGCGGATCCCATTCATAGAGATAGCTGAAGATTTCATCCATCTTCTGATCCACTCGCTTTTTCTGCTCCTCGGTCAGGCGAAGGCCGAAGCAAAACAGGGTTTTTCCCGCATAATTATTGCAGAAATTCACGTATTTTTCCTTTTTGTCAATGGTAAAAAGCACCCCGTCTCCCATGCCGCCGTCCAGCTTTTGAGACGCCTTGTCATAGCAGCCGTAAGAGATAACCTGGCCCCGGTAAAAAAGGTCCATATGCCCCATGACGCCGGTACCTTTTTCCATGACGTGGATGAACACCTCAATATCCGGCGGGTTCTCATCCTTGACCGGGCTTTGAGGGACCTCCTCCTGCTTGGAGGACTGAAGAAAGTTGTTGATCTTCGAAAGCATCAGCTTGGGCATAAAGGAGACAAATACCACCGGCAACGTGATGCGGATGTGTCGCTTGATCTTGCCGGGGTTCTTAAAGGGTAGTATTTCCCGGAAAAAGTCGATCAAATAAGTCGATCCGTAAAAAATCAGGAAAACCCCGATGATGAGCATGACGGTAGACACGCTCTCGTAGGGATTACTCATAATGACGACGGAAAACACGATCATGACCAAGCCGGAAACCAGCGGGTAAAGCCGGTAAATCAACTTGTCCTCCGTGTACTGGAAAAAGGAGATGAGCTTGATGATAGCCAGAATCATCATATAAAGTCCCAGCAGAATGGGTAAAACCGCCTTGAACTTATCCGGGTCCAGATACAAAAGGACACCCAAGCCAATGGTCAAAAGGCCCGATAGAATCTTTAAAAGGCCGTTTTTGAAAAAAGGCTTGCTGGATACCGCGGTAACCAACTGCACCACTCCAGCGATAGCCAAGAGCCCTGAAGTGACCAGGTAGACAATGGACAGCAGAGACTCTCTCCAGATAATCGCCGCAATCCCAAAAAACACAAATGCAAAACAAGACAACAGCAGCGAGCTGGCGCTGACGTAGCTTTTGATCATAGACCTATCTCCTGTCCCTTATTCTTCCATCGTGTCAAAATAAAGCCGGATGGCTTTCGCCGCCGGTGCCGATACTCCTTTGACCGCGGCAAGTTCTTCTTCGCTTGCCTGCTTGATACGCCCCACGCTTCCAAAATGGGAAAGCAGGGCCTTTGCGCGGGCGGGCCCCACTCCTGGAATCGAAAGCAGCGTGGAGGACAGTGCCGACTTGCTGCGCCGCTGGCGGTGGTACCCGATGGCGAACCGGTGAACCTCTTCCTGAATGGTGGAAACCAGGGTATAGGCGCTGCGGGTCATGGAAATGGCGATTTCCCCGTCTAACGAGGCGATGGCGCGGGTGCGGTGCTTATCGTCCTTGACCATGCCGAAGAGCGGAATGGAAAGGCCGAACTGTCTAAGCACCGGGGCCACCGCCGCCACCTGGCCTTTGCCCCCATCGAGCAAAATCAGGTCCGGCAGACGGCCGAACCCCTTGCCCGTGTCCTTTTCCTCCTCATAATGGGAAAAGCGGCGGGTGAGCACCTCGTTCATGGAAGCATAGTCGTCCTGTCCCTCGAACCCTTTGATCTTGAACTTTTTATAAGCCGACCGCAGAGGCCGTCCGTCTTCAAACACCACCATACCGGCCACGTTCTCGCTGCCGGCGGTGTTGGAAATGTCGTAAGACTCGATGTAATGGGGCGGCTCGGAAAGCCCCAGAAGCCGCGACAGCTCGTCGAGAGCCGCCGCTTCCTTGCCGGTGCGCCCGTTTTCCTGGGCCAGCTTTTCGGCCGCGTTCGACCGGCACATTTCCACAAGCTTTTTCTGCTCCCCACGCTGAGGAACGTGAATATGTACCCGACGGCCCGCCTTCTGGCTAAGCCATGCCTCCAAAAGCGGCGCGTCCTCCACCGGCTCGTCCAGCGTCACCACCGGCGGCACCGTCTCCCGGATGGAATAGTACCGCTCCAGAAATTCCTTGCGCGCGGCCGAAGCCGTGTCAATTTCCCCTAAGAGGAAATCCTCCCGGTCGAAAAGCCGCCCGCCCTTGAAACGGAATACCTCCACCGCTGCCTGAGTTCCAAGGGTGGCCAGCGCAATCACGTCCTGCTCAGGGATGTGGGAATCCACAATCTTTTGCTTTTCCGTGATCTTTTTGATGGCGTTAATCTTATCCCGGAGCTTTGCGGCCCGCTCGAACTCCAGGTTTTCCGCGGCCCGTTCCATCTGCTCGGTGAGAGATTTTACCGAAAAGCTGCTGCCGCCCCTGAGAAAATCAATGGCCTGGGAAACGAATTCCCCATATTCCTTTTCGGTTAGTTTTCCCCGGCAGGGAGCACAGCACTGGTCGATATAAAAATTCAGGCAGGGACGGCTCTTGCCGAACTCCTGCGGGAACTTACGGCTGCAGGTGGGGAGCCGGAAAATCTTGTTGGCCTCGTTGACCGCCTGCTTGACCGTCCAGGAGCTTACATAGGGGCCCAGGTAATTGGCACCATCCTGCACGATCTGCTTTTCGCTGGTGATGCGCGACCAGGGGCCTTGGGTAATCTTGACGTAATGATAGCCCTTGTCGTCCTTCAGCAGAATGTTATACTTGGGCGAATGCTGCTTAATGAGGCTGCATTCCAGCACCAGCGCTTCAAACTCGCTGTCGGTAACGATATACTCAAAGTCCTCTACCCGGCTTACCATCTGGCGCACCTTGTCGGTATGCCCGCTGCCAGCGCCGAAATACTGGCTGACCCGGTTTTTAAGCGCCTTTGCCTTACCGATATAGATAATTTTGCCCTGCTTGTCGTGCATGATATATACGCCCGGCTCCAGGGGAAGGCGCCTTGCCTTTTCCCGCAGCCGTAAAAGGGTGTCCTCCAAAGTTGCCTCCTTAAAAATGTGCGGTTTTGATCGGGTCGACAGAAAAATACCCGGCCGCCTCTACTGACCATCTTTCCCTCTTCAATCTTGTAAAGCCGCTTAGGCTGCATGGTACCGCTCTTTTCCGATTTTCTCTTCCAGCGCCGAAAAAAACGGCGGTTGAGTTCCCCTACAAGAATGATTTTCCATCTAAGTATATGCGAAGAAAGAGAAAAAAACAAGAGGGCCGACTTTTTCCAAGTCCGCCCTCTTCATGATATCGGGAATATTCCTCGTGGTATAAGCGCAGCGGGTTGATTCGTTGACGCTTATTCGGCAAAGCCGGACTGTACCAGGTTCACCAGGCTGTCCACAGCCTGCGTTTCGTCGTCACCGTCCGCAATGATGCGGATCGTTGTTCCGCCGACGATGCCCAAAGAAAGGACACCCAGAAGGCTCTTCGCGTTGACCCGGCGTTCTTCCTTCTCCACCCAGATGGAAGACTTGTATTCATTTGCCTTCTGGATAAAGAAGGTAGCGGGCCGCGCGTGC
This sequence comes from Clostridiales bacterium, assembly GCA_018364155.1. Classification (GTDB taxonomy): domain Bacteria; phylum Bacillota; class Clostridia; order Oscillospirales; family Acutalibacteraceae; genus Solibaculum_A. The sequence continues at coordinate 445,103 of JAGZMM010000001.1, forward strand.
AGGCCTACCTGATTCTGAACGGTGACATCTTTATAAGTCATCTTCGAAATTTCCCCCTGTCAATAGCAATTCGCTCTAGTATTCTTCCTATTACCCTATTATAAGCAAATTTTCGCGCAACGTCAACGATTTTGATTTCCAATCGGGCCCCTGCGCTATATTTCGTATTGATGACCATAGCGCGCCACAATTCATTCCGCCACGTTTGTTTAATTTGACCCTTTTCTTTTCCCGGCTTGGACAATTCCACAAATAATTATACAGCATTTTCGTTCCCATTATACCGAGTCCCGCTCAAAATGCCGAAAGGGATTCTGAAAACAATGGAAATTTCCTGTTATTCCCTATTTTTTGGTTTTTCCCGGGCATAGATTTGATCCAGAAGCTTCTGGTCTCTCCGGTCGGGCACAAAGGATTCCATCAAATCGGGACGGCGTTCTATCGTGCGCCGTAAAGACTGCTCTCGGCGCCAATTCGCAATGTTTTTATGATGCCCGGAGAGGAGCACCTCCGGTACCTCGCGGCCGTGCCAGACCGGGGGCCTAGTATATTGGGGATATTCCAGCAGGCCGCTGAAATGGCTTTCCTCGGTAAAACTCAGCTCGTCCGCCAATACGCCGGGCACCAGGCGAAGCACCGCGTCGGCCACCGCCAAGGCCGGCAGCTCCCCGCCGGTGAGGACAAAGTCTCCCAGGGAAATCTCCTCGTCCACCAGCTCCTCGATGACCCGTTCGTCGATTCCTTCATAATGGCCGCACAAAAACGCGATATGCTCCATCTTGGAAAGCTCCACCGCCCGCTGTTCCGTAAACACCCGTCCCTGGGGAGAAAGGTGGATCAGGTGGGGGCGGGAGCCGGCCGCCCGGCAGACCGTCTCAAAGCAGTCAAAAATGGGCTGAGGCTGCAAAAGCATACCCATTCCGCCGCCATAAGGGTAGTCGTCCACCCGGCGGTGGATATCAAGGGTATAGGCGCGGATGTCGTGGCACTCCACCATGACGAGCCCTTCCTGCCGGGCGCGGCCTACGATGCTTTCCGAAAGCACCGCCTCGCACATGGCGGGAAAGAGAGTAAGCATGTCAATGCGCATCGTCGAACAACCCCTTGATAGGACGAATTTTCATGATACCGCCCTCAATGTCAGTTTGCACAATCACGTCGGGGATGGCGGGAATAAGCACCTCGCCCTGTTTGGTTTTCACATGATAGACGTCGTTGGCGCCGGTTCGGCTGACGTCGGTCAGCTCTCCATAGGTTTCGCCGGTATCCGCATCCTGCACCTGAAGGCCCTGCAGGTCCTGAATGAAGTATTCTCCGGGAGCGAGGGTTACATCTGCCCGGTCGATGTACAAAACCCGGTCACGCAGGGTTTGGGCGGCTTCGATGCCGTCAATCCCTTTGAGCTTTAGCAGGACCATGGTCTTATGAGGGCGGGCGCTTTCCACCGTCACCGGCTCTTCCCCTTTTTTGAAATAGAGGGTATCAAACCCGCACAAAAAGTCCGGGCCGTTGGCCCATGGCTGCACCCGCAATTCCCCGCGGATACCATGGGTCCCGGTGACCTTGCCTACCTCCAGATACCGTTTTTTCATGTTTCGCTCCCTTTCCCCGGCCCTTCGCCGCCGGATTGCTTTTCTTAGTCCGCGTCAAAACGGCGTGACGACGGCCTCATATAAGCCAAACGGCTGGAATCCAAAGCGCAATGTGCCCGGGATTTCAGCCGTTTTGATGGTTGCTTAGTCGATTTCCACCGCGATCTTCTGGGAAGTGCGGCTGGCTGCGGCACGCATGACCGTGCGCATTGCCTTGGCAATGCGGCCCTGCTTGCCGATGACGCGGCCCATGTCGTTTTGCGCCACATGCAGATGGTACACCGTCACGCCCTCTTCATTGGGCTCGTCGACGGTCACATTCACCGCGTCCGGGTCTTCCACAAGGCCCTTGGCAATGATGATCAGAAGCTCTTTCAACAGTTCCACCTCTTGCCCTTACAGAACGTCGTTCTTCTTAAACAGCGCCTTGACAGTATCGGTCGGCTGGGCACCGTTGGCGATCCACTTCTTGGCCTTCTCCGCGTCCACCTTCACGGTAGCCGGTTCGGTCAGAGGATTGTAATAGCCGATCTCCTCAATGAAACGGCCGTCACGGGGATAGCGGGAATCCGCCACCACGATGCGGTAGAACGGGGCTTTCTTCGCGCCCATGCGGCGCAGTCTGATTTTTACTGCCATTGGTCAGTTACCTCCTGAGAATAATAAAATGTAGTATCGTCAACACCAACAAACAAGTTTGCTTGGTACGCTACGACTTTGTTATCTGGGGAACGCGCCCGGAGGCGGCATCCCCATCATGCGCCGGCGCTTCTTTCCCTTGCCGCCGAACTGCTTCATCATCTGCTGCATTTGTTCAAACTGCTTGATGAGGCGGTTGACATCCTCTACCTTCGTACCGCTGCCTGCGGCAATGCGGCGCTTGCGGGAAGGATTGATGGCGTCCACGCACGCACGCTCCCGCTTGGTCATGGACAGAATGATGGCGACTGTGCGGTCCATCTGTTTGTCCATCTGGGAATCGTCAATATCCGCTTCTTTCAAATGCTTATCCATGCCCGGCAGGCTGCTCAGGATTTGCTTGATGGGACCGAGCTTGCGCACCTGGGCAAACTGGTCGAGCATGTCGTTATAATCCATTTTGTTTTCCGTTAGACGCCGGGCCATCTGTTCGGCCTTTTTCACGTCCAACTGGGATTCGGCTCTCTCAATCAAGCTTAACACATCGCCCATGCCCAAAATCCGCGACGCCATGCGCTCCGGATGGAAGGCTTCGATTTCCTCGATCTTTTCGCCGGTACCCGCGAACTTGATGGGCTTTCCCGTGACTGCCCGGACCGACAGGGCCGCGCCGCCGCGGGTGTCGCCGTCGAGCTTGGTGAGAATCACGCCGTCAATGCCCAGCGCTTCGTCAAAGGCCTTGGCCACGTTGACCGCGTCCTGGCCGGTCATGGCGTCCACCACCAGCAGAATTTCATGGGGGCCTACCTCCGCCTTGATGCGCTTGAGCTCGTCCATAAGCGTCTCGTCGATGTGCAGCCGGCCGGCGGTATCCAAAAGCACCAAGTCATTTCCATAGTCCTTGGCGTGCTTGACCGCTTCCTTGGCGATCTTGACGGGGTTTCCCTGGCCCTGCTCAAAAACAGATACCCCTGCCTTTTCTCCCATAACCTTAAGCTGGGTGATGGCGGCGGGACGGTACACGTCGCAGGCGACCAACAAGGGCCGGCGGCCCTGCTTTTTAAACATATGAGCGAGCTTGGCTGCATGGGTGGTTTTACCCGAGCCCTGCAGACCGCAGAGCATGACAATCGTAGGGGGCTTTGGCGCAGAAGCGATACGCACGTTCTCGCCGCCCATGAGCGCCGTCAGCTCTTCGTTGACAATCTTAATCACATGCTGGGCAGGCGTGAGGCTTTCCATGACCTCGGCGCCCACCGCCCGTTCGGATACCTTGGCCACAAAGTCTTTGGCGACCTTGTAGTTCACGTCCGCCTCCAGCAGGGCCAGGCGCACCTCACGCATGGCTTCCTTGACGTCGGACTGGGACAGCTTTCCCTTTGACCGCAGCCGCTTAAACGCATTGCTCAGCTTATCCGAAAGACCTTCAAAGGCCATTGTGTGTCCTCCCTTCGAGCACGTTTATTCCTCGTCGCACAGCGCTCCGGCCACTTTCGCAATCCGCCGTGCCTGCTCCTTTATCATCGGCGAACCACCGCAGCGAATGTTCGCCTCTTCAATCAGCCGGGCCGCTTCCAAAATGCTTTGCAGGCCCTCTTCCATTTTTCCAAACCGCTTGGCAAGCCCTAACCGCTCCTCCATTTCAAAGAGCTGGGCTTCCCCCCGCTTGATGGAATCCCGCACACCCTGGCGGGTGATTCCTTCGTTTTGCGCAATTTCCGCCAGCGACAGGTCGTCGTTGTAATACAGGTCGATCACGTCGCGCTGCTTATCGGTGAGCATGTCGCCGTAAAAGTCCAGCAACACCGAGACTTGTAGGTTCTTTGCCAACCGAAACGCCCCCTCGCCTGTAAAGAAAATCGCTTTACAGGTTTGTATTATACTGTTTTTCTCTCCCCCTGTCAAGGCTTTTTCTTTACACCGATTCCCTTTTTTGCATTTCTTATGGCTTTCCGGTTTCATAGAGACATGCTTCTTCCAAACGCCATAAAAAGCCCTTGACCGGCAGGCGTATCAGACGTTCACCCTACCGCTCGAAAATGGGTGCTTGTGTTCTGAGCGAGGCTTCTACTATTTGATCGCTTGCTTCGCTTTAGCTGCAAGGGACACCATAACCAGCATTGCAGGAGGGCCAGCAAAGCAAAGGGGCGTTTCTTTCCCGAAACGCCCCTTTTGCAACAATTATTTCATGCCGATACGGCCGATATCCGTGCGGTAGTGCGCCCCGTCAAACCGGATGGTTTTTACCGCGTCGTACGCTTTGTCAAGCGCTTCGTCCAGAGTGTCCCCCAGCGCCGTCACGCCCAGCACCCGGCCGCCGTTTGTAAAGAACTTGCCGTCCTGATACGCAGTGCCCGCGTGGTACACGATCGCGCCGTCAGCCTGGCCGTTTTCGTTAAGCCCGGTGATTTCAATGCCCTTGGGGTAGCTGCCCGGGTACCCGCCCGACGCCATGACCACACAGGCGCAGGCTTCCTGAGACCATTGGATGTTAATCTCATCAAGGCGCTCGTCGATCACTGCGTCGATGATGTCCAGCAGGTCGGTTTTCAGCCGCGGGAGCACCACTTGGGTCTCCGGGTCGCCGAACCGGGCGTTGTACTCGATGACCTTCGGGCCCTTCTCGGTAAGCATCAGGCCGAAATAGAGGCAGCCCTTGAAGGGGCGGCCCTCTTCATTCATGGCCTTGACCGTGGGCAGGAAGATTTCCTCCATGCAGCGCTTTGCCATCTCGTCGGAGTAAAAAGGGTTGGGGCTCACGGTACCCATGCCGCCAGTGTTGAGGCCCTTGTCCCCGTCCAGCGCCCGCTTATGGTCCTTGGAAGAAACCATGGGGCACAGGGTCTTCCCATCGGTAAAGGACAGGACGGACACCTCCGGGCCGGTAAGGAATTCCTCGATGACCACCCGGCTGCCGGACGCGCCGAACACCTTGTCCTCCATAATGGAATGAAGGGCGTCCTTGGCCTGCTCCTCGTTCTCCGCCAGGATGACTCCCTTGCCCAACGCAAGGCCGTCCGCCTTGATGACGGTGGGATAGGTGTTCTGCTCCTGAATGTAGCGCAGGGCCTCCTTCGGATCGTCGAATACTTCGTATCCAGCGGTGGGAATGCCGTACTTTTTCATCAGGTTCTTGGAAAAAACCTTGCTGCCTTCAATGAGAGCGGCGTTCTGCCGGGGACCGAAGGCGCGAATTCCTTCCTTCTCCAGCGCGTCCACCAAGCCTGCCATCAACGGATCGTCGGGTGCGACGAACACCAAGTCTACCTTCAGCTCCTTTGCGAGCTTGACGATTCCGTCCACATCGGTGCCGGACACGTTGTGGCACACCGCGTCCCGGGAGATGCCGCCGTTGCCCGGCGCGCAATGGATGGCGCCACAGCGCTTGCTTTCCTTAAGCTTGCGGATGAGGGCGTGCTCCCGCCCGCCGCCGCCGACCATTAAGATATCCATTGGGATTCCTTCCTTTCGGGAGAAAATAAAGTTTAGTGCTTAAAATGGCGCATGCCGGTAAAGACCATGGCGATACCCGCCTTGTTGGCGGCGTCGATGCTTTCCTGGTCGCGGATGGAGCCGCCGGGCTGGATGATGGCGGTGATGCCCGCCTTCTGGGCGGCTTCTACGCAGTCGGGGAACGGGAAGAAGGCGTCCGAGCCCATGACGCTGCCCGCCGCCTTATCGCCGGCGTACTTGATGGCCAGCTCCAGGGCGGTGATACGGTTGGTCTGACCTGGGCCGATGCCCACAGTGGCGTTGTTCTTCGCCAGGGCGATGCCGTTGGACTTTACGTGCTTGACCACTTTCCAAACAAACCGAAGCTGCTCCATTTCTTCAGGGGTAGGCTCACGCTTGGTGACGCATTTCAGGTCCTCCTCGTGCAGAAGCTCGGTATCCAAGCTCTGGACCAGCAGGCCGCCGGCTACCTTCTTCATATCCAGAAGGTCCTTGGAGTTGGGCTTTGCCAAGTTCGGCAGCTTTAAGAGACGAATGTTTTTCTTCTGGGTGAGAATCGAAAGCGCGTCCTCATCAAAGGCAGGCGCCAGGATGATTTCCAAGAAAATTTTTGCCAGCTCCTGGGCGGTATCCTTGTCCACCGGGCGGTTTAACGCCACGATACCGCCGAAAATGGAAACCGGGTCGGCGTCATAGGCGTTTTTGTACGCTTGGCAGATGGTTTCGCCGGTGCCCACACCGCAGGGATTCGCGTGCTTGACGGCTACCGCCACCGGCTTTTCCTCGCCAAACTCCTTGAGCAGGTCGAGCGCGCCGTTCGCGTCGTTGATGTTGTTGTAGGAAAGCTCCTTGCCGTGGAGCTGCTCGGCTGCGTCAAGAGTATTGTCGTGGTTGCCGATCTCCCGGTAGAAGGCGGCCTTCTGGTGGGGGTTCTCGCCGTAGCGCAGGTCCTGCACCTTCTCATAGGTCAAAGACAGGTCGTCAGGCAAGCCCTCTTCCCCGCGCTGGCGGCGCAGGTAGGTGGAAATCATGGTGTCGTACTGGGCGGTATGGTCAAACACCTTTCCCGCCAGAGCGAACTTGGTGTCTCTCGAAACCGACCCGTTCTCTTTATACTCCTCGATCACCTTGCCGTAATCCGCCGGATCCACGATCACCGATACGTCCTGCCAGTTTTTCGCGGCAGCGCGGATCATGGTGGGGCCGCCGATGTCAATGTTCTCAATGGCGTCCTCCAGGGTAACGCCGGGCTTTAGGATGGTCTGCTTAAAGGGATAGAGGTTGATGGCCACCACGTCGATGGGGGTGACGCCCAGCTTCTCAAGCTGCTGCATGTGCTCAGGGTTGCCGCGCATGGCAAGGATGCCCGCATGGATCATGGGATGCAGGGTTTTTACCCGGCCGTCCAGGCATTCCGGGAACCCGGTCACATCGGACACGCCGGTGACCGGCACGCCCGCTTCCTTTAGGGCCTTGGCGGTTCCGCCCGTGGAGAGCACCTCAAAGCCCAGAGCCACCAATTCCTTTGCAAAATCCACAATGCCCGTTTTATCGGACACGCTGAGTATCGCACGTTTCTGATTCATCCCGCAAGTCTCCTCTTTTCGTTTCTCGTGTAACCGAACACAGGACACCCGGCGAACGTTTGCCAGGTGTCCTATGTATTTACCGAATTCTGGTGTGATTGCCATCGATCTCGACCCGGCCTTCGCAGAACAGGGAAACCGCCTTGGGAAGCAGCTTCCATTCCGCTTCTTCCATCACCCGCCGCTGCAGGGTTTCCGGCGTATCCGCCTCGAGCACCGCTACCGGCTGCTGGAGCAGGATGGCGCCGCCGTCGGTCACTTCGTTGACAAAGTGCACCGTCGCGCCGGTCACCTTTACACCCTTCTCCAAGACCGCCTCGTGGACCTTTAGGCCGTAAAACCCGTCCCCGCAGAAGGAGGGGATCAAAGAAGGATGGATGTTTAAGATCTTATTGCTGTACCGGGAAAGGACCTGCTCTCCTAAAATGGAGAGAAAGCCAGCCAGCACCACAAGGTCCGCCTTGCATGCATCCAAAGCCTCGGTGAGCGCCTCATCAAACTGCTCAGGAGTGCGGCCCTTGCGGGCTACCACTTTAGCGGGCACTCCTGCCTTCTTCGCCCGCTCCAAGGCATAGACGCCTTCCCGGCTGGCGATGACCTGGACGATCTTCCCGTTTTTGATCTCGCCTCTCGCTTGGGCGTCCAAAAGCGCCTGCAGATTGGTGCCGCCGCCCGATACCAAAACCGCGATGTTTAGCATAGCTCGACACCCTCGCCGTCCTTCACCTCGCCAAGGACACAGGCGTTCTCGCCCGCTTCCTTGAGCACGGAAATCGCCTTGTCCGCTTCGTCGGCCGGCAGGGCGATACACAGACCCACGCCCATGTTGAAGGTGTTGAACATGTCCCGCTCAGGCACGCCGCCGGTGCGCTGGAGCACATGGAAGATGGGCAGCACCGGCACGGCTGCTTTTTCAATGCGGGCCATCTGGCCAGGACGGAGCATACGCGGGATGTTCTCATAAAAGCCGCCGCCGGTGATGTGAGAAACGGCGTGCACGTCGCATTCCTCCATGAGCTTTAAGAGGGGTTTGACATAAATCTTCGTGGGGGTCAGCAACTCCTCGCCCAGCGTCTTGCCCAATTCCTCCACATGCAGGTTCAGGTTCTGCTCGCCCACATGGAAGATTTTGCGCACCAGGGAGAAACCGTTGGAATGCACGCCCGAAGAGGACACGCCGATGAGCACGTCCCCGGTCTTCACCTTGCTGCCGTCAATAATCCTATCCTTGTCCACCATGCCCACCGAGAAGCCGGCCAGATCGTATTCGTCCACCGGGTAAAAACCGGGCATTTCCGCCGTTTCACCGCCGATGAGCGCACAGCCCGCCTGCACGCAGCCTTCCGCCACGCCTGAGACGATGGCCGCCACCCGTTCGGGAACGTTGCGGCCCACGGCGATGTAATCGAGGAAGAAAAGGGGCTTTGCGCCGCAGCAAACCACGTCGTTGACACACATGGCCACGCAGTCGATACCCACAGTATCATGCTTATCCAGCAAAAACGCAATCTTCAGCTTGGTGCCTACCCCATCGGTACCGGAGACCAGCACCGGGTTTTTTACACCGCTTAAATCCGGCTCAAACAGGCCGCCGAAGCCGCCGATGCCCGACAGCACGCCCGGAATCTTTGTGCGCGCCACGTGGGATTTCATCAATTCCACCGCTTTGTAGCCGGCGGTCACGTCAACGCCCGCCGCCTTGTAGCTGTCCGAAAAACTGTTCATTCCTACCACCATTTCCCCGGCGGCCTTCCTTCGCCGCCAGTCTCTCATAGTCAAACGGCAACCGCCGCAATATCGCTTTGCTTTGGGCTTACGCCTTTATTTTCTGATCGTATTTGTCCTTGGGCATCTCGTCGGGTACCTCAATGGGATACCGGCCGGTGAAGCAGGCGTCGCACATGCTGAGATTCGACTCCTTGGCAATGGCGTGCACCCCTTCGATGCTCAAGTATCCCAAGGAATCCGCGCCGATGTGGTCACGGATTTCATCGATGGACATCTTACACGCGATCAGGTGCTCCCGGGAGCTGATATCGGTACCGAAGTAGCACGGGTGCATGAAAGGCGGAGAGGAGATGCGCATATGTACCTCCGTAGCGCCCGCCGCCCGCAGGTTGGCTACAATATTCGCGCAGGTAGTGCCGCGGACGATGGAATCGTCCACCAGTACCACTCGCTTGCCCTTGACCGCCGCGCCCAAAGCTCCCAGCTTGATGCTCACCGAGCGCTCCCGCTGTTTCTGGGTTTCCTGGATAAAGGTGCGGCCTATGTACCGGTTCTTCACAAAGCCCATGCCGTAGGGAATCCCCGATTCATAGGAATATCCCAGCGCCGCGTCCAGCCCCGAGTCAGGCACGCCCATGACCAGGTCCGCTTCCACCGGATGCTCCTGGGCCAGGATACGTCCCGCGTTCTGGCGGGCGAAATGCACGCTCTGGCCGTCGATGATGGAGTCGGGCCGGGCGAAATAGACAAACTCAAAGATACATAGAGACGATTTTTGACCGCAGTGGTCTTTGAGGCTGCGAAGACCGTTTTCGTCCACCACCACGACCTCGCCGGGCTCCACGTCGCGTACATAGTCAGCGCCCAGAGAAGTCAGCGCGCAGGTCTCTGATGCGAAGCAGTAGCTCTCGCCGATTTTGCCGATGCACAGTGGCCGAAAGCCCTGGGGGTCTCTGGCGGCAATGAGCTTTTTCGGGGACATCATAACCAGAGAATAAGCGCCCTTAAGCTTTTTCATGGTATTGACCAGCGCCTGCTCAATGGAACCGGCGTTGAGCCGCTCCCGGGCGATGATATACGCAATGATCTCCGCGTCGCAGGAGGTCTGGAAAATAGCGCCGCCGTATTCCAGTTCCTTTTTGAGCTCGGGAATGTTCACAATGCTGCCGTTGTGGCCGATGGCAAGGGTTCCCTTGACATAGCGCATCACCAGCGGCTGGGAGTTTGCCCTCTCCAGCTTATCGCTGGGGGAATAGCGCACATGGCCGATGGCCAGCTGCCCGCTGCCCAGCTTCTTGATGGTCTTTTCGTCGAACACGTCGGGCACGAGCCCCATGTCCTTATGAACGGTGATGACGCCGCCGTCGTTGACCGCGATGCCCGCACTTTCCTGCCCCCGGTGCTGCAAGGCATAGAGGGCCAAATAGGTTTCCTCCGCCACCTGCAATCCGTCCTTGTTATAAATCCCAAATAGTCCGCATTCTTCATGAGGCTTGTGCGCCATGCTAACACTCCTTATCCGTTTCATCCTAGATTTTTGGCGTTCCCGCGTCCGGCTTACAGGGTATCGAGCTTTTCCTTGAGCGCCGCGTCTTTCTTGAGCACGCCTTCGGTCATGTCCTTCTTCATAGCAGTCAGCTTCTCGGCCACCTTTTCGTCGGACAAAGCCAGCATCTGGGCGGCTAAGATGGCCGCGTTCTTCGCCCCGTCAATGGCGACGGTGGCCACCGGGATACCGCTTGGCATCTGCACGGTGGCAAGCAGCGCGTCGAGCCCGTCAAGCGTGGAAGACTTGACCGGAATGCCGATGACCGGCAAGGTGGTATGGGCGGCCAGCACGCCCGCCAAATGGGCTGCCTTCCCCGCCGCGGCGATGATCACGCCGAAGCCGTTTTCTTTCGCGCTCGACGCAAAGGCCATCGCCTGAGCCGGAGTGCGGTGGGCAGACATGACATGAGCCTCCACCGGGATGTCAAATTCCTTAAGCTGCTTGATGGCGGCGGACACCACCGGCAAGTCGCTGTCGCTTCCCATGATGACGGCTACCTTTTTCGTTTGCTGCATCGTCCTTCTCTCCTTTTCTCCAAAGCCTGTCCGCCTCAAAAACAAACAGGAAGGCTGCGACGCATAAAATCGACGCAGCCTTATCTTCTTTCCAACGCTATGGTCTGTCCGAGGCGGCAAAAATGGACACACGACCCGTGGGATGCCTCCTGCCACATACAAAACAAACGTTTTTGAGCACGGTTTCGCCACCCCACACTGTTTTCTACCTGCTATTTTATACGATTTTTCGACTAAATTCAAGGAATCCGCCAACGAATCGTAAATTTTGTGTAGTTATCAGCATAAGGTCCGAAAATAGTTTCTTCTTTTGTGCATTATTGTTTCAATTGCACATCGTTTTTGGCCAGTTCTCCAATAGAGGTCACCAAGCCCGCCAGGCCCTGGATCTGGGACGGGATGATGATCTTAGTGGCCTTGCCGTCGGCCGCCTTGCCGAAAGCCTCCAGGCTCTTGATGGCGATGACCTGCTCGGACGGGGACGCTTGGTTTAACAGCTTAATGGAATCGGCCAGCGCTTCCTGCACCTTCATGATCGCCTGAGCCTCGCCCTCCGCCTCGCGGATTTTGGTCTCCTTCACCGCGTCGGCCCGCAGAATGGCCGCTTCCTTGTGGCCCTCAGCCACCAGAATCTCGCTGCGCTTCTCGCCTTCCGCACGAAGAATCGCTTCGCGGCGTTCCCGCTCGGCTTTCATCTGCTTCTCCATGGCGTCCTGAATCTCCCGGGGCGGGAGGATGTTTTTGAGCTCTACGCGGTTGACCTTGATGCCCCAGGCGTCGGTAGCCTCGTCAAGGATGACGCGGATCTTGGAGTTGATCACGTCGCGGGAAGTCAGCGTGTGGTCGAGCTCCATCTCACCGATGATGTTACGCAGGGTGGTAGCGGACAGGTTCTCAATGGCGGAAAGAGGCCGCTCCACGCCGTAAGCATACAGCTTCGCGTCGGTAATCTGGTAATAAATAACCGTGTCGATCTGCATGGTGACGTTATCCTTGGTGATGACCGGCTGGGGCGGAAAATCCACCACCTGCTCCTTGAGGGAAACCTTCTTGGCAATGCGCTCCACAAACGGAACCTTCCAATGAATGCCCGTACCCCATGTGGATTTGTACGCGCCCAGGCGCTCAACCACATAGGCATTGGCCTGGGGTACAATCTTGATGTTTGCAATCAGAATGATGAGCGCCAGAACCACAAGAGCAATGACAACATAAATGACGAAATCCATAATACCCTCCTAAATTGCACGTTCTTTTTACAGACCATCCGTTGAAAACGGCCTGATTGCGACAAAGAGAAAACAGCCGCCCCTTCTACCGCAATACCAGCGGCAGAAGAGCAAACACAATACCCATAGCCATAAAGAGAACACCGCCTGCTTTGGTGCTCATCCGGTACCAGTCGGACGGTTCCTCCGCCCGGTAGGATTTCCACCGCTCCGTGACCGCCCAAAACCACTGAGGCTTTAAAAACAGGAACAGACCGATGAGAATGCAAATGATACCAAGCGCTATGCTCCACCCCATATTCGCTTCCTCCTTAGGGGATGCACCCGCAGCTGACCCAGGTCAGACGGGTCCAGGGGAATCTTCCTTTTATTTCTGCGGTTCTTCGTCTTCCACCGGCACCACAATCAGCTTAACCCCATCAATGGCCTCCACCCTGACCCTAGCGCCCTCGGCGATGGCCGAGCCGTCGGCAGACCGGGCAGTCCAAACGCTGCCAAGCACCTTGACCTGCCCTTTGGCAAGAGAATTGTCAATGGCGTCGGTAACCACGGCGGTCTCCCCTACGTACCGGTCGGCATTGGTGCTGACCTTTTTGACGGCCAGGTACTTTTTCAAAAACGGCCGGGTCAGAGCCAGCGACAGAATGGATACGGCAACAAACACAATCAGCTGCACCCAAAGCGGGGTGTTAAACAGGTTTGCAATAAACGCGCCCACACTGCCCACCACAAACCAAATGGCGACCAACTGGGTGGTCCCCGCCTCTACCAGGGCCAGAACAAGAATGGCGACCAGCCAGACAATTGCGAAAACATCCATCCAGCCTCTCCCTCCTTCCAGGAACGATGATTCTCATGCATATGCATTCACGCAGCCGGTTTATTCCCGGCCTTCTGCGCTATGGCACGATTATACCACACCCAAATACGAAATACAAGAGATTTTACGCGAAAAAGTCAATAATATTTACACGCAAACGTGCCGCTTCTATACCAATAGCGTCAACCACCTTTCGCGGTCCGTTTTCTCCGTTTCCGGCCGGGCGCAAAGCGCCCGGTATCGTTGCACCAAAGAATCACGGCTCCCGCCGCCAGAGAAACAACGGAAACGATCCCGCCGAGTGGGAGGCCCTGCGGCACAAAGGTAAATTCTATTTCATGTTCCCCGGCGGTGAGATTTACCGCCAAAAACGCATCCGCAATCCGTACAAGCTGCGCAGGTTCTCCGTCCACAGTGACCGAGAAGCCAGGGTCGGCGGGAATGGAAGTAAAGAGAAGGCCGCCCTCGCCTGCGTCCACCCTGCCCTTGATAGAAGAATTGCCTTCCTCGATGGCAAACATCTGGTGCCCCTTGAGCATCCCGCACATGGCGGAGAACCGGTCGGCATCGAAGCCGTACAATAGGGGCGCCTGGAGCATAACAGGAGAACGATTGATGGAAAAGCTGACGACCACTTCTTCTCCTGCCTCAAAGTACCCCAAGTCCATCAGGCCGATAAAGTCATATCCCGTTCCGTTGAGGGGTATGCCATTTACATAGACCGTGGAGGTATCGGAAAGGCCGGCGCTCTTGATAGAAAAGCACAGGTTCTGGGATTTGGGATTGACAAAGCGGTAGCGCATGGTACCGGCATAGCCGTTTTGGGACTCAATATAGTCCCACTCTCCCTGTCCGGTAATCTTCAGGTTGTCGGAAGGGATGGCTTCCTGCAGAGGGATGCGCGTGTAAACGGGCTTATTTTCACCGGTCATAGCGCAAAGCAGCTCGTTTTGCAGCTTGCAGGGGTCGTATTCCTCCGGATCATAGGTAAAGTCCTGCAAAGAGGAATCTACCATGTATCCCAAAGACAGGGCGTTTTCGTTTTGATAGACGTGTTTTCCGCTTTCCAGGGATTTTAGCTGAGTAAAACCCGCCCGGCGTTCGTCGCTTCCCAGCACGTACTTGACGCCGAAAAGAGAATCGGTTACCGTGGAAGCCCCGTAATACCGCCAAAACCGGTTCTGGACGTTGGACACCATTCCCAGGTGATTGACAAAGCGGGAGGTTTTCTGATTGGTAAAGGAGCTGTAATGAGCGATGCCGTTGTAATCGAGAGACAACGCGTCGTTGGCGTTTCGCATGTCGTGGTTTTCCAGGCGGTACCAGCCGTCGTCCATCTCCTTGACTGCCTGCACCGCTTCTCCGGTAATACGAAGATGGTTTTCGTATTTGCTATGGTTGTCGTAAGGAAGCTCCCGGTCAATGGACCGGATGAGCTCGCTTGCGTTTGCAAACATCTCCACGCTCACAAGCAGGCACAGCCCCACGCATACCATCTTTCTCATACGGGGCCGGTATTTCATAAGCAAAACCGCCCCTCCATAGAGAGCCAGCAGCACCGCTGAAACCGCCACCACTTTGACAGTCACATCGGTGCGGGTATTGGGCAGCAGCACTTTGAGCCCCAGCCCGTCCATGGTGTCGTAAAGCCAGTCGGAGCTGGTCACAAGCAGCATGAGGGCCGCGAAGGCGGAGGGGGCGGCAAAGCTGACGGCCACGTGCCGCCAGGTAACGCCGTCCAGGTTGCGAACCGCCTTGACGGCCAGCAGCAGCATATAAAAGCAGACCGCGAAGGTATACCGGTAGGGAAACCAAGTGGGCTCGTCCCCGCCGTGCCAGAACAGGTTGATAGGCCAGACCATCATGCTGATGAAAAACACGGCTAGAACGCCGGCGGATACCCATTTGTCCCGCTTTTCGATGTTACGATTTAAGAAATAGAGGGGAAGCAGAAGCAGGGTCAGCATACCGCAGAAGAGATTGGGCAGACCGTAGGTAATGGTGTCATAACTGCCGAAAAACAGTTTTCCCAGCACGTCCAGGGGATTGAGGACCATAGGACCCACGCTGCCGGTTTCAATATAGTAATAAACGTATTGAAGGGAAAGATAGGTAGGGACAAGCAGCACGGCCGCCATCCCGGCGGCCAGAATCCCACTCAGGGCAAACCGCCAGAACCGATTCCAGAATTCCCGCAGGGTCAGCCCCTTTTTGCGCAGCAGTTCGCTGACCAGATAAATCGTGGAAAAAATGGCGATCATAAACCCGATGTAAAACTGGGTCAAAAAGCACAGGGCCATGCAAATGGTGAAGGGCGCCATCCGCTTTCTTTCCATCAGGCTGTGCAGAGAAAGGGCGACCAGCGGAAGCAAAATCACCCCGTCGAGCCACATGATGTTGAGTGCATAAACCACCACATAGCTCATGGTAGCGTACAGCACGGAGAACATGATGTTTTTGGCATTTTTTAAGCCGAGGATTCGTTTGGCAAATAGGCTGAAGGTGAGCCCCGCGCAGGCCGCCTTGAGCAAGGTGATAAAGAAGAGCGCGTCCTGCACCTGGGCGCGCTCAAAGAGCAGCACCAACAAAGAAAAAGGGCTTGCCAGATAAAAGCTGAAAATTCCCGTCAAGTTCATCCCCATGCCGGTATTCCAGCTGAAGAACAGGCTGTCCCCACCCTTGACCGCGTCGTAGAGCCAGGAATGGAAATCTACATATTGCTGGCTCATGTCGGTGACCAGAACCGACTTTTCCCCAAAGGGAAAAACGCCGAACACCGCGTAGGCGGCAAGCAACACTGCCGCGGGCAGCAGGAAAGACAACGTATAGGTAGCCGCATTTGGCCAAATTTCTTTTCGTCTCAACGGTTTCATTCTCTCCTCACCTGACCGAAAAATCAAACGGCGCCCTGCTTTCCCCAGGAAATTCCGCCGCTTGATTTGAGAAATTTTCCCTCTAAGCCTACAATACTCTTCCCTGCAAGTCAATAACGAAACCATGAATTTTGTCAAACAGGTTTCCGCATTTTCTCCTGTTATCATGGGCAGGGGCACCGCCCCTATGCGCTTTGGGCCATAAAAAGGAACGGCGGACAAGAAAAAATATGCATTTCTCTCTGTCCATTGGCAAAAAAACGCTTGCTTTTCGTAACATTTTCTGCTATCATAGCAATGTTGACTTACTCGAGGTTCTAAAGGAGGTGCAGACACATGGCAAAGTGCGACATCTGCGGTAAGGATGTATCTTTCGGAATTAAGGTTTCCCACTCCCATCGTCGTTCCAACCGGACGTGGAAGCCCAATATCAAACGCGTGAAAGCAATCGTCGAAGGCAGTCCCAAGAGAATTTATGCCTGCACCCGTTGCTTGCGTTCCGGCAAGGTAACCCGTGCGATATAACAAAGCAGACAGCTGAGAGCGAACCGTTTTAAAAAACGGTTCGCTCTTTTTCGTTTATTCCAGGAAAAAGGCCGTCCCCCTATTTTCGCCGCCGCTTTTTTCGGCATTCCTAGCGCCTTCCTTTTTCGTGACAAAGCGGCGGCATGGGTCTCATTCTTTAAAAAGCAGCAGCCGGAAGGGAAAACCTTCCGGCTGCTGCTATCACGATCACGTCTGCCAAACCACAGACTGATTTTCCGAATGTCCAAACGGCTTATTTCAGGTTAAAGACCGTTTCGATTTCTTCGACCTCTGCGTCGCTGATGATGTTGACCTTGCCCAAAACCTCGGAATCGATGATGGACTTGGCGGAATACTCAGCCACCTCCAAGCGGTCGAAAGCATTGAGAAGGCTGGCGCCCGTAACGATAATGCAATCGTTCTCCACCAGGACCACCGGGTTGGAGGGAGTGAGCATCTCGGCGACCATTTCCGGCTGCATGAAGGAGGATCCGTAGGGGACCTTGCTTACCGTGCGCAGCTGGATGTAGCTCTCCGGAATGGTGCGGCTGTCAAACTCCCGGTCGGTGACCGCGAAGGCCATAATGTGAGGTGCGTGGGCAATGATCACGGAGTTGATCTCCGGATGTTTATCATAAATGTTCTTATGCAGCATCACCGAGCGGCTGGGGGTTTTGCCGGCCTCTCGCTGTTCGCCGTCGATACGGACAATGTCCTCCACCTGCAGGTACTTGCGGTCCTTCATATAAGGGGTGATGAGGAAGGAATTGTCATTCAGACGCACGGAGAAGGTACCCTCGGTGCTGTTGAACAGTCTCTGGTCGTAAGAACGGTGAATGAATTCCACCATCTCCCGGCGGGAATTGTTTTCATCCGCATAGTGGCGATTGGGAATGAACTCGTCGAGCTCACGGCAGGTGTTTTCCTTAAGATGGGACATACGCAGGTGCTTGTCGGTCAGGGAATGCACCGCGCCGATGCGGTTGGCGTTGATCTCCAGGCGGGCGCAGGACTCCAGGGTCTCAAACGCCATGAAGGCCTTGAAGATGTTCTCAGAGCCGACCACCACGCCGTGGTTTTCCAGCATAACTACATTGTAACCCTCTTCAAAGACGCTGGCGATCTTGTCGCCCAGCTCCTTGCTGCCCGGAATGGCGTAGGGAGCAAAGCCCACCCGACCGCACACCAGGTCCACGTTGGGAATAATGTGGGTATCCGGGATGCGGGAAACGTTGGAGAAAGCCACCAGGGCCGGCGGATGCGCGTGCAGCACTGCGGACAGGTCGGGACGCAGCTTGTAGATCTGCTGATGGAAGGGAAGCTCCACGGAAGGCTTATGGCGGCCGATGATCTGCCCGTCAGGCAGAACATGCACCATGTCCTCCCGGCGCAGGTTGCCCTTATCGATGCTGCCAGGAGTGATCCAAATATCTCCTTCCGGCGTACGAATGGAAAGGTTACCGCCGGAGGTGGTCGTCATACCGTACTGATAAATGCGCTCCATCATAATGACGAGCTGGTCGGCCGGATGAAGTAACTCAAAATTCATTTACAATGCACCTCTCACATAAAATTATACGTTGGAAATTTTATCTAATCCTGGCGGTGAAAATCCAGCCAGGTAGTTTCCGCTTCGCTTCGTTTGGGACGTTCCATCAAATCGGTAATGGCGAGCTTGGGATCCTTGCCGTGGAAAAGCACCTGATAGCACTCGGCGGTAATGGGCATTTCCACGCCGTATTTTTGAGAGAGCCGATAGGCTGAATGGGTGGCTAAGTACCCCTCCACCATTCCCACCTGCTTGACCGCTTCCTTGGGTTCTATCCCCTCTCCGATGAGAATGCCTGCCCGGCGGTTGCGCGAATGCACGCTTGTGCAGGTGACCACCAGGTCGCCGATGCCGGTCAAGCCTGCAAAGGTTTCCTGTTTGGCCCCCATTTTCACACCCAGGCGGGCGATTTCCGTTAGCCCTCGGGTCATCAGGGCGGCCTTGGTATTATCCCCCAGCCCAAGCCCGTCGCAGACGCCGGCGGCCAACGCAATGATATTTTTCAGCGCCCCGCCCAGCTCTACACCAGTCAGGTCGGGATTGACGTAAACGCGAAACGCAGAATTCATCAGGGTATCCTGCACGAAACAGGCGGCTTCCTCCGACCTGGAGGCAACCACTACTGTGGTGGGAACCCCTCTGGACACCTCCTCCGCATGGGATGGGCCGGACAGCACCGCCACTCGGGCCTCGGGCAGCTCCTCTTCGATGACCTGGGACAGCCGCAGCAGATGCTCTTCTTCAAAGCCCTTTGCCACGTTGACCACCACGGTCCCCTCAGCCAGAACACCCTTTAAAAGCCGCGCCGTATCTCGCACGGCAAAGGAGGGCACCGCCAGAATCACCAAATCCGCCTGCGCAGTGGAAGCCAAGTCCCCGGTGATCTCGATGGAATCCGGGATTTTCACCCCAGGCAGCAGCTTTTTATGCTCCCGCACCTTAGATAGACGCTCTACCTCTTCCTCAAACACCGACCACATGCTTACCTGGTGGCCGCTGCGGTCGGCCATCATGGCAAGGGCTGTTCCCCAGCCGCCGGCGCCCATGACACGAATCTTCGCCATCAGCCTTCCCCTTCTTTCTTTTTCGCACCAATCTGCTTTTCTTCACCGCGGAAGATCCGCACAAGGTTGGTGCGGTGTTTGGCAATGACAATCACGCCCATGACCAAAGCAATCGTCGTGGTAATGACCACCATGGTAAAGGTCGCATGGGTGGGCGTGGAGAAATAATCGAGAAAATAGGTCATGCTGAAGGTGGCAAGAGGATAGGCAACCGCCGCCGAAACCGATGCAAGAGACACCATCCTCGACAGAACCAGCACCACCACAAAAACTGCCACTACAATGAGGAAAATGCGCCAGTCCACAAACAGGATCATCCCGGCAGTGGTGAGGACTCCCTTGCCGCCCTTAAAGCCGAAGTAACAGGGGAACAAATGCCCCATCGTGCAGCAAAAACCCGCCAGATAGGTTGCGTAGAGCATCCGGGTGTCCATGGAAACGTCCGCAGCACCCAGGTACTCAAACAGCAGCCGGCCGATTACAATGGCAATCGCCACCTTGGCCACGTCTCCCACCGCCGTCAAAATCCCCGGCAGCTTTCCAGAGGAACGCAACACATTGGTCATCCCCGCGTTGCCGCTGCCTTGGGTACGCACATCCTTGCCGGTAAAAAGCCTAGAAAAGATCACCGCTGAGCTGATGCTTCCAAGCAGATAAGCGACCGCCGCCGTAAGGACGAAGGCCAGCGCGTTTTGCGCGATAAAATCTCCAATCTCACCAAAAAAGCCGGCCATGCCGCTTTTGCCTCCCCTTTACGGCGCACATGCTCCTGCGCCGCTGCGATTTTGCGCGTACCGTTACGCCTTGCCGTCGCCCCGCTCCCGGATGATAAAGCGCACCGGCGTTCCTTCCAGGCCGAACACTTCCCGAATCCGGTTCTCAATGTAGCGCTGATAGGAAAAATGAAAGAGCTCCGCCCGGTTTACAAAACAGACAAAGGTGGGCGGACGGGTGGACGCCTGGGTAATGTAGTAGATTTTCAGCCTCTTGCCCTTATCGGACGGGGGCTGCACCCGAGCGGTGGCATCGCCAAGCACGTCGTTGAGCATTCCGGTGGAAATGCGCATGGCGTTCTGGGTGTTGACAAACTTAATCAGCTCCATCAGCCGATCAACCCGCTGGCCGGTCTTTGCAGATATAAAGATGATGGGCGCGTAGGACATAAAAGAAAAGTCCTGCATCAGCTTCTTGCGGGCTTCGTCCATGGTTCGCCCGTCCTTCTCCACCGCGTCCCATTTGTTGACCGCGATGAGGCAGGCCTTCCCCGCCTCGTGGGCAAGGCCCGCAACCTTGGAATCCTGCTCGGTGAAGCCCTCAGTGGCGTCGATAAGAATGACGCAGACCTGCGCCCGCTCAATGGCCATCTTTGCCCGCAGGATGCTGTATTTCTCAATGGCGTCCTCCACCTTAGACTTGCGCCGGATGCCGGCGGTGTCAATCAACAGAAAACGCCCGAACTGGTTTTCAATCTCCGTGTCCACTGCGTCGCGAGTGGTACCGGCAATGTTGGAAACGATCACCCGTTCCTCGCCGGTGATGCGGTTAATCAGGGAGGACTTGCCCACATTGGGCTTGCCGATGACCGCCACCTTAATCAGGTCCTCGTCTTCCTCGTCCTCTTCTTCGGGAGGAAGCAGGTCGTACACCGCGTCCAAAAGGTCGCCGGTGCCGTGGCCATGCGCGGCGGAAACCGGGATGGGGTCGCCCAGGCCCAGATTGTAAAACTCATAGAATTCTGCCGGCGGCGCGCCGATGGAATCGCATTTGTTGACACACAAAAGCAGCGGCTTGCCGCTTTTCTGCAACAGTACCGCCACCTCCGCGTCCGTTGCTACGACCCCGCTTTTCAAATCGGTCACCAATACAATGACGTCTGCCTTTTCAATGGCCAGCTCTGCCTGGCGGCGCATTTGGGATAAAATGATATCCTGGGAATAGGGCTCGATGCCGCCGGTATCCACCAGGGCAAAACGCCGGTCACGCCACTCACAGTCGGCATAAATCCGGTCACGGGTGACGCCGGGCGTATCCTCCACAATGGAAAGACGCACACCGGCCAATTTATTAAACAGGGTGGATTTCCCCACATTCGGCCGCCCTACAATCGCAACCAGCGGTTTCGACAAACCATGCACCTCCTAAGACTGCATGCAACAATTCGGCCCCGTCGTTGTCGACAGGGGTGACGGGTACTCCCAGCGCCTCTTGCAGCTGCGACAGGGATACGTCGTCTAAAAACAAATCGCCTTCCCGGCGCAGCATGCTCGATGGAAGGAGCACTTCCTCCCCAAGAGCGCGGCCGGTGAGCTGATTCATGATATCTTTCCCGGTAATCAGGCCGGAAACCGTAATCTGCGGCCCAAAAAATTCGTTTTCAATGGCTATGACCTGACCCTCTAAATTATGCCACCTTTTTTCCGCCTCGTCAATGAGCGAAGTGATAAAAGGTGCGGCCGCTTTTCCCGTAACTATGGTGATTGTGCGCGATTTTGTCAAATCGCCCTGGATGGCTGCAAGCGCCTCGTGAAACTGGGCGCAGAGAAGGGAAAGCATTCCCACGCCGTTCTCCAGCTGGACGAATTCCTCATAAAAGGCGGCGGGCGGAATGGGGCGCTTCGCTTTGAGATAGAATTCGTCCGCCGGGTAGCAAAGGCGGGTGCCGAATTTCGCTAAGCATTCCTCGCCGAAGGCCTCCGCCAGGTCCACCACTGCTCCCGCCGTCTCCTCGGTAAAAGGAGTGAGCGGCATCAGGCCATCCCGAAACCTCGTAAGCCCCACGGGCACCATGCAAATGCTCTGCACCGCCGGACGCAAAGCAGCCAGGTCCCGCAGGGACCGGGCCAGCTCCTCCCCATCGTTGTAGCCCGGACAGAGGACCAGCTGGCAGTTGAGAGAAATGCCGCCGTCGGCCAGCATTTTGAGATACCGCAGCACCTCTCCGGCGAAGCGGTTGCCCATCATCTTCACCCGCAGAGCAGGATTGGTGGTGTGCACCGACACGTTGACAGGGCTGATATGCATGTCGATGATGCGTTTAACCTCTTCCTCTTTCAAATTGGTCAGGGTAATATAATTGCCGAACAGAAAGGAAAGACGGGCGTCGTCGTCCTTAAAATAAAGGCTTTCCCGCAGCCCCTTGGGAAGCTGATCGATAAAGCAGAAGATGCAGTGGTTGCGGCAGCTTCGCTGCCGGTCCATCAGATAAGTCTCAAACTGCAGCCCTACATCCTCGTATTCCTCCTTGCGCACCAGCACCGTGCGCACCTTTTCCCCCCGCTGCACCGTCAGGCGCAGCTTTCGCTCTAGGGTATAAAACTGATAGTCGAACACGTCGCCAATGGCGTGCCCATTGACCGACAAAAGCAGTTCGCCTATACGCAGGCCCGCCCGCTCGGCCGGGCTTTGCGGGTCGATTCCCGTAATGGGCACTGCCATGAACCATCCTCCTCATCGTTTGCGCATCCGGCCTGCGGCAAACAGGCGCAATGCCCCATGCCGCAGGGGTTCTCTTCTAGTGTTGCCGTTCTTCTCAAAATCACACATCCGCTGCCTAAGGCCATTTTCCAAAAAAAATAGAGAAGGATTTCTCCTCCTCTAATTCTTTTTCGAAAGACTTAGGCTTCCTGGGCCGCTTTTACGATGATCTGTCTTCCCCGATAGGTTCCGCAGCTATCGCAAACTCTGTGAGGCCGCTTCAACGCCCCACACTGCTCACATTTGATGAGAACAGGGGCCTCGATCTTCCAGACATTATTGCGTCTCTTGTCGCGTCTTGCTTTCGAATGCTTTCTCTTCGGCACCGCCATGGTCAGCACCTCCCTCTTATAATAACACTAATCCAATAACTTTCGTAACGCCTCAAGGCGCGGGTCCACCGGCTTCTTTTTGCAGCCGCAGTCCCCTTCGTTGAGGTTTTTGCCGCACTGCACGCACAAGCCTTTGCAGTCTTCCCTACAAAGATGCTTCATGGGCAGGGTAAGCAAAAGGTCCGACATCACCAGCTCGTCCAGGTCGATCTCTTGAGATTCCACCAGAATCAGCTCGTCGTTGTCTTCCCTGTTCAAAGAGGTTACCAGCACATGCTCCACCGGCACCGTATGCGCTTCTTCGTACGGGGTCATACACCGGTCACACAGAAGCGATAGGGTAAACGCGGCGGTAAGCGTCATGTACACGATAGAGGATTTGCCTTGAAGCTTCCCCGTCACGTGGATGGGAGAGCATCCGGCCAGCAGGGCTTCGTCCGGCGTAAAGGTGTAGTCCACCTGACGGACGCCGTCCTCTGCAAACAATGTTTTCAATCCAAGAACCATAGGTCACCTCATATACCACGATACAATATTATATCTTCGGCTCCTTGCTTTGTCAAGGAAATTCTTTCTCTTTTGGGAATTGCCCGGTCTTTTGTCACAAAAGGGCGAGAAGCTCCATGGGGGAAGCGATCAGATGCTTGGCGCCGTTTTCCAATAGCTCCTCTTTGGTGCGAAAGCCCCACAGCACGCCCACGCCGGTCGCGCCGCTGTTTTCGGCCGTGCGCATATCCACTCCTGAATCCCCTACAAACAGGCAGTCAGCCGGGTCGGCCCCAAGCTCGCCCATTACCTTTCGAGTCAGCCCCGGGTCGGGTTTGACCCGATAGCCCGGCTGGTTGCCGGCGATGGCAGCAAAGGTGCCGGGAGCGAACAGCGCGGCCAGGATCCGCCTAGTCTGGTCGTCCGGCTTATTGGACACCACCGCCGCTTTCACGCCTCTATCCTGAAGGGCTGAGAGCAGCTCCACGATGCCCGGATAGGGCTTTGTTTTGTCGCAGCAGTGTTCCAGATACCGCTTAACATAGGCGCCCCGCAGGGCCTGGATGCGCTCTTCGGTGGCTTCTCCTGGCGGCAGAATCCGCTCCATGAGCTTTGGCACCCCGTCACCGACAAAATAGCGGAAATCCTCTACCCGCTCCTGCCTCGGGTATCCAAACTGCCCGAGCGCGTAATTGGACGCGTCTGCCAGGTCCGCGAGCGAGTCGATGAGCGTTCCGTCCAGGTCAAATAGCACAAACCGTTTTCCCATGAAAAGCCGTCCCCTTCGTCTATTCTTCGCTGCGGGCCGCCAACGCCTGCAGTTCGTCTTTGGTAAAGTAATACTTCTTATCGCAGAACTGGCAGCAGACCTCCGCCTTACCCGTGTCATCCGCAAGGCCGGTCAGGTCCTCCTCTTTCAAGGTCAAAAGCGCCTGTTCCACCCGCTCGCGGCTGCAATCGCACCGGTAGGATACTTCCGCTTCGTCGAGCAGGTCGGTTTCAAACCCGTCGAGGGCTTTTTGACAGATGTCGTCAATGGTAAGGCCCTGCGAAAGCATTTGGGTGATGGATGGGAGGGCCTCGATGTTCTTTTCCAACGCAGACACCGCCGCTTCCTCGGCAAAGGGCAGCAGCTGGATGAGCAGGCCGCCCGCGCAGTTGACGGTCAAATCGGGATTTACAAGCACCCCCAAAGCACATACGGTGGGCACTTGTTCGCTTACCGCGTAGTAGCTGGTGATATCCTCTGCGATTTCACCCGAAACGATGGGACACTGGCCCACATAGGGCTCACCTGTTCCCGTATCCCGGATGACGGCAAGACGGCCGTCCTGCCCTACGGCGCCGCCCACGTCCAGCTTTCCCTTGGCGTTTAGAGGCAGCTCTACAATGGGATTCTGGGCGTAGCCTTTGACGTTTCCTATGCTGTCGGCCACAGCGAGAAGCGTCCCGCAGGGACCGCCGCCGTTTAAACGAAGGGTAATGGTATCCTTCTCCCCTTTGAGCATGCTGCCCATCAGGCTCGCGGCGGACAAAAGCCGCCCTAACGCCGCGGTCACCACCGCCGAGGTTTTATGAATGCGCTCGGCTTCCCCCACCACATCGGTGGAGTCTACCCCGCAGATGACGATGGAGCCGTCTCTGGTAATTCTTCGAATGCGTCTTCCCATACCTTTTTCCTTTCCTCGAAAAAACGGCAGGCAAAAAGCCTACCGGCATTTTTCCACAATATAGACCGCCCTCTGGGTCTCCTCCCGTACTTCCCGCATGGTCATTTCCTCAAACACATCGAGCACCTCCAGGCCGACCTCGTGCAGCCAGCCGGTCAGCTCCTCCCTGGTATACGCCCGCTCGCGAAAGGACTCGCTCATACGGGAATAACGCCCGTCCTCTTCCTCCTCGAAAAAGTCCAGATCAATGTCCACCGTACGAGTAGCCGGGTCATACCCGCACTGCCAGACGCAGTAAAGGTCCCCAAGGTCGTAAACAAAGGAATGGTCCCCCAGCACCTGCTCGTGCTTATAAAGCGTATTCACGTCAAAGAGGAAGATGCCGCCCGGCTCCAAAAACAAGGATACTCTCGACAAGGCCTTCTTTACCTCTCTAGGGTCGGTGATATGGTTGAGGCTGTCAAGCGTGCACACGGCGCTGTCCACGGTGCCGTAAAGGTCCAGCTCCTGCATGCTCTGACACAAAAAAAGCACATCGAGCCCCTGCTCCATGGCCTTTTCCCGGGCCACCGTGAGCATTTCCACTGAATCGTCCGCGCCGATGACCTCGATTCCCCGCCGTGCAAACTCACAGGCCATGCTTCCCGTGCCGCAGGCCAGGTCCAAAAGAAGCTGGGGCGGACGGGGGGAATACCGCTCAAACAGGTCCAAAAGATAAGCGGCCCGGGCAGGATAGTCCACGTTGCCGGTCAGTGCGTCATAATAGGCGGCAAAGCAGGTGTATCCGCTCACTGGTCACGAATCCTTTCAAACACCAGCCGGTACCCGTCACAGCCGTAGGCAAGGGAACGCTTGACCCGGCTGATGGTAGCGGTGCTGGCCCCGGTAGCGGCGACGATCTCGCTGTATACGTGGTTCTCACTGAGCATTTTGGCCACCACCAGACGCTGGGACATGGCCTTGAGCTCTGGCACCGTGCACAAATCCTCGAAGAAATCGTAGCACTCCTCCATGTTCTGCAATGCCAAAATCGCCTGGAACAGCAGATCCACATTTTCATCCTTTACTTTGGCGTTCATGTTATGCACCTCTTTTACAACACCGCGGACGCAATGGTCCACGGAAAACCATCATCTACTTTATAATTTACCACACTGCATTGTAAAAGTAAAGCGGCGTGTTTGGTTTCCCATACGGATTTTTTTGCCGCACCCATCCCAAACGCATAAGGGACCCCTAAGTCCGATGTTATGCCAAAATGGCGGCGCATCCGGCGCCTTTGCCGCGGCATACCAATTCTGAGCCTGTCCCCCGTCCAGACGGGGACAGGCTCAGAAGACAGCTTCTTTGCATTCTTTACTCTTTCATTCCCAAAAGGCGCAGGGCATTTTGATAGAAAATCTTATCATAGAGCTCTGCCGGAAGGTCCAGTTCACGAAGCTGCTTTACCGCCTCCCCTTGGTTTACCCAGGGGCTGTCGGTGCCGAAAAGCACCTTGTCCGGGTTCCAGTTTCGGATGATACGGGCCATCTGCTCTTTTTCGCACCAGCCGTAGGTATAGCTGGTGTCGATATAAAGATCCTGATCCATCAAAAGGGCTTCCACGTCGTCCCAGTACCGCCAGCCGCCGGTGTGAGCACAGACAATGGCGGCGCCTTTGAGCTCCTTTAAGACATTCAACAGCCGCTTGGGCGTAGAATGGTGCACGTGGGGATAGGAAATGTCCTCCCCGGCATGAATGACGATGGGCAGCCCTTCCTCCGCCGCCAGACTCATGGCCCGGATGGTCTCAATGTCGTCGAGAAACACGTCCTGAAAGTCGGGATGAAACTTGACCCCACGAAGCCCCAGCCGCTTGATGGCGCGGATGTCCCCCTTCACGTCTCCACTCAAAGGATGCACGCTTCCAAAGGGGATGAGCCCCGGAATCTTCTGCAGCTCCCCAGCAAAATGCAAAATGGATTTGGTCTGGGAGGGACGGGTGACGATGGGAAGCACTACGGAGAAGTCCACCCCGTTTCGCTCCATGGAGTCGAGCAGCGCCGGATAGGTCCCTTCGATAGCTGCCTTGGTGGAGCTGGACGCTTCCAGCGAGCCGATGGCTTTGGCGGCAATTTTCTCTGGGAACGCATGGGTGTGAAAATCAATGAGCATGTTCGTTTCCTCCTGATCTGAAATTCCACATTCGGCTGCATTTGTACGAAAAAAACACCGGTTTTTTCCCAAAACCGTGCAAATTGTAATTATCTGGATATTATTCATATTTTGTTAACAATTTGCCAAAAAGGTTCTATTACAATAAGTCTTGGTTTCACGCAACCGTCGCCGCGCTTGGTGCGCAGGACGATCCACATAGAAGACACTGATAATCAAAGGAGTGCATGAGCTTGAAGAAGATCATCAACAGAAAGGTTTACAATACCGAAACCGCTGATAAAGTGGGAACCGCCATTTCGGGCGTATTCGGCGATCCGGCCGGATACGAGGAATCCCTCTATAAGACCAAAAAGGGCCTGTATTTCCTGCACGGCATCGGCGGCGCCGAGTCGCCTTATCCCGAAGAGGATATCAAGGCGCTTACCGAAAAGGAAGCCACTGCCTGGATGGCAAAGAACGCCCAGTAGCTTTTTCGTCGGAAAATCCCCGAAGGGACGGTTTTGTCCCGGTCGGGGATTTTTTATTGCATGAAAACGAACCAGCAATGAACGCACCGTTTTTCTGCTGTTTTCTCGTTTGCCTATCGGGCCTGTCTTTTTTGCTGGCGGATATCCCGCCCTAAAAAAACCAGCCGGTCATACCCGCCGATGATCCGCGAGGTAAACCGCTCGGTGTATTTGTCGTTCAAGTCCTTCATGGACAGGTTCGTACTGATGATGGTGGGCTTGGCCGCAAGCAGCCGGGAATTCACCAGGTTATACATGGATGCGGTGACAAACTGGGTGGTAAACT
Source organism: Clostridiales bacterium (assembly GCA_018364155.1). GTDB lineage: Bacteria > Bacillota > Clostridia > Oscillospirales > Acutalibacteraceae > Solibaculum_A. The sequence continues at coordinate 473,136 of JAGZMM010000001.1, forward strand.
CCGTGCCCAAATCGTCGAGAATCAACAGGTCACACTCGAGCATAGCCTTTGCACTCTCCCCTTCGTTTCCCCGCCCGAACCGGTCCTGCTCGAGCTTTGCCATCAGGTTCTGCACCGATCCGTAGATGACGCCAAACCCCTTGTCGATGGCGGCCCGGGCAATGGCCAGGGACAGATGGGTCTTTCCAAGGCCGGTGGAGCCCTGCATCAGAATGCTGCGGGAATGGGCCCCGAAGGAATCAGCGTAGGCTTTGCAGTAGCGCAGGATGGTTTCCATCTGCCGCCTGGGAGACGTGTTCCCGTTTTGCAAAGGCTCGTCGGGGTAATAAGAAAGGGAAAAGGCTTCAAAGGTACAATCCTTCGCGGGGGTCAGCTCATTTAGACGGCGAAACGCCTCCTGGCGCATCAGCTCCTTGACGCATTCGCAAAGTCCGCCGTTACAGTATCCCTCGTCATGACAGGCCGGACAGCAGTACTGGGGAAGCAGGTAGTCTTCGGGATAACCGTGGGACGAAAGGAGCGCGTTATACTCCTCTTGAAGCCTCAGATTCTCCTGCATCAGCCGCTCCAAGTCTGCCTCCACGTTTTGAGAACCCAACACCGCCCGCGCCGCCTCAAACCCGGCTGACGCAATTTGCCGCTCCAAGTCAAAGAGTTCGGGCAGGGACGCCTGCAGTTCGGCCCGGCGCCGTTCGGTCTGCATGCGCATGGCGTTTCGCCGCTGGGACAGGGTCTGCATGGCGGCCAGATATATTTCCCGGCTGTATCCCATCTGGATTCGGCCTCCCTTTCATCACCGTTTGGTGTGATCGTCAAAGTTTTGTGGCATGATGCTGGTCATGCGGTCGTACTCCTCCAAATCGAAGGAAGGGGCCCGGTCCTGCCCGGCCAACTTTTTCTGAGTGCTGGGCTTGGCTGCGGCCAACGCGTCCGCCGGGGTACGAACTCCGGCCCTCTCCCATCGTTCGAGCACCTTATTGATATATGCAAGACTGAGCTTGCCGGTGTTGTCCACGCATTCCTCATAGGCAAGGCGCACCATGTCGGCGGAAAATTTCCACAGGCCGAACCACTTATCCGCGTATCCTTCCTCCCGGGTGCTGGGCACGCGGGGAGAAATGCCCACGGCTTTGCAAAGCCTATCCCAGTTTTTACGGGAAGTGTGGATTTCATTGAGCTTCTGCTCCGCTTTTTCCACCGAGTCAATCTCTTCGTTTGCCCAGCTAATGGCCACCTTTTCAATGTAGCGCATGTTCGCCTTGTCCTCCGACAGGGCAAACTCGATCACCATTAAAATCACACCGCAGGGCAGGCCGTTGTAGTCGTGCAGCCAGACCAGAGTGGAGGTTTCCGCCGGAGAAAGCAAACGGCCCAGCCGAAGCTGCGCCTCCTGAAGCAAAAAGGCAATATCACCGCACTGGGCCGCCCGCTCGTTTACCTCCTCGCTGGTGGGCTTAGGGGTAGCTACCGTCAAAGCGCGGGCTGGTTTTATGGCTGTCTTTTCCTCTTTTACAGGTGGTTCTTTTGAGGAAGGTGGCTGCTGCCGGGCATCTGTGGGACCTTTCTGCGCCTTTGGTGGGGCAAGCGTCCCCGTTTTCTCTTTTTGAAGGATTCCCACCTCCACCCAGTACTGCAGGGCGTCGGCCGCATCCATCCGGGAAAGGCCCACCGCCTTGGCCAGGGCCTCTATTCCAGTGTCCTCCCCCGCGTGGCGCAGCAGCCACAAAAGCACTTTCAGCTGAGCGGAACCGGCGAGCTTCAAATGCTGATCCACAACCGCGCTCGGCACGGCGAACACCGCGTTCCAAGCGCCCAAATTCAATTGATAATCCATGCCGATCCCGTTCCTTTTCCTTATGCCCGCCGCCGTCTGAGTTCTTCCGTGTGGGTTTTGGGCTTTGAATGAATGTAAACGCTGAGCACCAGACCGATCCCCAAATACAGGGTGGTGGTGGAGGAACCGCCGGCGCTGAAGAAGGGCAGGGTCACGCCCACTACCGGCAGCAGACAAATGTTCATACCCACGTTCATAAGGGTCTGGGCCGTCAGGGTGGCGAACATACCCATACACATCAAAGAACCGAGCATATCCTTGGCTTTGCGGGAAACAAAGAAAACCCGCAGGATGATGGCAATCAAAATCGCAATCACCAGCACCGAGCCGATAAAACCAAAGGTTTCCCCGGACACCGAGAAGATAAAGTCATTCTGCCGTTCCGGCAGCGGAATCTGCCCGCTGTCAGCAATGCCCTTGCCGGTGAGCTGGCCCGAACCGATGATCATCCGGGACTGGTACTGCTGGTACCCTTCGTCCAACCGGGCGTTTTCCGGGTGAAGAAAGATGGTAAACCGGTCCCGCTGGAAGGGCTGGAGCACGTAAAACCATAAAATCGGCGCGGCAATGGCCGCAAGCACTCCACCGATGACAAAATACCGCAGTTTGATTCCCGCGGCAAACATCATGACCACGAAGATAAACAAAAACACAAGCGCCGTGCCGTCGTCCCCCTGGAGTACGATCATACCCACCGGCACCGCTCCATGGATACACAAAAGCAACAGATTCAAAGGGGAATTGAGCCGGTCCCTGGTTTTATAAAGATGCAGAGAAAAGGTGATGATAAACGCGATCTTCAAGAGCTCGGAGGGCTGAAAGGTCATCCCGATACCCGGAATCATCAGCCAAGCCTTGTCGTCTGCTGCGCCGGTGTCCATTCCGATAAAATACGTCAGCACCACCAGGACAACCGAAATGGGCGCCAAAATCCACCAGCACGCAGCGAGAATCTCATAATCGATAGCCGATATGATCAGCGCGACGATGATGCCCAGCAGCACCGACGCAAACTGCTTGATAAACTGCATGGTAATATCCAAACCGCCCACCGTTGCAAGCACCGTGCTGCTGTCTTTCATGTCGTTGGCCTGCCCGGCCACCAGCAGCAAAACGAGGCCGTATCCGGTGGCAAGCAGGCACAGCAGCAACAGCAGCTTGTCCGTTTGCCGGAAATACTCCCCGATGGACGAAAAAACTTTCCGCATTCTCTTCACCTCAATGCTTTTATTATATCTGTCCCGCCTTCTTCGCGCAAGGGCGAAAGACCGATCTCGAACGGGAAATTTTCGCCCGTGTGCGTTTGCTGCAGATTCAAATGGGCTCAGAGCAGACACCGGCCACAAAATCCATCCGACAGTCCTGCCCTTCTTTTGTAAATGAAGCCGGGTGAAATTCGTTTTCTATCATACCTTCTGCCTGGTCGACAATTGTGAACAAGTCCCGAATTTTTGCGTTTTTTGTAGTGAAAATGCAGAATACCGAACGGGGAAACAAACAGGAAAACTTTCACAATTTCGCCTTGCATCCCTTTGAAAAAGAGGGTACAATATTATTTGTATGATTCGAAAAATTCGTTCAAAAGCAGGGAGGGCTCGATTTGATATGGCATAACCACTGCGCCGCGGAGGTTGCGGCCGAGCTGCAAAGTGACTTGGAGAAAGGGTTGACCGCCGAGAGAGCGGCTGAGCGCCTTGCGATATATGGAAAGAACCGTTTGACCGACCAGAAAAAAAGAACCTTTTTGCAGCGTTTTGCCGCACAGATGAAGGATTTCATGGTCATTATTTTGCTCATTGCGGCAGCGGTCTCCATTATTGTGACCATTATGGAGGGAAAAAACGACTGGCTGGAACCGATTGTAATCGTGGCCATCGTGGTGCTCAACGCGGTACTGGGAGTAATCCAGGAATCCAAGGCGGAGGCGGCGCTGGATGCGCTTAAAAACCTGGCCGCTCCTCATGCGAAGGTGGTGCGGGAAGGAGAAATCTCGGTGATCAACGCCCAGGATCTGGTGCCGGGCGACGTGATTTTTCTGGAAGCGGGGGACTTTATTCCCGCTGACGCCCGCCTTATAGAGGGACAGAGCTTACGATGCGACGAGTCGGCGCTGACGGGGGAATCCATCCCGGCGGAAAAGGACGAAACCGCGCAATTTGAAGAAATCGCCCCAGTGGGAGACCGGCGCAACATGGTGTACGCTGGCTGTACCGTTTCCTACGGCCGTGGAAAAGCCATCGTGACCGACACGGGGATGAACACCGAAATGGGCAAAATTGCCGCCATGCTTGGTACCCAGCTCGACGACGTGACCCCGCTGCAAAAAAAGCTCGCCAAGCTTGGAAAAACCCTGGGATTGCTGGCGCTGGGAATCTGTGTGGTCATTTTCCTTTACGGGATCATCACCGGGCAGGGGATTTTAGAAATGTTTATGACGGCGGTGGCGCTGGCGGTGGCCGCCATCCCCGAAGGGCTTCCGGCCATTGTCACCATTGTGCTGGCTATGGGCGTGTCCCGCATGGTCAAGAAAAACGCCATCATCCGCCGGTTGCCGGCGGTAGAAACGCTGGGTTCGGCCTCGGTCATCTGTTCGGACAAAACTGGGACCCTGACCCAAAACCGGATGACGCTGACCAAAACCTACGCAAACGGCAAGCTTTTGGACTTTGACCCAAAAACCGAAGACCCGGCTCGGGATTTTCTTTTGAAGTTGGCGGTGCTTTGCAACGACGGGCGCATTGAAAAGCAGGCGGACGGAACGGTGCGCTACATCGGCGACCCTACCGAGACGGCGCTTATCGCTGCAGGAGACCTTCTGAACCTGAAAAAAGGCGAACTGGAAATTGATTTTCCCCGCATGGCGGAGATTCCCTTTGACTCGGACCGCAAGCTGATGACCACCGTCAACTTTGTGGACGGGCGCAACATCGCGGTAGTCAAGGGTGCTCCGGACATTTTGATGGACCGGTGCAGCAACCAGGGCGTCATCAAGGATGCAGTCAAGGCCAACGAAGCCATGGCGGGAGAAGCGCTGCGAGTGCTGGCCATCGGCTACAAGGAGCTCGACGAAATTCCCGCAAACCCGACCCCCGGCGAGCTGGAACAGGGCCTGCGTTTCGCGGGGCTTGTGGGGATGATCGACCCGCCCCGAGAGGAAGCGATGGAAGCGATCGCTACTTGCAAGGCAGCGGGCATCACCACGGTAATGATCACCGGCGACCATGTGACCACCGCCTCAGCCATTGCAAAAAAGCTTGGGATTATGGAAGGCGGCAAGGAAGCCATTACCGGCGCCCAGCTGGCCCAGTTAAGCGACGAGCTGCTCAGCCGGGACATCCGCAAATACGCGGTGTTCGCCCGGGTGACGCCGGCGGATAAAATCCGCATCGTGAAGGCTTGGCAGCAAAAGGGTGAAATCGTCGCCATGACTGGCGACGGAGTCAACGACGCGCCCGCCTTAAAAGCGGCGGACATCGGCTGTGCCATGGGCGTCACTGGCACTGACGTGGCCAAGGGCGCGGCGGACATGGTGCTCACCGACGACAATTTTGCCACCATTGTCACGGCGGTCAAGGAAGGCCGGGGCATTTTCGACAACATCCGCAAATCGGTTTATTTCCTGCTCAGCTGCAACCTGGGAGAGGTGATGGCGGTCTTTGTCTCCATGCTCATCTGGCACACCTCCCCTTTGCTGCCCATTCAGCTTTTGTGGATCAACCTGGTAACCGACAGCCTCCCTGCCCTGGCTCTGGGCGTGGAGCCGGCAGAGTACGACATTATGAAGCGAAAGCCCCGCCCCAAAAACGAAGGCATCTTCTCCGGAGGCATGGGAATTGTCTGCGCACTGCAGGGCGTCATGTTCTGTGCCATTACGGTAGTGGCCTACCTGCTGGGGCGGACCCATTTCTTCTCCGGCGGGGACGATCCAGTGATGGGCCAGACCATGGGTTTTGCGGTTCTCGCCTTCAGCCAGTTGTTCCACGCTTTTAATGCCCGCTCCCGGCATTCTCTTTTTCGCATCGGTCTTTTCTCCAATCTGCGAATGCTGGGCGCCTTTGCCGTCTCCGCGCTGATCATGCTAGCAGCTCTTCTGATTCCACCGTTGCAGACTCTGTTCGGCCTGACGGCCCTCCCTTTGCACGAATGGGAATGGATTTTGGGGCTTTCCCTTTCTCCCATCGTGGTGGTGGAGCTTTCCAAGTTCGGGATTTGGATTTACCGGAAATGTAGGGGTAAAAAGAAACACGACGAGTAAAAAACAAAGAGACAAAGGGCAAGGCCGAAATGGCCTTGCCCTTTGTCTCTTTGTTGGAAAAGGAATTCATCTATCGAGCTGCCGTTCTTCTTCCCTATGCCAGGAGGTCCACAGCAGAGGAAAGAAACGCAAGGAACGGCATAAGACTTAAGCAAATGCTACGGGTTATCTTTTCCGGTGGAAAAAAGAAAAATTTTTCCACGGCACTTTTCCAGATGAGTGGAATCGGTGATACGATACACAAGGGTCAGCACGGCTGCGAACAGCAAACACAGGTATCCGACACCCGTGAGAGATAATCCGATCGCAGCCGGCCGCCAAGAGGACAGCAACCAAAAAAGAACAAGGCCGAAAAGCGGAAGAAAAAGAGAGACCATCGTCCGTACTCGCTGGCGTTTGGAAAACGCTAGAAAAAGGACGCCCGCCGCCGGAATCACCAAAAAGCCAACGGCACATAACCAGAAGCCTTCCTTCCAAAAGGAAGCCGTACACAAAAAAGCAAAGCCGCTGGTTTCTTTCCCGCCTTCAGACAAGTCTGCCGGAAAAAAGGGAAGAAACAAGGCGAGCCACACAACACCGTATAAGGCCATCTGCGCATATCTGACCATCCGCACGGCCCTTTGCCCTCCCTTTTGCCAGTCCATTCATTCGCTATAATGATACAAATGTATAAGTTTCTTCCTAATCCTAGATAATAATACAGTAGAATCTTACGAGTGTCAATCCCAAATTCGAAGATTTATTACAATTTTCGCGAAAAACTCGACAATTTCTTATAATAAAAAAGAAAAGGAGGGGAGATCATGATTGGTGAACGCCTACAAGAACTGCGTAAGGACCATGGTATGTCCCAGCTGGAGCTGGCGCAGAAGCTCCACGTTTCCTTTCATACCATCTCCTCCTACGAGCGGGACCGGAGCATGCCAAACGACGAAATTAAACTGAAAATTGCCAAGCTGTTCGATGTCTCCCTAGACTTTCTTCTGGGTCTCATCGACGTCCCTCTTTCCTACAAACGGGAGCCCAACTGCCTGCCGCTGCCCAAGGATTTCTCCGAACGGGAAATGGAGCAGGTACGCGATTATGTGGAGTTTATAACGTTTCAGCGGGAAAAGAGATGCGAAAAGGCATAAAAGCCGCTGGATGAGAAAGCCGTGAGATCCGGTGACAGGCTTTGGTTTGGCTATTGTGTCCGGAACCTTAGTTTGTTATGCTTGTCGGTATAGGAGGTGCTTTTGCTATGAGTAAAGGACAGGACATAAAATTATACGCGTTGACGCTTGACTGCAAAGACCCGTACAAGCTAGCAACATTCTACGCGGCGCTGCTTCAATGGGAAATCCCGTTTTTTGACGAAGAATACGCCTGTGTCGGCGCTCCGGGAGCGGCTCAGGGCGCATATCCCGGCATCACGTTTCAAAGAAACCCCGAGTATAAACCGCCGGTTTGGCCGGCCAAACCCGGCGCGCAGCAGCAAATGGCGCATATGGATTTTGCTGTGTACGATTTGGAAAAGGCAGTGGAGCATGCTGTCAGGTGCGGCGCAACCATAGCAGATGAGCAGTTTTCCGATGGCTGGAAGGTGATGCTTGACCCTGAAGGGCATCCGTTTTGCTTATGCAAGATGACTTCCCTGTTTGAAAACGTCGATTTCGCGCTGCGGTAGGAAACCGCAAAGCAGCCTTTCCTTTCTTGATGCAGGCGGCTGCTTTTGACGCTTCCAACACAATCGGCCCGATTCGCTTGAAAATACAAAAAACCGGTGAGAAAATTCCTCACCGGTTTTTTGTATTTTGCTCATTTCATAGCGGCTTATGATGCAAATCGGTCGGACAGGACGTTTACCAGGGCGGCGAACTGTTCAAGCGTCAGCTGTTCGGCCCGGGCGGTCGGAGAAAGCCCAGCGGACTCAATGGCGGCAAGCAGAGCGTCCTTGGGTATGGAAAGCCCAGCGCTGACTGCGTTTAAAATAGTTTTACGCCGCTGGCCGAAGGCGGCCTTGATGACGGCAAAAAGCCTGCGCTCGTCTCGCACCTGCACCGGCGGTGTTTCCCGCACGGTCAAAGAAATCACCGCCGAGTCCACATGGGGCGCCGGTAGAAAGGAACCCCGGCTGACTTCAAAGAGGACCTTGGGCCTCGCATAATACTGCACCGCCAGCGAAATGGCGCCCGACGCACGGGTACCGGGCGCGGCACAGATGCGCTCGGCCGCTTCCTTTTGCACCATAACGGTGATGGAGGAAACCGGCAGCCGGCTTTCCATCAAGGCCATGAGGATAGGCGAGGTGATATAATAAGGCAGGTTTGCACAGACAGCCACCTGCATGCCTGGGAATTCTTCTCGAAGAAGGGCGGCCAGGTCCAGCTTCAATACGTCGCCGTGAATGACGTTGACGTTGTCGAATTCCTCCAGGGTTTCTTCTAAAACCGGAAGCAGCCTACGGTCCAGCTCAACAGCCACTACCTTTTTCGCCTGCTTGCATAGCTCTGTGGTCAGCACCCCGATGCCAGGGCCGATTTCCAGGACACCGGTCTCCTTGTCTGCTCCGCATAAGGACGCCATGCGTGGACAGACGGTGGGGTTTATGAGAAAATTCTGCCCTAAGGACTTGGAAAAGGAAAACCCGTGCCGGGAAAGAAGGGCTTTGATGGTACCGATGTCGGAAAGGCGGTCCATGCGTGTTCCTCGCTTTCGTATTGGATCAAAGTTGATGATTGCGTATTCGGAAAAAATCCGGTATGATGAAGAAAAAGAGGCTTTTTCGAAAAAGCCGAACAGGAGGGAATCCCCATGACCAGACGGGACAAGGAGAATTATTACCTGGACATCGCCCAGACCGTGGCCGAGCGCGGCACCTGCCTGCGCCGCAACTTCGGCGCCATCATCGTCAAAAACGACCAGATCATCGCCACCGGCTACAACGGTGCGCCCCGGGGCCGAAAAAACTGCTGTGACATGGGGGTATGTATGCGCGAGAAGCTGGGGATTCCCAAAGGGGAACGATATGAGCTGTGCCGCTCGGTCCATGCGGAGGCAAACGCCATCATTTCCGCCGCCCGCAACGATATGATCGGCAGCACCCTGTACATGGTCTGTCGGGATGCGAAAACCAATGAAATCGTCCCCGGTACCAGCCCCTGCTCCATGTGCCGCCGGCTCATCATCAACGCCGGCATTAAGCGGGTAGTCATCCGCAACACAACACAGGAATTCACCGCCGTCTATGTACAGGAATGGGTGGACAACGACGAGGTCCTCACCGGAGAGGGCGGGTATTGAGCCGCATGTCCGGTCAGGCTTCCCGTACGATTTGCAACAGATAGAATTTCAGGTAATAGGACTGCTCGTCCGCCCAGAGAATGGGATGGTCGGGCGACTGAGTGCGAAACTCCAGCTGGCGCACCCGGCAGCGGGCGTCCCCGGCGGCCTGGCGGATGACCTGGGCAAAAAGCTCCTGGGTCATAAAATGCGAGCAGGTGCAGGTGGCGAGATATCCCCCATCGCGCACCAAGGCCATGGCTCGGCGGTTGATCTCCCGGTAGCCTCTCGCCGCCGCCTTCACCGAACTGCGGGACTTGGTAAAGGCAGGCGGATCGAGCACCACCACGTCGTACTGCTCCCCTTTTTCCTCAAGCCTTGGAAGCAGGTCGAACACGTCGGCGCACAGAAACTCCACCCGGTCCTCAAAGCCGTTTAAAGCGGCGTTTTTCCGGGCCTGTTCCACTGCTAGCTGGGACGCGTCCACTCCTGTCACCCGTTTTGCGCCGCCCGCCGCGGCGTTGAGCGCAAAGGACCCGGTGTGGGTAAAGCAGTCGAGCACCTTTGCCCCCTTGCACAGCTTGCGCAGGGCGAAACGGTTAAACCGCTGGTCGAGAAAATAGCCGGTTTTCTGCCCTTCGGCCACATCCACCTCAAATTTAAGGCCGTTTTCCTCGATTTCTATCTTCGTATCGAAGGGCGCACCCAAAAAGCCGGAAAATAGCTCCATCCCTTCCTTACGTCGCACCTTGGCGTCGGACCGCTCATATACGCCGGTGACCGGGAAGCCTTCCGCTTCCAGCCGCTCGCACAACAGGCGAAGAAGGGTGCCTTTGAGCCGGTCAATCCCCAGCGCCAGAGACTGGACAACCAGAACACTCCCATACTTGTCCACCGTCAGGCCGGGCAGAAAGTCCGCCTCGCCGAACACCAGGCGGCAGGTATGAAGCCCCGTCACTGCTTTTCGCAGGTCTACACAGGCATCGATTCGTCTGCGCAGGAATGGCTCGTCGATTTCCTGCGCATTTTTTCTGGTAAGCAGCCGCACGGTGATTTTCGACTGGGTGTTGAGAAAGCCGGCGCCCTGAAAATAGCCGCCGAAATCCATCACGTCCACCATATCCCCGTCTTTTGGCTCTCCCTTGATTTGGGCGATCTCATTGTCATACACCCAAAGGCCTCCAGCCTTTAAAGCCCGGCCCTCGCCTTTTTTGAGCCATACCTGTCCTCTTTGCAATGCGCCTCTCCCCTTTGCGAACAAAACTTCGTGCATTATACCACATCTTCTCTGAAAAACATACAAGTTTCCTCTGTTCTTTGCGGTTTTTCTGCAAAAAAACTGCTTTACTTTGCTGTGCTAATATAGTAGAATACCAGTGGAATAAATCCTGTAAGCTTGGATGCTTGCGGGAAAACGCGGTGGAAAACGCCATCGGTATGCGGCATGGGTTTTAAGCCGCGGCAATTTTGTTTAGGAGGGTATTTTTGCATGAAAAAGAAACTGACACTGGTCCTGGCTTTCGTCATGGTACTGACCATGTGCCTGTCCTTTGCGTCCTGCAGCAAGGCCGAGAGCAAACTGGTGGTAGGCGTGGACAACGCGTTTCCGCCTATGGGCTTTGTGGACGACAAGGGCAACCTGACCGGATTTGACATCGAGCTTGCCAAGGAAGTGGGCAAGCGGCTCAACCTCGACGTGGAAATCCAAGCCATTGACTGGAAACGCAAGCAGGACGAGCTGGACGCGGGCAATGTGGACTGCCTGTGGAACGGCTACACCATCACCCAGGAGCGCCTGGATGCCTGCACCATCTCCGAGCCTTACATGAAGAACCGCCAGATCATCGCCGTCAAGGCCGACTCGGCCATTGCGTCTTTGGACGACCTGAAAGGCAAGAAGCTGGCGCTGCAGTCGGAATCCTCCGCTGCCGAGGCGCTGGACAGCAAGCCGGATTTCAAGGCTTCTCTGGGTCAGGTGCTTCTCTTCGACGACAATAACCAGGCCCTTCTCGATCTGGAAGCGGGCGGCTGTGACGCGGTGCTGCTGGACGAAGTGGTGGCCAACTACCACGTGAAAACAGATGCCAAGATTAAAGTGCTCGACATTTCTCTGGCTGACGAAGAGTACGGCATTGGCTTCCGCAAGGCGGATACCGCCCTGTGCGAAAAGGTGGAAAAGGCACTGCACGAGATGAAGGAAGACGGTTCTTTGGCGGAGCTGTCTACGAAGTGGTTCGGCAAGGACGTAACCACCGTAAAATAAAAAAAGCCTTTAAAACATCGAAACAATTTGGGAGCCCGCGCGGGCAGACGGCGCGGGCTCCTTTGGAGGTTAAAAGCAGATGGACGGTTTTCTCGCATGGCTGCAGGATTTCGGGAGCTTGTTTGGCCAGCTGGCCGAGGGCTTCGGCACCACGGTGCTCATTTTCCTGCTTACGCTGGTGTTCGCACTGCCCCTGGGCATGCCGCTGGCGCTGGGACGGATGTCCAAGTGCGCCTGGATCCGCAAGCCCATTGAAATCTTGCTGCTCATCGTGCGGGGCACGCCGTTGATGCTGCAAATCATCTTTGTCTATTTTGGTCCGTATTTTCTGTTCGGGATTCCTCTTTCCGGATACCGATTCCCGGCGACCATCATCGCTTTCTCCATCAATTACGCGTGTTATTTCGCGGAAATCTACCGGGGCGGCTTGGAGTCCATCCCGGTGGGGCAGCACGAGGCGGCGCAGGTGCTGGGCTTTTCCAAAAAGCAGACCTTTTTCCGCATTGTGCTTCCACAGGTGTGCAAGCGGATTCTGCCGCCTATGTCCAACGAGGTCATCACTTTAATTAAGGACACGGCTTTGGCACAGACGGTGGCGGTGATGGAGCTGTTCCGAGTGGCGAACGCCGCGGCAAACGCCCGCACCTCCTTGATGCCGATTGTGCTCGCCGGTGTTTTCTATCTGTTCGGCAGCTTCGTCATCACGCGGGTCTTCAACTTTGCAGAGCGCAAGCTCGGCTATTACCGGTAAAGGGGGCGTCAGACAATGGCAGTATTAGAGGTATTAAACGCCCGCAAGGCCTTCGGTGAAAACGAAGTGCTTAAGGACATTTCCTTTTCAGTGGATAAAGGAGAAGTGGTGGCCATCATCGGGCCCTCCGGGTCCGGAAAATCCACCCTCCTTCGTTGCTGCACCATTCTCGAACGGCTGGACGCCGGCTGTATCCGCTATTCCCAGGACACGCTGGTAGAAACCGCGGGAGACGGCAGTGCACGGTACGCGGACAAGACGACTATGAAACGCATCCGGCAGCGGTTCGGCTTGGTTTTTCAGAGCTTTAATTTGTTCCCTCACCTATCGGTGATGGATAACCTGACAGAAGCGCCCGTCCATGTGGTTGGGGTGGACAAGGGAGCGGCAAAGAAAAAGGCGGTGGAGCTGCTGGCGAAGATGGGCCTGTCCGACAAGGCGGGCGCATATCCCTTCGAGCTGTCCGGCGGGCAGCAACAGCGAGTGGCGATTGCACGGGCCATGGCGCTCGACCCGGAAATTCTCTTTTTCGACGAACCCACCTCGGCCCTCGACCCGGAGCTGACCGGGGAAATTCTCAAGGTCATGCGGGAGCTTGCCCAGGAGCATATGACTATGGTGGTGGTGACCCACGAAATGTCCTTTGCACGCAACGTGGCCGATCGGGTCATTTTCATGGACAAGGGCGTGATCGTGGAACAGGGCGATCCGCGTGACGTAATCGACCATCCAAAAAACGAACGCACCAAGCTCTTCTTACAAAAAATTGCGGAAAAATAAAAAAAGCCACCCCGGCCTAGACAGGTCCGGGGTCTTCTTTTGAGCAGGGCAGGACGGTTTCATGATTGCGGCAATCTCGGGGATACTAAGGCTGCAGGGATTTTTATGCCTGCAGCGTCATAAGGAAAAGAACGGATGGTTTTGGGCGAGAATCCGCCTAAGATGCGCCTTCCCTTCTGAAATTCGGTTGCAATCAGGGCAGTTTTGTGATAAAGTATAGTATATTATTTGCATCCATATGGATAAATTGCCCCTGTTTTGTAGCATAACAAACAGCTTGTGTGATGCGCGTTGTTTGCTGAAAGGACTGTTTCTGCTTTTATGAAGACAATAACCATGATGTCGGAAGCCGATATGACCAAAGGGCATGGCGTCTTATCCGTGTACGACGAATTGATGATGCTATTGGAAACGTATTATCCGGATAAGTATATCGTGCGCAAAAACTCGCTGGCTCATGCGGATATTTTCCATTACCACACCATCAATCCGGAATTTTACCTCTCCATTCCTCTGGTGCGCAAAAAAAGCATCACGGTGGGCTTTGTCCATTTTATGCCTAAGACCCTGGATGAAAGCCTTCACTTGTGGAAGATTGCGAAAATTCCATTTTACAAGTATATCATCAAATTCTATCATTCCATGGATTACCTGGTGACCGTCAATCCTCACTTTATCAAAGAACTGGTGGATGCGGGTATCGAGCGGGATAAGATCACTTATATTCCAAACTGCGTTTCTTCGGAGCACTTCTTTGAAATGTCCCAGGAGGAAAAGAAAGTGCTGCGGGAAAAGCTCGGCATCCCGCAAGACAAGCGCGTGGTCATCGGCGTAGGCCAGCTGCAAATCCGCAAGGGCGTGCTGGATTTTGTAGAGGTGGCAAAAAAGAACCCTGACAAGCTGTTTTTGTGGCTGGGCGGGTTCTCCTTCGGCAAAATCAGCGACGGTTATAACGAAATCAAAGAGCTGATGGAGCATCCCCCAGAAAACGTAAGGTTTGTGGGGATGGTGGAGCGCTCGGAAATGAACGACTATTATAATGCCTCCGACCTGCTGCTGCTTCCTTCCTTCGCAGAGCTCTTCCCCATGACCATTCTGGAAGCGCTCAACTGCAAGCTTCCCATCGTGGTGCGCAATCTGGAGGAATACCAGGGCATCGTGTCTGATTATTGTTTGCTGTGCGAGGATGTGGACGGGTTTGACCGGGAAATCAACCGGCTATGTAGGGACAGCGCATATTACGAAGAGGCAAGGGCCAAGTCCGCGGCGGGAAGCGATTATTATTCGACGCGAAACGTGGCGAAAATGTGGGATCAATTTTACAGCGGCCTGACCAAAAAGGTGCGCAGCAAAAAACTTTCCTGTGACAAGGGCGGGGTGGCACGTTGAAGTCGAACAAGCTAAACATTTTTGTCTGCCTGACCTGCGGACTGATTATCGTCGGGTTTGTGTTTTTTTCCTCCGGCGTGGAAAACCTGGTGCACAACTTTAATTCTCTGAATTTCTGGTGGATCGCGGCCGCAATCGGCTGCATGCTTCTTTACTGGCTGCTGGAATCGTTGATTTTGCACATTATGATCAAGCCCATGTACAAAAAGCAGAAGTTTCTCAATTCCCTGCGCGTTTCCATGGGCGGCCAGTATTTTAACTCGATTACCCCCTTTTCCTCCGGCGGGCAGCCCTTTCAGGCCTATTACCTGAAAAAGCAGGGTGTGCAGCTGGGTGTCGCTATCAACAGCCTTCTTTCCAAGTTCATCATTTATCAGGTGGCGCTGGTTATTGTTTCGGCGGTACTTTTGTGTTTGCGGCTGGGATATTTTCAGCAAAAGGTCAGCAATTTCGCCCTCATTGTGCTGGTAGGTTTTCTCATCAATCTGATCGTGATGCTCTGTCTGATCGGCTTTGCGCTTTTTAAAAACACCACCCGCAAAATCAGCCGGGGAATCATCCGATTTCTGGCTAAAATCCGAATTTTTAAGGACCCGGACGAGAAAATTGCGTACATGGACGAGGAGCTGGAAAAATTCAGCGCTTGTTTTAAGGAAATGGTCAAGGACCTGCCTACCATGATTGTTTCCTTTCTGTTATCCATTGTACAGCTGATCGTCTATATGGCGGTCCCTTACATGATCTACAAGGCCTTCGGCCTGAGCGAAATCGATTTTCTGACGATTATCGCCGCCCAATCCTTTGTGATGATGGTATCCTCCTTCATCCCGATTCCGGGCGCAGGCGTAGGCGCAGAGGGCTTTTTCTACTTCTTCTTCCAGCAGTTCTTCGTCAAGGAAGGCCAGTTGGGTCTTGCGCTGATTTTGTGGCGGGTGATTACCTTCTACTTTACCATTGTGGTAGGCGCTTTCTTTGCCGTTAAGGCGAACAAAAAGAACGGGCCCGAACCGGACGGCATTGAAGAAGATGCCCCAGCAGGAGAAGAAAACATACAAGTTTAAACAAAAAAACAGCCGCCGGTTGAGCCAGCGGCTGTTTTTTTGTTTACGTCTAGTCGCATGGAATGCCCAGCGGTACCGGCTATGCAAGGTCCCATACAAAATCATCCCTTATCCCGCAGCTGCTCCACCAGCGCCTCCTGCGGAGTCACATAGACGGTCTGATTGGTGGTGTAAATCACCATGCCGGGTTTGGCACCCTGGGGCTTCTTGACAAACTTGACAGGCGTATAGTCCACCGGTACTTTTGCGGAATCCTTGGCCCGGCTGTGGAAGGCAGCGAGAGACGCGGCCTCCTCAATGGTCCGAGCGGGGACTTCTCCTCCCCCAGTACAAACGATCACATGAGAGCCAGGGATGTTCTTGGTGTGAAACCACAGGTCCGACCCTTTCGCCTGCTTGAGGGTCAGGCGATCGTTTTGCTGATTGTTGCGCCCGACCAGGATGGGAAAGCCATCGGAGGAGGTAAAGGCAAGGGGCTTTAAAGGCGCAGGGGCTTTCTGCTGCCGGCCTCCCTTTGCGAGCCGTCCATACCCCTGACCCGCCAGCTCCGCTCGAATTTCGGACAGCTCCCGTTCCGTATCCGCCCGGGAGAGAGCGTCGAACACCGTGTCGATGTAGGCGAGCTCCTGCATTCCCTTCTCGATTTGCTCGTTCAAGATTTTTTCCGCCGTCTGGGCCTTTCGGTAATCCTTATAATACTTCTGGGCGTTTTGCACCGGGGTTTTCGCCGGGTCCAGCGGAATGCGGATGGGAGGATTCCCTTCCTCAAAGAAGTTGTCCACCTGTGCCACCGGCATTCCTTTTTCCAGATGGTATAAGTTCGCATTGAGCAGGTCGCCGTATCGGCGCAAGCGCTCCCGATCGGCACACTGCAAAAGCTCCGCCTTCTGGGCGTTGATCTTGCGGGAAATCCGCTCGGAGGCGTTTGTCAGGGTTTTGAGCAGGTCCTGGGCCCGATGGCGGATGCGGTCCACCCTATCCCGCTCGGCATAGAACCCGTCAAGCAGCTCGCTGTAGCTTTCAAACGGGGTCAAAGTGGCGGCAGTCCCGTACTGGGTGATGGTGAGAAAGGAAAAATCAATGGGCTTTCCCTGGGCCACATCGGTGATCATAACCGGACGGCCTTTGTTGGTCTGTAGGGTTTCCTTGATCTGACCCAGATAAAACTGCAAGCGTCCTTGTTCGGTTTCATTGAGAGCGGTGCTGCGCAAAGCGGCGCCCCGGCCGGTATAATGGGCGATCTCCCGGCAGACGATGGGCGACACGCCCAAAAGCAAGCTCAGAAGCGCCTTTTCCAGCGCTTCGTCCTTGCGCTCGGCAAGGGCGGCAACCACATCCGATGGCTCGTCCTTGGTCAAATCCATCCGCCCAGGGGCCTGCGGGGGCAACACATACCGCATCCCCGGCAGCACCATGCGCACCGAAGACATGTCCGCGTCCACCCGCTTGACCGCGTCGATGATGCGCCCATCCTCCCCAATGAGGATGAGGTTGCTGTGCCGGCCCATAATCTCCACCGCCAGAGTCAAAGCCACATGGTCACCCAGCTCATTGGTGGTGTCAAAGTCGAGAAAAAGGACTCGTTCCAGCCCCGGCTGGCGGATGGCAGTAAGCTTCGCACCGGTCAAGTGCTTGCGAAGCAGCATGCAGAGCATGGGAGGCTTCGCGGGATTTTCGGGGGCGTGGGTGGTAAAATGAATCCGGGGCGAGGAGGCCCGGCAGGACAATAGAAGCCGTCTCGACCCTGCCCGAGAGCGCACGGCAAGCACCAGCTCCTCCTTGGAGGGCTGGTAAACCCGTTCCACCCGCGCGTCTGGAATTGCGTCGAACAGTTCCTGTTTTAATAAATATAGCAGCGCTCCGTCCAGAGCCAATGGGATACACAACCTTTCTTTTGAAAACCCCCGCCGGCAGCGTCCGCCTTTGAGCGGCCCGAGCCGGCGGGGTATTGCGTTCTTTTTTCGCCGTCATCAGGAGACCATGCCGAAAAAGAGCAATCTTCTCTTTTCCCTGCAAGGACCGGCGTCTTCAAACGCACCCATTCCCCGCCGCTTCCTTCGATTGGGATGGGTGCTGCTTGCGCGTCTCTTTGGGCCTTCTTTTTCATGAAAAGCCCGGTTGTAACAAGGATAACCACAAAAGCTGGGCTTACTCCTTCTCCAAAACCTTAACGATCTCCGCTACGAACAGCTTGTGGTAATCCTTGCTGGGGTAATAGGTTTCGTCCAAGGTCTTGTCAAGGAATCCGGCAGGGTCTAAGTCGCTCGTATAGAGCTTTTTGCATACAAGGATGCGTTCGGCCTGGGAAAAAGCCGCGGTCCCGTCCAGAAAAAAAGGCGTCAGCCCGGTTTCCTTGGCCTTATCATAATCCCGGCCTGACTTGCTGCCGCAGAACTTGAGCGCGTCTCTCCATTCCTCTGAAAAGAAGGAAAGGGTGAAGAGGTCGTTTTGCTCCACAAAGCCCAGGGTATACCGCTGGGGCCGGATGCCGATGGCGACCACGCATTTGTTCCACATGATGCCCATTCCGCCCCAGCTGGCGGTCATGGTATTGTACCCGGATTCATCCCCTGCGGTCACGAGCATCCATTTGTCGCCGATGTCGGAAAAAACGTTGCTTTCGATTTCTTTGGGGCTGATTTCTTTGTATGCCATGGTGTTCCCTCCATTGTATCCATTGTGTTTGCTTGCCGGATAAATCATTTACGAATTGCCAGCGAAAGAACTTGTTATTATTGTAGCATATTTTGCATGGGTTTCAAAGGGGATTGCGGTTGAAAAGCACACAAGGGTTCGGTATAATATATGTGGTTTTTCGCAGCGGTACCACGAGAGAACCGCCAATGCTAGCGGCAGACCTTTTTCGACCGTGGGCGGACATTTTGTGCAGGGTGCCGAATTTGCAGCAAAATGAATATTTATACGGTTTTTTCTTGCATTTTATTCAAAATGAGTGTATGATTATTCACAACGAAAGAGAGGGACTTTATTATGGGTAAGATTAAGAAAGTAGTATTGGCGTATTCCGGCGGACTGGACACCTCCATCATCATTCCGTGGCTCAAGGAAAACTACGACAACTGCGAGGTCATCGCGGTAGCGGCGGACGTGGGCCAGGGCAAGGAGCTGTCGGGTCTGGAAGAGAAGGCGAAGAAAACCGGCGCCTCCAAGCTCTACATTGAGGACCTGACGAAGGAATTTGTGGAAGACTGCATTTGGCCGACCCTGAAGGCAGGCGCCAAGTATGAGAACATGTACCTGCTGGGCACGGCGTTTGCCCGTCCGGTCATCGCCAAGCGAATTGTGGAAATCGCGCTGGCGGAAGGTGCGGACGCCATCTGCCATGGCTGCACCGGCAAGGGCAACGACCAGGTCCGCTTTGAGCTGACCATCAAGCACTTTGCTCCCCACATGCAGATCATCGCCCCCTGGCGCACCTGGGAGCTCAAGTCCCGGGATGAGGAAATTGATTATGCGGAGGCGCACAACGTTCCGCTGAACATCACCAGAGAGACCAACTATTCCAAGGACAAGAACCTGTGGCATCTGTCCCACGAGGGCCTTGACCTGGAAGACCCGGCCAACGAGCCCAAATACGACGAGATTCTGGAAATGGGCGTTTCCCCCGAGCAGGCGCCCGACAAGCCCACCTATGTGACCATCTCCTTTGAGAAGGGCGTGCCGGTTGCCGTCGACGGCGAGAAGCTCAGCGCGGTGGACATCGTCAAAAAGCTCAACCAGCTCGGCGGCGAGAACGGCATCGGCCTTCTGGACATGGTGGAAAACCGGCTGGTGGGAATGAAGTCCCGCGGCGTGTATGAGACGCCCGGCGGCGCCATCCTGTACTACGCCCACGATGCGCTGGAGACTCTCACCCTCGACCGGGATACCCAGCATTATAAGCAGCAGCAGGTGGCCGGCCAGTTTGCCGACCTGGTGTACTTCGGCAAGTGGTACACCCCGCTCAGAGAAGCTCTGTCCGCCTTTGTGGACAGCACCCAGGAAACCGTCACCGGCGATGTTAAGCTCAAGCTTTACAAGGGCAACATCATCAATGCCGGTATGACTTCTCCCTACTCCCTCTACGACGAGGAGATTGCCACCTTTGGTGAGGACGAAGTGTATAACCAGATGGATTCTCAAGGCTTCATCAACCTGTTCGGCCTTCCCATCACGGTCAAGGCCATCAAGGACGGCAAAGGCAAGAAATAAGGTTTGCGTAAAAGCCGCCCGGGGCTGCTAAACGCGGCCGGGCGCATGCCCTAGGAATTGGACACATCATTTTAAGCAGGCGTTTGGGCGGGAGTGAAAGCTCTCGCCTTGTCTGCATCAATGGAGGGATGGCCTTGAAGCTGTGGGCCGGAAGATTTTCCAAGGAAGTGGACAGCAAGGTAAACGATTTTAATTCCTCGATTTCCTTTGACAGCCGGATGTACCGGGAGGACATCGAAGGTTCCATCGCCCACGCCACCATGCTGGGCGAGCAGGGAATCATTTCAGACGGGGACGCAATGCAAATCATCGCCGGACTCAAGCAGATCCTTGCCGACATCGAAGCGGGGACCTTGGCCATCGACCCCGAAGCGGAGGACATTCACACCTTCGTGGAAGGGGAGTTGACCGCTCGCATCGGCGACGCGGGCAAACGCCTGCACACCGGGCGAAGCCGCAACGACCAAGTGGCGCTGGACCTGCGCTTGTATCTGAAAAAGCAGGTGGATCTACTTTATGGGGAAACAAAGGCGCTGTGCGAAGTGGTAGCCAAGCAGGCGGACGCGTATGCGGACACGGTGATGCCCGGCTACACCCATTTGCAGCGGGCGCAGCCCATCACCTTTGGCCATCATCTGCTGGCCTGGGGAGAAATGCTGCTGCGGGATCTGGGCCGGCTTTCAGACTGCAAAAAGCGAATGGACTGCTCTCCCCTAGGCTGCGGCGCGCTGGCAGGAACCACCTATCCCTTAAATCGGGAACGCACGGCCGACCTTCTGGGGCTGGCGGCGGTGGCGCGCAACAGCCTCGACGGCGTATCCGACCGGGATTACGCTTTGGAGCTTTGCTCTGCCCTCTCCATTTTGATGATGCACCTCTCCCGCTTTTCCGAGGAAATCATCCTCTGGTGCTCGTGGGAGTTTAAGTTTATCGAGCTCGACGACGCTTATTCCACCGGTTCTTCCATCATGCCGCAGAAGAAAAACCCGGATGTGGCGGAGCTGGTACGAGGAAAGGCAGGCCGGGTGTACGGCGACCTGATGGGGCTTTTGACCGCGATGAAAGGCCTTCCTCTTGCCTATAATAAGGACATGCAGGAGGATAAGGAAGCGGTTTTCGACGCGGTGGATACGGCCCATCTTTGCCTGACTACCTTCGCCCCCATGCTCGCTACGATGAAGGTCCTTCCCCAGAACATGCGCAAGGCGGCGGCCGGCGGCTTTATCAACGCTACCGACTGCGCCGATTATCTGGTGAGCAAGGGCCTCCCCTTCCGGGACGCCTATAAGGCCACCGGTTCTCTGGTTGCCAGATGCATTGAGCTGGGAACCACGTTGGAGGCGCTGCCGCTTTCTGAATACCAGGCGGTGTGCGACCGATTTGATTCGGACGTATATGACTTCATCAGCCTGGACACCTGTGTGTCCCAGCGCAAGGTGCTGGGCGGCCCGGCGCCGGAGAATGTAAAGGCCCAGGCCCAGGCGATGTTAGAAAGGCTCAAGGAGGGAACCGCGTTATGATCAAAGCGGGAATTGTAGGCGCCACCGGTTATGCGGGGGCGGAGCTTTGCCGGCTTTTGTATGCCCATCCGGAAGTGGAAATTGCGGCGGTCAGCTCGGTGAGTTTCGAGGGGCAGGCCCTTTCGGATGTATATCCCGCCTACCGCGGGTTTCTCGACCTTATCTGCGGCAACCAGGAAGAGGTGGTGGAGAAAAGCGACGTGATCTTCGCCGCTCTTCCCCACGGCCTTTCCCAAGAGCTGGCGGCCCAGTGCATGGAAAAAAACAAGGTGTTCATCGACCTGGGGGCGGACTTCCGCCTGGAAAACGAAGAGGATTACAAGGAATGGTACGGCGGGACCTATTTGGACAAAAGCCTGCACGCGCAGGCGGTTTATGCCATGCCGGAGCTTTTTCGGGAGCAGATCAAGGGAAAAAAGCTGATTGCGAACCCGGGCTGTTACACCACCGGCGCGCCGCTGGCTCTGGCGCCGGCGGTGAAGGGCGGTCTGGTGGAACCCCAGGGGATCGTTGTGGACTCCAAGTCGGGCGCGACCGGCGCGGGACGCGGTCTTTCCCAGACCACTCACTTCACCGAGCTCGATGGGGCGTTTCACCCCTATAAGGTAGCCTGCCACCGGCACACACCGGAAATCGAGCAGACCCTCTCCCACCTGGCGGGGAAACCGGTGCGCATCACCTTTGTCCCCCATCTGCTGCCGGTGGACCGGGGGATCCTCTCTACCTGCTACGCAAGGATTATGCCGGGCGTAACCAAGGAGCAGATCCGTCATACATACGAGGACTTTTACAAAGACGAAACCTTCATCCGTCTGCTGCCCGACGGCAAAGTCGCAGACATCAAGGCGGTCAAATACACGAACCTGTGCGACATTTCCCTGCATGTGGACACACGCACCGGCACGCTGGTTGCGGTGTCGGCTTTGGACAACATGGTAAAGGGAGCGGCAGGGCAGGCCATCCAGAACATGAATATCGTGTTCGGCCTGCCGGAAGAAACGGGGCTCAAGCTCGTCCCGCCCGCGTTTTAACCCCATCGTTTTGTCGCCTTTTGGGGCGAAAAATGGGATCGCAAGGTTCTCTCCGGCACCCGGAGAGGCAAACAAGGAGGAATCACCAATGGCTTACACCTTGATCCCCGGCGGCGTCACCACACCGGCCGGGTTTACCGCGGCGGGAACCCACTGCGGGGTACGCAAGAACAAAGAGAAAAAAGACCTGGCCATGATCTACTGCGAGAAGCCCTGCGGGGCCTGCGCGGTATATACGCAGAATCTGGTCAAGGGCGCACCCATCCTGGTTACCCAGAGAAACATTCGCCAGGGCCGGGCTCAGGCGGTCATCTGCAACTCCGGTAACGCCAATACCTGCAACGAGGACGGGGTGCAGAAGGCCAACCGCATGTGCGAGCTGACGGCGAAGGCCCTGAAGATCGATACGAGAGACGTAATCGTCGCTTCCACCGGCGTCATCGGCCAGACCCTGCCCATTGATCCCATTGCCGAAGGGATCCCTGTCCTGGCCGCAAGCCTCTCCAAGGAAGGCGGCGCGGACGCGGCTGAAGCCATCATGACCACCGATACCGTGCGCAAGGAACTGGCGGTGGAATTTTCCATCGGTTCGGCCACCTGCCACATCGGCGGTATGGCCAAGGGCTCTGGGATGATCCATCCGAACATGGCCACCATGCTCTGCTTTTTGACCACCGACGCGGACATTCATCCCGAGCTTTTGGACAAGGCTCTTCACGAGGCGGTGGGCCAGAGCTTCAACATGGTTTCCATCGACGGAGACACCTCCACCAACGACATGGTGTCCATCATGGCCTCCGGTCTTGCGAAAAACCCGAAGATCACCGATTTCGGCGACGGGTATCAGATCTTCCTCTCCGCCCTCAAGGCCTTGTGCACGGCGCTGTGCAAGCAGGTGGCAAAGGACGGCGAAGGGGCTACAAAGCTGCTGGAATGCCGGGTAACGGGAGCGAAATCTCTTCCGGCGGCGAAAACGGCGGCGAAATCCGTCATCTGCTCGAGTCTCGTAAAGGCCGCCATGTTCGGCGCGGACGCCAACTGGGGCCGGGTTCTCTGTGCGCTCGGCTACGCGGGCACTCCTATCGACGTGACCGGTGTGGGCGTTGCCTTCGAGAGCAGGGCCGGGCGCATCCAGGTCTGCGAAAACGGAGCGGGCGTGGAGTTTGACGAGGAAAAGGCCAAGCAGATTCTTTTGGAGGACGAAATTCTCATCGACGTGACCCTCAAGGACGGCGAAGCACAGGCGACCGCCTACGGCTGCGACCTGACCTACGAGTACGTGAAGATCAACGGCGACTACCGCACCTAAGCCTTCGACCGGTTTATCCATTATTCTGACGAAACAGGTGATACCATTTGCAGCAGCAACCCAATTTTATCTCCAACTACGATAAGGCGAAGGTGCTGGTGACGGCTCTTCCCTATATCCAAAAATATTACGGAAAGACCATCGTGGTCAAGTACGGCGGCAATGCCATGATTTCCGAAGAACTCAAGGACGCGGTGATGAGCGACATTGTTCTGCTCACTTTAGTCGGCATCCATGTGGTGCTGGTCCACGGAGGCGGCCCGGAGATTTCCGATACCCTCAAAAAGATGGGCAAGGAAAGCAAGTTTGTGGGCGGCCTGCGGTACACCGATGAGGAAACCATGGAAGTGGTGCAGATGGTGCTGGCAGGCAAGGTAAACAAAGACCTGGCCCAGCGCATCGCCGGCCACGGCGGCAGGGCCATCGGCCTGTGCGGTTTGGACGGAGCGATGATCACCGCTGAGAAAAAGCAGGGCGTGGACCTGGGGTTAGTTGGCGAGATTACGAAGGTGGACGTGTCGGTCATCCAGGACGCGCTGGATAAGAAATACATCCCGGTGGTGGCCACGGTGGCGGCGGGAGAACACGGCGAATCCTATAACATCAACGCCGACATCGCCGCCTCCCGCATCGCGGCGGAGCTGAAAGCGGAAAAGCTTATTTTGATGACCGATATTCCCGGCCTGATGCGGGACGTTTACGACGAAAACAGCCTGATTCCGGTGGTACAGGTCAGCGAGGTCAACTCTCTCAAACGGGACAATATTATTTCCGGCGGCATGATCCCAAAGATCGACTGCTGTGTGGATGCGGTGCGCCGCGGGGTCAACCGAGCCCACATCATCGACGGCCGGGTTCCCCATTCCATCCTGATCGAAGTTTTGTCCGACGAGGGCATCGGAACCATGTTCCTGTAATCAAAGAGGCTGGGGGATTCCCAGCCTTTTGCCAAAAGAAAGGAAGCGATGCGCATGACTATATCTGAAGCAATGGAGCGGGAGTCCCAGTACCTGATGCCTACCTACAAACGCTTCCCCGTGGTGCTGGAAAGCGGAAGCGGCGCTACGGCCACCGATGTGGAGGGAATCTCCTACATTGACTTTGGCGCCGGCATCGGTGTCAACTCCTTAGGCTACTGCGACGAGGGCTGGGTCAAGGCGGTCTGCCAGCAGGCAGGCAAGCTCCAGCACATCTCCAATCTCTACTATAGCCCCATCCAGATTGAGCTTTCAGAGGCGCTGGTCACTCTGACGGGTATGAGCCGGGTGTTTTTGTGCAACTCCGGCGCGGAGGCCAACGAATGCGCCATCAAGGTGGCGCGCAAGTACAGCTTTGACAAGTACGGCGAGGGGCGCAGCACCATTCTGACGCTGCAAAACTCCTTCCACGGCCGCACAGTGACCACCCTGGCCGCCACCGGACAGGACGGCTTTCATCAGTACTTCTCCCCGTTCACACAAGGGTTTGATTACATCCCAGCCAACGACAAGGACGCGTTGCTCGAAAAGCTGGGTCCTGGCGTGTGTGCGGTGATGCTCGAATGCATCCAGGGGGAAGGCGGAGTTTGCCCGCTTGACGCCGATTACGTCCGCTTTGTGGCCGAGGAATGCAAAAAGCGGGACGTGCTGCTGCTGATCGATGAGGTACAGACGGGAATTGGGCGCACAGGGACGCTGCTGGCAAGCGAACAGTTCGGCGTGAAACCCGACGTGGTGACCCTTGCCAAGGGCCTGGCCGGCGGCCTTCCCATCGGCGCGTGCCTTTGCTCCGACGGCCTTAAGGACACCATGAGCGCCGGCATGCACGGCTCCACCTTCGGCGGCAACCCGGTTTCCTGCGCGGCTGCTCTGTACGTGCTCGACCGGGTTTCCAAGCCCGCTTTCCGAACCGAGGTCAAGGAAAAGGGCGCTTATCTCAGAGAACAGCTTCTAGCCCTTCCTCACATCAAAGAGGTACGGGGTATGGGGCTGATGCTGGGCGCCGTGCTCGACGAAGGGTTCGCCGCGGGTGAAATCGCGGTAAAATGCGCCAAAGAAGGGCTCTTGGTCTTAACCGCAAAGGCGCTTTTGCGCTTTTTGCCGCCGCTGACCATTACCAAAGATGAAATCGACCGCGGGCTTGCGGTTTTAAAAACCATTTTGACAAGGGAGGACTCGTAATATGAACCATCTTCTTCGCATGCTGGACCTCTCCACCGACGAAATCACCCAGATTCTCAACCTAGCGGACCAACTCAAGTACGAGCTCAAGCACGGCATTGCGCATAAGCTCCTGGCCGGTAAGACGCTGGGCATGATCTTTCAGAAGGCGTCCACCCGCACCCGGGTCTCCTTTGAGGTGGGCATGTACCAGCTGGGGGGCTACGCCCTGTTCCTGAGTGCCAACGACCTGCAGATCGGCCGGGGCGAGCCGGTGGAGGATACCGCTCGAGTCCTTTCCCGGTACTTGGATGGCATCATGATCCGTACCTTTGAGCAGGCAGAGGTGGAGGCGCTGGCGAAACACGGCTCCATCCCGATCATCAACGGCCTGACGGACATTTCTCATCCCTGCCAGGTGCTGGCGGACCTTCTGACCATCCGGGAGATGAAGGGCCGGTTCGACGGACTCAAGATGTGCTACATCGGCGACGGCAACAACATGGCAAACTCCCTGATCGTGGGCGGCCTGAAGGTGGGGATGCAGGTATCGGCGGCCTGCCCGGCCGGGTATGAGCCGCTGGTGAACGAGGACCCGTTTGTAAAAGGCAACAAAGCCTATTCCTTCTGCAACGACCCGATGGAAGCGGCCAAGGGAGCGGATGTGGTGATTACCGATGTGTGGGCCTCCATGGGCCAGGAATCGGAGGCCGCCAAGCGCAGGGAAGCCTTCCAGGGCTACCAGGTGAACAAGGATCTGATGGCGGCGGCCAACGGCGACGCCATGGTTCTTCATTGCCTGCCTGCCCACCGGGGCGAGGAAATCGCGGCGGACGTGTTTGAGGCACATGCTTCGGAAATCTTTGAGGAAGCGGAAAACCGGCTGCATGCCCAGAAGGCGGTCATGGTTCTTTTGATGGGCGAGAAAAAAGCGTAAGGAAACCCCAAAAATTTACGGCCCCAATTTCGTGTTTTTTTCCGCCTTTTTCGATCATTGCCCTTGCTTTTTTTCCTAGGCGTGTTAAAATAGACACGTAACAAAAAAGGAGGTGTACATAATGGCCTATTTTATCAACGACGAATGCATCAGCTGCGGCGCTTGCGAGGCGGAGTGCCCCGTTTCCGCGATTTCTGCTGGTGACGGCAAATATGTCATCGACGATAGTCTCTGCATCGATTGCGGTGCTTGCAATGGCGTATGTCCGGTCGGCGCCCCGCAACCCAAATAAACAAGTTTTTACGCCAGACAAAAGGCGGAACGCTTTTGAGGGACGGCAGGTAGAAAATTTTTTCTGCCGGGTTTCCCTGCTTTGGCGTTCCGCCTTTTTCCGTATCTAAAGCAAAAGGAGAATTCTTATGCAGCAGAGCAAGCGCCTGCCTTTGGGCGGCGGACATGCGATCTTTGTGTCCCACCGGCACACCTTCGGCACCGACGCGCTGTTGCTGGCTCATTTCGCCGCGCCAAAGATTTCCGACCGGGTTTGTGACCTGGGTACCGGCTGTGGGATCCTTCCCTTGCTCTGGCTGCGGGATCAAGCGGTCGGTACTCCTATAGACGCGGTGGACATCCAGGCCGATGCCTGCGCGCTTCTGCGCCGCAGCCTGTCAGAAAACGGCTGGGAGAATCGGGTGCGCCCGGTCTGTAAGGACCTAAAAGCGCTCTCTTTGCCTGCCGGGGCGTACAGCCTGGTGACCTGCAATCCCCCCTACCGGCGTCCCGGTTCAGGAAAGCTCTGCGAGGACGAAGGGAAAAACATCGCCCGGTTCGAGCTCTGCTGCACGGTTTATGACGCGGCCAAAAGCGCCGGCCGCCTGCTAAAAACAGGCGGGCGTTTTTGCCTGTGCCATCTGCCCGAGCGGCTTACCGACTGCGTGCAGGCCATGCGGGAGGCGGGAATCGAACCCAAACGGCTGCGCCTGGTGGAGCAGCAGGCCGGGGCGGCTCCCTGGCTTTTGCTGCTGGAAGGAATCAAAGGCGGGCAAAACGGGCTGAAAGTGCTGCCCTCTCTGACGCTGCGGAAGACAGATGGGACGGCTACGGAAGAAGCCCGCAAAGTCTACGCAGGGTTTGACCTCTGACTCTGGCTTAGGCCGGATTCGCCCTCTTTTTACATGGGCCAACAAAGAAAAATGCTATACTGGAAGCAAGAAGGAGGCAACCGCATGCCCGGCAGACTGGTCCTGGTGGGGACCCCCATCGGCAATCTATCGGATTTCTCTCCCCGCGCCCGGCAGGCGCTGGAGGAGTGTGACTTGATCGCGGCGGAGGACACCCGCGTCACTCTCAAGCTCTTAAACCACTTTGACATCAAAAAGCCCCTCATCAGCTATTACGAGCACAACCGCCGGGAAAAAGGCGAACTTATCTGCGCGCGGCTTTTGGCGGGGGAAACCGTCTGCTTGGTCACCGACGCGGGGATGCCCGCCATCTCCGACCCAGGAGAAGACCTGGTGGCTCTGTGTGCCGAACGGCAAATCGAGGTGGCGGCGGTACCGGGGCCCAGCGCGGTGGTGACGGCGCTGGCTCTCTCGGGGCTTCCCACAGGCCGGTTCTGCTTTGAAGGATTTTTAAGCACGG
Organism: Clostridiales bacterium; assembly: GCA_018364155.1. Lineage (GTDB taxonomy): Bacteria > Bacillota > Clostridia > Oscillospirales > Acutalibacteraceae > Solibaculum_A. Next base: position 501,518 of record JAGZMM010000001.1, read on the forward strand.
CAAAGGTCAGCCGCAGCGAGCACCTGGAAGAAATCAAGACGGAGCGGCGCACGCTGGTGTTCTACGAAGCGCCCCATAAGCTCCCCTCCACGCTCAAGGACTTGTACGAAGCCTTGGGAGACCGGCGGATTGCCATCTGCCGGGAGATGACCAAGCTGCACGAAGAAGTCATCCGCACCACTCTTGGAGAAGCCGCCCGGCGCTTTGCCGAAGAAACACCCCGGGGCGAGCAGGTTCTGGTTATCGAAGGAGCGCCCAAGCTGGAACCGCAGACGGTTTCTCTCAAGGAGGCGGTGGCGTTGGCAAGGGAGCGGATGGCGGACGGGCAGGCCGCCACCCAGGCAGCCAAGGAAGCGGCAAGAATAAGCGGGCTGAAAAAGGGCGACATCTATCGGGAACTGATGAAATCGGACGATGCTGCCGAAGAAACGCAGGAATAAGGAGTGAGACTCATGGAAAAGAAACAAGGAAAGCGGTACGGGTTGGAATTGGCGGTGGGCGCGGCAGTGCTGGCCGCCAGTACGATTACCGCCTATTTTCTGATGCGAAAGGACCGTAAATTGCTGGAAGAAAAGGTCAAAGCGTTCATCCGCTTAGGCGAGCGATACCGGCATCTGACTGGGCCGCTTTTTGACACCATTCCCCAGCGCCAGCTTTATCGGGCAGTGACAGCCAACTTAGACGGCAAGCTCAAAGACGCTGCCGATCCCAATGAGGTGCTCTCCTCTTTTACTCCCGAGCAAAGCACCATCTACATTATCCACGACGTATGCCGTTCCATTGTGTCGGGTGGGTTTATCAAGCTTTTTACCGGAGAACACAGCGTGTTTGCCCAGAGCGCACCGGAAATTTTTGAGCAGGTGGGCGCCCACGACTATGCAGACATCTTGAGCCGGGCAAACGCCATCTTTGAGGGCGGGGTCAATGCCTCCGAATTTCAGCCGCTGGACGCGGCGTTTTTGACCTTGCTGAAAACCAATCCCATCTCCCAATGCTGCGGCGTGTTCATTTTTGAGCACCGTTCGGCGTTTTTGGATGTGTAAAATAAAGCGTTTGGGGAAAACAAAAATTAGGGGAAATTTTTTTCAAAATTCTCTTGATATTATACCAAATTAGTGTATAATAAGAATAACATCAATTTATAGGAGGTTATAACATGGTTGATTTTGAAAACAGCAAGACAAAAGCAAACTTGATGGCCGCATTTGCCGGGGAATCCCAGGCGCGCAACAAATACACCTATTACGCTTCCAAGGCGAAGAAGGAAGGCTACGAGCAGATCGCCGCGATCTTCGCGGAGACCGCCGCCAACGAGAAGGAACATGCCGAACTGTGGTTTAAGCATCTGCACAACGGCGAGATTCCCGACACCCTCACCAACCTCAAGGATGCCGCCGACGGCGAGAACTTTGAGTGGACCGATATGTACAAGAACTATGCCGAAATCGCTCGTGAGGAAGGCTTCACTGCTCTGGCTACCCAGATGGAGCTGGTTGCGAAGATCGAGAAGACCCATGAAGAGCGTTACCGCAAGCTGATTACCGCCATTGAGAACGGCACCGTTTTCAAGAAGGATCAGCCGGTGATGTGGGTATGTCGCAACTGCGGCCACATTCATGTGGGCGTTGCCGCTCCGGAAATCTGCCCCACCTGCAAGCATCCGAAGGCTTACTTCGAGATCAAGGCGGAAAATTATTAATTCTCATTGCCAAGTTATACTGTAGGCGCAAAAGCAGCCACCCATTTATATGGGTGGCTGCTTTTTTGCGGCGTTTGTATCCATCCGGAAAGGATGGTTCTGCAAAACGTGCCGCCGGGTTCCCTTACATCCAGCCCGGAGGGACGATGTCCGCCGATCAAAGCGGACTGCACCATGAGAAAAGCGGTAAAAGTCCGGGGTTTTCCGCTATACTTGTCCAGCGTCTTTCCCACACGGTTAAAACTACTCTTTCTTACAAAGGGAGCCGCATTTTGTGCTCCATCTGGGCGCGTCTTTTCTTCAGGCATCCTGTGGACGCACAGATGACTTTGACGCTTTGCTTGCCCCCAATATTTAGACAGGCTGGCCCGTACCTTTGCCGGTGAATCTCTGCCTGGCCTTTATAAAAAAACCGGTATCTCCAGAGCTAGGCTATGGAGATACCGGAAATACCATGCTTTCGTGATACGCGCCTATTACGGATTGACAATCTGAGCATCCACCTGCGGAATGTCCGCGCTGGCGGCCGAAACCGACAGGGTAATGGTCGTCTTGCTGGCATCCGACAGGGCTTTGAGCTTGTTGGCAAAGACGCCGAAGGCCTCCAGATCGCTGCCGCCGATCTTCAGAGTCCCGTCGATGAAGATATCGGTCACATCGTAGTTGGCCGCGCAGATACCGCTGACAAAGCCGAAGAACGCGTCGAACCCGCTGATCTGATAGGCCTCCGCGTCAACAAGACGGATCTGATGGCTGATGTCATAGGTAAGCTTGGAGCCTTTCTCAATAAAAACCACGTCGCCCTTCGTATTCTTCATAGCGTCGTTGGCCAGATCAATCAACACCTTGGTTTTGCCGGTTCCTTTTTTGCCGACGATTAACTTAATCATGGTCATTACCTCCTAAATATTTTCGTTGCACACAGCGGTAAAAGTCGCCTTCTATTTCTCAAATGCCCCAAAGGCAGGTTACACAGGTTATTTGAGCCGCTGCTCGAGCAGTTCCTTCTGTTCCTCGTAGCCGGGCTTGCCCAGCAGCGCGAACATGTTCTTTTTGTAGCTTTCCACACCGGGCTGGTCAAACGGGTTGACCCCCAGCAGATAACCGGAAATGGCGCATGCCTTTTCGAAGAAATAGGTCATATATCCATACTCGTAGGCGTTGGCCTCGGGGATGGAAAGAACCAAATTGGCCACGCCCCCGTCGGTATGAGCGAGAACCGTGCCCTCAAAGGCCTTGCGGTTGATGTAGGACATGGGCTTGCCGGCCAGGAAATTGAGGCCGTCGCCGTCGTTTTCCTCTTTTTCAATACAAATGTCCTGCTTTGCCTTTTCAAAGAGCACCACCGTCTCGAACATGGTGCGCGAGCCGTCCTGCACGAACTGGCCCATGGAATGCAGGTCGGTGGAAAAGTTGACCGAGGCTGGGAACAGACCCTTGCCGTCCTTGCCTTCGCTCTCGCCGTAAAGCTGCTTCCACCATTCAGCCACCATGACGAAATTGGGCTCGTAGGCCACCAGCAGTTCAATGGCTTTGCCCTTGCGGTACATAATGTTGCGCAAGGCCGCGTATTTATAGCAATCGTTTTTCTCAAGGTCGCAGACCGCATAGGCCTCCCTCGCGTCCGCCGCGCCTTTCATCATCGCGTCAATGTCCGCTCCGGACACCGCGATGGGCAGAAGGCCTACCGCCGTAAGCACCGAGTACCGGCCGCCTACGTCGTCGGGTACTACAAAGGTCTCGTACCCTTCCTCGTCCGCCAGCTTTTTCAAGGTGCCGCGAGCCTTGTCGGTGGTGGCAAAGATGCGCTCCTTCGCCCCGTCCTTGCCGTACTTCTTTTCAAGATAGGCCTTGAACACCCGAAACGCGATGGCGGGCTCAGTGGTGGTACCGGACTTGGAGATGACGTTTACCGACACATCCTTGCCCTCGCAGATGGAAAGGACCTCGGATAGAGCCGTGGAACTGATGGAATTGCCCACAAAATAAATATCCGGCGTATCCTTCTTCAGGCTGTTATAAAGCGGAGAATTTATAAACTCCACCGCCGCGCGTGCGCCCAGGTAGGACCCGCCGATGCCGATGACGATCAAAACGTCGGAATTCTTCTGAATCTTCTGGGCCGCCTTTTTGATCCGGGAAAACTCCTCCCGGTCATAATTGACCGGCAAATCCAGCCAACCGATAAAGTCGTTACCCATACCGGTGCCTTTGCTAAGCATCTCGTGCGCCGCGGCCACCTGCGGGGCAATCCCGCAAAGCTCATGGGCACGGACAAAGCCGTTCATATGCCTATCGATCAGTTTCACTGCCATGCAACCGCCTCCTAAATAGGTTGGTTTCATTTTACCGTATTTCCACCATATTTGCAAGGCGAAGGCATGTCAATTTTCACTTTTTGTGTAACATTTACAATTTCGTCACGTTTAAACGGCCAAAAGCCCTTGGATGAGCAGACAAAACGCTTTGAAGAAGGACATTTTTTCCACGCTTTCCGCCGCTACTAAGGGAACCTCTGCTAAGATCTCATCCCCGGAGGTAATGACCGCTTTGCCGATCTGCTGCCCCTTTTCCACCGGGGCCTCCACCTGTTCCATCAGTTCGATGCTGGCGGACAGATCTCCGGCTTTGGCTTTCTCAATGAGGATTTTGTTCGCACCCGATACCTCCACCATCACCTCCGGCTGCATGCCGTGGCTGACCGGGATGGGGACCACTTCTTCCATATTGATGGGCGGTTCCACCAAAGCGTAGTTGGCAAAGCCCCATTCGAGCATGCTGCGCGCGCCGTTGAACTGATCGTTTTTTTCCTCGCCGCCTAAAACCACCGCCACCAGATGCAGGTCGTTTTTCATGGCCGAGGCGGAGACGCACCGACCGGCGTTGTTGGTGGTGCCGGTTTTCAGGCCCGTGGCTGGCTCATAGAACCGGATGAGCTTGTTGGTGTTGGCAAGACCGGTGGCCCCGTCACGCAACGAGCCGGTCCAGATTTTCGTATAGTCCATGATTTTCTCGTGCTTTAACAGCTCGCAGGACATGACGGCGATATCGTGGGCGGTGGTCATGTGACCGTCCTCGTCAAGGCCGTGGGCGTTTTTGAAGGTGGTGTCGTTCATTCCCAGCTCCTGGGCACGCTGGTTCATCAGGGCAACAAAAGCTTCCTCGGTGCCGGAGATATACTCGGCCAGGGCCACCGCCGCGTCGTTGGCGGAGTTGACCATCAGGCCCTTCATCAGATCGTCCACCGACATGGTTTCCCCCGCTTCCAGGAAAATGGTGGTGCCTCCCATGGCCATGGCGTTGGGGCTGATGAGCACCATGTCCGTCAGGGAGATGCTCCCTTTCTCCACCGCTTCCATGGTCAGCAGGGCCGTCATGACCTTGGTGATGGACGCGGGCGCCCGTTTTTCATTGGAATTCATCTCATAGAGAACCTTTCCGGTGGTAACCTCCATCAAAATGGCGGACTTGGCCTTGACCTGAATCTGGCCGGCGTCTTCGGGGGCGATGGTGGGCAAAATCCCCCCGTCGTCGGTCAGCTCCGACGTAATGTCCGACGCGCTGGCGAGAGCGCCGGTAGACCCGCATAGCACCAAGACAACCGCCATGAACAAGGACAACAACTTTGTCAGTTTCCTCATTACTGCACACCTCCGCAATCTTCTGTGCTAAAGCTTATGCGGGGAAAGGCGAAAACATGTACAAAGAAACGAAAGGCCGCCGGGCTTGTCCGATTTTCTCGGACGCCCGGCGGCCCGCTTGGCAAAAAAAGAGGGGCAAGCCCTAAAAAGGGCCTGTCCCCTACCCGGCAATGAATGTTTACTTCGCAAGGAAAGGCGCAATCTCGTCCATAAACTTGGAATTGCCCTCGCAGTCAGCCTGCAGCAGCAGCTTCTGGGAAAGGTCCAGGCTGAAAATGCCCATGATCGACTTCGCGTCGATGACGTACTTGCCCAGCACCAGTTCCACATCAAAATCGTACTGGTTGACGATATTGACAAAATCTTTTACGTCCTTGATGGAATTGAGCATGATGTTTACGCTTACCATCTTTCATTCCTCCAAATCGTTATTTTTCTGACTATCTTATTATAGTCGCCCCTCTGCGGATTATCAAGAGTTTGTGGCGCGAACCTTGAAAAAAGGACAGTTTTCCTATATAGTTAGGAGGAAAAACCAAATTATTTGTGAGGCGAAGAACTTGACAATTTGTTTTCATACCCTCGGCTGCAAGGTCAACCAGTACGAAACCGAAGTGATGGCCGAGCGAATGCAGAGGGCTGGATATACCCTAGCCAAAGCGGACGGGGATTGCGACGTGATCGTCATCAATTCCTGCACGGTGACCGGGGAAAGCGACGCGAAGGTGCGAAAGCTTCTGCGCCGGTGCAGGCGGGAACATCCGGGGGCAGTCATTGCGGTGACCGGCTGCTATCCCCAGGCGGTGGACGGGGCGGCGGACGCGCTGCCGGAGGCGGACATTGTGATGGGCACCCGCAACCGGGCTTTCCTGCCGTCCTATGTGGAGGACTTTTTGGAGCACCGCCAGCGCATCGTCGCCATCCGCGCCCATGAAGAAGGCGAGGACTTTGAGGGGATGCAGGTGCAGGCCTTTGAGGAGCGCACCCGAGCCTTTGTCAAAATCCAGGACGGGTGCAACCGCTACTGCTCGTACTGCATCATTCCTACCGCCAGGGGACCCATTCGTTCCAAGCCCCTTGCCTCCATCAAAGAGGAGCTGGCCACTTTGGCAAAGGCGGGCTACCGGGAGGCGGTGCTGGTGGGGATTAACCTGTCCGCCTACGGAGAGGAATCCGGCCTGGCCTTGCCGGACGCCATCGAGGCGGCGGCATCGGTGGAAGGAATCAAGCGCATCCGGCTGGGGTCCTTGGAGCCGGACAAGTTTGACGACGCTTTTATCGCCCGGCTTGCCGCCTGTCAAAAGCTTTGCGGGCAGTTTCATCTGTCCTTGCAAAGCGGGTGTGGCGAAACCCTTCGCCGGATGAACCGGCATTATACGCCAAAAGACTACGAAAAGGTGGTAACCCGGCTGCGGGAGGCTTTTCCCAACTGTGCCATTACCACCGATGTGATGGTAGGCTTTCCCGGGGAAACCGAAGAGGAATTCAAAGAGTCCCTCGCCTTTGTCAAACGCATTCGGTTTTCGAAGGTACACACCTTTGCCTATTCTCCCCGTCCAGGCACGGTGGCCGCCGGCTCAGCCGGTCAGGTGCCCAAGGAGGAAAAGGAGCGGCGCAGCCGGCGGATGATCGCCGAAACCGCCGCCGACCGGGCTGCCTTCCTAAAAGCCCAGGCAGGCCGAGAAGAACCGGTCTTATTCGAACAGGAGGCGGCGAGCGGCGTCTGGGAGGGGTACACGCCCAACTACACGCCTGTGCGGGTATGCAGTGGGACCGCCTTAAACGGAAGGATTCTCCCGGTGCGCCTGACCGGCAGCTATGGAGACTGGTGCGTGGGGCGGCTGGCAGAGCCCCAAGAGGAGGAAGAAGCATGACAAAACCGATCATCGCCGTTTCCAGCGGAGACCCGGCCGGAATCGGACCGGAAATCGTCTGCAAAGCCATGATGGACAAGGAACTGGCCGAAACTGCCCTTTGCGTGGTAGCAGGAAGCCGAAAGGTTTTTGAAGAGGTACTGGGCCGTCTTTCTCTGCCGCTGACAATTCGCTCCGTCCAAACCCCAGAAGAAGCCGCCGCCGGGCCTGGGATCCTTAACCTTATGGATTTGGATAACATCGACATGGATCGGTTCGCTTACGGGGAGATTTCCTCTATGTGCGGCCGAGCGGCCTATGAATACATCGAGCGGTGCGTTTTCCTGGCAATGGCGGGAAAGGTGCAGGCGGTGTGCACGGCGCCTATCCACAAGGAGGCGCTGCGTGCGGCGAAGGTTCCTTACATTGGGCACACGGAGATTTTCGCGGCCTTGACCCATACGGAGGACCCGCTGACTCTTTTTGAGGTGCAGGGGATGCGGGTATTTTTCCTCACCCGGCACGTATCTTTGCGGGATGCCTGCGACCTTGTGACCAAGGAGCGGATCGTTTCCTGTGCAAAGCGCTGCTTTGCTGCCTTAGAGCGGCTGGGAGTGAAGGACGCGACCATTGCGGTGGCGGGGCTTAACCCCCATAGCGGGGAACACGGCCTCTTCGGCAGCGAAGAAGTCAAGGAAGTTACGCCGGCGGTTGAGGCGTTAAAGGCGCAAGGTTACCGAGTGGAAGGCCCTGTCGGGGCGGACTCGGTGTTTCACCTGGCACTGACCGGACGGTACCAGGCGGTTCTCTCCCTCTACCACGACCAGGGGCACATCGCCACCAAGACGCTGGACTTTGAACGCACCATCGCTATCACCAACGGCATGCCGATTCTACGCACTTCGGTGGATCACGGTACGGCCTTTGATATTGCCGGAAAGGGCGCGGCAAGCCCGGTCAGCATGGTCGAGGCGATTCGCCTGGCCGCTAATTACGCTCCCTTTTTCCAAAATGGCCGGTAGGTTCACGCGTTCGTACGAGGCCGGTGATATGAGCGGTGCCGCTCCGCTTTTGCAACAACATCTTATTCCACGTTTGGGTCAAAAACGGGAGGGTGCCATTGAGGGGAAAATAAACATCATCTCCAATCAAAAAGCCTGCTGTTCGCTCCGCTTGTAAGCAAACAGCAGGCTTTTTTTGCATTCACCGCTTCTTCACAGAGCCCATCTCCAGCCAAGCGGGAAAATAGCCCGCCGAAAGAGCCAGGCGTTTTGAAAACAGGTTCCCGGTCCAGGTGGAGTAACAGGGAAGAATTTCCCGTATAAGGACCTCTTTGGTCAGGTTCACAACCAGGAAGCACCCGAGCCCCTTTCCCCTGCTTTGCGGCCGCACGTCCACTCCAATCTGCCAAACTTGGGCACTGTCCACCACCGCCGCGGCCACTCCCGCCACTGCCTCTCCCTCGAACCCAGCCAGGGTAAGCGCTGTGCTTTCGCGGGCTAGCGCATGGGGAAAAAGGCGGGTCTTGCGAACCACAGCGGTTTCACCCCGCGTCAGAAAGCGAGGTGCAATTCCCTTTGGAACGGGACATTCGGGCAAAAAGGAACCCGGCAGAAAAAAAGCCCGGCAGGCTCCCAGGCCGCGGCCGACTTTTGAAAGGGTCCCGTCAAGCCGGGCCATAGCCGAAAAATCAAAAAGACGGCTTCCTTCCATTCCCACAAAAAAAGCGCGGTAAGAAAAAAGCCTTGACGGGTGGACAGCCGCCACCGCTCCTTTCCCAAAACAGGCCACGCGAAGCTCGCTATCCCAGCCGGGGCATTCCCTGGCACCCGGCCGGGGCGCTAAGGGAACAATGGTATTCTCCATCCGGTCAAAGGCAGCTGGAGAGCATCCCAAATCCAGTGCCAGCTGTTCTTTTGCCAGAGCGATCCGTTCTTCCTTTGCGGACATGGCACGCCTCCGTTTCTCTCTAAGGAAGACGGCGCAAAAGCTCCTCCGTGTACGCCCGAAAGGCGCTGGGAAGGGCGATTTCCTGGGCAAGCTGTTCTTTGGTCACCCAGGTAAGCCCATTTGCCGTCCGTTCTTCCCTAACATATGCGGCGTAGCCGGTCATATGCCATTCGATGTGAGAGAAGATGTGCTTCGCGTCACAAAGCGGCTCTGCCCGCGCCCCGGAGAAGCCCCACTCCTCCAGCCGTTCCTCCACCTCTACCGGCGCGAGCCTGCCTTCCACATTGGGCAGCTCCCACAGTCCGGCAAGCAGCCCCTTCTTCTCCCGCTGGCGCACAGCGGCCTTTCCTTCGCAAAAAAGGAGCAGCACCGTCCGTTCCTCCTCCCGCCTTGGCTTTTTCTTCGCCTTGACCGGCAGCTCCATCACCCTTCCTTCCCGATACCCTTTGCAGCAGCCCTGCACCGGGCACTGTTCGCACAAGGCGACGCCGTTTGGCAGGCAGACAGTAGCACCCAGCTCCATAAGCGCCTGGTTAAAGTCACCGGGCCGGTCTTTCGGGAGGACGGCGGTTAAGGAACGCTCCACCGTTTTTTTGACGATGGGCCTCGTAATATCTTCCTCACTTGCAAGAAGGCGGGATACCACCCGCAACACGTTTCCGTCCACTGCGGGCACGGGCAGGCCATAGGCGATAGAGGCTACGGCGCCGGCGGTGTAGGAACCGATGCCGGGCAGGGTGAGCAGCGCGTCAAAGGATGCAGGCAGCGTGCCGCCGTAACGCTCCATCAAAACACCCGCCGCTTTTTTCAGATTGCGCGCCCGGCTGTAATACCCCAGACCCTCCCATAGCTTCATAAGCTGGTCGTCCGGGACCCGGGCCAGATCGCAAACGTCCGGTAAAGTGGAAACAAACCGCTCGAAATAGGGTTTTACCGCCTCCACCCGAGTCTGCTGGAGCATGATTTCCGAAATCCATACCCGATAAGGGGTGGGCTCTTCCCGCCAGGGAAGAATCCGGGCATTGCAGTCATACCAGGAAAGCAGGGGAGCGACAATCCTGGAAAGGGCCTCGCTTTGCGCGAGGATCCTTCCTTCGTCCAGTGTTTGTTTCATTTGCGTTCCTCCTTGTTGCAAAGGCCCTCGGCCCGAGCCAGCAGTTTATAAAAAATAGCCCGCATATGCGCCTCCCGGCACCGCTCGTCCAGCTTCTCCACCGGCGTCCAGCACAGACCGCCGGTTTCCGCCAGATTCGCGTGAAGAGGTTCCTCTTCCCGGGCGAGCAGAACGAAAGAAGCGCTCAAGTGGATGTGAGCCGGGACCAGACGGCCGGCTTTCCAGCTTTCCGGCACCTTCAACAAATCCAGCGACAGGATTTCTCCGCTAAGAGGGGCAACGTTGGAAAGGCCGGTTTCCTCCTTCGCTTCCCGCAGGGCGGCTCCCAGCAGATCTTCATCCCCGTCCGCATGGCCGCCCGGATAAGTCCAAGACTGAAACTGCCTGTGAAAGATAAGCAACGTTTTGGTCCGTATGGGATTGAGAATGAGAGCGGAACTGGTAAAATGGGCCGGGGCATCCCGGTACAAAAGGTCATTTCCCTGTTCCCCGATTTTTTGAAGAATCTCCGCCTTCGCCCGTTCTTCCTCCTGGGTTGAGGGCATAAACGCCTGTATTTGACTGACGTAGTTCATTATAATGCTCTCCTATGAAAAAACCGGGACGGTTGGTGCGTCCCGGTTTTGCTTATTTATCCGGTTTCTCCGCTTTCTCGTCCTTATCCTGCCGTTCCACGATATAGGGCGGACGATTTCGGGTGGCGTCGAACATCCGCCACATATACTCGCCTAAAATCCCAATGGAAAGCATGATGACGCCGAAGCTCAACAGTACCAAGGCCGCCACCGTGGTAAACCCGTCCACCGTAATCCTTCCCACCAGCTTCTGGATGAGCAGCACCACCAGCCAGACAAACGAGCCTAAAAAGGATACGATTCCTATTCCGGAAATAAAACGGATGGGAAAATAAGAAAAGCCAAGAAAGGAATCTAAGGCCATTTTGATCTTTTTGGAAAGGGTCCATCTGGACTTGCCAATCTGCCGCTTGGGACGGATGTATTCAATGACCTCCATGGGAAATCCACACCAAAGGATCTGCTCGGTCAGCGGCGTATTTTTCTCTTGCATGGACACGAGCACGTCGATCACCGGACGGGCGATCAAATAGCTGTCAAACCCGCCTCTGGGCATATTCTTAAGCGCGAACTTGCGCATCAGAAAGCAATAGGTATTGGATAAGAAGGTTTGCAACGCCGGCTCGTCCCGACCCTTGCGCGCGGCGATAACCACCGGCGCACCGGCTTGGTATTTCTCGAGCATTTCCAGAATCATTTCGCTGGGCTCCTGCAAGTCGGCGGACTTGCGCACCGCGCAAGTACCCGTGCAAGCGGTCAGCCCCGCAAGCGTTGCCTCATGCTCGCCGAAATTGCGCGCGAGCTTTACAAGACGGATATGCGGGTCGATTTTCTTTAGGTCGCACATCACCTGGTAAGATCGGTCCTTCGACCCATCGTCCACCAGTACCAGCTCATAATCCCACCCGCACGGAAGCTTTTTAAGGACTTTTTCCTTCACATCCGCATAAAGAGGAAGCAAATTGTCCTCGCTGAAATAAACTGGCACCACAATGGAAAGCTTCTCCATAAAAATGCGTCAAATCCTTTCTGGGCTTTTCAATGCCCCTAAATTATAGCACGGTGCCGCAAAAAAGCAAGGAAAGGGAAGAAACCCGTTTCGATCGGAAAGCACAGGAAAAACATGCTTTTTTTGCATGAGCGCTTTGGGTTATGCCCATTCTCATTCTTGTAACAAATCAATAAAGTTATGCCGGGGTCGATTGAGATTCCGCGGATGTGGTGTTATACTAACCGTTAAACGAAATAAGGTGAATTTTCCAATAAAATGGAATATCCGCCTTGATGAAAAACTTGGAGCGGTTGCAATGAGAACAGTAAAAAAAGAATATCTCCTGACGTCTGGTATTCTTGTGCTTTTGTTCGGCTTTTATGTAGTCTGGGCGGTGACGCAGCCCTTTAATTCAGCACCGGACGAATATATGCGCTACCAGATTCCTGAATTCATCTATCAGCACGGCACCCTTCCCCACGGCGCAGAACCTTCCATCCGCAATCCCATATGGGGCATTTCTTACGCGTTTACCCCCATCCTGTCTTACATTATCAGCGCCGGTTTTATGAAGATAACCAGTCTATTCACCACCGACCCGTTCGCTCTTCTCATGTCCGCCCGGATGGTCAGCATTCTCTGCTGCGTGGGCGTTGCCTTCTTCTGCATCCTGATCGGAAAAAAGTTGTTCAAAGGTGGATACCGCTATCTGTTTGTGCTGCTGGTAGCACTGCTGCCTCAGTTTGTTTTTATTTCTTCCTATGTCAACAACGACGCGCTGGCTATGTTCTCCTCGGCCATGATCGTATATGCGTGGATTTTGGGCCTAGAAAAACGGTGGGACCTAAAAAGCTGCCTACTGCTTGCCGTCGCAATTGCCGTGTGCTCCCTGTCTTATTACAACGCCTACGGCTTTATCTTATGCAGTGTTTTGCTCTTTGCGGCTTCCTTCTTTTTCTTCGAAAACAAGCGGTACGATTACAAGGCCATGCTCAAATGCGGCGTTTTCATCGTGGTTGTGGTCCTTCTCCTGGTGGGATGGTGGTTTATCCGCAACGCCATTCTCTATAACGGAGATTTTCTCGGCATGCGCACGTCGGACGAATACGCGCAGATGTATGCAAGGGACGACTTGAAGCCCTCCAACCGGGTTACCCCTCAAGCGCAGGGCGTAACCATTGCGTACATGCTCTTTGATATGCTTTGGCTGAAAACCTCCTTTCGAAGCTTTATCGGTTATTTTGGATATATGAGTTACCCGTTGCCCACGTGGATGTATCTGCTCTACACGGCTCTCTTTTTTGCCGGATTTCTCGGCGTGGGCGTCAAAGCGGTCAACGCTTTGTCCCGCATTCGTGGACGCAGCCGCGAGGAATGGAAAAAGGCACTTTTCTTCGGAATGATGGTGCTTGCCTTGTGCATACCGATTTTTTTGAGTCTGTATTACTCCTATTGCAGCGATTTTCAGCCCCAGGGACGCTATCTTCTCCCCATGCTTATCCCATTTATGTTCCTGGTGACGGTGGGGCTCAAAACGCTGATCGAACGGCTGTTTGTGAGCAAAAAATTCCAAGTCTTTTTGCAGGTCTGCATCGGCGCAGGGGTGGTTGCGTTGAGCGTGCTGTCCTACGCGCTGGTACTCTACCCGGCCTATATAAAATAATAAAAGGAGGAGCGAGGGCTTTTTATGATTGATTTTAATATTCCTCCTTCCACCGGCAACGAAGCCGTTTATATCGAACAGGCCATCGCCCACCACAAAATCTGCGGCGATGGGGAATTTACGAAAAAGTGCACCGCATGGCTTATGGACCGGTTTGCGGTTCCCAACGCCTTGCTGACCACTTCCTGTACCCACGCGCTGGAAATGGCGGCGCTGCTGTGTGGCATCGAAGAGGGGGACGAGGTCATCCTGCCCTCTTACACCTTTGTCTCCACGGCGGACGCCTTTGTACTGCGGGGAGCAAAGTTGGTGTTTGTGGATATCCGGCCGGACACCATGAATCTGGACGAAACCCTTCTAGAAGGGGCAATTACTCCGCGCACCAAGGCGATCGTCCCGGTGCATTACGCTGGAGTCGCCTGCGAGATGGACACGATTCTCTCCATTGCAAGGAAACATCGTCTGCGGGTAGTAGAGGACGCGGCTCAAGGGGTGATGGCCTTCTACAAGGGAAGGGCACTGGGGACCATCGGCGACTTTGGCTGCTACAGCTTCCACGAAACCAAAAACTATAGCATGGGCGAAGGCGGGGCACTTTTGTTTCACGATCCCGTGTACAAGGAAAAGGCAGAAATCATCCGGGAAAAGGGGACCAACCGAAGCAAGTTCTTCCGCGGCCAGGTGGACAAGTACACTTGGGTGGACTTTGGTTCTTCCTATCTGCCAAGCGAATTAAATGCCGCCTACCTATGGGCACAGCTTCTGGTGGCCGATCTCATCAATGAGGACCGGCTGCGTTGCTGGAACTATTATCACGAGGCCTTGCGTCCTCTGCAAGACCAAGGCCTGATCGAGCGGCCGGTGATTCCCAAAGGCTGCATGCACAACGCGCATATGTACTATATAAAGTGCAAGGATTTGGATGAGCGCACCCGGTTCATTACCTATATGAAGAGCCGGGGTATCCAGTGCGTGTTTCACTACATTCCGCTGCATTCTTCCCCTGCCGGCAAACGGTTCGGCCGCTTCTACGGAGAGGACCGGTATACCACCAGAGAAAGTGAGCGGCTGGTGCGCCTGCCCATGTATTACCAGCTTCCAGAAGAATCGCTCGCTTGTATTGTCGAGGCTATCCGAGATTTTTACCAGGGACCCTCTTTGTAATGCAACGAAACAAAGGAATGGTTTATAGATGGACACAAAACGAATCGCGATCATTGGCGCGAATTCCTTTCAGGATCCGCTGATTCGCAAGGCCAGGGAAATGGGGTTTGAAACCCATGTATTCGCTTGGAAGGAAGGCGCGGTGGGAGCCGAAACGGCGGACGTTTTTTATCCGGTGAGTATCACCGAAAGGGAAGAAATCCTCACTATCTGCCGCAACATTCGCCCAAACGCGGTGGCCACCATCGCCTCCGACCTGGCGGCCATTACGGTACAATATGTGGCCCAAAAGCTGGGCCTCCCCTGCAACAGTACCGGCTGTGTGGCCTGCTCTACCAACAAATTTGCCATGCGCAGAGCCTTTTCGAAGGCCGGCATTCCCACTCCAGGCTTCCTAAGCCTCTGTGCAGGCGAGACTTTTAAAACAGGGGACCTTTCCTTTCCTGTGATCGTAAAGCCCACCGATCGCTCAGGAAGCCGGGGAATCACCAAGCTGGATTCTCCAAAAGGGATGCAGGCCGCTCTTGCAGCCGCGTGGGAGAATTCCTTTGAAAAGCGGGCGATTGTGGAAGAGTTCATCGACGGGGAGGAGTTCAGCTGCGAATGTATGTCTCAAAACGGAAAGCACACCTTCCTGACGCTGACGAAAAAGTTCACCACCGGCGCACCTCATTTTATTGAGACTGGGCACATCCAGCCGGCTGGGCTTTCGCCTGCTCTGCTCCAAGTGGTTGTCTCTACCGTCTTTTCCGCTTTGGATGCGCTGCATATTACCTGCGGCGCTTCTCATTCGGAACTGAAGATCACCCAAGACGGGCAGGTACGCCTGATTGAGGTAGGTGCGCGCATGGGCGGAGACTGCATCGGTTCTCACCTAGTTCCTCTTTCCACGGGGTATGATTTCGTGCGCATGGTGATCGAGGCGGCGGCAGGGATGCCGCTGACGTTCGCCAAGGGTCCTCATTATGAAGCGGCAGCTATCCGGTTTGTATTCGGTCAAAAGGATTTGGACCAGCTTTACCGCATTCGCAAAGAGGCTCCGGAGCTTGTGCACTTTGTTAGCGAAATCGCACCCTTTACCCATCAGATTGTAGACAGTTCTACCCGGTACGGCTACTATATTATGGCCGGAAACGATCGGGAAAAGCTCAGAAGGGTTTCTGCGCTATGAAGAAACAACATCAAAATCTACCGCCAAACGCACCGAAACGTGCCAAAACCACCATCAAGAGCATTCTCCTGCTTCAATTGGTGGTGATGATCTACACCCTTTCCACGGTAGCGGCAAAGTTCGCTTCCGGCTTTGCCTTTCTCTCCCCTGGCTTCATTGGATGCTATGGGCTGGAAATTGTCATTCTGGGCGTTTATGCACTGCTGTGGCAGCAGATCATCAAGCGGTTCGATCTGTCGGTGGCCTATGCCAACCGTTCCATCGCGCTGCTGTGGTCCATGCTATGGGCAGTGGTATTTTTTCATGAAACGGTGACGATCCAAAACGCCATCGGCGCGGCGGTGGTCATTGCGGGAACGATAGTGGTGAATACCGATGAATCTTAATGGTTACTGGCTGCTGCTCTTCGCTTCGGTGACGGTGGCCTCCTTCTCTCAGATCCTTCTGAAAAAAAGCGCCCAGAAGGAGCACGGCTCTTTTCTGAAGGAATACCTTAACGTCCATGTGATCGTAGGCTATTCCCTAATGGTAGTGTCCACTTTGCTGACCATCTTTGCGTTCACGGGGATGGATTATAAAAATGGACCGATCATCGAGTCGGTGGGATACATTCTGGTTATGCTTTTAAGTTGGTGGCTACTAAAAGAAAAGCTGACCCTGCGCAAAGTTCTGGGAAACTGCCTGATTTTAGTGGGAATCCTGATTTTCTATCTGTAGAAAAAGCAGGGCACATTTCGTCCGGGTCCGACCGGCATGGGACCTTCCTCTGGGGAATCAAGGAATAAAGGCATGTGAAAAACCGTCCGGCAGGATGTGCTGCCGGACGGTTCGTTTTTTAAGTGGGTTCGTGTTTTCATTTGGAGATTCGTAAGGTCTGCTTACAGCTTGCACTTTAAAAGCCGGGCAGAATTGAGCACCGCCAGCAGGGCCACGCCGGTATCCGCCAGTACCGCCGCCCACATGGGCGCCTTACCGAAAGCGGCCAGCACCAGCACTGCAGCCTTGATGGCCAGGGCGAACACAATGTTAAAGCGCACCACGCGCATGACTTTCCCAAAAAGCCGGATGGCGCCGGCTAGACGGGAAGGTTTATTTTCCACCAAAACCACGTCTGCCGCTTCGATGGCCGCATCCGACCCCAAGCCCATAGCGACTCCCACATCTGCCGCCGCCAGGACCGGCGCGTCGTTGATGCCGTCGCCCACGAACACGGTGGTCCCGGACTGGCTGCGGATTTCTTCCATTAGGCGCACCTTATCCTGGGGCAGGAGCCCTGCATGGAATTCGGGGATTCCGGCCTGGGCGGCGATTTCCTTGGCTACAGGCTCCGCGTCGCCGGTGAGCATGACCAAGCGCTTAACGCCCTGTTCTTTCAAATCCCGGGTCAGATCGGCTGCGTCCTCACGCAGAGTATCGCGCACCTGGATAGCACCCTTGACCTGTCCGTTCACTGCCACATACACCGACGCGTCCGGCAGGGAAGCGTCGTCAATGCCAAGCTGGGTGAGCATTCTTCTTGCGCCCACCGCCACCTGCTTGCCGTCTACCTTCGCTTCCACACCATAGCCCGGGCGCTCGTTGTACGCTTCCCCGGTCAGGCCGGTTTCCCCCGCCGCACGGCAGATGGCCTGGGCGATGGGATGGGTGGAATAGCGTTCGGCCGCCGCGGCTATCTTTACAAGGTCATCGCTTGCATAGGCGTCGTCAAAGGAGATGGACTCGGTTACCTGAAGCTGGCCGCTGGTGATGGTGCCGGTCTTATCAAAGACCGCCGCATCCGTCTTGGATAACAACTCCACGTATTTGCCGCCCTTGACGAGAACCCCTCGCTTGGACGCGGCACCGATACCAGAGAAGAAGCCCAGCGGCACCGAAATCACCAAAGCACAGGGGCAGGAGGCAACTAGGAAGACAAGCGCCCGCTGGAGCCATTCGGTGAAGGCACCCATTCCAAAAAAGGGCGGCAGCACCGCAAGCAAAATCGCCAGCGCCACGACAATCGGCGTATATACCCGGGCAAAGCGGGTGATGAACTTCTCCGAGCTTCCTTTGCGGGAGGCGGCGTCCTGCACCATGGCGATGATGCGGGAGGCGGCGGAGTTTTCAAACCGGCTGGTAACCTTGACCTTCAGCAGCGTCTCACCGTTGACCATGCCGGAGAGAAGCTGCGTTCCCTTTCCAGCCTCAAGGGGGACGCTTTCGCCGGTGAGGGCGGCGGTATCCACATTGGAGTGCCCTTCCAACACCACGCCATCCAGCGGTACCCGCTCAAAGGGACGCACTGCAATCACGTCGTCCACCTGCACCTCTTCGGCGGGCACCACCTTGGTGGAGCCGTCGGGCAGGTACTTTGCCGCTTCGGTGGGCTGGATTTGGGCAAGGGCCTCGATATCCTTGCGGGAACGGTCCACTGCCCGTTCCTCGAACATTTCACCCACGCAGAAGAGCAAAGCTACCCCTGCCGCTTCCGGGAAATCTCCCAGCGCGAAAGCGGCCACCACCGCGATGGTCATGAGCAGGTTTTCATCCACCTGGAGATGAATCAGGCTGTTGATTCCCTTAAGCAGGGTTTCATAGCCGCCCAGAAGGGTGGCGGCCGCGAAAATCAGCGCATAGACAAGGGTGGGAACCCCGGCGTAGGAGCAAATGAGGCCCGCGGCGAAGGCAGCCGCCGCCAGCCCTAAAAGCAGGTACTTCACCCAGCCGCCGCGCTGCTCCGATTTTTCTTTTTGTTGCGGCACCACCAGCTTGGCGTCCGGTTCCATCTTCGCGATGATCTTTTCCATGTTTTTTTGCAGGCTGGGGGCATGCTCCTCGTCCACCGTCACCACAAAGGAACGGGTGACAAAGTCCAGGTTGGCACTGCCCACCCCTTCCAGCTGGGCCACCGCATGCTCAATTTTCGACGCGCAATGGGCGCAGTCAAGATTGTGTACTTCATATTTCTTGCGTACCATATTACGACCCCTTTTCAAACGTAAAATAGAGAAAAGAACCGGGAACTCAGCGCTCTTCAATATGGGCCAAGCCTTTGTCGAAGATTTCACGGACGTGCTCGTCGTCCAAAGAATAATAGGCCATTTTCCCATCCCGGCGGGAGCGCACCAGGCGGGCCGACCGCAGCAGCCGAAGCTGGTGGGAAATGGCCGACTGACCCATCCCTAGAAGCTCGGAAATATCGGTTACGCTCAGCTCCTGCTCAAACAGTGCACACATGATGCGCACCCGGGTGGTATCGCCAAACACCTTGAAAAGCTCCGCCAAATCGTAGAGGATCTCTTCGTCGGGCATCTGGTCTTTGACCTGGGCGATCAATTCCTCGTGGGAAAGGTTGGCTTGCTGGATGGACTCGGGATTTGCATTCATTTTCTCAACCTCAATTCATATGAGCATTTGTTCATTCGTTTGATTGTATTATACCAACCGACTATGCCGAAGTCAATGGGTTTGTGCAAAAATTTTTTTGAGAATCTGTGGTGTCCATCTCCAGGATGCGTGTTTGCCGTTTCTTCCCTACCGGCTGCGCTTACGATGGGCAAAGGAAAGGGGCTTTTTGTATGATAAAATGTATTCGACTCTATATTTTAAATAGGAAAAAATACATACTTATGGCAAGAGGTAAGTGAAGATATGTCTGATTTTGTCCCAAAGCCATACAGAAAAGATCCCATTACCATTCGGATCAATGTTGAAAAGCTAGAAAAAATCAATAAGCTAGCAATCAAATACAATTTAAGCAAACCGAAGTTTATCAATGCAAAGAGCAACCCTTCATGTTAACATGAAGGGTTGCTCTAAAAATTAAGAAGGTATTTGCCTTAAAGAGATTTTAATGGGCGTATACTCTCTTTCTCACTACCAGGAGCGTCAACCCTGCCATACCTATCACTACATACAGCGCGATCGGAATAGCAGACTTTCTTTCTCCCGTCTGAGGATTATTGACCGGAGAGTCAGAAGTAGGTTCTCCAGAAGAGGTTCCGTCCGGGGAAGAAGGTTCATCTGAAGGTGTCTCGTCTGGGGACAATACTGCAAACAAAGCAGCGTAAGCAGCGTCCGCTTCCCTCTGATTTGTAAAGTTGCTGCCGTATGCCTCCACGGCCGCATCATACGCTTCACCGGTGATCCCAAGAGAGGTTGCTTCGTCAATCAGTTCGCCAAGTTCTGTCTTAACGGCCATACCGGGAGCAATTCTCGCATTGGTAGCCTGTTCATAGGAATAGGCCATCGCGATCAGAGTTTCCTCGGTGAAGGCGTCGCCAGTGAACTGAAGATTAATGGATTCGTTGTTGTTTTCCACCGTGCGATAACCGGTAGGCAGGCTGATACTCGGATATCCGGCCTTAGCTGCGATACCGGTTGTCCCACCGTTTAAGCTGATAAGCGCGTCCAAATCATAGGTATCGAGCAGGTAATTGATACCATTCTTTCTTGAGTATTCCACATCTGCAGCACGCTGCTCAGCAGCTGTCTGCATATCCTGGGACTCAGGGCTGATGTCATAACCAGCGCACTCCTCCAGGATAGTCTGGCCGTATTTAAGCCGCTCGGGATAGAGCTTGTTAAAAGCAATAATATCATTGAGGCTGGTGATGGAAGAATTCGCGAGAGAAATATTGTGATTGCTGAGGGAATCCAGATAATTCTGAATATCAAGAGCGAAATCGTAATAAAGCACCCTGGAAGATGGAGCCTCCGGCAAGAGCGTTGACATAGCGGTGCCCGATTCATTATTAGCATAGACAATGGTTGCACCTTTCGCCTCTAGGGTTTCAATAGCCTTAACAAAGGCTTCGTAAACGTCTGGCTGAGTCTCCTTGTTCGGGATGCTGTAAACGCCCAGCCGCTTGCCCTGCAGTCCATCTTCGTCGAGATACGCAGTATAGTCCGGTTCAGCCTTTTCGTTAAAGTAGTCCTGATCAACTAGGATATCATTGTCCACCCCGACATACATTTCGTTGTCCGCACTATCATAGCCCTGCATAGCGGAGAGGAACAGCGCCACATCACTAACGTTACGTCCCATGGGGCCAGCAGTGTCCTGGCTGTGGGAGAGCGGAATTACGCCGCTGCGGCTAACCAGACCTACTGTGGGCTTTAAGCCAACCAAAGAATTGGCCCTAGTGGGGGACAGAATGGAACCGGAGGTCTCGGTGCCGATGGTGATAGCAGCTAGAGCTGCTGCGCCGCCTGCACCGGATCCAGAAGAGGATCCGGACGGATTAATTACGCCCGGCTTATAAGGACAGAGAACCTGCCCACCTAAAGTGGAATACCCGCTGGGCATTCTTACAGTGGTGCCATCAGGCAACTCGATGCCAGAGGTGATGAAGTTCGCGAATTCGGAAAGATTGGTTTTGCCAAGGATGATAGCCCCCGCATTTTTAATCTGTTTAACCAGAAATGCGTCTTCCTCTGTATAGTTATTAGCCAAGGCGATGGATCCTGCTGTGGTGGGCATTCCGTCGGAAGCCTGGGTATTGATGTTATCCTTGATAATAACAGGGATACCAAACATACCTGTTGCCTTGGAAGGATCTGCTTTGACGGCTTCGTCGCACTTGGCCGCCTCACTCAGTGCATTTTCATTAAGGGCGCGGATGGCATTGATCTTAATAGTGTGATTGTTATAGAGGTCGATGCGAGTTAGATACATCTGAACAAGACGGGCGTAGGTTAAATTTCCCTCTTTCACCATCATCTGCATGTCATCTATCGTCGCATAGTTGAGGTCGATCACCAATGTGTCTAGTGCAACTTGCAGAGAAAGACCCGCTGTGTTGATATCGTCGAGAGTGTCTTGCAGGGTCATAGCCTTGGCCTGTGCCAAAGCATACTCTACATCTGCTGCAAGCTCAGGGTCTTCGCCTTTAAGGCTAACCTCTTGTGCTTGTGCAATCAAATCCTCCAGATTTGATAAAGCCGCTGCTTTGCTGGTTTCACAACTGCTTAGGCCATCTGCCTCCAACGCCGAAGCGGAAGGAAGAGAAAGCTGCACGCAGCTGAAAGTCAGTGCCACGGAAAGCATAACCGTGAGCACTTTTTTCCAACAAATCGACTTCACGTTTGTTGCAAAAGACTTCATGTTTGTTCCTCCTTTAAAGAAAAGATCGATCTGCTGTTTAAGGCAAAGCTACCCCGCGCAACAGAAAAAGGCATTAAACGGAGGATTTTCCATTTCTCCGTTTAACGCCTTTGTTAACAAAACATGTTCTGTTATCTATATAATAAAGCGCTGCGGATGCATTGTCAATTCTTATGAGGAACTTTTTATTGTTTCTATATTTTGAATGAAAACACTTCATATATTTTTCATTTTTTGCTCATAATTAAAAACTCTCGTGCGCAAAAAGCATTTTTTCCCATTTTTCTTTTAAAAATGCTTCCATGTCTGCGTAAACACCTCTTCCTACCGATGAGCATGCGTTACGATTGCTCGGAAATTTCAGGTATTGATCTTTGTAGTTTTCGTGATCAATAGTACCTGTCTCTTCCCGACCATAACGGCGAAGCGGGCGTTTTAAAAAACATATGGTTTCCGGATGTTTAGGCCAAGGACGGATTTCAAATAAAAACAGCGAAATTCTGGGAAAACTTTGGATAAGGAAGATATTCTTCATCCGCTTGTTTTGTTACTGGACCTCCGGCAAACGAAAAAGGCCGCCCGTTCACGGCGCGGCCTTTTTCGTTTCCTTCGCTTCAAGCAAACTTTCTTCCTTTAACTCCCGTCCTTCCCGAAGCAGGGTGCGCAGCCCGTCGGCGTCTTCGTTTGCAATTGCCTGACGGTATTCGGCGAGCTTTTCGAGAATGCAGTCGATTTCCGCCAGAAGCGGGTCCTTGTTCATCAGAAACAGGGTGGTCCACATGTCCTCATTGAGCTTGGCCACCCGGGTCAGGTCCTGGAAGCTGCCGCCGGTAAAGCCGCCCTGCTTTTTCAGGGTGGGGCTTTTGACGTACGCGTTGGACACTACATGGGCAAGCTGGGAGGTAAAGGCGATAATCCGGTCGTGCTCCTGTGGGGTGGTCAGCACAACCCGGGCAAATCCGATTTCCTTTGCCAGTGCCTCTACCGCATCGATGCTGGGGGCAGGGGTATCCGCCGACGGGGTGATGATAAAGCTCGCCCGGTCAAAAAGGCTGTCAAGCGAATAGGCAAAACCGGAAAACTCCCGTCCCGCCATGGGATGGGTTCCCACAAAGGAGACGCCTCTTTGCCGCAGCGGAAGAGTCACCTGGTCCACCACCGCCTTTTTGACGCCGCATACGTCTGCCACGATGCTACCCGGGCGAAAATGGGCGGCGTTTTCCAGGATAAAGTCGATGGTCTGCCGGGGATGAAGGCAGACCAGAGTCAGGTCCGCCTGGGACAGGCCCTCAGGCTCGATGACCCGATCGATGGCCCCCTGGTTTAAGGCGGCGTGCAGGGTCTCCCCGCTTTTGTCCAACCCAAAGCACAGATGCTTGGTGCGGTGCTTGATCGCCTTGCACAGCGATCCGCCGATCAAACCCAGGCCTACTACCGCAATGTTCATGCTTTTTCCCCTTTCGCCGTGGTGATGAGAAAACGAAGAATGTCCTTATACACATCGCTTCGATTGATCTCGTTGATGATCTCATGCCGCCCGCCTTTATAAAGTTTGCAGTCCACCTGCTTGACCCCAGCCTCGCGCAAACGCCGGTACACCTTCTCTACCCCTTTGCCGAACTGGCCCACCGGGTCCATATCCCCGCTAAGCAGGAGAATGGGCAGGTCCTTTGGCACGCTTTTGGCCCATTCCTTTTTGGAAACGGTCTTTAGAAGGTGAAACAGGTTATAAAAGCCGTTGAGAGTAAAGAGAAAATGGCAGTAGGGGTCCTCCACGTACCGGTCCACAATTTGCGGATCGCGGCTGAGCCAGTCAAAGGAGGAGCGGTGCTGCTCATATTTGCGGTTATAAAAGCCGAAGGCCATGCCGTTAATAAGACGGCTGCGGTGCCGATCTCCTTTGAATAGGCCGATGAACTTGGCAAGCGCCATTCCGACACCCGCCAGCGGTTCTCCCCCGCTGGTACCCACAATCAGCGCCCCGGTCAGCTCCTGGCCGTACTGGCTCAAATAAGCCCGGGCGGCGAAGGAACCCATGCTGTGCCCCAGCAGGAAGATGGGAAGGCCGGGGTACTGGCTGCGGATTTTAGCTGTCAGCTGATGCAGGTCCTTGGGCAGAGTGCGCCAGCCATCCTTCTGGTCGAAGTACCCTAAGTCCTCCTGTTTGGGCGCGGTCTTACCGTGGCCCAGATGGTCGTTACCGCACACGAGAACGCCCGCCCGGGTCATTTCCTCTAGAAAAGGCACCTGCTCGTACCGTTCGATGTATTCGCACATGCCGTGGGAAAGCTGCAACACCGCCCAGGGCTTTTCCCCTGGCGTATACACATAATAGGCGACCTGATCGATTCCGTTGGCGCTCAAAAAGAACCCGGTGGTCTTTTGGTAGGACACGTTTCTTTCCTCCTTCTGCTGCAGGATGGTTTATCCGCAAATCAGCTCCACTTTGCTGCCTCCCTTGGGATCGGGGGACACTTCGATTTTCGCGGCGATCCGCTCCCGAAGTTCCCCTACATGAGAGATGATCCCGATCAGCCGTCCGCCCGACTGAAGCTCGGACAGCGCCCGCATGACGCATTCGAGCGTCTGGGCGTCCAGAGTGCCGAATCCTTCGTCGATGAACACCGAATCCAGCCGGATGCCGCCCGCGTAGCTTTGCACCGTGTCCGCCAGGCCGAAGGCCAGAGCCAGCGACGCCAAAAACAACTCGCCACCCGACAGGGTGTTGACGCTGCGCTCGCCGCCCCGGTAGCCGTCTAAAACCGCCAGGTCCAGCCCCCGGTAGCCCTGGCCGCCCTGCCGGTCCATGCGCACTAGGTTATACTGGCCCCGGCTTAAACGGAAGAGATACTGGTTTGCGGCGCTTACAATGTCGTCGAGCATGATACCCAGCACAAACTGATGCACCGGAATTTTACGGGAATTTTTTCCGCTTAAAAGCTCTGCCAGAGCCCCCGCCGTGCGGTACTGCTCCTCTAGTCCTTCCTGCTCTTTGCAATACGCTTGGGCTCGTTTGCAAGCCTCATGGAGCGCCGCCTCCCGCTCCTGCAACCGGCCTATGGCCGCATCCTGTTCGGCCTTTTCCTTGGAAAGAGCGTCCCGCTTTTCGGTAAGGTTTGCCAAATCAGGAACAGGTACGCCGGAAAGCTGCTCCTGAAGCTGGGCAATCACATCCTTGACCGCCGCCTGCTCCTTGTCATACTGGTCGATGGCCTGCTCCATTTGAGACAGCCGGTCGAGCAGTTCTTTTTGCAAAGCGGGGTCCTCCCCAGGCGTAAGCCCAGCGGCTCTGCACTGGTGTTCATATTCAGCCTGGGCGTGAACCTGTTGGTCGGAGGCTTTTTTCACTGCCTGAAAAGCGGCCGCCGCCCCTTCCTTTGCTCCGGACAGGTTGGATTTTGCCTGTGACAATCCTTCCTGAAGCCGTGCAGCGGTTTCCTTTCTTTGCTGCAGGCAAAGCCGATGCTCGCCGATCGCCGCCGTCAGCTTTCCAGTATCCGTTTCCTGTCCCTGCAGCGCTGTTATTAGCTCCTGGACGCTCGCCTGGGCTTTGGCTGCGGCCACCGCCGCCTGCTGCGCGTCCTTGCGGCTTTGCTCAAGCCGCTCCTTTGCCGCGGGCAGGTCCCGGCGCAGCTTATCAAGCAGCGCTTCCCCTTTCGGCCGGTCCCGCTGGGCTTTCTGGGCCGCAAAAAGTCTCTCGTTTGCTTCCGACAGGGCCGGTTCGATGGCGCTTTCTTCGATCTCGAACCGAGCAAAGGCATCTTTTGCCCGCGCCAGCGCCTGTTTTGCCGCCTCATAGGCTGTTTCCCTGCGGTGAAGTTCCTGCTCCGCCGCTTCCTGGGCCTCCTTTGCCGCCTGCTCGTTCTCCCGCGCAGCCTGCACTTCTTTTGGCGCCGGCGCGTTTTCTGCCGGGCGTGCAGGAGCGGGGTGATGTAGGGACCCGCACACCGGGCAGGGTTCTTCCTCTTTTAATAAGGACGCGAGCAGGTAGGCCGCGTCCGCTCGGGACGCCGCTTCCAGTTGCAAAAGCGTTTCTCTGCGGCTGGCAAGGACCCGCTGGGCCTGTGCCGCCTGTTTGCCCGCCGCCAGTTTCGCGGCGAGCGTCTCCCGCTCGGTTTCCTGGGCGCCGCGCAGGGCGGACAAAGCATCCTTTGCCGCCGTCATCGTCTGCACCCGCAGAGAAAGCTCCGGAAGCTTAGAGAGATACGTTTGAAACTGCTCGCGCAGATAATTTTCGCCTTTTTCGATGCGCGCCTGCAACGCAGTGGCCTCGGCGGCGGCCTCTTCTTCCCGTTTTCCGGCTTTCTCGGCGGCCTGTGCCGCCAAGGAAGCCGCCTTCCTCGCCTGAGTCAACCGCTTTGCATCCTCCAGCGCCCGTTCCAGGATGCTGAGCCTGCGGCTTTCCTCTTCCGCCTCTTTTTGCAGGTGGGGGATGGCGCTGGCCGCCTCCTGGGCCTCACGGCAGGCGGCCTCGGCGGCACTTTCCCGCCGCCTGCTTTCCTGCTCTTCTCTTACCGCGTCCCTTTCCCGCTTGGCAGCAGACTGCCACATCTGAAAATAAGGCTGCACCCCTTTGAGCTTAACTCCATAGGCGTACTGCTTACGAAACCCGTCCATCTCCTCCGCTTTAAGACGAAGCTGCACTTGCCGTTCCTTGGCGGAAGAAAGCCGGTCGAACCGTTCCTTTTGCCGAGCGGCTTCCTGCAACTGAACATTTGCTTCCTGTAAGGCTTTTTGGAGCAAAGTCTCCTGTTCCTTTGCTTGCTGCCCGTCTTGCCGGCAGGCGTCCCGCTTTTCCAATAAGCCGGAAAGGTCCTCCACCTGGTAAGACGCAAGCAAAGGAGCGAGCCCAGCGGATATCTGTTTGAGCTGCTCTTTGAGCTTGTTTGCCCGCTCGTTTGCCCGCTCGGCAATCCGTTTCCACTTCCCGGTGGCGAACAGCACCTCCAAAATTCCTTCCTTTTCGCTGGAGGAGGCGGTGAGCAGCTTGCGAAACTCTCCCTGGGGCAGCACAATCACCTGGGAAAACTGCTCATAGGTAAAGCCAAGCAGTTCCTTCGCCTTCTGGGCCACCTCCAACCCTGTGGCCAGCAGCCGCCAGCCGTCCGCCGTCCAGACAAAGCATTCCGCCGTGCTCTCCTGCTTGAGTTCGGTAGCACCCGACCGCTTCTTGACCATGCGTTGCAAAAAGGTGCGCACAAAGCGATAGCGTTTTGCTCCTAGGGTAAACTCGAATTCCACCACCGTGGGCGTATCCTGAGAGGCACCGGTGCTGCGAAGCTCCTTCCAGTCCCTGCGCAAAGCTCCGGTAGCCCTGCCGTAGAGAGCGCAGCTCATGGCGTCGAGCAGGGTGGTCTTGCCCGAACCGGTGGGGCCGGAAATCAAAAAAAGGGGCGCTCCGGCGAGCTTCAGAAAATCCACTTCGCTGCGGCCCAGATAAGCGCCGAAGCACTGCATGACGATCTTTACCGGTTTCACAGGCGTTCCTCCTCTCCGGCAAGCTCACAAAAAAGCCGGGTGAGTTCCTCATCCGGCTCTCGGTCGCAGACCTGCCGCAAAAACGCCTCGAACACCGCCCGGTCATCCACACGCTTGGCCCGAAGGCTTTTGCGAAGGGCATCCCGGCCGGAGGACTGGTCTCTACCGCCCCGCAGCCAAGCGCATTCCAGCCCTAAGAGGTTCGGATACCCTTCCCGCAGCCGGGCCATGGGCTCGAACACGGGGGCCTCGTCCAAAAGAGTGGCGTACAAGAAATCCTCTCGGCGCTCGTCCGTTTTCGCTGCCCTTAGCAGCTCTTCCAGTGTTCCTTCGACCATGCGCATATCCCGTTTGGGCGTGATGGGAAGCTGCCGGACCGCTACCGTTTTTTCTCCCAGCTCCACCACCGTCAGCGACTTTTTGTGATGCGCCTCATCAAAGGAGTATTTTAAAGGCGAGCCCGCGTATCGGGCGTTTTTCCCCGCCGGCTGGGGCCCGTGCAGATGGCCCAAGGCCACGTAATCGAACCCGGAAAACAGCGCGCCGTCCACTTCGCCGCTGCCCCCGATGGACAAGGGCGATTCCGATTCGCTCTTTTTCGAGCCCGTCACAAAGCAATGAGCCATGAGAAGCTGCCGGACCCCCGGCGTCTGCCGTTC
Source organism: Clostridiales bacterium (assembly GCA_018364155.1). GTDB lineage: Bacteria > Bacillota > Clostridia > Oscillospirales > Acutalibacteraceae > Solibaculum_A. The sequence goes on from JAGZMM010000001.1 coordinate 529,561, forward strand.
CCTAACCGCCGCGAGCACCCGCTCATACGCCTCCTGAAAGCCCCGTATCGTCTCGTCCTTATAGACCTCGCGCACCTGAGCAGGATCGAAATAGGGCAGCATCCACAGCTCGATTGGCCCGAACTCGTCGCAAAGCCGCACCGGTTCGGGCTCTGCTTTGATCCGGGAAGCAATATAAAGCCCCTGCTTTTTGAGAATCTCCGCGCCTACCGTCAGCCGGTCGGCACTGTCATGATTTCCGGAAATGATGGCCACCTTGCGCCCTCGCTGGGCGCACAGGGCATAAAGCAGATCGTCAAACAAGCGGATGGCCTCCACCGGTGCAATGGGCCGGTCGAACACGTCCCCGCTGATCACAATCAAGTCCGGGTCCTCCCGGTCCACCGCCGGAAGAAAGGTTTCGTAGAGAAACTGCTCCTGCTCTTCCAACAAAGAACGGGAAAAAATCACCTTGCCCAGGTGCCAGTCAGCCGTATGCAGCAGCTTCATACCCGCCTCACCGCTTCTTTTTGTTCAGGTCCAGCGGCAGCACGTCCCCAAACACCGCGATCTGCCGCGGAGAAATCACCTTGTCCACATGGCAGCTGCCGAAAAACCAGCGCTTGAATTTGCAGGTTTTCGCCACCTCGTCAAAGAAAATATTCAGGGAATTGATATGGTCCTCCCCAATGTTGAGCATCCCCTTGACCGCCGCGGACGGTTCATGGGTGATGATGTAGTCCACCTCATGGAAGGACGCCTCCAAATTGCGCCGCCCTTCGTCAATTTCCTCAGGAGAAGGGAGCTCCTTTGCCCACCAGTGCCCGTCTTCCCGGCGGATATCCTTATCCGGGCTTTCCCCGCCGCCGAAGGCGAAAATCCGTTCTCCTTCGATCTCATAGATTTCGCCCCGCATCAACTGCACCGTGTTCTCCTGCAGCCGGCGTACCTTGCCGCCGCACCATTCGCTTACGGGTAGCCGGTCGAGCAGCTCAAAATTTTCATGGGCGCCGTCCACAAAGGCAATGGTAAACGGAAATTTTCCCAGAGCCTTGAGCGCTTTCTGTTCTTCCTTGCTCCCGTCCCACACAAAACCAAAGTCGCCGCAGACCAAAAGGGTGTCGCGCTTTTTGACCACCTTCATCTGCCGCTCGGAGAACCGCGCCAGTTCCCCGTGCAGGTCGCCTGTCACGTAAATCAAACCAATAATCCCTCCAGAAAAATATGGGAGTATGCTTACAAACCTTACGTCTTTCTTACATTCCTCCAAAGGCCCTTTCTTTCGGAAAAATGCCTTTCTTTTTTGCCAGAACCCTGATATACTAATTAAGATCATATCATGAATATATAGTATAGCACATTGGAGGGAAATGTCCATGAACAAAAAGGCAATTTTCCTGTCTGCCTTGCTGATTCTCGCGCTGCTGCTCATGCCGTTTTCCGCGTCGGCCTCCTATACGCCGCCGGATAGCGTGCCGGTGCGTTCCCAAGCGGTTTTGATGGCAAACGTGGAGACGGGCGAGATTGTATACGAGAAAAACGCGGATCAAAAAATGTATCCTGCTTCTCTGACCAAGGTGGTCACGGCAATGATCGCGTTGGAGGAATGGGGTGACCGGCTGGACGAACAGGTCACTGTGGACGGCGCTTTGTTCGACGATTTGGGCTGGGGCTATTCCAACGCCGGGCTCAAGGACGGCGAAGTGCTGACTATGCGCCAGCTTCTCTACGCCATGCTCATTAAGTCTGCCTGCGAGGGCTCCAATGTCATCGCGGACGCGGTGGGTGGAAGCGTGAGCGATTTTGTGGATAAGATGAACGAGCGGGTCAAGGAACTTGGATGTGAGAACACTCACTTCGTCAACCCCCACGGCCTTCACGATGACGACCAGTATACCACTGCCAGAGATCTTTATAAAATCGTGCAAAACGCCATGCAGCTGCCGGTGTTTATGGAAATCTGTTCTACTGCCCGGTATCGGATGCCGGCGACCAATATGAACGAAGAACGCACCCTGGTGACCACCAACCTGCTGATGGACCAGGCTACCGGCGGCGTCAAGTATTACTACAGTCCCGCCAGAGGCATTAAGACTGGGTATACCCCGGAAGCAGGCCGTTGCCTCATCTCCACCGCTTCTCAGGACGGGTACACCTATCTGCTCATCACCCTGGGCGCGCCGGTGGAGGACGAAAACGGCGAACCCATTACGGACATGTATAATTTCATGGACGCCATCAACCTGTATGAATGGGCACTGCCGAATTTTCAGGTCAAGTCTCTGGTGGATCAGCAGGAGCCCAGCGGAGAAGTAAGCGTGCACCTGGGCGAAGAGAAGGACAGTGTACTCGCCTATCCCGGGGAGGATTTCTCTGCGCTGGTACCCAAAAACATTGAAAAATCCAGTATTCTGCTGGTTCCCGAGCTGCCCGATACGGTGGATGCCCCGGTAAAGAAGGGGGACAAGCTGGGGACTGCCAAGCTGATGCTGGCGGGCGAGGAGCTGGGCACCATTGATCTGGTGGCAGGTGAATCGGTCAATCGCAGTGAATTCCAGTTTTATATGGAAAAAATCAATGAAATTATCTCTTCCACTTGGTTCAAAATCGCAATTGTCGCGGTGGTGGGGCTGATTGTGGTCTACGCAGTCATTGCTGTGATCGTCAACCAAAAGCGCCGCAAAAACAAACGCGTCAACCGGACGAGAAAAATGTGAGAACGGAAAAACGGCGTATATTTTATTTAGAAAGAATTTACATTAATGTAAATCACATTGACAAACAGGAAAAAAAGAGATAAAATCAAGTTGAAGAAATGAGATAGATGTCAAAAAGGTGGATACGCCCATGAAACAAAAGAAACAATTATTTCTGCCGGTGCTGCTGCCCAAAATCGGGCTGGCTTTGTTGGACGCATTGATCGTCAATATCGCAGTTGTTTTTTCCTATTTGCTGCTCAACAATTTTGTCCTGAATACCGCGCTTCTTACTAACTTTTTTCAGAGTTTTTGGGTGCTTTCGATTTTCACCATTCTCAGCCTCTGTGCCTACCGGGTGTATCACGTGCTGTGGATTTACGCCTCCTCGCTGGATATTGCGCGCATCGCCATGGGGTCGATTACCGCTATGGTATTCTATTACCTCTACGGATTGATTCTGAATGTGCCCCTTCCCTTGCCGGTCTATGTGATGGGAACCATTATTTCCATTGGTTTTCTTTTGTTTTCCCGTTTTGTTTACCGGTATATCCACGTTCGCGCTTCTATTGCCTCAGTGGAAAATAAGGTTTCCCGCCGGATTATGGTGGTGGGCGGCGGCAATGCCGGTTCCGCTCTGGTGCACGACCTGCTCAACGAAGGGCCGAAAAGGGGAACGCCGGTGCTGGTAGTGGATGACGACATTAAGAAGCACCATACCCAGATTCGTGGCGTAACGGTCCTTTATGGCATAGATCGCATTCAGGAATTGGCGGAGCAGTTCTCCATTGACGACATCTATATTGCCATTCCCTCCGCCACCTCCGATCAGTATGAACGGATCGTCAGCAACTGTACCAAAACCAAATGCAAGATCAAGATGGTCCCGCCGCTGAGCGAAATCCAGGATGGTACCCGCCCCATTGCTGAAGTGCGGGAGCTGCACATTTCCGACCTGTTACTGCGTGACGAGGTGAAGCTCGACATGCAGAGCATCAGCGATTATCTCAAGGACAACGTGGTTCTGGTTACGGGCGGCGGCGGTTCCATCGGCTCGGAGCTTTGCCGGCAAATTGCCCGTTTTTCTCCGAAGCTGCTGATCATCTTCGACATCTACGAAAATAACGCTTACGAGCTGCAAAACGAACTCAAGGACCGGTACGGCAGCGCGCTCAACAGCCTGATTCTGATCGGTTCGGTGCGGGATGAGGCGAGGCTGGAAGAAGTCTTCACCCAGTACCATCCCAGCATTGTTTTCCATGCGGCGGCCCACAAGCATGTGCCGCTGATGGAGGACAGTCCTGCCGAAGCGGTGAAGAACAATGTGTTTGGAACCCTCAATGTCGCCAAGTGCGCTGACAAATATGGCGTTAAGCGGTTCGTGCTCCTGTCTACCGATAAGGCGGTTAATCCCACCAATGTAATGGGCGCCACCAAACGGGTGACGGAAATTATCATCCGGCACATGGCCTCGATCAGCAAGACTCGGTTTATGGCGGTACGCTTTGGGAATGTCCTTGGTTCCAATGGAAGCGTGGTTCCATTGTTTAAAAAGCAAATTGAGTCGGGCGGCCCGGTCTGCGTAACCCATCCGGACATTACCCGGTATTTTATGACCATCCCGGAAGCGGCGCAGCTGGTGCTGCAGGCCGGCGGTATGGCAGAAAGCGGCGCGATTTATGTGCTGGATATGGGAAAGCCGGTTAAGATTGACGACCTGGCCCGCAACATGATCCGTCTGATGGGTCACACACCAGACATGGATATTATGGTTAAATACGTGGGCCTTCGCCCTGGAGAAAAGCTCTATGAGGAGCTGATTCTGGACGATGAACGTGACCGTTTGATCACCACCGCCCACAACCGTATTATGATTACCCGTCCGCTTCCTGGGGAAGGCGACCATCTGCAGGAAAAGCTCGACGAACTCCAGGCGGATATTCAGCGCGATCCCCAAAATGCGGCCACGTATCTGCAGCGAATTGTTCCCATCCGGAAGATGAGCACGCCGGACTTTGATGTTTCCGAAGAGATTGCGGAAGAACAAGTCGTGCAGACGGCTACATTCTGACGTTTCTAAAAAAGAGTGCCCTGAGCAAAAGCTCAGGGCACTTTCTTTATCCAACCGAATTTTTTGAAACCACATGAGGCTTAACTCTCTTATTTTGTTCCAGCCAGCCCACCGTATCTTTGAGCGTTTGGGCAAGCGGACGAGGCTGATATCCGAGCTCCTCTTTTGCCTTTTCGTAAGAGAAATCGGCATTGCTGCCCAGGGTGAACAGAGAATACCTGGTGTAAAGAGGCGGTTGGTGGCGCAGCTTGTAATACCACTCCGCCAAAGGCGCGGTGGCCTTGGCGAGCCAAGTGGGAAGAATCGTCTTGACCGGCTTGCGGCCGCTTAGCTCACTAAGCATGTTCAGCAGTGCGGGAATGGAGCAGTAATGCCCGGAAAGAATGTAGCAAGCGCCGGCGCTTCCATGCTCCGCTGCGGAAAGAATCCCATCCGCCACATCCCGCACATCTACAAAATCGTAGCCGCCGTTTACACAGGCCACCAACCGGTGATCCAGGTAATCCATAATCAGCTGGGTCAGATGCCCGTGGCCGTAGTCATACGGCCCGATGATGCCCGAAGGATGAACCACAATCGCGTCGAGGCCCGCCTTTGCCGCATCCAGCACCAGCTGAGCGGCCTGGGCCTTGGTTTTCGCATAAAGTCCTTCCACCTTGTCCGGGTCGAACTGGGTGATTTCTGTGAGAACCGTCCCCTTCACCGCCGGGATAGCGTGAACGGAGCTGGTATAGATGAGGCGCTTGGTGGAATATTTCCGGCACAAAGCAATGATGTTTGCCGTGCCGGTCACATTGACGTCAAACACCTTTTGCTGAAACTTGGACGCAATGGAAACGATGCCTGCGGTGTGAATAACAATCCGTTCACAAGGTTCTTTTGTCTCAAACGCCGGTTCGATGGAGGCGGGATCGCAGATGTCCCCTTCAAAGACCTCCACATCCAACTGGTTGAGCGCCTTGGACGAATCTCCAGGCAGAGCCAGACCTCTCACCCATTTGCCCTCGCTTTTGAGCCTGCGAATGATGGTATTGCCCAAGTGCCCTTTCGCACCGGTCACCAAATAAAGCTCCTTCACAGCCGCCACTCCTTTCGATACCTGCGCAACTGAAGCGGTGAAAAACAAAGAAACCGCATGATCACAACTGTAAAATATTACAACTTTATTATACCACGCCTCTTTGCAAGGAATGCAAATTTATATGAACAATTTGAAACAAATCTATGCACGCTCCGCCTGCCTTTTTTGCGACAGCCCTGTACCAAACCGGGTATACGGCTGAAAAACCCTGCCTCACTCAAAAGACAGCATGTCTAGGGAATGCGGCATTCTGCACAAGTCGCCAGCCACAAAAAAGCCCGGCAGCCAAATGTGCTGCCGGGCTTTATCGATGCGAAATAACTTAAGAAAGCAGCGTGCTCATGGAAGCCTTGAGCTGCTCGGTGATTTCGTCCGCTTCTTTGCTGGTGGGCGCCTTCGCCGTATAGTAAATCTTCACCTTTGGCTCGGTGCCGGAAGGACGGACGATGACCTGCGCGCCGCCTTCAAGCCGGTAGCACAGAACGTTGGACTTGGGCAGATGGATGACGTTGACCGCGCCCGATGCAAGGTCGGTGTCGGTGGACTGCCGGTAGTCGGCAATGCCCGTCACTTTGCGCCCAGCGATCTGAGCCGGCGGATTTTTGCGCAGCTTTTCCATAATCCCCTGAAGCTCCGCCATACCGGCCGCGCCCTCCCGGACAATGGAATCCACCGCATTTTTGTAGAAGCCGAACTCCTGATAAAGGTCCTGCATCACGTCGTAAAGAGTTTTTCCCTGCTGCTTATAGAACGCCGCCATTTCACAGATGAGCATGGAGCCCACCACCGCGTCCTTATCTCGGACATAGGAGCCCGCCAGATACCCGTAGCTCTCCTCAAAGCCGAAGACAAACCGGTCGTCCTCGCCCTTCTTTTCCAAAAGCCCAATTTGCTCGCCGATGTACTTAAACCCGGTGAGCACGTCAATAAGCTGCACCCCGTATTTCTTGGCAATGGCCGCCGTCATCCGGGTGGAAACAATGGTCGTCACCGCCACAGGGTCTTTGGGCATAGTGCCGTTTGCAATGCGCTGGGAGCAGATATAATCAAAGAGCATGGCGCCCACCTCGTTGCCGGACATGAGGACGTATTCCCCATTCTGGCGCACAGCGATGCCCACCCGGTCGCTGTCCGGGTCAGTGGCCAAGAGAATGTCCGGCCCGACCTGTTCGGCCAGCTTTAAGGCGCACTCGAAGGCCTGGCGGATTTCCGGGTTCGGGAAGGGAGCGGTGGGGAAGTTGCCGTCGGGCATTTCCTGCTCGGGCACTACGTGCACCTGCTCAAAGCCCTCCCGGGCAAGGATCTTGCGCACCGGCACGTTGCCCGCGCCGTTTAAGGGCGTATAAACTACCTTTAAGCCTGCCTGCTTGCCGACGCCATGGTGGATGGCTTTCGCCGCCACCGCGTCCAGATAGGCGTTTAGCAGGTCGTCCCCGATGATGGAGATTTTTCCCGTGCGCACGCCTTCGTCAAAGTCCATGGTCTTGGCTCCGTCGAACACGTCCACCGCCTGCATTTTACGCATAACCGCGCCTGCTGCTTCCTCAGTCATTTGGCATCCGTCCGCTCCGTAAGCCTTATAGCCGTTGTACTTGGAGGGATTGTGGCTGGCCGTAACCACCACGCCGCCCTGGGCCTTCAAATACCGGATGGCAAAGGAAAGCACCGGAGTGGGTTGCAATTCCTTGAAGATATGGACCGGGATGCCATTAGCGGCGAAGACGCAGGCAGTCTCCTTTGCAAACAGGTCCGACTTGATGCGGCTGTCAAACGCGATGGCAACCGAAGGATTCTCAAAGGTTTCCAGCAGATAGTCCGCATAGCCCTGGGTGGCCCGGCGGACGGTGTAGATGTTCATGCGGATGGTACCGGCGCCGATGACGCCGCGCAGCCCGGCGGTGCCAAACTGCAGCTCGTCGTAAAACCGGTCCTTGATGGCCACCTCATCTCCGGCAATGCTCGCAAGCTCCTTTGTCAAATCCGGGTCGCCCACCGCCTTTTGCTTCCACAGCTCGTAAAGCTCCATTTCCTTCATATCCGTCACATCCTTACTCGTTTTTCTTAGAACTAGGATACCATAGCTTTTCACCATTACGCGTCGCATTTGCCCGAAGAAAGACGCCAAGACGCTCTGTTTTCCTTATCCAAGCGGCGTAACGTCTTCAATAGGGGTATGGTCGCAAAGTTCCCGCACCTTGTCCCGCAGCTTGACAAAATCCTCAAACGCCTCGGGCTTATTGGAGGGATAACGCAACAGCGCCGCCGGATGGAAGGTACCCATAAACAGGGTGCCTTGCTTATCGAAGAAGATACCGTGTTCCTTGGTCACCTTAAAATTGGGGCTGATCATCTTCAGAGCGGCAATGCGCCCTAAGCAAACCACAATCTTCGGCTTCATTAAGTAGAATTGATTGCGCAGCCAGCCGATGCACTGCTCTTGCTCCTCCGGCTTCGGGTCACGGTTTTCCGGGGGACGGCATTTGACGATGTTGGCAATGTACACGCTTTCTCTGGAAAGCCCCACCGCCGCTAGAAATTTATCAAGAAGCTGGCCGGCCCTTCCCACGAAGGGCTCTCCCTGCTCATCCTCGTTTTTGCCCGGGCCTTCGCCCACAAACAGCACTTCCGCCTCCTGGTTTCCCACGCCGAACACCACATTCGTACGAGTGGCGGCCAGAGGGCACCGCGTACATTCCTTGCATTGGCGCTCCAGCTCTTCAAAGCGTTCGATCATGCGCCTACCACATCCTTTGCTCTATTTATCCAGCGCATACTTGCTCGGCGGCACGCCCTTGTAGCGCTTAAATACCCGCGAAAAATACAACTGATCGGAAAATCCGGAAGAAAACGCCGCTTCGCTCACCGAAAGGCCCTGGGAGCGCAGCAGCACACAGGCCTCATCAATCCGAAACCGGGTCAGATACTCATTGGGAGACATGCTCAAATGCTCAATGAAAAGCCGGTAGAGATGGCTGCGGCTGATTCCCACGCTGTCGGCAATGTCGCCCACGCTGATGCTGTGAAAATAGTTATACTGGATAAAGCGCAACGCCTTCTCGATGTACCGCCTGCCGGTGCCGGTATCCCGCTGGGTTTCGTTGGCGCCGCAGTATTCAATGAGCGTGGACAAAAACTCCATCAGCCTGCCGCGCATACGGATTTCATCCGACACCCGCGATCCCGTAGCGTCAAAAATGGAAGCGAGATTTGCCGCCAGCGGGCTTTCCAAAGGGCAATGGAAAATCGGCTTGTCCTGCGAAAGGCCGGCCAACTTGACAAGACGTTCCGCCTCGGTGCCGTTAAAACCCACCCAGGAATATTCCCAGGGATCGGCTCCGTCTGCCCGGTAGTGGATCACGGTGGAAGGAAACGCCAGAAAGCCGTCTCCAGCCGTCAGCTCATACCGCTGCCCGCCAGTTTCGTAGCTGCCCTTTCCGGACAGGATATAGTGAATCAAATAGTGGTCGCGCACCGCCGGGCCCCAGCTGTACCCCTCTTCGCACTTTTGTATGCCGCAGTTATACACCGCCAGCCCTACATATTCAAAATGCTCCACCTTATACGAATGCTTAAAGGTATCGTTCATGGTTTTATCCTCACCCCGATTGCCGCATAAATTAGAAAGGACGCAGAGGATTCTTTCTAGTTACCAGTATACCGCATATTCCCCTCCCTTTGCAACCGGTCAGGGGCATTCTCTTTGCAACTTTTGTCCTGATTCCCGTTTGACGGCTTTGGTTTACAAGGAGAGACAAGTGTGCTACACTTATTTTATCTGCAAATTTATCCGAAATGGATCGGGAGAAGCATCGTATGGTTTATTTAAGCGCAACCAACGTTTCCAAAGCCTTCGGCGAGGAAACGCTTTTCGAAAACATATCCTTCCACGTGGAGGAACACGACAAAATCGGCTTAGTGGGCGCCAACGGCGCGGGAAAAACCACCCTGTTCAAAATGATCATCGGCCAGATGGAACCGGACACCGGCGGCGTCTATGTCAACCGGGACGCCATCGGCTATATGGAGCAGTACGCCTGCTTGGACGACGCACGCACGGTGCTGGAAGAAGCGCTGTCCGGATTTACGAAGTTTCGCCGGATGGAGGAGGAGCTGCATTCCCTGACCGCCGCTTTGGACAAAGCGGGTGATGACGCGGACCTTATTGAACGCCACCAGTTTTTAACCGAGCAGTACGCCGCCCAGGGAGGCCTTACCTACCAAAGCCGGGTGCGCGCAGCGCTTTTGGGCCTTGGGTTTTCGCCCGAGGACCTTACGCGCCCCCTCTCGTCCCTAAGCGGCGGCCAGCGGTCCAAGGTGAGCCTTGCCCGCCTGCTCACCTGCGACGCAAAGCTGTTACTTTTGGACGAACCTACCAACCATTTGGACATTCGTTCCGTCGGGTGGCTGGAAGACTTTTTAAAGGCCTACGACGGGGCTTATCTGGTCATTTCCCATGACCGGTATTTTCTCGACCAGGTGACGAAGAAAACCTTTGAACTCGAACACGGGCATCTTCGCATGTACGGCGGCGGGTATTCCCAATATCTCCTGCGCAAGCAGGAAGACCGGGAGGTGCTGCAGCACCAGTATGACAGCCAGATGCGGGAAATCAAGCGCATCGAGGGCATCATCGCCCAGCAGCGCCAGTGGAACCGGGAGAAGAACATCAAGACCGCCGAAAGCAAGCAGAAAATGGTGGACCGGTTGCGCGGGCAGCTGGTCAAACCGGAGGCGGAGCTTTCCGCCATCCGGTTTTCGTTCAACGTCCTGCCCGGCGGGGGCAACGACGTGCTGCTGGCAGAGGAGCTTTCCAAGCGGTTCGGGGAAAAGAAGCTGTTCGAGCATGCAAAGCTGCACATTCGAAATGGAGAACGGGTGTTTCTGCTGGGGGAAAACGGCTGCGGCAAAACCACTCTTCTTCGCATCATCACCGGGCAGCTTCCTTCGGACAGCGGGTTTCTCCGTCTGGGTGTGGGCATCCAGGCGGGATATTACGATCAGAATTTAGAAGGGCTTGATTATGGCAAGGACGTGATCCACGAAGTGTGGGACAAATACCCACAGATGACCCAGACCCAGGTGCGAAACGCCCTGGCGGTATTCCTGTTCACGGGGGACGACGTGTTTAAGCCCATGAACGCGTTAAGCGGCGGGGAGCGGGCACGGGTGGCTCTTTTGAAGCTGATGCTCTCCAAGGCGAACTTTCTACTTCTGGACGAGCCTACCAACCATCTGGACATTGCTTCGAGGGAAGCGCTGGAAAGCGCGCTGCTGGGGTATGAGGGCACTCTTTTGATGGTGTCCCACGACCGGTATTTCATCAACAAGCTGGCCGACCGGGTTCTTGTGATGAAAGAGGACGGCATAGAAGAGTGTATCGGCAACTACGACGATTATCTGGCGCGGGAAGAGGCCAGGCCCAAACGCGAAGAGGCAGTGCAAAAAGCGGCCCCGAAAAAGCAAAACGACTACCAGCGGCGCAAGGAGCTCGAATCTCAGAAGCGCCGCACCACGGGGCAGCGAAACCGCACCGAAACCGCCATTGAGGAAACAGAAGCCCAGATCGAACAATTGCAGGAAGCGCTCTCGTCTCCGCAAGTGAGCGCGGATTACAACAAGATTTTGGAGCTGACCGGTCAGCTCGACGAAACCAAACAAAAGCTCGACGGGCTTTACGAGCAGTGGGAGCAGTTGGAGGAACAGCTGCGCGAACTGGAAGAAATGGACGCGTAAAGGAGGAATCCAGAATGACGGAACCGACGCAGGCGGATAGAAAGGCCAGGCCCCAGGGCGGGCGCGTTCGCCGAGAGCTTTTAAGCTGGGTTCGGCTCATTCTCATCTCTTTGGTGCTGGCCTTTCTCATCAGCAACTTTGTGGTGGTCAATGCCGTGGTTCCCACCGGGTCGATGGAAAACACCATCCAGGTATCGGACCGGATCATGGCCTTCCGGCTGACCTATCTGTTCGAAGACCCGGCCCGGGGAGACATCATCATCTTTGAACCGCCCGATGGGGACGAGGATTGGTACGTCAAGCGGATCATCGGCCTGCCGGGGGACACGGTGGAGATTCACGACGGCGGGGTTTACATCAACGGAACGCGATTGCAGGAGGACTATGTAAAGGAACCTACAGAGGGAGTATTCGGCCCTTACCATGTCCCGGAGGACAGCTACTTCATGATGGGGGACAACCGCAACGATTCCTTGGACTCACGTTTTTGGCACAACCACTATGTGCGCCGGGATCAGATTAAAGGAAAGGTTTTGTTTGAATACTACCCAAAGCTGCAATGGGTCAATTAATCGGAAAAAGGCAGGATGTTTTTAAAAACGTCCCGTCAGAATGGTACAGAAAAGAGGGACAGCCAGATCTGGCTGCCCCTCTTTTTCCGTATCGGGTTCATTTGGATCCTTTCGGATAAGGAACGGTTACACTCCGCATGACACGGTCACAAGCGCATCCCGCCGATTCCAACTACCCGGTTACCGTAGAGCGGCTGTAAATATAAAAGAGCTCCTGACTAACCCGATCTTCCTTGCACATGGGTTCGAACTTCTCGTCAAATTGTTCTGCTTCGGCTTCCTCAATCTCATAGGCGGGACTTCCCTGATACGTCCAGCTTTTTCCCGCCAGCGCGCCCGGAACAAGTTCCTTCACCAGCATTGCGGTGGGATAAACCTGCTCACCTATGCTTACCTTGTATTTTTTGCAGCTCTTAAATCCCCTGCTGATGTAATTCTCGGGGTTTCCAAAAATGACGATCGTGTCAAACCCAAGCTCCATCGCCCTTTGGAAAGAGTGCTCCAGCAGCTTCTTTCCATATCCTTTCCGCTGAAACGCGGGCAATACGCTCAATGGCCCAAACGTAAGAATTTCTTTGTTTGCGCCGTTTTCATCCGTAAGCTTTGCCCTTGTGTACATAACGTTTGCTATGATTTCCCCATCCAGTTCAAGGACAAAATCCAGCTCGGGAACAAAATCCCGATGCCTTCTCAAAAGATGTACAAGATAGTGCTCGACACATCCCGGCACATACAGGTTCCAGAACGCCTGCCTGGTCAGACTTTCAACTGCCCTGTAATCTTTCCTTTCTTCCCTGCGAATCGTCATATTCAAGCCATTTCCCTCCTTAAATACAGCGTAGTCCCATATGGATAGTATATCCCTCCAATGCCATCTTCGCAATCCGTTCAGAGGTCTTTTAAAATACTTGATTACTCCATTTTGTCCGATTATCTTTATCATTGAGAAGGGCCGGCGGCCTTTACGACCGCCAGCCCTTCCTAGCCTGTGAGCTGTTTTCGAAGCTCGCTTAGAATCACCTTTTCCCGCCGAGACACCTGCACCTGGGTCATTCCCAGTTTTTCGGCTGTCTGGGATTGGGTCATGCTGGAGAAATACCGCATGATAATCAGCTTGCGGTCCCTAGCGGACAGGGCGGACACCACTTCCTTGAGGGCGATGATATCGGAAATTTTCTCCTCAGGTGCTTCCACCGGAATGTCCAGTTGTCCACCGCCCTCCTCTTCCCCTGCGGTCAAGGATACGGGAGGCAGAGATGCGGTGATGGCCTGCGCCGCTTCTTCGGGGGAAATTCCTAAACGTTCGGCCAGCTCCCCGATGGTAGGGTCACGCCCGAGCTCATTGGAAAGCCGTTCCCGGCAGCGTACCGCTTTGATGGACAGTTCCTTGAGGGTACGTCCTACCTTCACGGTACCTCCGTCGCGGAACAGGCGCTTAATCTCGCCTAAAATCACCGGTACGGCGTAAGTGGAAAAACAGTTACCCCGTTCCGGCTCGAACGCCTTCGCCGCCTTGACAAGCCCCATGCAGCCCGCCTGGAATAGGTCGTCGTAATCGATGCCGCGACCCTTGAACCGATGGGAGCAGGAGTGGACCAGCCCCAGGTTATCCTGCACAAGGGCTTCGACGGATTTCTCACCGCTCATGGCGATCAAACCCGCAGTGGACGGGCTTTGAGACGTTTTTCCATGGATACGGTGGTTCCCTTTCCAGGCTTGGAGCGCACGGTCAGCTTGTCCATAAAGGACTCCATGACCGCAAAGCCCAGGCCCGCCCGTTCTTCACCGGCGGTGGTGAAGAGAGGCTCCATCGCCTGCTCGACATTTTCGATGCCGCAGCCGGAATCCCGGATTTTGATGGAAATCTTCCCTTCCTCAAACAGCTTGACAGTGAGAAAAATCGTGCCGATCTTGTCCCGGTAAGCATGTACAATACAATTGGTGACGGCTTCGGAAACTGCCGTCTTTATGTCGTTGATTTCCTCGATGGTCGGGTCGAGCTGGGCCGCGAAGGCAGCCACCGCCACGCGGGCGTAGCTTTCGTTGGCCGACCGGCTGGGAATCACCAGCTTCATTTCATTGACCGGTTTCATCTTCCGTTCTCCTTTTCCAAGACGTTGAGTCGTTCCATTCCCGCTAGACGCATCACCTTGGCGATGTGAGGCGGGGTGTTGACTACCTTTAACGTTCCTCCCAGCTCGCTCATTAGACGAAACCGTCCCATTACGAGGCCGATGCCGGAGCTGTCCATAAAGGAAACCCGGCCGAAATCCAAAAGCAGCATCTGCGGTTTGCTCTGCTGGGCCTCGTCGTCGATTTGCTCGCGGATGGGACGGGCGGAATGATGGTCGATTTCTCCTTCCAGATATGCGGTCATCACCTGATCTTGGTGCTCAATTTTAACCGACATGTTTTTTCACCTCTATTCAAGCAAAAATCCCTTATCGCTATGATAAGGGATTTTCTTCGAAATGGCGCGCGCATTTTGTCGCTCCATTTATGCTTTTTTTAATTTTTCTCTTTTGACACAAGCAGCTGTCTGCGTGCCGGCCCCGCTAAGTACAAAGACCCGCACACCAGTAGCACATCGTCCTCCCCCACGTCCTCAAAAGCAAGGGAGATTGCCTCCTCGAGAGTCTTCACTGCTTGAGTCTGCACGCTATGGGTTCTCAGTTCCTCTGCAAGCGCTTCTCCTGACAGGGCACGGGGATTGTCCACCGTCACGCAGACCGCTTTCTCCAAAAGCGGGGCCAGAACCGCCGCCGCTTCCTTGTACGCCTTGTCCCGGAGCATCCCCATCACCGCCACGATTCTCCTCCCCGTAAGAACCTCCTTGAGGGTTTGAACCAAGGCCCGCATCCCATCGGGGTTATGGGCCCCGTCCAGGAGAACGAGCGGTTTCTTAGAAAGCACCTCCAGACGGGCGGGCCATTTGGTTTTCGCAATGCCCTTCTGAATGTGGATATCCTCAATGGCAAGCCCGGCGCTTCGCAGAGCCCAGGCGGCTTCTACGGCAGTGATGGCATTATCATGCTGGTGGACGCCGACCAGCGGAATGTGCAAAGGCAGCCGGCCGTACACCACATCGCTGCCCTCCACCGTCATACGGTTTACTTCCAGGGCTCCGGCGTTTCCCATGCGAAGGGTATTGCGCCGCAAAGCCGCCATGCGCATAATTTCCGCCAAGGCCTCTTCCTCCTGTTGAGGGTAACTGACCGTGATGCCGTCCGGCTTGATGATGCCGCATTTTTCAAAGGCAATCTGCCGATAGGTATTTCCTAAGATATCGGTATGGTCAAGGCCGATGGAGGTAATGACCGAGCACAGGGGCGTTTCAATCACATTAGTGGCGTCAAACCGGCCGCCCAAGCCCGTTTCCAGCACCACCACGTCACATCCCTGCTCGGAAAACCATCGAAAGGCCAAGGCCGTAACCGCCTCAAACTCCGTCACCGGCTCTCCCTCCCTGGAAATCTCCTCCATCAGGGGCTTGAGCCGTTCCACCTGTCTTGCCAATTCCTCGTGGGAGATGGGGGTGGAATTGATCTGCATGCGTTCACAAAAATCGGTGATATACGGAGAAATGGTCAAACCCGTTTTGTACCCCGCGCACTGCAAAATCTCCGATAGCATGGCACAGACCGAACCTTTCCCGTTGGTCCCCGCCACATGGACAAAGCGAAGCGTTCTCTGAGGGTTTCCCATCCGTTTGAGCAGCGCCTCGATACGGGCAAGGCCCGGCTTCATCCCGAAGCGCAGCAAAGAATGAATATAGGTAAGACTTTCCTCGTAGGTCATCCAGCCGTTTCCTCGATTCTTTTGGTAAAATATGTATCCAGCGCCTGGCAAACATAGCCCACCGCATGCGCAAAGGCCACGTTCTTCGGTTCGAACACCTCGTGGTGACCCCGCTCAATCCAGCACAGCGTTTTTTCTGCCTTGGGCGTGTGTTCCATGATGTAAGAAGCGCTTTTGGGGTTGGCACAGTCGTCGTCTTTGGATTGGACGACGGTGATGCGGCAGGTGAGCCCCTCCATCTCCTGGATACACTCTTCCCGGAGCTTTTTGAGCTCCTTGATATTCTTTCGGGTGGCGCATTTGGGCAGCATCACATACCCGCTCAACGCATACCAAAATTCTTCCGACAACCGCCCTAAGATATTCCTGAAATTCAACTCAAAAACCGGCGGGCATACCAGCACCATCGCGTCCACATCCCGCCGCCGGGCCACCTGGATGGCGATAAGAGCGCCCATGGAATACCCCACCAGCATGGGGCGTTTGCCTTCCTTTTTCTGTTCGTCATAAGCGTCGAGAATGCTCTGCACCCATTCTTCATGGGTGTGGCCCTTCATATCCTTCTTTTTACGGGTGTGGCCCGCCAGGCGGGGAACAATCGCTTCATAGCCTTCCAGGCGCAGCCGGTCGGCCAATGGGTACAGGTTCTCCGGCACGCCGGTAAACCCGTGAATCAGAATAGCGGTTCCTCTACTCGGCTTCTTCCCCTCCATTACTGAGGAATCCTTTCGATGCTCTGCTTGAGCATGGCGATTTTCTCTTTGAGCTCCTTAGCCAGATCCCGCTGATTGTCCACAATGTGCTTGGGTGCTTTGGAAGTGAAGGCTTCGTTTGCAAGCTTCGCCTCGATACCCTGCAAATTCTTCTGCGCAGCGGCCAGCTCCTTGTTCAGCCGGGCCCGCTCGGCGGCAAAATCCACCAATTCGCCCAGGGGGATAAACACCTTTGCATCGGAGGTAACGATGGAAACCGCCCCTTCCCCGTCAAACCCGGTGTTGACCGCTACCTCGGAAGCAAAGGCCAGCCGGGTAAAGAACACGCCGGCGGTTTCAAAAGTTTCTGAGAAAGGAGTCTCCACATACACCTTCGCCTTTTTGGACTGGGGCACGTTCATTTCCGCCCGGCGGTTGCGGATGGCGCGGATGGCGGTCATAATGCGCTCGAACTCCCGTTCCTCAGCGGCAAAGTTGAGCGCTTCGTCAAACTGGGGCCACTTTGCCACCATTAGGCTCTCCCCTTCGTGGGGAATAGACTGCCAAATTTCCTCGGTAATAAAGGGCATAAAGGGATGAAGCAGACGCAGAATGCCGTCCATGAGGAAGACGAGAACCCGGCGTGCGTTATCTGCCTGGGCTTCGTCCGCCTGCAGGCGGATTTTAGCAAGCTCAATGTACCAGTCACAGAACACATCCCAGCTAAAATCGTAAAGCTTGCCCACCGCGATGCCCAGCTCAAACTTCTCTAAGTTCTCCGTGACTTCTTTTGCAAGCGCGTTAAACCGGCTGACGATCCATTTTTCCTCCAGCGTCAGCTCTTCCGGCAGGCCTGGCGCCACCTCTTTGCCTTCCAAATTCATCAAGATAAAGCGGGCCGCATTCCACAACTTATTGGCAAAGTTGCGAGAGGACTCCACCTTCTCCTTCATATAACGCATATCGTTTCCGGGGCTGTTGCCGGTGGCCAGAGTAAAGCGCAGCGCATCGGCGCCGTACTCCTCGATAACCTCCAGCGGGTCGATGCCGTTTCCAAGGCTTTTGCTCATTTTGCGGCCTTGGGCGTCCCGGATAATGCCGTGGATAAATACGGTATCAAAGGGGGCCTCGTCGGTCAGCTCCACGGCGGAGAAGATCATCCTGGCCACCCAGAAAAAGATGATATCGTAAGCAGTCACCAAAGTGTTGGTGGGATAGAAATAGGAAAGCTCCGGCGTTTTCTCCGGCCAGCCCATGGTGGAGAAAGGCCAAAGGGCGGAGGAGAACCAGGTATCCAAGGTATCCGGGTCCTGCTCGATGTGTTTAGAACCGCATTTCGGGCAGCAGTCCGGGTCTTCCCTGGCTACGATCACCTCGCCGCAGTCCGCGCAGTACCAGGCCGGGATGCGGTGGCCCCACCACAGCTGGCGGGAGATGCACCAGTCCTTAATGTTTTCCATCCAGTGGTAATAAATTTTTTCAAACCGTTCGGGGACGAACTTGGTCTTCCCTTCCCGCACAGCCTGAATCGCTGGTTCGGCCAGCGGACCCATCTTGACAAACCACTGCAGCGAAATCCGCGGCTCTACAATGGTGTGGCAGCGGTAGCATTCGCCCACATTGTGCTTCATGGGCTCCACCTTGACCAAGAAGCCGCCCTCTTCCAGATCGGCGACGATGCGTTTTCTCGCCTCATACCGGTCAAGCCCCTGGTATTTGCCGCCGTTTTCATTGATGACGGCGCTTTCGTCCATGACGTTAATGACTGGCAGGTTGTGGCGCAGGCCCACCTCGAAGTCGTTGGGATCGTGGGCAGGGGTGATCTTAACCACACCTGTGCCGAAGTCCCGCTCCACGTATTCGTCCGCCACCACCGGGATTTCCCGGCCCACCAGCGGCAAAATTACCGTTTTGCCGATCAAGTGGCGGTACCGGTCGTCCTCCGGGTGCACTGCCACCGCCGTATCGCCCAGCAGCGTTTCCGGCCGGGTGGTGGCCAGCTCCAGATAACCAGAGCCGTCAGAAAGCGGATAGCGCAGATGCCAGAAGCTGCCATCATGCTCGGAATATTCCACCTCCGCGTCGGAAATGGAGGTCAGGCAGTGGGGGCACCAGTTAATGATACGCTCGCCCCGGTAAATGAGCTTCTTGTCGTACAGGCGGCAAAAAAACTCCCGCACCGCCTTGGAACAGCCCTCGTCCAAGGTAAAGCGCTCCCGCTCCCAGTCACACGAGGAACCCAGCTTTTTGAGCTGCTCGACAATCCGGCCGCCGAACTTTTCCCGCCAGGCCCACGCCCGCGCAAGAAAACCGTCCCGGCCCAAATCGTCCTTCGTGAGCCCTTCCTTTTTCATGGCCTCCACAATCTTCGCCTCCGTTGCAATGGAGGCATGGTCGGTCCCCGGCATCCACAAAGCGGAATACCCCTGCATCCGCCGCCAACGGATCAGCGCGTCCTGCAGGGTATTATCCAGCGCGTGACCCATATGCAGCTGGCCGGTGATGTTAGGGGGGGGCATGACGATGGAATAGGGCTTCTTTTCAGGGTCTACCACCGCGTGAAAATAATTCCCCTTCTGCCAAAAATCATAAATTCGATCCTCGACCTCGCGCGGGTCGTAGGTTTTCGCAAGCTGGCTCAATCTTTACTCCTCCTGACGGTATTACCGCAGATGTCATTGGCGCGTTTGGCGCACATTTAAAAATAATTATAGCATGGCGCTCATCTGAAATCAACCACAGGTCCCTCTTCCTGCCACAATCTTCCGTTTTGCAGTCCATAGGAAGAAAAATGGACCAAAAGTCGTGATTTCTGTTCGCAATTGTGCAAATTAGTTGAAATAGTCACAAATATATGCTATCTTATCCTTATGCCAAATTTCGCGCAGTTTTTACACGAAAATTTACCGGGAAAGGAAGGGATTGTGGGGAAAAATAGACATTTTTAGCATTTTTGTTTTTGATTTGAAAGTTGGATAAGGAATTGGGAACAGGAGGTCTTTGTTTGAAAAAAGTTGTTGCAACGCTGCTTTCGTTTCTGTTGTTAGTAACGGTGGCGTCCATCTCTACGGTTGCGAGTGAACAATCTTTCGGAAGGGTTGACACGGAGGGAAGCAACCTGCATGTACGCTCCGGCCCCAGCACGGAGTATTCGATTCTGGGCAGAATGTCCGACGGCACGTATTTTGAAATTGTCGGCGAGGAAAACGGCTGGTACCAAATTGTCACACCCACGGTCAGCGGCTACGTTTGCGGGGAATATGTGCTCCCGGTCAGCCACAACAACGTGGGCAAGGTGGACACTGAGGGCAGCCGCTTAAACGTGCGCACCGGTCCGAGCACGAGCTATACGTCCATTACAAAGCTTTCGGACGGTACTTATTTTGAGATTCTTTCGGAAGAAAACGGCTGGTATCAGGTCCGGCTCAACGCAACCACCACCGGCTGGCTGTGCGCCACCTACGCGGTGACCTACGATATCCCGGAGCCCGAACCCCAGCCCCAGCCCACGCCAGATCCGGCCCCTTCCAATGGCTACATCTGGCCGGCGGAAGGCCCCACAGTCATTACGCAGAATTTCAGTTCCGGCCACCCGGCCACCGACATCAGCTATAACGGCACGTCTTTGTCTCAGCTGGGCGGCGGCACCCGCGACGTATACGCAGCCAATGACGGCGTAGTGGAATACGTCTATACCGGCTGCACCCACCGCAAGCAGCCCTATATCTGCTGCAACGGCGGCACCGGCTACGGCGGCGGCGGAAACGTGGTCGTCATCCGTCATGCGGACGGCAATTACACCATGTACGCCCACCTGGATGTGGGACAAGTTTTCGTAGAAAAGGGCGATACCGTCTCCAGAGGCCAGGTTATTGCCAAGATGGGCAACACCGGCCAGTGTGCCGGCGCCACCGGTATCCATCTGCATTTCGAGTTCCGTGAGGGATACAATTCCTCTGCCTACTCGGTGGACGCCCGCAACTATGTCAGTCCGTAAGAAACTTGCGTTTCTCTGCTGAAAAACGCCTCCGGTAAAAAAACCGGAGGCGTTTTTTATCGTATCCCAAGGGTGCCAATCCCCCTAGAGCAAACGGACGAGCGTATTCCATCTCCGCTTTCCGTGCACAGTTTCTCCCTGCTTCATCCTTCGCATGTGTCCCCGTACAGCAAAAAGCCAGGCGTATGGATTGGTTTACCATACGCCTGGCTTTTTCTATTCTGCTTCTTTTTCTTTTCGGTTCTCCTTGAGATAGACGACAAACTGGTCAAAAGGAATTGCCGGGCTATAAAGATATCCCTGATAGTTCAAACAGCCCAGTTCCCTAAGCTTATCGCGCTGCTCGGGTGTTTCCACGTATTCGGCCACAATCGAAAAGCCCAGTGATTCGGACAGGTACACAATCGAGGAAATGATGTCCCCGCATCGTTCGTTCTTCAGCAGGCCTTTGACAAGCGAACCGTCCAGCTTGACCACATCAAACTGTTTGTCCTGCAGATACAACAAGGAGGTATGCCCCATACCGAAATCATCCATCAGAATCTGCACACCCAATCCATGGATGGCTTCGATGCGCTCGCGCATCAGCCGCGAGCTGGACAGGGCGGTTTGTTCGGTCACCTCCAACCCAAGATTTTGAGGCGTCACTGCATAGTGCTCCAAAAGGCCGCGCAGGACGTCTACAAAATCCGCCTGGTCCAACTGACTAGAGGTCACATTTACCGAAATCTGCACCGACAGCGCACTTTCCCGCTCAAGCTTCTCCATGTCCTTGCAGGCTTGTTCCAGAAGATACCGTCCCAACTCCTGCGAATACCCTGCCTCCTGGGCCAGGGCAATCACCAACGGCGGGTACAGATACCGGCCGCTCACTCCATGCCGATAACGAAGCAAAGCCTCTGCACCGGTCACCATCCCGTCCGCTTGCACTTGGGGCTGATAATAGAGCTCCACCGTTCCCTTCTTCATAGCATGAAGGATGTCGCCGGCCAGAGTCCGGGCGATAGCCGAAAGCTTGTCGCTACGTCCCAGGAGGACCGGGCTTACTCCGATTTCCTCGCACTGCATGACCACTTCGGTCAGCTTGTCGATGTGCCGGTTCATCCGCTCCTGCTGATGGCTTTGGGAAAAACGGAGAAAGGGAATATAAATCAGGACACCAAGGGCCAGATTGAACAGCTGCAGCAGGCTTCCTGCAAACGAGCCGGTGGCCGCATAGCCGCTTAAAAAAATCGGCGTAGTCCATTCTACTGTATGGATCGGGCATGGCACCAATCCCAATGCCACCGCTCCATAACTGACCGCTGTTAAAAGAAGCGGAGTGCATAAAAAAGGGACAAAGTAGATGGGGTTTAGCACCACCGGGATGCCGAAAAGAAGCAGCTCATTGATGTTGAACAAGGCCGGCGCCACCGCCATCTTTGCCAGGCTGCGTACGCTTTTTCGCTTGCTGCACAGGAAAATCGCTACAAGTAGGCACAAAAGCGTCCCGCATCCACCGAACAGTACAAAGGTATCCAAAAACGTCTTGGTCATAATTTCGGTGGGAGCCTGCCCGGAAGCGACCAGCTGGGCATTCACTTCCATCCCCGCACCGAATACGCCCTTGGCCGCGTCGTCAAGCACGTTGCTACCGTGAATGCCGAAGAACCACAGCACATGCATGAGCAGGATATAAAGAAGACCGCTTGGCAGGTTTCGTCCCAAGTCGGAGAAAAGCCGGGCGGTCAAGTCAGAAAAGGCAGTTTGAAAATCCGGACGGCCTAAAAACAGAGAAACCGTCACATTAAGAAGAGCAAAGAAGAACAATACTGCGATGGCCGGCCAAATGGCGCCGGTCATCCGGTTGAAGGCCTCGTCCGCACCGCTGGCATAGCTTTTTGAGCGGAGCCGGGTGCGTTTGATCAACCACAAAAACAAGGCGCTGGACAGCACCGCCACCAACAAAGCGTTGAACATTCTTCCGCTTTCAAAGATGCGCACCGTGATTCCTTCCTGCACATCCACGGAAAAAATAAGATACGCACACAAGTTAACCACCGGGAGAATGCCGCAGTAGCGCGGGTCGGACAGCTGAGCAAAACTATAGCTGATGGTGAGCAGCAAAATCAGGGAAATGACACCCATGGTGGCGTTTTTCACCAG
Organism: Clostridiales bacterium; assembly: GCA_018364155.1. Lineage (GTDB taxonomy): Bacteria > Bacillota > Clostridia > Oscillospirales > Acutalibacteraceae > Solibaculum_A. The sequence continues at coordinate 552,325 of JAGZMM010000001.1, forward strand.
CGTCAGCACGTCCGATGCCGCCCCGTTAAAGAGGCCGGCCAAAAACGTCTGATACTGAGGGACCGGGATGCTCAGCAAAAGCAGCGCAAAGGAACCCGCCATAATAGCGGGAATGGCCAAAACCATTCCACGGCGCACCGCCATAATCAGGAGATTTTCCTCCATTCGGCTGATGAGCCCTTCGCCAGACCTCTGTACCTTCTTCACCCGTTCCCCCTCCTTCCCCTACCACGTGGCTTTCATTCTACCATATATCCCTCAAAAACAATAGTCTTTTCCACAAGTTGGGGGAGAATTATCCTCCCGCTAGCCGCATCACCCATTCGGTGAGCAGCACCGCCCCGCAGGCGGACAATGCCACCGTGAGAAGGCTTCGCTCGAAAAAGGCCAGCACCAGCGCCACTAGAAACCCCATGATGGCCGAAGGAAGGGTGCTCGTGGAAAAAAGGATGGCCGGAAAGGTCATGGCGCCCAGCACCGCGTAGGGCACATAATAGAGGAAAGAGCGCAGAAAACGGCTGTTGATTCTGGTTTTGAAGATGGCCAGCGGCAGCATCCGGATAAGGTAAGTGACCCCCGCCATCACCGCAATATACAAAAGAAGCTGTGTCGTTTCCATCAGGCGCTCTCCTCCTCACGAATGGGAAAAAGCAGCGCCCCTATAGCCGACGCCGCCACCGCGCAGATGATGATGACAAAGCCGTCCGATACCTGGTTGAGCCCCGGCACCCAGAAAAACAGGCAGCTGAGCGCCACCGCCATCAGAATCACCAGCGCAATGGGTCTAGAGTGCTTGGCAGGGGGCAGGATGATGGCCAGGAACATACCGTAGATGGCAATACCCAGAGCCGACTGGACAAATCCCGGCAACAAGCCGCTTGCCACGGCGCCGAGCAGGGTGCCTGCCGCCCAGCCTAAGTAGGGAGTGACGGCAAGGCCGAAGAAATACCGTTTGCCCACCTCCCCCTTCTGCCCGCTTGCCACGGCGAAGATTTCGTCGGTGTTGCAAAAAGCAATCAGAAGCCGGTCAAGAAAGGTGACGCTTTTGTGAAGCTTTTGGGAAAGGGACAGAGACATAAGGGAATAGCGCATGTTGATGACCATCTGGGTCAGCGCCATTTCCAGTAGAGGCGCGCCGGTGGCCATCAGCGTCAGCCCAGCGAACTGGCCGGCGGAGGTCAGATTGGTCATGGAGATGACCACGGCCGCCCAGATGGGCAGGCCGTCGGTCACCGCCTTCATTCCAAAGGTAAAGGAAACCGAAAGATACCCAAGGCCGATGGGAATGCCGTCCCGCAGGCCTTTGGAAAAGCTGTTGATGAGTTGTGTCGGCTGCATGTTGTGAACCTTACTCCTTTTTCTTCGTCCTTACTGGGTCATGGTATCCTGGTACATGCGGTAAAGATGGTAATAGACGCCCTGCTTCTCCATGAGCTGCGCGTGACTGCCCTGCTCCTCAACCCCCTTTTCGGTGAGCACCCAGATGACGGTGGCATTACGGATGGTGGTCAGCCGGTGGGCGATGGTCAGGGTGGTGCGGCCGTGAGCCAGCTTTTCGAGAGACTCCTGGACCACCCGCTCGCTCTCGTTGTCGAGAGCGGAGGTGGCCTCATCGAGAATCAGGATGGGCGGGTCCTTCAAAAACACCCGGGCGATGCTGATGCGCTGCTTCTGCCCGCCGGAGAGCTTGATGCCCCGTTCTCCCACATAGGTGTCGTACCCGTCGGACAGCTGGGTGATGAACGCGTGGGCTCCCGCTTTCTTGGCCGCCTCGATGACTTCTTCTCTCGAAGCGCCTGGGCGGCCGTACTCGATGTTCTCAAAGATGGTGCCGGAGAACAGGTATACCTCCTGCTGCACCACGCCGATTTGGGATCGCAGGGAATGCAGGGTAAAGTCCTTGATGTTTTTGCCGTCTAAAAGCACCTCTCCGGCAGTCACATCGTAAAACCGGGGAATCAGGTTGCACAGGGTGGTCTTTCCGCTGCCGGAGGGCCCCACTACCGCCACGCTGTCTCCAGGCTTTACATGAAGGTTGATGTCGGAAAGGACCTCGGTATGATCGTCGGAATACTGGAAGCTCACATGGCGAAACTGGATGTCTCCGTTTACCTTTTCAAGGGGCAGCGCATCGGGAACGTTCTGGATGTCAATGGGCGCGTCCATAATCTCCCCGAACCGTTCAATACCGGTCATTCCCCGCTGGAACTGCTCGGTGAATTCCACAATCCGGCGGATGGAGGTAAGCAGGGTGGTCACGTAAAGCAGGTAAGCCATCAAGTCGGCGGGAGTAATCTGGCGGTTGATCATAAAGAGGGCGCCCGCCACCACTACAACGATATACATAATGCCGTCGAAAACCCGGGTAGTGGTCTGAAACCCGGCCATGTACCGGTACATCTTGCGCTTGATATCCAAAAATTTATGGTTGCCTTCTCTGAACTTTTCCTCCTCCAGCGCTTCGTTGGCAAAGGACTTGACCACCCGCACCCCCAAAAGGCTGTCCTCCACCTGGGCGTTTAATTCCCCGATCTGGTCCCGTGACGCTTTAAAAGCCCGGCGCATCTTCTTATTGAAATACATCGAGCAGACGAGCATAATGGGCAGGATGGAGAAAATAATCAGGGTCAGCCAGATGTTCATAGTACCCAGGATCGCAAAGGACGCGATGATTTTAATGGCGGCGATGAAGTATTCCTCCGGGCAGTGGTGGGCAAACTCAGTCACATCGAACAGGTCGCTGGTGACCCGGGCCATAATCTGGCCCACCTTGGTGTTGCTGTAATACGAATAGGAAAGCTTTTGCAGGTGGCTAAACAGGTCTTTTCGCATATCGGTCTCGATGCGTGCGCCCATTACATGGCCAATGTTCGCCATATAATAGTTGGCCACCGCGTCGATGACCCGCAGCACCAAGTAAAGAGCGCCCAGGGACAAAATCATCTGCACCGTCAAGCTCTCAAGATCGGTCATACCGGTATTGGTAATATAGCGTACGATCAAAGGCAGCACCAGCTCGCACAAGGTGGTCAAAGACGCGCAGAACAGGTCAAGTGCCAGGGTCGCCTTATACTTTTTGAAATACGGCGCGAACCGTTTCATCAAATCAAGCGTTTTCATCCGTTCGTTCCTCCTCCCTGCGAAGGGCCTGATAGCCCTTTCCCCACAGGCCCAGCGCGTCGATCACTGGGCGCAGGCTTTCCCCTACTTCGGTCAGGGTATACTCCACCTTGGGCGGCACCTGGGCGTAAACCGTGCGGATGAGAAGTCCGTCCTCCTCCATGGAGCGCAGGTTCTGAGTGAGCACCTTCTGGCTGATGGCGCCCACCGATTTTTTCAGCTCCCCGAACCGTTTGGTACCATCCATCAAATCCCGCAGGATCAAAATCTTCCATTTATCTCCGATCAGTTGCAGGGTGGTCTCCACCGGGCAGGCTGGCAAAGGCTGCAGCATGGTTCTTTCCTCCTTTGGTTTCTAAAAAGCACCTATGGTACACAATCGTGCCTTCTTGCAAATACATACTACGTGTATTATCATAGTCAATATCAAACGGTTTTGCAACCCGCATACAACAAAAGGAGGTTTTGGTGATGGAAGAAATTCTAAAGTTTTTGGAAAACAACGCCACCTTTTTTCTGGCTACTGAGGAAGGAGATCAACCCCGAGTACGCCCCTTCGGCTTTGCCATGGAATTTGAAGGCAAACTCTATCTATGCACCGGCAACCAAAAGCTGGTATATGCCCAGCTCCAGAGGAACCCGAAGGTGGAGATCTGCGCCATGGCGGCAAGCGGCGAATGGCTGCGGCTAAGCGGAAAAGCCGTGTTTGACTTGAATCCCGAGGCAAAAAGAAAGGCGTTCGAGCTGCTGCCCAGCCTAAAGGACATTTACGGCAGTCCCGACGGTCCTTCGTTCGAGGTGTTCTACCTGACGGACGTGGCCGCCACTGTCTATTCCTTTACCGCGCCTCCAAAGGAACTGCTTCCATAAGCCATTTCAGAGGAGAACAATCGTTTTTTCCTGACGCACGCCTACCCAAACTTTATGGTAACGCCTATCGCTTTCTGTTCTCTCAACACGTTTGCGGTGTCGGGCCGCTTGATTGCGTAGAAAAAGCCCCGGGCAAATATGCCCGGGGCTTTTTCCTATGTAAGACCCGCATCTATGTTCAATTGCGTGTCCGGTATCTTTCCAAAGCAAAACTAGAGCCAAGAACTACCCCGTTTCATTCCAAACGCGGCTCTTTTCTGTTGCAAAGGCAGGGCTGAGAGTTTGGATTTTGGCCCGGTCTATCCCTCGAAAGTTTGCCGTCCGAGCACCTTTTGCACATCCGTTTCCCGGATCTTTTTGCGCAAAGGGAGCACATAGGGAGGGGACACCGACAGCTCGTCAATCCCCATAGCAAGGAAGGTTTCAGTCAAGCTCAGGTCCGCACCCAGCTCGCCGCAGACGCCCACCCAAATGCCCGCCTTGTGAGCGCTTTCCACCACATAGCGAATCAGGCGAAGCACCGCCGGATGATGCGGGTCGTAGAAGGAATCCAGCTTGTGGTTCTGCCGGTCGATGGCCAGGGTATATTGGGTCAGGTCATTGGTGCCGATGCTGAAGAAGTCCACTTCCCTGGCAAGCACGTCGCTCATGACGGCGGCGGCCGGGGTTTCGATCATAATGCCAAGCTCCACCCCGTCCCAGAAGGGGATGCCCTCTTTTCGCAGCTCTGTTTTGACTTCCTCCACAAGTGTTTTAATCTGGCGCACCTCTTGCACTGAGACGATCATGGGGAACATAATGGCAAGGTTGCCATAAGAGGAAGCGCGGTAGAGAGCGCGCAGCTGGGTTTTGAACACCTTCGGACGGTCTAAGCAGATGCGGACGGCCCGGTAGCCCATAGCGGGATTTTCTTCCCGGGGCAGGCCAAAGTAACCGATCTGCTTATCCGCACCAATGTCCAGGGTACGGATGACCACCTTTTTGCCGGCCATATTCTCCGCCACCGTTTTGTAGGCCTTAAACTGTTCCTCTTCGGTGGGATAATCCTTGCTTTCCAAGTACAAAAACTCACTGCGAAACAGCCCGATGCCATCCGCGTCGTTTTGCAGCACCACCCCTACGTCGCCGGTATTGCCGATGTTGGCGTAAACATGGATCTTCCGCCCGTCTAAGGTAACGTTTTCCAGTCCCTTGAGCTGCAAAAGAAGGGCGCGTTTTTCCTCCTCGCTTTTCTGCTTTTGCTTCATGGCCGCAAAGGTATCCTCATCGGGTTCGATGTAAAGCCGGCCGGTCAATCCGTCCACAATGGCCAATTTTCCGTCGTACTCTTCCTTGAGGCCGTCTCCGAGCCCAATGATAGCGGGGATGTTCCTAGTGCGCGAGAGGATGGCCGTGTGGGAGTTTTGAGAGCCGAACATGGTGACGAAGGCCAACACCTTATTTTTGTCCAGCTGCACCGTTTCGCTGGGGGCCAGATCGTCCGCCGCTACAATAACCGGCTCGTCATACGTCTGCGCGGCACTGTCTGTGTCGGCCAAAATGCCCAGCACCCGGTCGGATACATCCTTGACGTCAGCCGCCCTGGCCCGCATATAGCTGTCCTCCATGGCCGAAAACATCTGGCGAAAATTATCCTCCGTGGTACCCACGGCAAACTCAGCGTTGACCTGCTGAGTGTTGATGATATTCTGCACCGACTCGCAGTAATCCGGGTCCTCGAGCATCATCTGATGAATCTGGAAAATCATCGCCTGGGTTTCTCCCACCTCCTTGAGCGCCTTCTCATACAGGATCTCAAGCTGGGTGACGGCGGTCTGTTTCGCTTTCTCGAAGCGGCGAAGCTCCGCCCCGGTGTCCTCTACGTGATACCGGCGGATCTTCTGCTCGTTTCGTTTATAGAAGGAAAGCCGGCCGAAGGCAATACCGCCGAACACGCCCGTTCCGTTTAAAATTCTCATGCGGTTTTCTCCCTTCGCTTCGGTTTCCTGCCGCCGCTTGTAAAAACGGCGGCAGGTCTTTTTGGTTATAAATTTGCTTTCAGAAACGCTTTTATGGCCTTAGCCGCCATCTCTTCGTCCTCGCCTTCGACGGTGACCACAATGGGCTGGTCCTTCTTGGCGATCAGGCCCATGACTGCAAAGATGCGCTTGGCGTCTGCGGTTTTCTCCTCCTTGTGGAGGGTGATCTTGCTTTTAAAGCGGTTGGCCTCCTTGACAAGCAGGCCGGCGGGACGGGCGTGGATGCCCTCGGGATCGGTGATGACATAGGTAAACTCTTTCATCGATGATTTCGCTCCTTTTTCTTATTTATCAGCCGCAATTTCCTTTTTGCCTTCTCGAATGGGCTTTTTGAGCAGGGCCAGCATCAGCATCCCGACCACCGAGCCCGCCAGCAGCGCCACCAGGTACCAGAAGGGGTTGCCAATAACCGGCACCACAAAGATGCCGCCGTGGGGCGCGCGCAGAGTGCAGTGAAAGAACATGGACAGGCCTCCCGCCACTGCAGAACCCACCACACAGGAGGGAATCACCCGCAAAGGGTCGGCGGCGGCGAAGGGAATGGCCCCTTCAGTGATAAAAGATAGGCCCATCACATAGTTGACCATGCCGGACTGGCGCTCTTTCTTGGTGAACCGGTTTTGAAAGAAGGTGGTGCACAAAGCGATGGCAAGCGGCGCCACCATGCCGCCGATCATCACCGACGCCATGATTTCGAAGGAGCCTTCGGTCATGGTCGCCAGGGAAGCGGTGCCGAAGAGATAGGCTGCCTTGTTGATGGGGCCGCCCATGTCGATGGACATCATACCGCCCAGCAGAGCCCCTAAGAGCACGAGGACCACCTCGTTGCCGCCGCGCATGGAGTTAAGCAGTTCAGTAATCCAGTTGTTGAGGGCGCTCATAGGCGGGTTGACGAGGAAGGTCATAATTGCCCCGATGGCGAGAATGCCCAGAACCGGATAAAGAAGCACCGGTTTGATGCCTTCCAGGCTTTTGGGCAGCTTATCGAATACCTTGCGCAGCAAAACCACTAGGTACCCGGCGATAAAGCCAGCCAGCAGCGCGCCCAAAAACCCGGCACCGCCCGACACGGCCAGCGCCCCGCCCACAAAGCCAATCGCCAGCGCCGGCCGGTCGCCAATGCTCATGGCGATGAACCCCGCTAGAATGGGGAGCATAAAGCCGAAGGCCGCGTTGCCCACGGTATTAAGGAAGCGGGCGAAATCGGTATTCTTGCCGAAATTGGACGGGTCGAGGGCATAATTATCAAAGAGGAAGGAAAGGGCGATCAGGATGCCCCCGCCGATGACGAAGGGCAGCATATGAGAGACGCCGTTCATCAAATGCTTGTAAATCTGGCGGCCCACGCTTTCCTTTCCTTCGTTTTTCTGCTCCTGCCTCTCTTCTCCCCTGCCTTCGTGGTGATAAGGGGCGACCTTGCCGCTTGTGGCTTCAATCAAAAGTTCTTTTGCTTTGTTGATGCCGTTTGCCACCTTGGTCTGGATTAGAGGCTTGCCGTCAAACCGGGCCATGGGAACATTTTTGTCGGCGGCGATGAGGATGCAGCCCGCCTCTTCAATTTCCTTGGGCGTCAGCACGTTTTTCGCACCGCCTGAGCCGTTTGTCTCCACCTTAATGGAAATGCCCAGTTCTCTGGCCGTGTTTTCCAGGCTTTCGGCTGCCATATAGGTGTGGGCGATGCCGGTGGGGCAGGCGGTGACCGCCAGCACCTGGTAACCCGTTTGAACCTTGGACGTTTCCTTGGTTTCCTCTTGAAATTTTTCCGTTTCGCACTGGTCGATGAGGGATAAAAACGCATCCGTATCTTTGGCATGGATGAGCTTTTGGCGGAAATCCCCGTCCATCAGCAGGATGGACAGACGCCCAAGCACGTCCAGATGGACGTTCTGAGCCGTATCGGGCGCGGCAATCAGAAAAAGTAGGTAGACGGGCGCGCCGTCGAGAGAATCGTAATCCACGCCGTCCTTGACCACCATGGCGCTCAACGCGGCACGGCGCACCGCATTCGTCTTGGCGTGGGGGATGGCAACCCCTTCCCCGATGCCGGTGGTTCCCTCTTCCTCCCGCCTTTGCACGCACGCCTTGTATTCAGCCGGGTCGCGCAGGCTGCCGGTCTGTTCCATCAGCGTTACCAGACGGTCGATGGCCTGCTGCTTATCGGCCACCCTGGCGTTTAAGTCAATGCCTTCTTTTTTGAGCAAATCGGTGATGCGCACGGCATTCTCCCCCTTTTCCTCACATGGCTGCAAGCAGCCGGTGGACTTCTTCTTTCGTAGCAAGCCTTTCCGAAAAGGCGCTGGCGCTTCCTGTTGCCACTCCCATACGGAAGGCGGTTTGCAGATTTCCTGTTTGCAGATACCCGGCAAGGAAGCCGGCTACCATAGAATCCCCCGCACCCACCGAGTTTATAACCTTGCCTTTGGGCGCCGGGCTCTTGTAAATGCTCCCGTCCTGGGTTTTCAGCAGGGCGCCGTCCCCGGCCATGGAAACGAGCACGTTGCGCGCGCCCAGCTCCTGGAGCTTCCCGGCGTACTCGGCCACGGCGTCGCCGCCTGTGATGGTAACGCCGAACAGTTCGCCCAATTCGTGATGGTTTGGCTTAATGAGGAAGGGATGGTATTTGAGGACGTTTTTGAGTAGATCCTTCGTGGCATCCACCACAAAGTGGATTCCTCTGCCCTGCAGCCGCCTGAGGATGCTCTCGTAAACGTCGCCGGGCAGGGTATCCGGAATGGACCCGGCCAGCACCAAAAAATCCCCTTTTTTCAGGACATCCAGCTTTTCATAAAGCTTTCTCAAATCTTCCCCGCCCAGGCGAGGCCCACGGCCGTTGATTTCGCTTTCCACCTGGGCTTTGAGCTTGACGTTGATGCGGGACATTCCGTTTTCCACTCGAATAAAATCGGCTTTGCAGCCGGTTTCTCCGACGGCGCGTTCGATTTCCCGGCCGGTGAATCCGGCGGTAAAGCCCAAAGCCACATTGTCCACTCCTAGATTTTTCAAAACAAGCGAGACGTTGATTCCCTTGCCGCCCGCAAACACGTCCTCAAACTCGGAGCGGTTGACCGTGCCCGGCTCAAAAAAAGGAACCCGGACGATGTAATCGAGACAGGGATTAAAGGTAACGGTGTAAATCATAAAGCATCCACCTCCACGATTCTCGTGTAGCTGTGGTATCGTTTTTCGGCAAGCACCGTGGTGAGAAGAACCGCATCCGCCAGCGCCCCAAAGGTTACGGAGGAAATCTGCCCGAATTTACTAGGGTCGGCCAGCACAAACCCGTCCCGGCATCGGGAAAGGGCCTCCGCCTTCACTGCCGCTTCGTTTGCTTCCGGCGTGCTCAGGCCGCAGCGGGGATGTACGCCGTTGACCCCGAAAAAACCTTTCGTAAAATTGTATTTCTGCAAAAAGCGTACGGTTTCGGCACCTACCGCCGCATCGGTGGAGGCTTTGAGCTCCCCGCCCAGGAGAATCACCCGGCAGCCGCTCTGGGCAAGCTTGCGGGCGTGGGAGAGGGCATTGGTAACGTACACCGCCCGCTTTTCCGTCAGATGATCCACCAAAAGCTCGGTAGTGGTGCCCGCGTCGATATAAACAAAGTCTCCCGGTAAAACAAGGGACGCTCCATAGGCGGCAATGCGCTTTTTCTCCTCCATGTTCAGGTCCTTGCGCACCGATACGTCGTCATCAGTCGTGCTGTATTCTCCTTCGAGGGCGGTGGCGCCGCCGTGAACCTTTTTGAGCCGGCCCATTTCATGAAGGGTGGCAAGATCCCGGCGGATGGTAGACTCGGATGTATCCAACAGCTCGGTCAGTTCCGTCACGGTAACTGCCTTTCGTTCCGAAAGCAGGTCGAGGATGGCCCGCTGCCGCTGTTCGGTCAGCATAGTTCTCACTCCCTTTCTGTTTCGATCATAACACCACAAACAATCAAAGTCAATCACTTTCAGTCGCTTATATAACGAATTTGCATGATTATTTTTGTATATATAGCATAATTATAGTTAATATTCTTGATTTATTCCTTTTATAATGAGAGATAATGATTGATTCTGTCGTTTTTTGTATTCTAACAAAGCCCCGGCAGCTAGCTGCCGGGGCTTTGTTAGAATACAGGCATAACGTGCGGCTATTTGGACGCTTTTTTCGACGGCTTCGGTTTGCGGTGAAGAAGCTTCTCGGCATTTTCCAACAGTTCCCTGGAATTGACTGCAAAGATGAGCAGCACAAAAGCCGCCTGCAAAAGTGCCCAGTAAGGGGGCTGCAGCAGCATACAAGCACTTTGGGCTACCAGAAGAAGGGTATTGGCAAACAGCTTTCCTGTGCCGTAGTCGATGAAAATAAACCACCTGGCCGACACCGCTCGCAGCAAAAAGACGAATACATAGCTTGCAAAGGTGGCAAGAGCCGCACCGTTTACCCCCATCATGGGAATAAGAAGGAAGTTGAGTCCGATGTTTAAGCCTGCGCCTGCCGCCGTGGTCACCAGAGAGAGCATACTTTTCTTTTTGACCATGTAGACGCTGCCCAGAAAATTGACTAGGCAGGAAAAAGCGGTGGCCAGCACAAGCAGAGGGATATACTGCCAGGAATCGTAGAACTCGTCGGACACCAAAAGCTTGGTCATCAGCTTGCAGACCAGGATGATGCCGGAAGCCGCCATCATAATCAGGGCGCTGTAGGAACGGAACACCTTGGTAAAAAATCGGGCACGGGCTTTTTCCTCGGTGACGGCGGAAAGCTGCCAGGCGTCCATAAAGATGCCGGAAATCAACACCACGATGGAAGGAATCTTATAGGCCACCGCGTACAGGCCGTTAGCTCCCTCTCCACACAAAGCGGTGACGATGTACCGGTCGGAGACGTTGGTAATCCACCAGAACATGGTGTTGGGAATCATGGGGACTGCGTACTTGAGCATGGCTTTGACGGTGGACCCTTCCATCCCGCCGATGCGGATATACTTGGAAAGCCGTCCCATGAAAAACAAAAACGCCACCGAAATAAAGTCGGAACAAACCATAGCCAGCACATAGCCGGAAATGCCCCATCCAAACGCCACCAGAAAAAGCACGTTAAAGAGGATGGTGGTGACGGTGCTGAGAATGCCGTCGAAGGCATAAAGGCGCACGAGGCCTCTGGCCCGTGTAAACTGGGAGCAGAGGGAGCGCAAGGAGGACATGAGGACAAAGGCGTAAATGAGCCCGGTATGCCCGGAAATCACGTCCACCTGGTTTAGAAGCGGCCAGAAGGCCAGCAGCACCCCGAACCCGCAGAAAATGGTCAGAAGGCCGGTGGAAAACACATCGGTTTTGCGCACGCTTTTGTCCAGTCCAAAGCGCACCACCGCGTTGACAATTCCCAGCGACACCAACGGCAGCAACAAGTTTCCCGTCTGTACCAGCAGGTCGGTCACGCCGTATTCCTCGTTGCTCAGTACCGTCGTATAAAGGGGCATAAGCAGGAACACCAGCACCTTCGAGCTGAAGGTGCCGATGGCAAAAATCACTGTATTGGATATCAGCTTTTTATATTTGTCCATCGGCTGAGTTTGGCTCCTTTTCTGAAAATGAGACTTGGCTCTATTTTACCGCATTTGCTCTACTCCGCCCCTCGAAAGCCGTCGGAAAAGAAGCGCGCCGCCTGTTTTCGATTTTCTCCAGACCGGACCAAGAAGAGCCCCGCCGGCATTTGCCGATGGGGCCCGATGTGCACAAACCTTTTATTCAGAAGAATTTCTTTTCAAATACTTCCTCTGGCTCCGGTTTTCCAAAAAGGTAACCTTGGATGGTGTCCAGTCCCATCTGCCCGACAATCTGATATTCCTCCGGAGTTTCCACCCCTTCCAAACACACCCGGATGCCCACGTCGTGGCACAGCTCCACCACAAAACGAATAAAGGTGGCGTCAAACCGGCTGGTACGGATGTCCCGGATGAAGGTCTTGTCGATTTTAACGATGTCAGCCGGAGAATTTTTGAGTATCTCCAGCGAGGAATACCCGGTGCCAAAATCGTCTATCGCGATGCGCACGCCCAGGGCGCGGACCTGGTCGAAAAGCTTTTTGAGAGTTCCGCTTTCCCGGGCCAGATACGTTTCCGTCAGCTCTACCACCAGGTTTTTAGGGGCAAGCTGCGCCTCCTTAAGGGCGCTTTCCAAAAAGGGAAGGAAATCGTCCTCGGCAATCTGTACGTAGGACAGGTTGACGCTCATCACAAAATCCGGGTCCATCCGAGTCCATTCTTTGCACCGCCGAACTGCTTCTCTCAAAATCCATCGGCCCACCGGGAGAATCAGACCGCTTTGCTCAAGAAGGGGGATAAATACCGCCGGCCGTACCCGTCCATACTTCTCACACTGCCACCGTACAAGCGCTTCTGCTCCCAGCACGCGCCCGTCCCGAGCCGATACCTGCGGCTGGTAATGCAGCCGAAACCCAGCGAACCGGTTTTCCACGCTTTCCCGCAGCAATTCAATAAACTCCAGGGCCTTCTCCTTGTGCGACAGAATTTCCTCGGAAAAGAAGGTCATCCGGCCTCGTCCGGCGGCCTTGGAGGTCTCCAGGGAGTACCCTGCATATTTGAGCAGGTCGAGATAGGTGCGAGCGTCCTCCGGATAGCGTACACAGCCAGCGGACAGGGTAGAGTAATACTTATTCCCGCCAAGCTCCTGCTGGTGGGAAACACGCTTGGAAACCGCCTGATAGATGGATTCCATCTCCTTGCGCCCGCCGTTTGGCAGCAAAACGCCAAATTCATCCCCATCCAGCCGGTAAAGGACGGCGCCGTTTGGCAGCAGCGCCTGGATTTTCTGAGCGGTGGCGTGCAACACCTCGTCTCCAAAGCTGCGGTCGTACAGGTCGTTGACCCGCCGGAAGTCATCCATCCCCAGCACCATAATCCCCAACTTCCGGGTTTCCTGGCTGTGGATGCATTCCTCCACCTCGTCTTCAAAGGCATACTTGTTGTAAAGGCCGGTCATGGGGTCGATGCGGTTTCGTTTTCCAAGCTTGGAGATAATTCCGGCGAACAGGGTGGGCTCTCCGGCCTCGTCGCGCTCCAGATGTCCCCGGCAGCGCAGCCAGACCCATTCGCCCTTTTTGTTGATTGCCCGGTATTCCACACAGTGGATGTCGGTGCGCCCGTCGGTGATTTCCTGGTTGGACTCCAAAAATGCCTGTTTGTCATGTTCGTGGACCTTGGCTCCCCAGATGGCGGCCGCGTTCTCCACCACCTCGCCCGGCAGGCCGAATTCTTCCACCATAGCCCTGGGATACCGAAACGTCCCGGTCTTCATGTTACACACATAAATATAATCGTCGGTGCTCTGCTCCAGAGCATGATACAACCGATCCTTGTCGTAATCAAATGCCTCTTTGTCCGCTTTCTGCCGCCTGTCTGCCCGCTGAGCTTGTTCGTGTGCCAGCTCGATGTGAAACCGGCGCTTCTGCTCGTACATTTTTTCGTCCGCCTGGGTGAGCACCTCTTTGACAGTGACGCACTCCTTCCCCAGTACCTCAACCACTCCATAGCAAAAGCTCAACGCATAAGGGATATTCTTTTCTTTCCTTGTTTTACGCAGCTGCTCCTGGACCTCAGCCATCCGCTGAGTCCCCTCTTGCTTGGGAAGCCCGTAAAAAACCACTACGAATTCGTCCCCGCTCAGGCGGAAGGCAAAATCCTCCAACGAAAGCGCTCTGCGCACCGCTTGGCAGATCAAGGTGATCATCCGGTCCCCTTCGGAATGGCCATAAGTATCGTTGACCTCCTTGAGCACATTGATGTCGTACAGTGCCACACTGACGCAAACTTTCTCCATTTTCGCACGCGCAAGCGTCTCGGACAGAGCGAGCTTTCCCGCCCGGCGGTTTAAAAACTCTGTCAGCTCATCGATACGCGCTTCCCTAGTCAGTTTGCGAGAGGCGGTAATGTCCACCGACTGCTGCAAATGCACCAGCGATCCGTCCAGCCACCGAATGAGCGTATCGTAATTTTCATAAATGCGCCCAGTCACCGTGCTGTGTTCCTCCCAGATACAGGAAGGATTCTCCTTCCCGCTTTGTACCAATTCCTCTACCGGGCAAAACTCACACCGGCCGGTCATCCCCTTCTGCAAAACCTGCCAGCAGATTTTGCCTTCCGGCTTTTCAATGCCGAACTCCTTTTTCATCGACTGATTCATAAACAAAATCCGGTCGGTCTTTACATCGGTGACATAAACGCTGGCGCTCATGCAATCGAGCATGGAATTAAAGACCAATTCCTGCACCCGATTCTCTTCCTCGCGGTCGCGGTTGGCAAAGGAAATGCCCATCACCGGGGTAATCGTCCCGAGCATTTCCCTTTCCTGATCCGTCCAGTCTTTCTCTGCTTCATCCTTTGTAAAAAAGGCCAGGCCCAACCGTCTGCCCATATGGGTGACCGGCAGCGCCAGGGTATGCGTTTTGCCGCCGAAACCTGTGTAAACCAAACGTACCGTTTCTTCCACCAGTTCCTGCGCCGGTTGATCTTCCCGTCCTAAGCGGTTAAGCTTGGAAAACAAGGAAGGAGACATTTCGGAAATCGGGATTTTCCATATACCTTGCGTCTTCGTCCATACTGCGAATTTTTTGCAAGTTCCCTGCCCGTCCAGGCACATCAAAGCAAGGCGGTTCACCGCCGTCGTGGCCGACAAAAAGTCCGCCAACGCCTCCAAGTCCGTCAAAAGCGGACGGCTTCCCTCAAAAAAAGGCTTGAGGGCACTGAAATAGGAATAAAATTGTTGGAGGCGGTCCGAACTTTTCTGCTCTCGTTTCATGGCAATACTCCGATCGGATGATATACCCTAGAATGGTTTTATTATAGCCGCTATAACCCGGAAACACAATGGCCTTGGATGCACTTTCCAGATGTAAGACATGAAAATATCTGGCTGTTCCTCTGCCCAGTCTTTTCAAGCAGCTAATTTTTATAGCTTTGTCCTTACTCTTGGTGCCAGATTTCGCCGAATAAAAGGCAGGCGGTGTAAGCTTCCTTTTTCTCTTCCTTCGCAGCAAAAAGCCGCCCTGGCTTATGCACAAAGCATATAACCGGGCGGCTTTTTGCATCCGCTTGCCTTTATTCGGAGCGCAGCGCCTCTACCGCGTCCCGTTTGGACGCCATGCGGGCCGGAATATGCCCGCCCAACATGGTCAGCACCGTGCTGATGGCCACCAGCAGCACCGCGTGGACAAACTGAAGATTCGCCACGTTTTCCAGCTCTGTCATATTGTAAAGGATCTGGTTGATGGGGAAGTTTAGCAGCCAGGCGATCACCACGCCCAGCACCCCGGAAAAGATGCCCAAGATACAGGTTTCCGCATCGAAAACCCGGGTAATGTCCTTCTTACGGGCGCCCAGGGCCCGTAGAATACCGATTTCCTTGGTACGCTCGAGCACCGAGGTATAAGTGATGATACAGATCATAATCAGGCTGACCACCAGAGAGATGGCGGCAAAGGCCACCAGCACAATGGTAATACCGTCCATAATGCCGCCGGTCATGGTGGACATGGTAGCGGCCAGATCGGTGTAGAGAATCTGGTCCTTCTCATCCTTGCCTTCGTTGTAGGCGTCCAGGTAATCGGTAACCGCGTCCTTATCGCTGAAGTTATTGGGGTAGACCATCACCATATACGGAGTGGCGTTGCCGCCCAGGTAGGACAGGAAGGAGGACTTGGTTTCTGCGTCCAGGTCTTCCATGGTCATGACGTTTTTGTCGCTGTCCTTCTGGGCCTTGACGATTTGGGAATCCATCGCCATGTCGATGATTCTTTGGGACAGCTCGTCGCTGTAAGCAAGACCCGCGCCCAAGAGCCCGTAGCCCAAGTCCTCCTTCTGGCGGACCACGCCCACAATGCGCACCGTCACCGCATCAGCAGAATGGTACATAGCGGCGTAATCGGTACCCGGCAGGAAAGTGCCGAACTCGGTCTTCACATAATAGTCGTCGTTGGGGATGAGTTTCATTTCCAAACCCACGATCTCGGAAAACGGAATGGTGTCCCTTCCCTCCACGTCAATGCCCAGATTTTTGAACACATCCACCTTGACTTCGTTGTTGGCATCCACCACAAGCACCATATCGGTAGGGCTTTCGGGATACGTTCCTTCCAGCACATCGTAGTTTTTCTGAAGGTATGACCCACCGTCCTCCTTGAGCTCCTTGGGGTAGGAGGACAGATGCATGGAGCTCATGCCCGATTCCGAACCGGACGCGCTGTCCGACAGCGTGACCGGGATCACTTCCCCGTCCACCTGGCGCAGCAGGTTCATGTTGACAATGCGGGTATAGCCGATGCCACTGCAGATTTCCGGGTCAATCCCGTTGAGATAGTCCATATATTCGTCGGTAAAGACGTTTTGGTGCATCACCTGGGACTCGGACGGGTCATAGAGGTAAACTTCTTTGGAATCGGAGTATTCTCCCGCGCCCTTGACCTGGTCTTGCATCTTTTTGGACTGTTCCATCATGGTGTCCATGTCCACCTCGGCTGCCTTTTGGGAGATAAAGATGGGGAATTCCGCCATAGCGTCCTGCTGGAACTGATCGATTTGCGTGCGAAAGCCGGTGGACAGGCTCAGTATGACCGCGATGCCGATGATGCCAATGCTGGAGGCAAAGGAAGTCAGGAAAGTACGGCCTTTCTTGGTTTTGATGTTGTTAAAGGAGAGCTTGAGGGCGGTGAAAAAGCTCATGCTGGTCTTTTTCAGGGTAAACAGGTCCGGCTTGGGCCGCTCCTGGTGAGGATGGCTGTCGGAAATGATTTTGCCGTCCTGGAACCGGATGATCCGGTCGGCGTATTTTTCCGCAATTTCCGGGTTGTGAGTGACCATGATAACCAGCCGGTCCTTGGCTACCGACTGGATTAAATCCATAATCTGAATGCTGGTGGCGGTGTCCAGCGCGCCGGTGGGCTCGTCGCACAAAAGGATTTCCGGGTCGTTTGCCAAGGCCCGGGCAATGGCCACCCGCTGCATCTGACCGCCGGAAAGCTGGTTGGGCTTTTTGTGCAAATGATCTTTTAGGCCCACCTGCTCAAGCACCTGCAGTGCTCGCTTGCGCTTTTCCTCGGAAGACACACCGCTTAAGGTCATGCCCAGCTCCACATTTTCCACAATGCTCAGATGCATAATCAGATTGTAGCTCTGGAAAACAAAGCCCACCGAATTGTTACGGTAGGCATCCCAGTCCCGCTCCTTGAAGTCGGAGGTTTTCTTTCCCTTGATGACAAGCTCGCCTGAATCGTACCGGTCGAGCCCGCCGATGATATTCAGGCAGGTGGTTTTTCCCGACCCGCTGGTTCCCAAAATCGCCACGAATTCCTTCTGCCGAAACGCCACGCTGATGTCGTCTAGGGCTTTGGTTTCGATGTCCCCCACCCGGTAGGTTTTTCGAATATGCTTGAGTTCTAGCATGATTGCGTGCCTCCTTTGTTTGCCTGCTGATAAGCGAGAATCCGGCGCAGAATCTCCTGGGCGGCCGCAATGCCCCCAAGAACCGCATCGAACTTCTCCGGTGGAATGGTTTGCAACACGACGTCATACGCCTGAAACTTTTCCTTCATCCGGGATAAGGCATTCCTTCCCCGGTCCGCCAGCTGTAAGGTTACCACCCGCGCATCTTCCTTGCCGCGGACTCGCAGCAGAAACCCTTCCCGTTCCATCTTCTTGCAGAGGGTGGACGCGTTGGCCTGCCCCATCCCGGTAGCGTGGCACAGGGAGCTTACGTTGTCGACGGTTCCCTGCTCAAGGCCCAAAAGCACCAGCGCCTGCAAAACCGTCAACCCTTCCGACTGGACCACCGGGTCCATGGTCTTTTCCATGTACGTCTTGGTCAATTGAATGTCCCGCAGCACCTGCTCGCGGAAAAGCCGCAGCTCCACCATTCTCCCCCCTATCGTGGGCTATTCGCCAGCCTCATTTACATGTGCATCACATATAATAGGCTTTTTTCCGTCCTCTGTCTACTTCGGAATCCGGAATTTAACAAAAGCTTCACATCTGTAATGATTTTCAAAGAAAAAAGGCCGGATATCGGCCTTTTTTCTGGTGAGAATTGTATCCTATTTCGTTTCCATCGGGCCAGCAACGTCAAGCCGTATAAATGTCCACGTTTTTCTGGAAATTTCATTCCAAATACGCATGCGCTTTCCATCAGCGCTCCTACTGCGTTTGCTGCAACCCGCGTAAAAACAACCGCAGACCGTTTTTCAGAATTACTCGGAGCCGATAGACTTCCTTTTGGGAAAAAATCGGCGTGTACCATTCTCCATTCCCACGCAGGGCGGGCAAGTTACAGCCGAAAAACAGCTGATCATAAAGGGCGTTAAACTCCTGATTTTTTTGGTCTCCTAAAAAGGCCTGGCCTATAGAACTCGCCGCGTCGGAAAACAAATTCCAGAAATTAAGAAGCCATTCACACTCCACTTCGTTCTCCCCGCCTCGCAGCCAGCGGCTGAGTCTATCCAGATCATAAAGAGGGGCTGGCTGGGACTCCAGGATAAATCCTTCTTTTTCTGCATAGAGAAAAACGTCCTCTTCGCAAGCAAAGGAGGGTATTCGGCCTTCCTTCACGCAAAGCCCACCGGTTCCCCGATCGTGCCAAATAGCGAGCCGGGTCTTCCCGTGAAACCGCACGCCGATGGGATAATAACAAACTTCATTCATGGTTTCTTCTCCTTTCCTCACAGGAGGGTCATCAGCCAGAGAACCGCCAAAAACCCCAGGTTGAAAAGAGTAAAGGCCCCCAAATACCGCAGCGGCTTTGCGTCCGGCTGCGCCGTGTAGAACTGAAAGGAAATCAGGCTCGCTAAGGACGCAATCAGCGTTCCCAGGCCTCCCAGGTTCGTCCCGATGAGCAGGCTGGCCCCGTCCCCGGTAAACCGGGAAAGAAGTACGGCGGCGGGCACGTTGCTGATAACCTGGCTGCTGACAATGGCGGTAGCCACCGGGGCCGTGTTCAGAAAGCCGGAGAACAGGTCCTGAAAAAAGGGGATGCGCCCCATGTTCCCGGAGAAAATAAAAAAGCAGACGAAGGTGAGCAGCAGGCCGTAGTCCGCCCGCTTGAGGAGGGACGGGTTTCTCCATAAGGTGACGCCTGCGACCAGCACCAGCGCCGCCCAATAGGGCAGAACATGCAAAACCGCCAGCAAACAGCAGACGAACAGCATTCCGTAGAGAATCACGTCCAGCCGGCTCGATACGGCGGCCTTTTGCGGAAAACAGACGGTCAAGATTTCCTTTGGAAAAAGAAATCCGCACAAAAGAAGCAGCAAAAGACTGCACCCGGTAAATTTCCCCATGATCAGCAGAAAGTCCAGCGGGGAAATGGAAAAGGTGGTGTACAGGTATAGGTTCTGGGGATTGCCGAAGGGGGTGGCCATGCTGCCCAGGTTGGCCGCCACCGTCTGCAAGACGATCACTTTTATCAAGTGCCGGCGCTCTCCAAGTAGGCTGAGCACTAGAATGGCGAAGGGAACGAAGGTAATCAGAGCCACGTCGTTGGTGATGAGCATGGAAGAAAAAAACGGGAGCAGCACCAACAAAAGCACCAAAGCCCGCAGGTTGCGCTTTCCCTGCAAAAGCTTTTGGGACAAAACGGCAAACAAGTTGCAGCTTTGCAGCCCCGCGACCACCACCATCAGGGAGAAAAGCAGGCAGAGCACCCGCAGGTCCAGGTAGGAGAAATAGGTTTCGTCGGGCGGTACAAAAAAGGCAGAAGCCGCCGCACAGACGGCCGCTGCCACCAAAACCGCATGTTTTTTTAAAAAAGCAACCCGCTTTTTCTTCACGTGATCACCGCTCTTTACCGAAGAAGTTTCCGCCGCCCCCTGCTTTGGCCCAAAACCAGCCTGACACATGCAAATAGGGGCTTATTTTGTCAGCCGCGCCACCGTTTCCACATGGGCGGTGCGGGGGAACATATCCACCGGCTGCACAGCATCCGTATGATAGCCGAGCGCTCCGAAGGTCTTTAAATCCCTCGCAAGCGTCCCCGGGTCGCAGGACACGTACACAATCCGCCGAGGCCCCATCTGGGAAACGGTCGCAGCCAATTCTTCCGTGCAGCCCTTGCGCGGCGGGTCGAGAAGCACTATGTCCGGCCGGATTTCCTCTTTCGCAAGCCTTACGGCGGCCTGCGCCGCGTCCGCGCACAAAAAGGTCGCGTTTTCGATGCCGTTTCGTCTGGCATTCTCCCTGGCGTCTTCCACCGCCTGGGAAACCACCTCCACCCCAATGATGCGTCCGGCCTTTTTCGCCATGGTTAAACCAATGGTCCCGATCCCGCAGTACAAATCGAGCACGGTTTCGCTCCCAGTGAGTCCCGCGTAGTCGGCGGCTTTGCGGTAGAGCACCTGGCACTGTCGGCGGTTAACCTGGTAAAAGCTCAGCGGGGAGATGGACACCCGCACTCCACACAGCACGTCTTCAATTGCCGGCGCGCCCCACAATGGGATGCAGGTTTTGCCTACAATCACGTTGGTGCGCGCTTCATTGACATTGAGTACCACGCTAGCAAGGCCCAAGACCTGCTCGCGCAAGGCTTCCAGCAGTTCTTCCTGATGGGGAAGCCCTCTGCCGTTTGCCACTAGGCACACCATCACCTGTCCGGTTTCCTCGCCCTTGCGCAGATAAATGTGGCGCACAAGGCCCCGGTGGTTCTTCTCCTCGTAGGCGGAAACCTGGTACCGCTCCATCCAACCGGCCACGGCTTTTACCGCAGCGGTAAACTCGGGCGGCTGCAAGCGGCAGTCCCGGCAGTCGACAATCCGGTGGCTGCGGGGGGCAAAAAAGCCGATCTGTAGCTGCCCATTTACCCGCGCTACCGGGTACTGGGCCTTATTTCGATAAGCGTCCACCGCTTCACTGCCGAGAACCGGCGGCACTTCGATTGGCATTCCGCCAATGCGGGCCAGCGCGTCCTGCACTCGCTGGCGCTTTGCCTCAAGCTCCGCCTCGTAGGTCAAATGCCGGTAGACGCAGCCGCCGCACCGGCCGAATACCGGACAATCCGGCTCCACCCGGTCGGCGGAGGACTCTAATATCTCTTCGATTTTCGCGAAGGCGTAGGTTTTATGCACCTTAACCACATGGGCCCGCAAAAGGTCTCCCGGAGCGGCATAGGGGACGAACACCGCCATTCCTTCCGCCCGGCCCACACCGGCGCCTTCCGCCGTCATGCCGGTGATGCGAAGGGTGATTTCGTCATTTTTTTGCATCAGGTTCCTCCCCTTTTCCGTTTAAATCCTCAAATTTCACAATGCGGGTGCAGACCCGTTCGGCCAGCGCCCGGTTGTGGGTAATCACCAAGAGCCCCATCCCCCGTTTTTCGCTGCAGTGGAGCAAAAACTCCCACAGCTGGGCCTGGGTAATGGGGTCGAGCATGGTGCTGATTTCGTCGCAGAGCAAAAACCTTGTCTTTGGCCCCAAGGCACGGGCAATGCAAAACCGCTGCAGCTCCCCGCCAGACAGTTCTCTTGGATACCGGGTGAGCCACTCCTTTTCAATGCCAAGCGCGTTTTGCACGTCCTGGTCGGGAAAATACCCTTCGTTTAAAATCTGTTCCATTCGCCATTTGGGGTCCACCGCCTGCTCGGGATGCTGAAAAATGAGCTGTACCGGCCGGTACCCCTTTTGGGGCAGCGGCTTTTCGTCCAGCCGTACTTCTCCCGCCTGAGGGCAAAGCATTCCGGAAAGCACCTTTGCCAAAGTGGATTTGCCGCAGCCGCTGGGGCCGACCAATCCCACCCGCTCCCCTTCCTCCATGAAAAAGCAAAGCCCTTGGAGCACCGGACGCTTTGAATAGCTTACCACCAAGTTGATTCCTTCAAGTCGCATGTATACACCTCACGGTCCCATCCCGAAGAGGGCGCAGCGGTACCGGTTTTTCCCAGCATAGAGCCGTTTTCTTCAGGCAGCGGGGAGCAAAGGGGCAGCCCTTCACCCGTTCGCCGGGCGAAAGCATATTTCCCGCCACCGGATGAAACCCGTTTTGCGGCAGCGCATTCCACAAGCTTTGGCTGTAAGGATGGCGCAGGGCCGCTCCGTCTTCGGTAAAGTCGGTGGCTGGGGCGATTTCCAGTAGGGTTCCCGCGTAAAGCACCGCCACCCGGTCGGCGCATTCCACCGCCAAGTCCAAATCGTGGGTGATGAGCAGCACCGTTCGCCCCTCCTTGGCAAAAGCGCGCAGATGACGCAGCACATGCCGGGCGGTTTCCCTGGAAAGGCCGGGGGTGGGCTCATCGGCCAGCAGAAGCTTCGCCCCGCTGAGCACCGCCGCGGAAAAGAGCACTCTGCGGGTCATCCCGCCGGAGAGCTCAAAAGGGTACTTTTTCATTACCTCCGGCGATAGGCCGTATTCTTCAAAGAGGGCGGCCGTCTTCGCCCGGCCCTCCTGTTTGTTCATAGGATAATAGACCTGACGCCCCACCGGCATCAACGGGTCAAGGTAGGTGACTGCCTGGGGAATCAACGTGATTTCCGTTCCCCGCAGGCGAGGGAGGGTTTTCTCGTTGAGCGCCTGCCCTTTATAGGTCATCCGCCCGGTTACCTCCGCGTTTTTCGGCAATAGCCCCAAAACCGCGTGGGCAAGCAGGCTTTTTCCGGCACCGGAGGCACCCACCACCGCCAGAATCTCTCCTTTTTTCGCCGTCAGGCTCAGGCCGGACAGGGCAGTGGTTCGAACCCCTGCAGAAACAAACTGCACCGACAGGTCCTCAATGGTCAGAAGCGTCTGGTTTTCCATGCCCTTTTCGTCCTTTCCTTCGTCAGATGGAGGCTTCTTTGGTAAACCTCTTTTGCAGCCAGCCTCCCAGGTACTGAAATAAAAGCACGCCCGCCAGCAGGCTAAGCCCCGGGAACACCGCCAGCCACCACATGCCGGAGGTCAGATAGTCCATCGACTCGGCGAGCAGGATTCCCATGGCGGGCTCATGGGGGGATAGGCCGAAGCCCAGAAAGGTGATGGCGGACTCGTGCAAAATAGCGTGGGGAAAAAGCAGCACCGTTCCCACCACCAGCTGGGGAAGCAAGTGGGGCAGCATATGCCTTACCGCCAGGAACAACGGTCCCTTTCCCAGCTGTCTGGAAGCGAGCAGGTATGGCGCGCTTCTTATACTTAGAAGCTCCGCGCGCACCACTCTGGCAAGGCTGGGCCAATGGGTGACCGCCACGCCCACCACCACTCCCTTCATCCCGCCGCCCAGCGCGAAGGAAATCAGGAGAACCAGCAAAATATGGGGAATGCCCAAAAACAGGTCGATGATCCAGGATACCGCCCGGTCCGCCTGTTTTCCGCCCACCGCTGCGACCGTCCCCAATGCTAGGGCCACCGCCGCGCTAATTAGCGCAGCCAGAAGCCCGACCCCAAGGCTTCGGGACATGCCAAACAGGGTTCTTGTGAGCATGTCCCGGCCCATCCAGTCGGTCCCGAAGGGATGGGCGAAGGAAGGGGCCAGGCCGCTTTGAGAAAAGTCGGTGGTCAGTTGGCCTTGGTCGCCCAACGCGCCGTAGAACAGTAGGATGAGCAAGCACAAGGAGGCGGCCGCCGGGCCGGCCAGGGTCTTGACCGAAGAAACCCGTTTCATATTCCACCTCGTTTCGAACGGCGGATACGCGGGTCAATCAAAAAGGTGAGTAGGTCGGCAATCGAGTTGCCTATAAACACGAACAAGGTGGAAAAAAGCACAATGCCCAAAAGCAGCGGCAGATCTCCGTTTAAGCCCGCTTCGGTGGCCGCCCGGCCGAGGCCTGGGTAGGAAAAGACCTGTTCGGCCAGCACCGACCCGCCGAACAGCTCCGCAAAGGAAGCAAACTGCAGGGTAACCGCCGGCAGCGCTAAGTTTCGAAGGCCGTGCCGGCGCAGGGCGGTCCACTCCCCTTCGCCCCGTGCCCGGGCATAGAGCATGTAATCGGAACGGTTGATGTTCATGAGCTTTTCCCTGGTATGCAGCGCAACGGGCGCCATGCCGGCTAAGGACAGGGTGAGAGCGGGCAGGATTACATGGGAAAGCCGGTCGAAAAGAGTCACATCCTGCTCCAGCATCCCGATGGGTACGCTCAGCCCCACCGGGAACCACCCCAGCCACACCGCGAAAATAAGAAGCAGCACCATTCCCACCCAGAAGGTGGGGGTGGAGGACAACAGCAGGCAGAAGCCGCGAATCCCTTTGTCCCACAGGCTTCCCTCTCTGCGTCCCGCCAGGATGCCTAACCCCAGGCCGATAAGCCCGGAAAAAATCCAGGCGATTCCCATGAGCCAAAGAGAAGCAAGAAACCGTTCTCCAATCACGTCGAGCACCGGACGGCGGTAGAGAAGGGAGGTGCCTAAGTCTCCTTTGGCGACGGAGGAAAGCCACAAGCCGAACCGTTCGACCGGAGGCTGATCAAGGCCCCAATGGGCGGCGATTTCCTCTCGCTGCTGCTCGCTCACCGTTACCGACGCGCCCACATAGGCCTCCACCGGGTCGATGGGCGACAGGCTCAGAAGAAAGAAGGAAAGCAGGCAGGCCGCCAGCAGCAAAGAAAGCATCCGCAGAAGCTTTCCTAGTATAAACCGCGCTGTTTTTCCCGCCATGCCTCTTCCTCCTTCCTGTTGTTTGGATTCCTGCGTGCTTATTTTGCCTTCCAGTCGGCCACGTTCCAAAGAAGCGGCCAGTCATGCCCGTGGGGATGGAGGCGCTGGGTGCCGATATCCACCCCGTCGCGCACGTAATAAACATGGTCGGCGTTTACAAGCCACATCCAGGCCGCGTCGCCCTGGTAGGCAAAGCCGGTGGTCCCGTCAAACTGGGCCTTCTTCCAATATTCGTACGCCTCTTCTTGGCTGGTGGCCTCCATAGCCTGCTTGAGATAACCGTCCACCGTGGGATTGTGATAGTAGTTGGGGTTATTATAGGAATCGCCGGACATGGCGCTGTCATAGATGTTGTAAACTTCCAAAGGCGTATAGTTGCCGAAGCCGAACATGACCGCTTCCGCGTGCATCACCCGCTCAATTTCGTTCCAGCTGGCCCCGTGCAACTCAATGACGATGCCGATGGTCTTGGCAAAGTCCGCCACCGCCACCGCCAAAGACTGGCGCACGCTGTCATCTGCCGGGTAATAAAGCTTAAAAGTAGCGCTGATACCGTTTTTCTCCCGCACGCCGTCGCCGTTTTCATCCACCCAGCCGGCTTCCTCCAGAAGCTGTTTGGCGAGGCCGGGATCGTTGTCGGCAAACACCGTTTCCTCGTTAAACCAGGGCAGGGAATCGCACAGCGAATACGCCGGCGACCCGTTTCCCGCCAGAATGCCCTTGACCAGCTCTTCCCTGGAAATGCCCACGTTGAGAGCTTTGCGGATAGCCGGGTCACAGGTTACGTCGTTGCCCACGGGATTGCCGTTTTTGTCCGGCGCGCTCACCTTCTGCATGGGAAAGGAAATGCCCCGGTTATCACAGCTTTTGACATTGATGAGCTGCATGCCGTCGATTTTCTGGTTGTGTGCCACCGAGGTAGCGGCAATGGCCACGTCCACCGTTCCCGCTTTCGCGGCGGCGAAGGCGGCGCTTTCACTCAAAAACAGGATGGTAAGCCTCGTATAATAGGGTTTGTCCCCATAGTAATACTCGTTTGGAACCAAAACAATCTGCTGCCCCTTGTCCCACTGGATAAGCTTATAGGGACCCGAGCCTATGGGATTTTGGCCATAGGTTTCGTCGTACCCGTTCATGGGCACAATGCCGATGGTGGTCAGCACGCTGGCAAAGACCGACGAGGGCGTATTTAAGTGAAAATCCACTGAGTAGGCGGAAGTGACCTCCACCGAATCGAGCATGGTCAAGTCCACGCTGGAACTGCTTTTCTTCGCCGTTTCATAGGTAAACTTCACATCGTGTGCGGTCATTCCCCTGCCGTCGGAGAATTTTACGTCCCGGCGCAGCTGTACCGAATAGGTCCTCCCGTCCCCGCTTACCTGCCAGCCTTCCGCAGCATCATTGACCAGCGTAAGCGTCTCGTCATACCGCAGCAGAGTGCTGTGAAGAAAGGACGTGCCGTAAGCGCCCCAGCCAGTGGTGGGGTCGAACCCGGCCTCCGGCTCGTCTCCCACTCCCGCCAGCACAAGCTCGGTAGGGCTGCGCTGGTACTTGGACGAATCGGTACAGCCAGAAAAGAGCCCGGTCAGCATACAAAGGAGCAGCGCCCAGGCGATTTTTTTGGCAATGGTTCGTTTCATGAATTCCTGCCTCCAACCTGCGAGATTTTGCTTGAATTCTTTTATTGTAGTCGAATTGCCGATGGATTTCAACTACATTGCATTTTCGGTATCCCCTGGTATCGCTCTTCTTCCGGTCTGCTGAAAAAGCACGTCTTTCTCTTTATAAATATTCCTTTCCTGCAAACACCCGTGTGGGGGCAGCAAAGCTGCCCCCACACGGGTGTGAAATACAAACCGATTTTGTTTATTTATCTGCCAGCGCTTTACGCAGCGTTTGGTTGATGATCTTGGGATCTGCCTTACCCTTGAGCGCCTTCATGCACTGGCCCACGAGGAACCCAAAGGCCTTTTCCTTGCCGCCTTTTAAGTCGGCTACCGACTGGGGATTGTCTTTTATTACCTGCGCAATCACTGCGTCTACCGCCCCTTGGTCGGACACCATTTCCAGGCCCTGCTCCTTGACATACGCTTCCGGGTCCACCCCGGTTTTAAACATTGCCTCGAACACGGTTTTCGCCGTATTGCGATTGATGATCCCTTTGTCGATCAGGCCGATAAGCGTAGCGAGGTTCTCCGGGGCCAGGGTCAGCTCGGAGGCTTCCTTTCCCTCCTCCTTGAGCAAGCGGAACAGGTCGCCCATGATCCAGTTGGACACTTCCTTGGGCTTTTTGCACCGATCCGCCGCCGCTTCAAAGAAGTCCGCCATGGCCTTGTCGGCGGTAATCATGCGGCTGTCGTATTCCGGGAGGCCCAGCTCTTCTACGTAGCGCCTCTGCTTTTTGTCCGGAAGCTCAGGCAGCTCTTTTGCCACCCGTTCGATCCATTCGTCGCCGATTTCCACCGGCGGCAGATCCGGCTCGGGGAAATACCGGTAATCCTGGGCATTTTCCTTCGAGCGCATGGCGAAGGACTCGCCCTTCTCATCGTCCCACCGCCTGGTCTGCTGAATGACGCGGCCTCCCGCTTCCAAAACGGAAATCTGCCGCTTGGACTCATAGTCAATGGCACGGGCCACCGCTTTGAAAGAATTCATATTCTTCATCTCGGTGCGCACGCCGAATTCCTCTTGTCCCACCGGGCGCACCGAAACGTTCACGTCCGCCCGCAGAGAACCCTCCTGCATCTTGCAGTCGGACACACCGATGTATTGCAGCGTGGCTTTGAGCTTTTCCAGATACGCGGTCACCTCCTCGGCCGAACGGAAGTCCGGTTCGGACACGATTTCCAAAAGAGGCACGCCGCAGCGGTTGTAGTCGGCCAAGGTTGCGTCCTCATGGGGTTCGTGCACCAGCTTGCCCGCGTCCTCCTCCATGTGGATTTCCTTGATGCGGATGGACTTTACTCCCGCCCCAGTCTCGATTTCCACCGTGCCGTTTTGGCAGATGGGCAGATAAAGCTGGGAAATCTGATAGGCTTTGGGAAGGTCGGGATAGAAGTAGTTCTTCCGGTCAAACTTGTTGAGCCGGGTAATGGTGCAGTTGGTGGCGAGCCCCGCCCGAATGGCGTACTCCACCACGCTTTTGTTGAGCACCGGCAGAGTGCCCGGCATTCCCGTGCAGACCGGGCAGCAGTGAGTGTTAGGGTCGCCGCCGAACTGGGTGGTGCAGGAACAGAAAATCTTCGTTTTGGTGGAAAGCTCGGTGTGAACCTCCAGCCCAATCACCATCTCGTATTTCATCGGTTCTCTCCCCCTTCCTGCGGCCGTTTGGTATGATAATCGGTAGCCTGCTGATACGCATAGGCCGTATTTAAGAGCGTCTTTTCCCCGAAGGGCCTGCCGATGAGCTGCACGCCCACCGGAAGGCCCTGCCCGTCAAACCCGCAGGGAGCCACCAGGCCCGGCAGCCCCGCCAGGTTTACCGACACGGTATAGATGTCGCCCAGATACATCTTCAGCGGGTCTTGGAGGCTTTCGCCCAGCTTGAGTGCTGTGGTGGGCGCCGCCGGGCCCAAAAGCAGGTCGAAGCGTTCGAACGCCTTGTCAAACTCGCCCTTAATCAGCGCCTTTACTTGCAGCGCCTTCTTATAATAAGCGTCGTAATAGCCGGAGGACAGCACAAAGTTCCCCAGCATGATCCGCCTTTTTACCTCCATGCCGAAGCCCTGGCTGCGAGACTGGACGTACAAATCAATCAAATCGTCGAACTTCTGTGCCCGGAAGCCGTATTTGATCCCGTCGTATCGGGACAGGTTGGAGGTTGCCTCCGCCGAGGCAATGATGTAGTAAGCCGGAATGGCGTACTCCACCATGGGCATGGGGAATTCCTCGACCACCGCGCCCATTTCTTCCAGCTTCTTCGCCGCCGCCAGCACCTTTTCCTTGACTTCTTCGTCCAGCCCCTCTCCGAAATAGTCCGACGGGATACCCACCTTCAGGCCCTTTATGTCCCCGGTCAGGGAAGCGAGATAGCCGCCTTCCCCCGCGTCCACGGAAGTGGCGTCCTTTTCATCCTTGCCCACGATCACGTCGAGCACCGCCGCCAGGTCTTTCGCGTCCCGAGCGATGGGGCCGATCTGGTCCAGGGAGGACGCGTACGCCACCAGCCCGTACCGGGACACCGTCCCATACGTTGGTTTTAGTCCCGTTACGCCGCAGAAGGAACAGGGTTGACGGATGGAGCCGCCGGTATCCGAGCCAAGCGTATAATAAGCTTCCTGCGCCGCTACTGCGGCCGCCGCGCCGCCGGAGGAGCCGCCCGGCACCCGCGTCACATCCCAAGGGTTTTTGCAGGCGCCGAAATAAGAAGTCTCGGTGGTAGAGCCCATGGCGAACTCATCCATATTCAGCTTTCCAAGCAGCACCGCGCCCGCATCGTGCATCCACGTGGTCACCGTAGCGTCATAGGGCGGACGGAAATGCTCCAGCATCCGCGAGCCGCAGGTGGTGGGAAGGCCTTTGACGCAAATGTTATCCTTTATGGCCATGGGAACGCCGGCCAACGGAGACGTTATTTCCCCGGCATCAATCTGCTTTTGAACCTGGTCGGCACGTTTGAGCGCCTCTTCTTTGCATACCGATAGGTACGCCCGATATTCCCCATCCTTTTTTGCGATGCGGTCCAATAAGGCTCCGGTGGCTTCCCGCACGCCGACCTCCCGTTTTTTGAGCCGTTCGCCCAAGGAAAGGGCGCTTTCATCCAATTTGATCATAGGGCCTCCTCCTATTCTACCGTTTTGGGGACCTTAAAGCAGCCGTCCTGCTTGACGGGCGCGTTTTGCAGCAACACCTCCCGGTTCTCGGAAGGCCTCACCTCATCCTCGCGAAACACATTCTTCACCGGGAACGCGTGGCTCATGGGCTCCACGCCGGCGGTGTCCAGCTCGTTGAGCTTATCCATATAGGTCAGAATGCTTCCCAAATCTTTTTCCGCTCTGTCCTTTTCTTCCTCGTTCAGCCGCAGACGGGACAGATCTGCAACGTAATCGATCAGTTCTCTGGTAATCTGCATACCTTCGTCCTCCTTTGCCCAAATGCCGGCGCACGCCCCGCCCTCCTTAGCCAGACGCACGCCGGATTTCATTTTTGAAAACAAAAAATCCCGGATCGTCAAACGATCCGGGACGGAATTACCCGCGGTGCCACCCAAAGCTTGCCGCTTTTTTGCAAAAAACGGCCACTCTTGCGCGCGGTAACGGGCGCACCCGTGCGGTCCTACTGCTTGGTTCAGATCGCCGGCTCGGCAGTGTTCCTTCCCATGCGGGGTTTCAAACCGGCGCTCTCAGTCACGGCGCCGCTTCCCTGTTGAAAACGCATGGTACTGCTCTGCGTCATCGCCTTGTTTCGATTTGGATCTGATTATAGTACAGTATTCCCGTTTTGTCAATATTTACGCGGCAAAAGAAACCTCTACAACGTACTGGTTTCTACCAGGATGATTTCCTTGCTTTTGGCCAGATATTCGATTTCCTCCAAAAGAGACAGAATCGTTTTCGCCGATTCCGCCGTGTCCGTTGTGTGAGACAGGCGGCGCACTGCCGCCCGCGTCGCCGACAGCTTTGTATAAATCTGCTCCTCCACCTGACCGATGGCGTCGCTTTCCACTCGGTCGAAGGACGTGGCTCTGGAAAGGCGGTGCTCCACCGCGCCAAACTGCCTGGAAAGCCGGTAATAGAGCGCCGGTTCCAGCCACTTGCGGCTTTCCCGGATTTCGTCGGCAATGGGAAGCAGAAGCAGGCGAACCTTTGCCGCCTCCTCGTCCTGCTGGGCCTTGGTTTCCTGGTTTCGGCCGCGAAAATACAGCATTATCCCGCTGCAGACACACAGGTACAACACAATGGCCAACAGCGCCACTGCTGCATACCACTGCACATCGATCCACAAAAAGGTCGCCAACGTAAACCCCAACGTTGCCAGATAATAAACCACCGTAGCCGCCGCCTTGGCGTGGGCCGTCTTTCTCCCAAACCGTTTTGTTATCCGGGAAAAACACAAAACCGCCACATTCAAAGCCGCCAGGGAAAGCGCAAGGGTAACAAAGATCACCGGCTGCAAAAAGCCGCCGACCATCGAGCAAATGGCATACACCAGAACAATTGTCACAATGTTGGCAATGGACAGAAAAAGACCGGGAAGAATGGAAGAAACCACTATTTTTTTCAAATCTGCCTCTCCTTCCTCTCTCTTTTTCTCAAGGAACGCTATGTAAACAAAATTTTTCTATGTATCCACTATTTTTTGTGCGTCCTACCCTATATTATAGGCAGCGGACTGAAAAATGTCAAATAATTTGAGAATTTCAAGCGGATTTATCACATCACCCAGAAAAGTAGTGTTGTATTTTCACATAATTCCCAGCGAAAAGTCAATATCCAATACTGTTAGGACATTATTTTGAATGCCTAGTGCTTCCTTAAAACACGCAGTACTGTTCCATGTAAGACTCCATGAGACGCAGCACTTCCTCGTAACCGCCCGCTTCTTTCAGATATGCGCGGATGTCGGTCACGTCCACAATGGCGTGCACATCAATGCCGAACTGCTCCTTGACCTCCATAACCGCCGTTTTTCCCGGGTTCTGCCCCACCTCGCAGCGGTTGACGGAAATGAACATATCCCGCACCTGCACGTCGGCCGCCGCCTTGAGCACAGGAATGGTCTCCCGCACGGCGGTACCGGCGGTGATAACGTCCTCAATAATGATGATCCGATCCCCATCCTTGGGCTGGTAGCCCACAAGAGAACCGCCTTCCCCGTGGTCCTTGGCTTCCTTGCGGTTGAAGAAAAAGGGCTTATCGATGCCGTATTCCCTGGCGAGCGCCCCAGCGGCGGAGGTGGCAAGAGGAATGCCTTTATAGGCAGGGCCGAACATGGCGTCGAACCCATCGCCGCAGGTTTCCTTTACAAGCTTCGCGTAAAAGCTGCCCAGGGCGGAACTTTGGGCGCCGGTCTTGTAATTTCCGGTATTGACAAAGTAAGGAGACAGACGGCCGCTTTTGGTTTTAAATTCGCCGAAGCGCAGCACGTCTGCGCCCATCATAAATTCGATAAATTCTTTTTTGGTCTGGGTCAGCATATTTTTCCTCTCCCTTTGCGTGTTTTTTCCATGGGCGGCCCATACTACCACTGGGCACCCAACCGAAACTATGCTATACTATTCGGGAACATCTGGCAGGACACAAGGAAAATTCCTCCGTTTTCCTGAATGGTAGTATCATACAATATTCCAGCAAAGATTGCAACAAAGGATCTGATTTCATCCATGTTCAAACTGGCGCGCTACTTAAAACGCTTTAAAAAGGAAATTATTTTAGGGCCCCTCTTTAAGCTGATGGAGGCTGTTTTCGAGCTGATTGTCCCCTTAGTTATGGCCCGCATCATCGATGTGGGGATTGCCACCGGCGATACGGGATATATTCTGCGCATGGGCGGGCTGATGGTGCTCTTAGGCATAGCGGGGCTCGGCTTTGCGCTTACCTGTCAGTATTTCGCAGCAAGAGCTTCCCAGGGCTTCGGCACCATTTTGCGAAACGACCTCTTTCGCCGCATTCATTCCTTCTCCCACCGGGAGATCGATCAGTTTGGCACCCCATCCTTAATCACCCGCATTACCAACGACGTAAACCAGCTCCAGGTGGCGGTGGCCATGCTCATCCGCCTGGTAATCCGGGCGCCGTTTCTCATCGTCGGGTCGGCGGTGATGGCCATGCTGCTGGATTGGCAGCTTTCCCTGATCTTCCTGGTGGCGGCTCCCTTGGTGGCTCTGGTTTTGTACCTGGTGATGAGCCGCTCGGTCCCCTTTTACCGCACCATTCAGAAAAAGCTCGACCGTATCTCCTTAATTACCCGGGAAAACCTGGAGGGAGTGCGGGTCATCCGTGCCTTCTCCAAGCAAAAGGACGAGGAGGAACGGTTTGACGAGGCAAGCGACGACCTGGCCGCCACCTCGGTGCGGGTGGGCAAAATCTCTGCGCTTCTCAACCCTCTGACCTATGTGATTATGAACCTGGCGATTGTGGCCATCATCTGGTTCGGCGGCATGCGGGTGGACGCAGGGGCCCTGTCTCAGGGGCAGATTATCGCCTTTGTCAACTACATGACCCAGATTCTGCTGGCTTTGGTGGTGGTGGCGAACCTGGTGATTCTCTTTACCAAGGCCTCCGCCTGCGCGGCCCGGGTCAACGAGGTGCTGGACACCCAGCCTTCGGTGACTGAGGACGCGGCCGGACCGGTTTCCCCTTCCAAGGACCAATCCACGCCCCGCATCGAATTTCGTAATGTTTCCTTTTCCTACGGGGAAGGGGACTATGCGCTGCAAAACATCTCCTTTTCCATTGCCCCGGGCGAAACAGTTGGCATCATCGGGGGCACCGGGTCGGGCAAATCCACGCTTATTAACCTGATCCCCCGGTTTTACGACGCCACCGAAGGCCAGGTGCTGGTGGACGGGGTCAACGTAAAAGCCTATCCCTTTGGCCAGCTGCGCCGCCAGATTGGCATGGTTCCCCAGCGGGCGGTCCTTTTTGCCGGGACCCTGCGGGAAAACATGCGCTGGGGAAAGCCGGACGCCAGCGACGAGGAAATCGCAAAAGCCCTTTCCATCGCCCAGGCGGCCGACTTTGTGGAGAAGCTTCCGAAAAAATACGACACGCCTATTTTACAAGGGGGTAAAAACCTTTCCGGCGGGCAAAGACAACGCCTGACCATTGCCCGGGCCCTGGTGGGGACACCACCCATCCTGATTCTTGACGACAGTGCCAGCGCTCTCGACTACGCCACCGACGCGGCTTTGCGCAAAGCGCTGCGCCGGGAAACAAAGGGCATGACGGTGCTGATGATTTCTCAGCGGGCCAACACCGTCAAGGGCGCGGATAAAATTGTGGTGCTCGACGACGGGGAAATCGCCGGGATCGGAACCCACGAGGATCTACTCGGTTCCTGTGAGGTCTATCGGGAAATTTACCTGTCCCAGCAAAGCGGCGAGGAGGGAAAACGGTAAGATGAAGGTTACGGTGGTTCTCAAACGGATTCTTTCCTACACGCGGCCCTATCTTTGGTATCTAGTCGGCGCGCTCCTGTGCGCGCTTTTAAACGTAGCCCTCACCCTGCTGGCCCCGGTGCTGGTGGGAGACAGCATTGACTTTATCATCGCCAAAGGTCAGGTGGATTTTCCAAGCATCGCCCGCATTCTCTTCGTGCTGGCCGGGGCTATCCTACTAGGCGCCTTCTTCCAGTGGGTGATGACGCTGTGCACCAATCAGCTGACCTACAAAACCGTGCGGGACCTGCGGGTGCAGACCTTTCACAAGCTAAACGCCGTACCGCTTCGGTACATCGACGGCCATTCCCACGGTGACATCATCAGCCGGGTGGTCACCGACATAGACCTGATTTCCGACGGGCTGCTGCAGGGCTTTACCCAGCTGTTTACCGGGGTAGTCACCATTCTGGGTACTCTGCTTTTCATGCTGACCATCAACGTCAAAATCGCGCTGGTGGTGGTGCTCATCACGCCGCTGTCCCTGTTCGTCGCTTCCTTCATCGCCCGGCGCAGTCACAAAATGTTCCGGGAGCAGTCGGCGGTACGGGGAGAGATGACCGGGTACGTGGAGGAACTTATTGGCAATCAGAAGGTGGTCAAGGCCTTCTCTTACGAAGAGCGGGCTCAGGCTTCTTTCGAGGAAATCAACCGCAGACTTTATGACTGCGGCGTAAAAGCGCAGTTTTATTCCTCCATGACCAATCCCTCCACCCGGTTTGTAAACGGGGTGGTGTACGCGGCGGTGGGGATTACCGGCGCTTTGGCTGCCATGCAAGGTCTCCTGTCGGTGGGACAGCTTTCCTGCTTTTTAACCTACGCAAACCAGTATACCAAGCCCTTTAACGAGATTACCGGCGTCATCACCGAGCTGCAAACCGCGTTTGCCAGCGCCAGGCGGGTGTTTGCCGTGCTCGATGAGCCGGCGGAGAGCCCGGACGCGCAGCTGCCAGAACTGAAAGAGTGCGACGGCCGGGTGACCGCAGAGCATGTGGACTTTTCCTATCGCCCGGATACCCGGCTGATTGAGGATCTAAACCTATCCGTCCTTCCCGGCCAGCGCATCGCCATCGTTGGGCCCACCGGCTGCGGCAAGACCACCATCATCAACCTGCTCATGCGGTTTTACGATGTGGATGCCGGACAGATTTCAGTTAGCGGCCATCCCATTGACTCGGTCACCCGTCAAAGCCTGCGGGGCTGCTACGGCATGGTGCTACAGGAAACCTGGCTCTTTCACGGCACCATCCGGGAGAACATCGCCTATGGAAAGCCGGATGCCGCTGAACCAGAAATCGTGGCCGCGGCAAAGGCCGCCCACGCTCACAGCTTTATCCGTCGCCTTCCCCAGGGGTACGATACGGTGATTTCCGAGGACGGGGGCAATCTGTCCCAGGGGCAAAAGCAGCTTCTGTGCATCGCCCGGATTATGCTTTTAAGTCCGCCCATGCTTATTCTCGATGAAGCCACCAGCTCTATCGACACCCGCACCGAAATCCAGATTCAAAAGGCCTTTGATAAGATGATGCAAGGGCGTACCAGCTTTGTGGTGGCCCACCGGCTCTCTACCATCCAGGAGGCCGACCGGATTCTGGTAATGGACGCAGGCCGCATCATCGAGCAGGGTACCCATGCGGAGCTTCTTAAAAAAGGCGGGTTTTACGCGAAGCTTTATAACAGCCAGTTTGCCCCGACCCAGTAAGCTTTTTTGGCATTTCTACGACCCGCCGTATGCACAAAGAGACGCCCTTTCCGGAGGATGAGTTCCCTCCCGGAAAGGGCGTTTTTTTGACTTTCGTTTACTCCAAAGGCCCGGGACGTGCGGTACCATAGCGTCCCAATTTCTTTGATCGGGAAAGTCTTCGGTGCCGGTAGAAAACCAGCACTACTTTCAAATGGTAATATACTGGTCGCTTGCGTAGCCGACGATGCCGTTGTAATTGACCACATACCAGCCGTTCCAGGAGCCGAGCACCTGAAGCTTGGCGCCCTTTGGTGCCTGGCCGATGACGGCTGAAGCGGTGGTGGGCCGGTTTCGGATGTTGAGATTGCCCCAGCTTACCGTAACCGTACCGGTGCGTTCCGGCTGTGCATGGATGAAGGGAATGCCGAAATACTCGGTAAGGGAAAGCACCAAGTTGCGGGCGATGGTGGCAATGTTGTTTTTGATCCAGTTGGCATCTTCCACGTTGTCGTGGTAGGCAATTTCCACCAGCACAGCAGGAGCCTTGGGCAGACGTACCTCGCCTAAAGTCGTGGTGGGCACCGCACGCACCAGCTGAGGATCCGGGTAAATGGTTTTCAGATTGCGCACGATGATGTCCGCCATCCGCTTGCCGTTGGTACTGGTAGGATAATAAAAGGCGAGGGACCCGCGGACTTGTCCGCTGCTTCCTTCGGGCGCGGCGTTGGAATGCAGGGCCAGATAAAAATCATAGTTGCCTTGGTTTGCCTGCCGGATGGAGGAAGCCGCCGTCATATCGGGCGTATTGCGGGTATATTGAATGCCGTTGGAGCGCAGATAGGGCACCATCGCATCCGCAATCAAATTCATATATTGCTCTTCGGTTCCGCCGTTGACAAAGAGATTATACTCCTGCGTAGACGGGCTGAGATAAATACGGGGCATGCTGCGTTACCTCCTTTGGTAAAACTATGGAAGGGCGGTACGAAAAGAGGGGGAAACCGCTGTCTCCCCCTCTCCTTTACAGCCGCCCAATCCATTGTATGCCTGTACCAAAGGACTGGTCCCGATTTTTCGGCGCCGCCCGCATCTTTCCTGTCCGAGAACATCCCTGCTGTGGCCGCAAGGTCATTTTTCCCTGTTCGAAAGGCTTTTTTCCAAAAGAATCATATCCAGGCAAAGCCGGCCATTTTCATAAACCGGTGGATCGTACTCTGTAAAGAAGCCGGCACGCATCCCACTTTTTACAAAGCCGAGCCGCTCATAAAAGGCCACGCCGGCTTCGCTGGTCCCCACCGTCATCACGGCGAACTGCTGCCGGTACCGGTAAAACAAAAACCGGATTAGCTCGCTTGCATAGCCTTTTCCCTGTTCTTTCTGAACCGTGGCCAGATTTTTGAGCTCGCATGCAGCCTCTCCGGTTTTCATGACGACCGCTTCGCACACCACCCGTCCGTCCACCATACCCACATACATGTCACACGCTTCCAAATACCGATCGATCATATTCTTGCTGGGGTCGGCAAGCAAAAGCAGATCCAAGTACTCCTTCTTTCGTCCTTTAACTTGTTGTATACGCATTTCTCGTCCTTTCTTTCCTACCGCACTCTTTCTCCAATCTCTTTTGCTTTTTATCATCTCCGTTCTATTTTCCACTGTATTTTTCGTCGTTTTTCGATATAATAATGTTATCTTCATTGGAAGAAGGGGATTTGCATGAAGAAGTGGGATAAACAGAAACGCAACATCGCCGTCACGGCTCTAGTTACCATCTGTATCTGCTTTCTGACGTTTTACAGCGTCTTTTCTTCCGGGCAGTCTAAACCAGCGGTTACCATCGTCTCAACGCCCGCTTCCAGCCGTCCCAGTCTTGAAGAAAGCCGGCAAACCGCGGAGATATCTATCTCTTCATCGGCTGTGGATGCCACCTCTTCCCTACAATCGGAAGAACCGGCCGCCACGTCTCAAGAGCATACGGCGTCCCGTCCGAAGGTAAGCGCAAAGCCGCCCGCAACTTCTTCGCCGCAAAAGCCGCCAGAAAGCTCGTCCCCAGCCGCAGTTTCCTCGTCCCCGCCCGCCTCTTCCATTCAGCCGCCGGAGTCTTCCGCCTCCGAGCCGCTTCAAATCAACATCAATACCGCCACGGAGAAGGAACTCCTACAGATTCCCGGCATCCTCAAAATGAAGGCGCGTTTGATCCTGCTTTATCGGGAGGAACACGGTCCGTTTCAAACGGTGGAAGATCTGATGAACGTTGAAGGAATCGGCCCGGAATTGTTTGAGACGATTCTTCCGTACATCTGTGTGTAGGATTTGATATATTCACTTCCCAAAAACATAGATAGAGCGGTGTCATTTTCCTCGTCAATCAGCGACAGCAAGAAAAGCAATTGTACGCATAGTCTACCCCAATACGGTCGGCTCTCCCATTTCATAAAGAAGGTCGTCCAGTTCGTGAATGGAAATCCGGTTCATAAGCCCAAAAATAAGAATGCTGTCGCGCCTGTGCCGGACGTAAAAATCCCGCACCTTGGCAATTTTCAGAACTCTGTTTGCATCCTCTAAAGTGAGCGGAAATCCGAAAATCAAGGCGATCAACTTATCACGGGAAGGCGTTTTCGTATCCGCAAAAATTTGATACCCATAAATCTGATTTAAACCGGAACGGCGGATCACATCCGCTTTTTTTACATGATATTGTTCCAGAAGCCGGCACAGGCATTCGCCTACCGTCATATCCAGCAGTTCGTCTTCACAGGCGGTCAGATAGGTTTCGATGTTGTTTTCCGTACGCAGCAGCTTCATCAGCTCCTCGGTTCTCTTTTTCACCAAAATCCCCCCTTCTTGCGACAGATATTCTAGCATGTTAAAATAGGCAAGACAAGGGGTGGAAAAAATGGAAGTATCGCAGCGGTATTTAATCATTGAAACCATCAGCGAAAGCAAAAAGGGCGTGGTATTCAAAGCGCAGGACCGGACGAACGGTTCCTTCGTCATTGTCCGCGTTGTCTACCATACAAATCCAAATTCCTTTTCCTTTCTCAGGACCATTCAAAGCCCGCATCTGGCAAGGGTGATCGACCTGTTTGCCTCGGGAAGCGATACGGTGATCGTGGAGGAATACCTGTCCGGACAAACGCTCCAGCAGCTGCTGGACGCCCATTTCGTTTTCCCGGAGTACATGGTGATCGACATTCTCCGGCAGCTTTGCGAGGCGCTCGAACCGATCCACAACTGTGGAATCGTCCACCGGGACATCAAGCCCTCCAACATCATGCTTTGCGGTGCAAATGCGGTACTCATCGACTTTGACGTGGCCCGGTACCACAATCCCGGCCAAAAAAAGGACACCGTTTATATGGGTACCGACGGGTATGCCGCTCCAGAGCAGTACGGGTTTTCCCAAACCGACATGCGCACCGACATCTATTCGCTTGGCGTGGTCATCCGGGAAATCAGCGGCGGTATACAAAACGCCGCTTTCAAACAAATCATCGACCGCTGCACCGCTTTTGACCCAAAAAACCGATACTCCCATGTTCATTGGATTTTAGAGGATTTACGCCGGTACCGGCTTATAACCCCTCCCGCGCCCCCTCCGCCGCCGGCGAACCTGAAAAAATCCCGGAGCGCTTCGCCGAAAACCGCAAAAATCATCGGCATGGTGGTCTATCTTATCTTTGCCCTGGCGCTGCTTACGCGGCAGGATTTTGAGGTCACCCTGACCGATTATCTTCTTTCCAAATGCGTCTACCTGTTCCTGCCTACCTATCCCGCCCTATTCCTTATCAACCCGTTTGATCTGCGCCATAAGCTTCCGCTTCTTCGCTCAAAAAAGAAAAGCACCCGCATCATAGGCATCTGCGTTTATGTCTTGATCGGCCTAGTTGGCATCATTGCGCTCAATTCCATAGCCCATGCGTTTTACTCTCCCCAGGCACTGGAAATCTTGAAAAACCGGTAAAATTAAGCTGTCAGCATAGTACAAAACCGCGCGGATGCGGTAGGATGGGGACAGCTTCCATGAAGGGGCGCCTATATTTTCGGCACCAAACAGGCACAAAAACCCGAACATGGAAATTGGTACTATGAAAGGGGACAGCAGAATGGAACAGGAAAAGACGAAGAAGGCGATCTATAAAAAATGGTGGTTTTGGGTCATCATCGCCGTAGTGGCAGCGGCGGTGATCGTCGGCGCGGTGAACGGGTCGAATCCCAACGGAGGCGGCACAAAGATCGAAAGCCTTGCTATGAACGATCCTTCGGAACAAACCTTGTACGTAGGCGGCAGCGGTTTTAAAAATTGGGTCAAAATCTCTCCTGTATACTTTGATGAAAATGAGATCGAATTTGTTTCCACTAACCCAGAGGTCGCAACCATTTCGTCTGGCACCAAAACGGTTGGCGCCCTGTGGTTTGCGTGCGCGGCGGTAACGCCTGGAGAAACGACTGTGTATGCTCAGACCAAGGACGGCGCCGTAAAATCGGAAGAAGTCAAGGTCACTGTCAAAAAACTGGGAGATTCCGGCGCAAGCGTTTCCAGCCAGGCTCCTGTCCAACCGAAGGAACCGGAGCTTGCGATCACCGCCACCGACCTGCTGACGGCGTATGACGAAAACGGCGTCCAGGCGGACAATCAGTACAAGGGCAAATATCTGAAAGTCACCGGGACTGTAGGCAACATTGGAACCGATATTCTAGGAGACGCCTATGTAACCCTCAAAAACGAAAACAGCAAATATGCCATTATCAGCGTGCAGTGCTATTTTGATGATAACAACACCGACACCATTGCCAACCTGAAGGAAGGCGATTCCGTCTCCATCACAGGAACCTGCAGCGGCAGCACCGGGAACGTCATTCTCAAAGGCTGTGATGTGGTTTCCTAACCCTTCAAACCAACAAAGTTTCCTTATTGCAAAAGCAGCCGGTCCATTTTTATAAAAATGGACCGGCTGCTTTTGCATCAGATTTTAGACTTGTGCACTTCTCTAAGAACGTCACCGGCAAGATTGCGTAATGTGCTCAATAAAAGAAGCGTCTGCGGCGGAATCTATGCGATTATCCAAGCATATGACTCGGATGTGGTGTTCCACCAAATACTCAAGCGTCTTCATACACTCTAAAAAATGATCACCTAAATCATAGACGCTGTTGACAACAAAAACATCAAATTCTTTTTTGAGAAGCCGGTCAAGGATCCTTTTTAAGCCTGGCTTGTCTGCTGGCGCCTGTTCAAAACCTTCGTCTACATACACATCTCTCACAGCAATGCCCAGAGAGGCCAGCAACGTCTGCATCTGATTTAACCTCTGGCTTTTTACATATTCGCTTATAAAAGGAGGGATTGTACGGATTGGCAGATAACAAACGGCCATTTGAGCGGTGTTGTCCATTTTTCTCCTCCAATATTGAATTTGAAATATACTTATGAGAAGAAAACGTGGATTATACCAATGAAATAACTTCTATTCTATCGTCTTTTTTAAAACTGGTATATTGTATTGCTTTAATATATCCAAAATCTTGTACGCCTTGTCTCTAGATCCTACCGAGGTATGGACGTTTATACCGGACTCCTTGTCGATATAGCAATACGATAGATGCCTAAAACCGCCTCTTGGCCCCACACAAAGTGTTACCTCTTTCGCTTCCTTCAAATTTTCGATAAATAACTTCTCTTGACGGTCCATTTCTTTTCGCGTCTCTTCGTCAATAATTTCCAGTGAATTCCACAGCACATCCAGAGTAGCAATCCCAGGGAAACAAACTGTGACAAATCGATCGCTAGCATGGCTCCACATCATTTGCCGGCCGACTGTGATACCCTCGGTTCCGGCAATTAACCCATTTGCGTACCGTGTTAAATCAACGGTAAGCTTTACTTTGATACCATTTTCCATATCCATCCTAAAAATTTCACTCCTTTTCAAGCAACGCTCAAACAATTGCATACATTTATTTCTGAACCAATTATATTAAAAAAGAGGAATTTTGTCATCTGCTTATACAATTTTTGTTTAAATGGGTAAAGAAAAAGCTGAACCTGGAACGCAATATGCGTATTCGCTCAGCTTGGGAAGCGTTGATACAAAAGATACCCGCCTTAGCCTAAACACGGGTACAAAAAAACCACACCGTAAGGTGCGCAATGTGCAGGCTCAGTCTAGGAGTTTATGCTACAAAGAAGATGTCCCTATAAACGCGAGCCACTAGGCGAAAGAAAAGGCTGAACCTGGAACGCGAATTGCGTCCAGATTCAGCCTGGGTTTATATGAGAAAAAGATACCCGCCGAAAACGCGAGCAAAACGGCAAAATAAAAAACCGAGCCCGGAACGCGAGTTGCGTCCAGGCTCAGCCTGGTGGTGCCGCTGACCGGACTTGAACCGGTACGCTGTCGCCAGCGAGGGATTTTAAGTCCCTTGTGTCTGCCGATTCCACCACAGCGGCATACATTGTAACTAAGATTATAGTGAAGGGGGTAAGATTTGTCAAGAAAGAAATCCCAGAGGCGGCATAGGATCCATGCCGATAGAATGCCCAAAAGACCTTGACAAAATTCTAACAAAACGGCATAATGAGTGGGCTATTAATTATGTATGGAGGGATCGTTATGCGCGCAGTTATTGCGGTAATCGGCAAGGACATGGTAGGGATCCTCGCCGGCGTCTCCAACCTGTGCTCCCAGGTCAACGTCAACATTACGGAGGTAACCCAGTCGGTCATGCAGGACCTGTTCGCCATGATCATGCTGGTGGATATTTCGAACTGCACCATCCCCTTTACCGAGCTTTCCGACCAGA
The DNA here is from genome assembly GCA_018364155.1 of Clostridiales bacterium. Classification (GTDB taxonomy): domain Bacteria; phylum Bacillota; class Clostridia; order Oscillospirales; family Acutalibacteraceae; genus Solibaculum_A. The sequence goes on from JAGZMM010000001.1 coordinate 594,511, forward strand.
TGGAACACTTAGGCACAAAAATGGGGCTCTCGGTCAAAATCATGCATGAAGACATATTTAATTCCATGCACCGCGTATAACAAGGGGGAGGTTCCAAATGATAAACGTGCACGATATTCTGGAAACCATTCAGATGATCGACAACGAGAATCTGGATGTGCGCACCATTACCATGGGCATCTCTCTGCTCGACTGCTGCGACCCGGATATTGACGTAGCCTGTAAAAAAATTTATGACAAGATCACTCGCTATGCAAAGGACCTAGTCAAGGTCGGCGAAGACATTGAGAAGGAATACGGCATTCCCATTATTCATAAGCGCATTTCGGTCACACCCATCGCTATGATTGCGGCGGCCTGCTCGGGAAAGGATCCGGTCAAATTCGCCCTGACGCTGGAAAAGGCGGCGAGGGCGGTGGGGGTCAACTTCATCGGCGGATATTCGGCGCTGGTACAAAAGGGGTTCGGCCCGGGGGACTACGCGTTGCTGCAGAGTATCCCGGAAGCCCTCAGCGTTACCGAGCACGTGTGCTCGTCGGTGAACATCGGCTCCACTAAGGCCGGGATCAACATGGATGCGGTGGCTCGGATGGGCCGAGTCGTGAAGGAGACGGCGGAAATCACCTCTGATCGGGACTGCATCGGCTGCGCGAAGCTGGTAGTTTTCTGCAATGCACCGGAGGATAACCCATTCATGGCGGGTGCCTTCCACGGCCCGGGCGAGCCGGACTGTGTGATTAACGTAGGCGTTTCCGGCCCGGGCGTAGTACGGGCGGCCCTGAAGAAAGCGGGAGACTGTGATCTGACGGGAGTGGCCGACTTAATCAAGCGAACCGCCTTTAAGATCACTCGTATGGGCCAGCTGGTAGCCCAGGAGGCGTCCCGCCGGCTCTGCGTACCCTTCGGCATTGTGGATTTATCGCTGGCACCTACGCCGGCGGTGGGCGACTCGGTGGCCCATATCCTCGAAGAAATGGGACTTGAGCAATGCGGGGCCTACGGCACCACGGCGGCGCTGGCTCTTTTGAATGACGCGGTCAAAAAAGGCGGCGTGATGGCTTCCTCTCATGTGGGAGGCTTGTCGGGTGCGTTCATCCCGGTCACGGAGGACGCGGGAATGATCGACGCGGCCCGTTCGGGTGCACTGTGCTTAGAAAAGCTGGAAGCCATGACCGCTGTCTGCTCGGTGGGGCTTGACATGATCAACATTCCTGGGGACACGCCTGCAGAGGTCATTGCTGCCATCATTGCCGATGAAGCGGCCATCGGTATGGTCAACTCCAAAACCACTGCCGTGCGGGTGATCCCCGCCATTGGCAAGAAGGTGGGCGAGGAATTGAGCTTCGGCGGCCTTTTGGGCGGTGGCCCGGTCATGGAGGTTAACCGCATGTCGCCGGCCCGCTTTATCGGCCGGGGCGGACGGATACCGGCTCCGCTTCAGAGCCTGAAAAACTAAGTCGGTCCTTCAACAAATTGTAACGAAATTTATGGTTTGGTTGGGTTTTATTCAGTAATTTGTACCTTGTAATGACGAAAAAACGGGTATATAATAACAACCATCAGCAAGCACTCAATCACCAAAATACCTCGGGCATTTTAGCGGGAGAGCGCCACTGGCGTTCTCCCTTTTACGACTTTTTAGGAGGGGATCCGTATGCAAGAAATGATCAAGCGCATCCTTGAAATGGATGAGCAGGCACGCCAGCTCACCGAGGACGCCTCTTCCATGCGCATGCAGGCGGAAATGACCGTCGAGGAAAAGAGCCAGGCGCTCAAGGACGAGTATCTGACCCGGGCCCGCAAAAAGGTCGAACAGCTGGAAGAAAAGGAACGGGGCTTTGCCGAGGAAGAATGGGAGCAAACCCAGAAAATGTACGCTAGTGTGATGGATTCCCTTGACCAGACGGCCGCACACAACAAGGACGCCTGGGTGAAAACCATCGTCAACCGCACTCTGGGCCGGGAATAAGAAAAAAGCCTGGCCAAAGGAGGCGAAACGCGATGGCTGGAAGTTATTCTCACAACGCTTTATCCGCAAAGGCACGTGCCAAATTCGGCAAGCGGCTGACTTTGCAGAATTATAACGAGCTGCTGGCCTGCCAGTCGGTAGGGGAAGCGGCTCTCTATCTGAAAAACAGGACCTATTTTGGTCCTTTTTTGAGCGAGGTCCGTTCGGTGGACGTTCATCGCGGCAGGCTTGAGGAGCTTCTGCGGCGCAAATCTTTTGAAGACTATTCGTCCTTGTGCGTATTTGAATATGCGGGACGGGAGTTTTTCTACGAAATCATCGTGCTCAGAGGCGAAATTCAGCAGATTCTCCATTGTATCCGGCTTTTAAACTACGGGCAGGAAGACGAATACCTCTTTCATCTTCCCACCTTTTTTGAGCACCATACCGACATCCGTCTCATGGATCTAGCCAAGTGCAAGACTTTTGATGATATTTTAGCGGTGCTCAAAGGCACGCCATTTGAACCGCTCCTCTCCCCTTATGCAGGCAAGCGGCCCGACGAGCTGGATTTGACCACCATTGAAACAAGGCTATACCATTATTTATACGATCGGGCGTTTGCGCTGATTGAACGGCACACCCGGGGCAAAATGAAAAAGGAGCTGCTGGATTTTTACTATATGACGGTGGAGCTGGACAATGTGCTGCGCATCCTGCGGTACAAAAATGCGTTTTCCACCGCGTCGCCGGATGAAATCCGGTCCCGGCTCCTTCCTTACGAGCATGTGATCAAAAAAGAGGAGCTGGACGCCATGCTCCACGCCAAGACGGCAAACGAGGCATTCGCCGTCTTTAAACGGACCAAGTATGGCCACCGGCTTTCGCAAACGCAGGGCGGCTATCTGGAGGAAACTCTGTCGGCCCTGGTTTTCCGGGAAGCGCTGCACACCATGCGCTTCTCTGTGAATCCGCCAGCCGTGTTTTTCGCGTACACCATTATCGCGGAAAACGAGCTGCGCAACATCATCAACATCATTGAAGGCATCCGATACCAGCTGCCCCCTGACAAAATCCGGGAGCTCCTGATTCTGGAACATGCTTAAGGGCAGGAGGTGAGAGTGAACCATGGCGATTGAAAAAATGCTGTTGGTCAACGTGCTGGGAAAACTGGACACGATGGACACGGCATTTGAACGGGTGTGCATCGACGAGGACTTTCATCCGGAATCCACGCTAACCTTTTTAGAGGACAGCAAGGGTTACGCCTCCATCAGCCAGGATAACCCCTATACGCCGATGCTGCAGGCCCTCGACGAGCTTTCCAAATCCCATGCGCCGCCGCTTAAGCTGACGCCGGTCACTTCTCCGGTCAAGTACGATCGAGAAGGCCTTGGGCAGTTTGTGGACCGTGTATCGGACGAATTCAGAACCCTGGATCAACAGCTTCACGCCCTAAAAGAGGACATTTCCATGGGGGAAACCTTCATTGCGCAGTTGTCCCATTTTACTGGACTCAATGTCCGGCTCGACGAGGTGTTCTCCTGTGAGTTCATCAAGGTACGTTTCGGGCGCATCCCCAGGGACAGCTACCCGAAGCTGCAGGCGTATGAGGACAATCCCTATGTGATGTTCTTCCCTGGGTCGGTGGACACCACCCATTACTGGGGCGTGTATTTCTGCCCGCGGGAGCAGGTGGAGGAAGTAGACCGGATTTTCTCCCACCTGTATTTTGAACGGCTGCGGGTTCCCGGAGTAAACGGAACCCCGGAGGAAGGAATCGAGCGGTTCCAAAAAAAGGTGGCCTTAGACCGCAAGCGGCTTTCGCAGCTGACGCAAAAAATTCAAACGTCCTGGGAAAAGCAGCACGAAAAAATCGAGAACGCATACTCTTTCTTGACCTATCTAAGCGATGCGTTCGATCTTAGGCGCTACGCTGCCAAGCATGGGACGCTTTTCCACCTGATCGGCTGGATCCCGGCTGCAAAACAAGAGGAGTTCTTCCACCGGTTTGACGACATGGAAGCGGTGCAGGTGGTGTTCGAGCCGCCGGATGACGCGCCGCGGGACGAAACTCCGCCCATCCGGCTCAAAAACAGGTGGCTTGCAAGGCCCTTTGAGATGTTCGTCGATATGTTCGGCCTGCCGGATTACGACGAGGTAGACCCCACCGTTTTCATCAGCATCACCTATTGCATTTTGTTCGGCATTATGTTTGCCGACGTGGGGCAGGGCATCCTGCTGTTTTTGGTGGGACTGTATATGTACAAGAAACGGCATATGTCCATCGGTCCCATCTTGATGCGCACGAGCATTTTCTCTACGCTGTTCGGCTGTATCTTCGGGTCGGTGTTCGGGTTTGAAACCGCTCTCGACTCTATTTACGCAAGCTTCGGCCTCTCTCCCTTTAGGGTGATGGAGCCTCAGAACATTACCCTGATTCTGCTCGCATCCATTGCCATCGGCTGCGTGCTCAACATGGTGGCCATGGTCATCAACATCTTTTCGGGGCTTCGGCGAAAACGGTACGCGGATGCCCTCTTCGGCCCCAGCGGGGCAGCGGGGCTTGTCTTCTACGCGTCCATCCTGACGGCAGGCGCTTTGCTCTTCGCCACGGGCTTAAATCTCTTCAGCCTGCCCTATATCCTGCTTTTGATTGTGCTCCCGCTGCTTGTGATGTTTTTCCGGGAGCCGCTTGGAAACTTAGTGGGGCGAAAGCCGAAGATCTTCGAAGACAGCGTGGGTGAATTCATTTCCGGCAATTTCTTCGAGCTCTTTGACTTTCTTTTAAGCTACCTGTCCAACACCCTGTCCTTTTTGCGGGTGGGCGCCTTCGTGCTGGTACACGCGGGCATGATGAAGGTGGTATTCGTCATTGCCGAGCTGTTCGACCCGGTGGGGTATACCATCGCGGTGGTCATCGGCAATGGGATTGTGGCTTGTCTGGAAGCCCTTCTGGTGGCCATCCAGGTGCTGCGTCTGGAATACTACGAAATGTTCAGCCGGTTCTACTCCGGCAACGGCAAACCCTTTTTGTCCATCCGGTCGAGAAAAACACAAAATCAGTAGCGTTCCGGCCGGTTTTCCTTATCGCCCAATGACGGGAACTTGAATTATGAGGAGGAAACATTCATGTATGCTCTGTTTGCAGTTCTGATTTTAGCCGCTATGTGCGTCCCGCTCACTCTCTCCATCCGCAGCCTGAAAAAGGGCAATTCTCCCCGCAAGGCCCTGCGCGTCAACCTGACTGCCTTTGCCGCGGTGATGCTGCTGGCGGTTGCTATGCCCTTCGCAGTTTCGGCCGCTACCCCGGACGACGTTTCTACCCAGCCGGTAGCGACCGCTCCCGCCGCCGATCCCGCCCCTGCCACCAGCGACGCGGATGCGGCAGCCGCTGCGGCCAACGCCGACGGCATGAAATACTTAGCAGCGGCACTGGCGGTGGGTCTTGCCTGTATCGGCGGCGGTATCGCTGTGGCGTCCGCCTCTCCGGCGGCCATCGGCGCCACCTCGGAAAACCCCAAGGCCTTCTCCAAGTCTCTGATCTTTGTGGCCCTGGGCGAATCCATCGCTCTGTACGGCCTGGTTATTTCCATTCTGATCCTGTTCGTCTCTTAACCGGGATACAAGGCCGTTCGCCGGTTGAGACGGATAAAAAGGCGGTGAAACCACGATGCGTTTTCAATTAATCAGCGATAACATCGATACCCTGGTGGGCATGCGGCTCGCGGGGATCGAAGGCGTCGTCGTCCACGAGGAAGCGGAGGTCCGCCAGGCCCTGAAGGAAGCCAAGGAAAACAGCGAGATCGGAATCGTGCTGATCACCGAGGGGCTGATGAAGCTGTGCCCGGAGGTCATTTTGGACATGAAGCTCACAAGCCACCGGCCGTTGATTGTACAGATTCCGGACCGCCACGGTTCGGCCCGCCCGTCCGATTCCATCATGCAATATGTGCGTGAGGCCATCGGCGTGAAGATATGAATGAGGAGGCTCGACTATGGCTTTACAGGACGAAAAGCTAAGTAAATTCATACAGGCCATCAATAAGGACGCCGAGGAACGCCGGGCGCGTATCCTGGCGGAATCGGAAGCCTTCAACAAAGCAGAGCTGGAAAAGGCGGAGACGGAGGCGCTGACCGACGCCTATCACCTGATTCAGCAGGAAATCTCTAAAATGCGCACCGGCATCCGCCGGGAGCTGTCCCAAAAGGAATTAAAGCTCCACCGGGCCGCCCTGTTAAAACGCGGTGAAATCACCAAGGACGTGTTTGATGAAGCAAAGAAGGAAATCGAAGCCTTCACAAAGACGGACGCGTATCCGGTTTTTCTCGAAGGCCTGGCAAAGGAAGCGGCGAAGCTCTTCCCGAAAGCAGAGGTCACATTGTACCTGCGGAAAGAGGATCTGCCCCTTGGCAGGAATTTGAGCAAGCTCTTCTCGGAGGGCTGTCAGGTTAAGGCGGACGATTCCATCCTTCTGGGCGGTCTTCGCATGGAATGCCGGGAGTTCGGCCTGATGGCCGACGAGACTCTGGACACCCGCCTCGACAGCCAGCATGTCTGGTTTGCCGAGCATGCGGGCTTGTCGGTGGAGCCGGCTAAAGCAAATTGACAAAACGTTTCGCGCCGGGCCTACGCAGGCTTCTTTGGCGCAATCTGACGGGGGTGAAAGCCGCATGGCAGAGAAAAATGTGATTTACGGCGTCAACGGCCCGGTTGTCACGGTGAAGGACACCGCGGACTTTTCCATGCAGGAAATGGTGTACGTGGGCAACGAGGGCTTAATCGGCGAGGTGATCGGAATCACCTCGAAGTTTACGACCATCCAGGTCTATGAGGTGACGACCAGTGTGCGGCCGGGCGAGCCCGTCAAGGGCACGGGAATGCCTATGAGCGTGGAGCTTGGTCCCGGTATCATCCGCAATATTTTTGACGGCATTGAGCGTCCTTTGCGGGACATGGAGCAGGCTACCGGTCCCTTTATCGGCCGGGGCTGCAACATCCCGGCTCTGGATCCTGACCGGGAATGGGAAGTAACGGTGCTCATAAAGCCCGGGGACCGTTTGGGCGGCGGCGACGTGTATGCCGAATGCCCGGAAACCCCGCTGATTACCCACCGGCTGATGCTTCCGCCGAACCTTTCGGGGGAAATCGTGTCGGCAAAGCCCAGCGGAAATTATAAGGTAAGCGATGTGATCGCCCAGTTAAAGGACCAGAAAGGGCAAATCCATGAGCTTACCTTGTCTCAGCGTTGGCCCATCCGCATTCCAAGGCCGGTGGCTGAGCGTCTTCCCTGCAGTATCCCGCTGATTACCGGCCAGCGGGTCATTGATTCCCTTCTGCCCATTGCCAAAGGGGGCACGGCCGCCATTCCAGGCGGCTTCGGCACGGGAAAAACCATGACCCAGCATCAGTTTGCCAAGTGGTCGGACGCGGATATCATCGTATACATCGGCTGCGGCGAGCGGGGCAACGAAATGTCCCAAGTGCTCGAGGAATTCAGCGAGTTGATCGACCCGAAGTCCGGCCGGCCGCTGACCGACCGGACGGTGCTGATCGCCAACACCTCCAACATGCCGGTGGCGGCCCGTGAGGCCTCCATCTACACTGGCATCACCCTGGCGGAATACTACCGGGATATGGGGTATCATGTGGCAATTATGGCAGACTCCACCTCCCGATGGGCGGAAGCGCTGCGGGAAATTTCCGGCCGTCTGGAAGAAATGCCCGCGGAGGAAGGCTTTCCGGCGTACCTGCCCTCCCGGCTGTCCGAGTTCTACGAGCGGGCGGGGTATATGAAGACGTTAAACGGTAAGGAAGGCTCGGTAACCGTCATCGGCGCGGTTTCTCCGCAAGGGTCTGACTTTTCTGAGCCGGTTACCCAGAACACCAAGCGGTTCACCCGCTGCTTCTGGGCACTGGACAAATCGCTGGCCTACGAGCGGCACTACCCGGCCATCAACTGGATGACCAGCTATAGCGAGTACGTGACCGATCTTGCTGAATGGTATGAGAAAAACGTAGGCAAGGACTTTCTTTCCTGCCGTGCACAGATCAATTCCCTCTTGCAGGAGGAAAGCAATCTGATGGAAATCGTCAAGCTCATCGGCGCGGATGTGCTGCCTGACGACCAGAAGCTGGTCATCGAGATCGCTCGGGTCATTCGGCTGGGCTTTTTGCAGCAAAACGCCTACCATAAGGAAGACACCTACGTGCCCATGCAAAAGCAGCTGAAAATGATGCAGGTGATCTTGCATCTCTATAACCGCGCGCGCCAGCTGGTATCTGCTTCCATTCCCATTTCCCGGGTGGCCGAGGCCGGCCTGTTCGATAAGCTCATCCGAATTAAGTACGATGTGCCCAACGACAAGCTCTCGGAGCTGGACGGCTACATCAAATACATCGACGATACCATCGCCGGTCTGACCGCGTAAAGTTTGGGAGGGACTATAACCTATGGTTCTCGAATATATCGGTCTCAATCAGATCAGCGGGCCGCTGATCGCCCTTGACGGAGTAAAAAACGCCGGGTTTGAAGAAATGGTGGAAATCAAGCTGCAAAACGGCGAATCCCGTTCTGGCCGTATTGTACAGATCGACGGCGAACGGGTCATTATCCAGGTGTTTGAAGGGACGCGCGGCATTTCTCTGACAAATACCCGCACCCGCCTGACTGGGCGACCCATGGAGCTGGCGCTGTCTCCGGAGATTCTCGGGCGCATCTTCGACGGCAAGGGAAAACCCATCGACGGTCTTGGGGACGTGTTCCCGGAGAAGTTCGCGGATGTCAACGGCATGCCCATGAACCCGGTTTCCCGCACCTATCCGCGCAATTACATCAACACGGGCGTTTCCTCCATCGACTGCCTGATGACCTTGATTCGGGGGCAGAAGCTGCCCATCTTCTCGGGTTCGGGTATGAAGCACAACGAGCTTGCGGTGCAGATCGTGCGTCAGGCTCGGATCGCGGAGGAGGAAGGGGCGGAATTTTGCGTGGTGTTTGCGGCCATGGGCGTCAAAAACGACGTGGCCCAGTACTTCCGCCGTTCTTTTGAGGATTCGGGCACCCTGTCTAGGGTCACCATGTTCTTAAACCTGTCAAACGACCCGATCATCGAACGCATTCTGACCCCCCGCTGCGCGCTGACGGCGGCGGAGTATCTGGCCTTTGAACAGAATAAGCACGTGCTGGTCATCATGACCGACATGACCTCCTATGCGGAGGCACTTCGTGAATTCTCCTCGTCCAAGGGCGAGATTCCCGGCCGCAAGGGCTATCCGGGTTATCTGTATTCCGACCTCGCTTCCCTTTACGAGCGGGCGGGCATGATCGAGGGGCACACCGGGTCGGTCACCCAGATTCCGATTCTGACCATGCCCAACGACGACATTACTCATCCGGTGCCCGACCTGACCGGTTACATCACCGAAGGTCAGATCGTGCTCGACCGGAGCCTTGACGGCAAGGGCATTTATCCGCCGGTATCGGTGCTTCCCTCTCTGTCTCGTCTGATGAAGGACGGCATTGGCGAGGGCTACACGAGAGAGGATCATTCCGCCCTTGCAAACCAGCTTTTTGCTTCCTATGCCCATGTGCAGGACGCAAGGTCGCTGGCGTCGGTCATCGGCGAGGAGGAGCTCTCCCCCATCGACCATCGGTACATTGAGTTCGGCAAGGCGTTTGAAACCCTGTTTTTAAACCAGAGCTCCCATGAAAACCGCACCATTGACCAGACCCTGGATCTGGGCTGGCAGCTTCTCTCCATGCTTCCCAAGGAAGAGCTGGACCGTGTGGACGATGAGATGCTCGAAAAGCACTATAAGCAAAGCGAGACGCCGGGAACGGCCGGCGCCTTATAAGAAGGGATGTGAGGCATTGTGAACCAGCAGATTTCTCCCACCAAGGGCAACCTGCTCGACACCAAGCGATCGTTAAACCTGGCCCGGCTGGGGTTTGACCTGCTCGACCGCAAGCGAAACATCCTGATTCGGGAAATGATGTCGTTGATCGACAAGGCCACCGAGATTCAAAATAAGATTGACGAGACCTTTTCAAGTGCTTACATTGCTCTGCAGCGGGCCAATATCTCCCTGGGCATCTGCGATGAAATCGCGGGCGCCACGCCGGTGGAAGAAGGGGTACACATCACCTATCGCAGCGTTATGGGAGTAGAAATCCCGCTGGTGTCCATCGACGCACAGCCCGCCACGTTGAGCTATGGCTTCGAATCCTCCAACTCCCTGCTCGACGAAGCGTATATCAAATTTTACGCGGTAAAAATGCTGACGGTGGAACTGGCGGAAGTGGAAAACAGCGTTTACCGGCTGGCAAACGCCATCCGCAAAACGCAAAAACGGGCCAATGCGCTTAAAAATATCATCATTCCCCGTTTTGATGAAACGGTAAAATTTATCACGGAAGCGCTGGAAGAAAAGGACCGGGAAGAATTTTCTCGTTTAAAAGTCATCAAACGGCAAAAAGAGCAAGCGTCTGCATAAACCGCCGAATTTGGGCAAAGCTAATCCCTGCGGAGAACATTCCGCAGGGATTTTTTCCGCTTTTCTTGCGATCGTAAGAAAAGAAGGTTCTCCCCCGTTCGGCTCTCTGGCTAGAGCCGCATCCATTGTGCCAAAACCATCCGAGCCGCCGGCATTTTCCCCTATTCAGCCCGCCAAAGCGGCAGCATGTAAGGCCGCATTCGCTACGAACGCGGCAATTGCAGTGGTTTTTCGGCATTGGATACCTGCGGGAAGGGCCATGGCTTCTTTTGGAAGGGCCATCCCAAATTTTTGCAAACGAATCTTGCTCTCGGTATAAAACAAGGCAATGGATGGCATACTGAGAGTGAAAATGACGTTTGATAAGGAGTTGACAAGGAGTTGACAAGAGTGCTTGATAAGATTTCGCTTATCTTGGTCATCATCGGCGCTTTAAACTGGGGAAGCATCGGCTTGTTCCAGTTCGACGCGGTGGCATGGCTGTTCGGCGGACAGGGCGCGGCGGTAAGTCGTGTCATCTATACGCTGGTTCTCCTGGGCGGACTGTGGTGCATTTCTCTGCTGTTCCGCGACCGGGAAGTCATCGAATCCCACGAATAGGTTCACAAACCGGTCAAACGGCCGCTGCAGGTACGGAGAAGCATGGCAACCAAAATTGGTTGCCGGCATCTCTGTCGGCAGCGGCCGTTTTCTATTCTCTTTTCCCTCTGTCTTAAGAAAGCCGAAAATACGACAATCGGAAGTGACATAATTTCGCTGCCCCTGCCATATATACTAAAGGTACGCCCTCATTGTGGGCCAAGCATCGAAGGGAAATGGAGGAAGACGGATATGACCCAGACCATCTATGTGGACATTCTATTCGCCGTCAACCTTTTTATGAATTTCTTTTTGCTGCTGGTCACCGCAAGGCTTGCCCATCAGCCATACAAACGCCTGCGCCTGCTGGCAGGCGCAGCGCTGGGGGCTTTGTTTTCCTTTGTGATTCTACTGCCGGAGCTGGGTATTCTCTTTTCCATTGCCACCAAGGTGGTCTTTTCTGCCCTCATTGTCCTCGCTTCCTTTCGCGCCGCCTCCCTCAAACAATTCCGAAAGCTCTACGCCTGCTTTTTTACCGTCAATTTCGCCTTTGCCGGCATTGCCTTCGCCCTTTGGCTCTTTGTGGCGCCGCCGGGCCTTGCTATGGGAAACGGCGCGTTTTATTTCGATATCTCCCCGCTTCTGCTGGTGGTTACCGCGGCGGCGGCCTATCTGATTTTATCCCTTTTCCACCGGTTCTTCCAGAAGGGGGCGCCGCCCAAGTCCATCTACGACGTGACAGTGACAGTGGAGGGGCACAGCATAACGCTCCGCACCCTGGCGGACACCGGCAATTCCCTGACCGAATCCTTTACCGGTTCGCCGGTAGTCCTGGCGGAATACCAAAGCGTGAAGGATCTACTTCCCGACCCGGTCCGTCCCGCCTTTCAGAGCGCGAACACCGCGTGTGTTCGCCTGCCGGAAGCTTGGCAGCGGCGTTACCGGGTCATTCCCTACAAAAGCGTGGGCGCAAACGGTCTCCTTCCCTCCTTTAAGGCGGATGAGATCGTCATACATACCAAAGAGGAGCCGGTGACGGTGCAGGGGGCATTTGTGGCTGTGGCCGACACCAATCTTTCCTCGGGGGAATACCGGGGGCTGATGAATCCGCAGCTTCTTCCTATGAAATAAACGCAGGAGGTTATGGCAATGAAACGGGTGACGAAACCGATTCGGATGGCGGTACTGGAATGGATCAATAGGCTCAAAGCAAGGCTGGGGCTGATCGAAGAGGTTCACTACATCAATGGGCCGGAAACACTGCCAGCTCCCCTGACCCAGGAGGAGGAGCAGGTGATCTTCCGCAAGCTGGAGACCCAGGACGACGCCAAGGCAAGGGAACCGCTGATCACCCACAACCTAAGGTTGGTGGTGTACATTGCAAAGAAATTTGAGTCTCCCAACAACTGCGTGGAGGACCTGATTTCCATCGGCACCATTGGACTAATCAAGGCGGTCAACACCTTCTGCCCGTCGCGCAACATTAAGCTGGCCACGTATGCGTCCAGGTGCATCGAAAATGAGATTCTGATGTACCTGCGCAAAAGCGTGCAGCTGAAAAACGAAATGTCCATCGACGAACCCCTCAACGTGGACTGGGACGGCAACGAGCTGCTCTTCTCCGACGTGTTGGGTTCCGATCCGGACATCGTCAACCGGGGCATCGAACAGCAGGTGGAACGGGATCTGCTCCTGGACGCGGTGGAACACCTGTCCGACCGGGAGGCACAGATCATGAAGCTGCGCTTTGGGCTTTGCGGCGAAAAGGAGCATACGCAGAAGGAGGTAGCCGACCGGTTGGGCATCTCCCAATCCTACATATCCCGCTTGGAAAAACGGATCATCGAACGGCTCAAAAAGGAATTGGAGCGGGCCGGATAACTGGTAAAATTTCTTAAATTGAAGAACTTGGAATTTCTGTATGCCACCCTTCCCTTCCGGTCATACTCTTACTGACAATGGAAATGATCGGTAGGGGGCGGCTTGATGCAGTTTAACAAAGTGGATATCTGCGGGGTCAATACGGCGAAGCTGAAGGTTTTGACGGAGTCGGAAAAGATGGCGCTGCTAAAGCGGTGCAAGGAAGGCGACAAGCAGGCGCGGGAGGACCTGGTCAACGGGAACCTGCGGCTGGTGCTCAGCGTCATCCAACGTTTTACTCAGCGGGGCGAGAACTTAGACGACCTGTTTCAGGTGGGATGCATTGGACTGATTAAGTCCATCGACAACTTCGATATCTCTCAGAACGTCCGTTTCTCCACCTACGCGGTGCCCATGATCATCGGGGAAATCCGCCGCTATCTGCGGGACAATAATTCCGTACGGGTCAGCCGCTCCCTGCGGGATATGGCCTACAAGGCCATGCAGGCCAAAGAACGGCTGACGGGCAGCAACCTGAGAGAACCTACGGTAGAGGAAATCGCAAAGGAACTGGGAGTTAAGCGGGAGGAAGTGGTGATGGCGCTGGAATCCATTGTGGAGCCGGTTTCCCTCTTTGAGCCGGTTTATTCCGACGGCGGGGACACCATCTACGTAATGGATCAGATCGGCGACAAGAACGACGACAGCAACTGGCTCGATGAGATCGCCCTCAAGGAAGCCATCAACAACCTTTCTCCCAGGGAAAAGAAAATTCTCTCTCTGCGTTTTTTTCAGGGCAAGACACAGATGGAGGTGGCCAACGAGATCGGCATCAGTCAGGCGCAAGTGTCCCGTCTAGAAAAGGGCGCGCTCAACAAGGTAAAGGGGAAGATTTGATCTTCCCCTTTACCTTGTTTTATAAAATATACTTTGAACATATTTATGAAAATTACCCACACCATAAAAAATACACCTAACTCTTGTCTTCGTTATCAAGGGATAGACTTATTTATGTGCATCTGGTATCCTATAAGCAGAAACCGACTCAGATACCCAGGAGGAATTACAAAAATGGCTGATAATCGTCATGCTTATCTGATCATGGCTCATCACCGTCCTGATCTATTAGTTCTTTTATTGCAAGCAATCGATGATGTTCGAAACGATATTTATCTACATATAGACGCGAAATCTTCCATCGACTCCAATATATACCTTCCCCAAAAAAGCAATCTTTTTTTCCTACCGAGAAACAACGTCCAGTGGGCGGGTTATTCTCAAGTGGATTGCACGTTGAAACTGCTGAAAGCCGCCGTACAAAAGGGGCCATATCAGTACTACCATTTTCTTACCGGGTCCACTTTTCCACTAAAGAATCAGGACGATATGCATGCTTTTTTTGATACGCACAAGGGAACCGAATTTGTTGGATTCGACAACCATACCACGACAATCGAACGAGTAAAGTATTATCATTTGTTTCATGAAAGCGGAAAGTTAACAGGTCTATCCGGGCATATAAAAAGCGGTCTTAGAGAAAGTGCTAAGTTTATACAGAAGCTGCTTTCCGTGGACCTCTTTAAGAAATACCATCTGGAATACAAAAAGGGATTCGCCTATTGGTCTATCACTGACGATGCTGCACGATATCTAATTGATCACGAAGCTATTATTTATAGGATGCTCCGTTATTCAATCAGTGGAGATGAAGTTTTTGTACAAGTGCTGCTGTATAATTCACAATTCCAATCCAAGCTATACTCTCTTACAAATGAATGGGAAGGTTCTTTGAGAGAATGCGCATGGGGAAGCAATGTGGGAGTCCGCCCAGGATGCAATTACATCGGTTCGGATCTGGAATACTTGCTCAACAGCAATCTGTGTTTTGCTTTAAAATTCGAAGGAGAGGACGGCCTGGCCCTGATCAAAAAAATTAAGGAGCATAAAAAAATCTCGTAATACTTTACTATTTATCCAACAGGTGCCATGATCACCAGTAAAAAAGCGCCCCTTACGGCGTACCGTAAGGGGCGCTTTTTTACTAAAAACCAAATCTTATTGGGGCTGCTTGCCGATGTAGGCAAGGATACCGCCGTCCACATAGAGAATGTGGCCGTTGACAAAGTTGGAAGCATCGGAAGCCAAGAATACGGCCGGGCCAACCAGATCCTCGGTCTCACCCCAGCGGCCGGCCGGAGTCTTAGAAACGATGAACTGGTCGAAGGGATGACGGCTGCCGTCGGGCTGTTTTTCACGCAGCGGAGCCGTCTGGGGGGTCGCAATGTAGCCCGGGCCGATGCCGTTGCACTGGATGTTGTGCTCGCCGTACTCGGAGCAGATGTTCTTCGTGAGCATCTTCAGACCGCCCTTGGCCGCCGCGTATGCGGAAACGGTCTCGCGGCCCAGCTCGCTCATCATGGAGCAGATGTTGATGATCTTGCCGTGGCCCTTCTTGATCATGGAGGGGATGACGGCCTTGGAAACGATGAAGGGAGCGTTCAGGTCCACGTCGATAACCTGACGGAACTGAGCGGCGGTCATCTCGCACATGGGAATGCGCTTGATGATACCGGCGTTGTTAACCAGGATGTCGATCACGCCGACTTCCTTCTCAATGGTGGCAACCAGCGCATTGACGGCATCCTCATCGGTAACGTCGCACACATAACCGTGGGCTTCGATGCCAGCCTCTTTGTAAGCGGCGATTCCCTTGTCCACCAGCTCTTGCTTGATGTCGTTAAAGCAGATGGTCGCGCCGCACTTGGCCATACCGCAGGCAATGGCGAAGCCGATGCCGTAGGAAGCGCCGGTAACCAGGGCGATCTTACCTTCCAGAGAGAAATTTTTGAGTTCCATGATGAAAAACCTCCTAATAATGATATTGGGACAAACAGCAGAAACGAAACAGCCGGGGTGCGGGCTTTGCCCATAGAGGCGGGAAAGACCGGCCGTTTGTGTACACAGGACGCACGGGGCAAAGGGGCCTTCGCCGCTGTGCGTATTCCCTTACCTATGTATTATATGGCATTTCGCCGCCACATTCAAGCGCTTGTCCAGGATCCTGCGGGGTTTCGTACAATCGCCTGTCTTTTGGAAAGAAACCAAGCCCCAATTTGTACAAATTTTCACTCGCACCACAGAAAAAGTAGGACAATTCGTCGCCAATCTACCTGTCTTTCCGTCCGTATCCCGGCTCAACGCGGCTATTCCGACTTTTTGTCGATAAACTCGGGCTTGATCTTCGAATAGACGATCTTTTGCTCGCTATAAAGGCCGTGGTAGCCTGAAAGCATATAGCTAACCGCACAGACAATGGCGAAGAAAAGCATCCCGTCCTTCCCGAAAAGCTCGATACTCATAATCAGCGAGGTAAGGGGACAATTGGTCACGCCGCAAAACAGGGCGATCAGCCCGATTCCCGCCCCAAAGGAAGGATTGAGACCGATGAGACGGGCCATGGTGTTGCCAAAGGTCGCGCCGATAAAGAAGGTAGGGACGATCTCGCCGCCCTTGAACCCGGCGCCCAGCGTGATCGCGGTGAAGAGAATTTTCAGCGCGAAGGCCTCTGGGTTTGCCCGGCCGAAGAGAGCTTCGTCGATCACGTCCATCCCCGCTCCGTTGTAATCAAAGCTTCCCACCAGGTAAGTAAGCCCCACCACCAAAGCGCCGCCCACGGCGATACGCAAATACGGATTGGGCAGAAACCGCCGGTACAGGCTGCCCACCCCTTTGGTGACCTTGCAAAAGAGCATGCTCAATAAGGCGCACAGCACGCCCAGCACAATGACCTGCAAAACCGGCAATACATCGAGCTGGGGGATACCCGCCAGCTGGTATCGCTCAGGTTCCGCCCAGAAAAATTCCGCCACCGCAAAGCCGATTACAGCCGACAAAATGCAAGGGACGATAGCCGAATAGTACATCACCCCGACGCTGACCACTTCCATGGCAAAAATGGCGGCGGTTAGCGGCGTGCCGAACAGGGCGGCAAAGGCCGCGCTCATGCCGCACATGGTCATAATCCGCTCGTCCTTTTCGTCAAACCGGAACAGGCGGCCGATTTTTGACGAGATGCTGCCGCCGATTTGCAGCGCCGCGCCTTCCCGGCCGGAAGAACCGCCACACAAATGAGTCAACACCGTGGCGACGAAGACCAGCGGCGCCATGCGCGCGGAGATTTTCTCGTTGGCCCGCACCGCCAGCAGCACCAAGTTGGTGCCCTTGTCCTCGTCGATTTTGCAGGCCTTATAGAGCAGGACAATGGCGATTCCCGCTACCGGCAGCAACCAGAGAAGCCACGGCTGCTCCTTACGAAGCCCAGTCGCCCAGCCGATGCTGTAGTGAAACAAGGTTCCGATTCCGCCCACCAGCAGGCCAATCAGGCAGGCAAACAGAATCCATTTTAAAAACACCTTGTAATCCAAGAAATTGGCATGCAGCTTTTCCTTGAGCCACCCTTTCATTGCGTTCCTCAAACCCCTCTTATGTCGCCACACGTTTCTTCTATTATAGGCGCGGTAAGACAAAAATTCAACCGGCTTCCCTGCGTCGAAGAATGTTCTAACCGCTTCCAACCAGTTTTCTGCCCGGCGGCATGCCCTTCGTTTTTTGCGTTAAGCAGCGGGGGCTCTTTGTTTCGGCAAAAAAGTGTTTTTTCCGATTCAGAAAGATCTTTTTGGGGAGAATTCATCCAGGCAGCGTCTTCAAAATTCTGCGCAAGAATATTATAAAAGAGAGACTAGCGCTCATAAAAGAAAGGTGCTATACTTGGGCAAAATCAACGAAAAGGAGACGACAGACGATGGATTACAACATTCTGACATTTGGAGCAGTCCCAGATGGAACGACCAACTGCCAAAAGCAGATACAGGCTGCCATCGACGCGTGTACCAAAACCGGAGGAAGAGTGGTGGTTCCGGCGGGAAGATTTTTGTCCGGTTCTCTGCGGTTAAAGTCCCAAGTAGAGCTTTATCTGGAAGAGGGCGCGGTGTTGATTTCCAGCCTCAACCCCCAGGACACCATTGATTTTGCAAAGGAATTCGACGATGACAACCAGGCAACCGGCTGGGAAGGCGGATGCTTTTTGTTTGCCATGCACGAAAAGAACATCACCATCGCTGGGCCGGGCACCATCGACGGACAGGGGCGGGAGGTGTTCTTTGATGCCAATGCGGACAATGGGTATCACGAGTGTCCGCTGATGGTCAAAAGCTTTCGTCCCAGAACCACCTTTTTGGAGGATGTGGAGCACCTGACGGTGAAAGATGTGACCTTTTACGACGCGGCCTTCTGGACGTTGCACATGGCCGGCTGCAAGCATGTGCTGGTGGAAAACGTCAAAATCGACAACAACGTCCGAGGCGCCAACAACGACGGCATCGACCCGGACTGCTGCAAAGATGTGGTGGTGCGCGGCTGCGACGTACGCGGAGGCGACGACGCCATTGTGGTCAAGGCGACCAAGCCCATGTGGGAAAAATACGGCAACTGCGAGGACATTCTCATTGAGGACTGCGTGCTCCACTCCCGGGATTCCGCGTTAAAAATCGGAACGGAGACCTGGGGCGACATCCGCAACATCGAGCTGAAAAACTGTCGGGTCTGGGATTCCAACCGGGCGGTAGGCATCTGGGTGCGCGACGGGGGTACGGTGGAAAACATCCATGTACACCATGTCACCGGCAACACCCTGCGTTATGCCGACGGCGCCATGTGCAAGGGTGCGCCGCTCTGGTGGGGCAAGGGCGAGCCCATTTTCATCTCCGCCACCAAACGGGCTGGAGTGGACCGGCTGCCGGGCAAAATCCGCAATCTTACCTTTGACCATTTGACGCTGACAGCGGAATCCTGTATCTTTATGGGCGGTGAAGCATATTCGCCCATTGAAAACGTCCGCTTGGAAGAGGTGGACATCACCTGGAAGCAGCAAAGCAAGCATAAGCCGGACGTGTTCGACGAGCAGCCGTCCATCCGAGACGTATATCCTCACGAGATTCCCTGCCTGTACGCAAGGCAGGTGCATGGGCTGACTGTGAAGGGACGCTTTGTTCTGGACGGTTCCATGAAGGACACCATCCGCCGCCGGGAAATTCTCGACGGGTGCACCGATTGTACGATAGCGACGGAGCAGAGATAAAAGAAAGTCCATCGGGATGTGACCAAGGCGACGGGCAAACAGGGCTTGTAAATTTTGCCTTCCTATTCTATAATGAATTTATTTCCAAAAGAGAGGAGGGCGGCATATCGTGCTTTCGATTTTAGAAAAGCAGCCGCAGGAGTCGGCACGCAATTATGTGACGCGGGTGCTGCTTTACAACATTGTCAACATCCAGCTGGAACCGGGCGCGCAAATCCGGGAACAGGAGCTGTGTAGGCTTCTCCAGGTCAGCCGTACCCCCTTTCGAGAGGCAGAGCTGGAACTGGCCCAGAGAAAACTCATCACCATCCTTCCAAAAATCGGGACCTATGTTTCGTATATCGACGCAAGCATCGTAGAAGAGGTGCGCCACCTGCGCAGCGTGCTGGAAACCGAACTTGCGAAAATGGCCTGCCGGCAGCTCAAACAGGAGGACATCGACTGCCTATGGGAAAACGTGGCCGTATGGAAGCTTTACATCAGCCGAAAACAGGAGGATAAAATATTCCAGCTGGATAAAGAATTTCACCGAATTCTTTATCAAAAGTGCCAAAGAAGCTATTGGTACGAGCTGGTGGAAAGCGTAGCGCCTCATTTTGACCGCACGACGGTGTTGAGTTTTCGGTGCAAGCCGATGGAAAACATCATGCAAGACCACGAGGAGCTTGTGCGCGCCATTGAACAAGAGGATGAAGCGCTGGCGGGAAGCATCGCGGCCAAGCACATGCAGCGATATACAGAGAACATCGACGTCATCCGTCAGAATTATTCGGAATATTTTAAAACATAATCTTACCCGGCTTCAAAAGCCGCCAGGAGGACGACGAACCTTTTTCGGCGCGTCGTCCTCCTGGATCAGGCTGAAAACAACAAGACAGGGCCAAGGAACATGTTCCTTGGCCCTGTCTTGTTGTTTTCAGAAGCTTTCCAAGCAACGTGAAGATGCATGGAACAAAAAAGGAACACTCCGCTGAAAATGGAAAACAGAGGATTGACAAAGCAAAATTCATGTAGTATATTTTATTCAATGAAATATATAACATCAGTTAGCTAAACACAGCAAAGGAGCGAAAACCATGGAAACACCATACGACGTAATCGTTATCGGTGCGGGTGTAGTGGGCAGCGCAATTGCAAGAGAGTTGTCCCGATATCAACTGCGCACGGCGGTTTTGGAGAAGAATCTGGACGTCTGCAACGAAACCAGCGGGCGCAATTCTGCAGTGGTCCACGGCGGCTTCGCTTATGACATCGGCTCGAAGAAGGCCCAGTTCTGTGTGGAAGGAAACCGTGGGATGGAGGCGCTCGCCAAAGAATTGGACTTTCCCTTCAAGCGGTGCGGTAAGGTGCTGGTGGGCAACACAGAGGAAGACCTGCGGCGCCTGGAAAGCACCATGAAGCAGGGAAAAGACAATGGCGTCGAAGGGTTGGAGCTGATCGACGAAAAAAGGCTGCACGAGTTGGTTCCAAATGTAGAGGGAAGATTCGCCATGCTCTCAAAAAATAGCGGTATCCTCGATCCATTTCTCTTTACCGTGGCGTTGGCGGAAAATGCCCATCAAAACGGCGTGGAGTTTTTTTTCGATGCTCCAGTGACAGCCATCCGCAGAACCGCAGGCAAATACCGAATTTCCACCAAGCGGGGCGAATACGAGTGCAGATGGGTTGTGAACGCCGCAGGCTTAGGATGCAAAACGATCTCCGATCTGCTGGGGATTCCCGGATACCGTGTGATTGGTTCCAAGGGAAATTACATCATTTATAACAAAAAGCTAGGGAGCCTCCTTTCTATGCCAGTCTATCCCGTGCCGAGCAACACATATATGGGTATTCACGTCACTCCTACGGTGGATGGCAACGTGACCATCGGGCCAGATGCCGAAACGGTGACAGACTTTGCTGATTACGGGGTTTCCAAAAAGAACATGGACGTTCTTTTTACCGAAGCTTCCAAGCTCTGGCCTGTCTTGGATCCACGTAAGCAGATCCGCACCTTTTCTGGAATTCTGCCCAAATGGGTAAATGAAAACGGCGTCATTCAGGATTTTCTCATTGAAATCCGTGACGACTTAGCGCCAAACGCCGTCAATCTAATCGGAATCGAATCTCCTGGGCTGACGGCGGCAGTCCCTATCGCCCGGTATGCAGTCGGTCTAATACAACAGCGGGAGACCCTTCGCGAAAAGCCGGATTTCAAATCCAGACGCCGGGGAATCGTCCGATTTGCCGGCTGCTCCGACGAAGAAAAGGCTAGGCTAATCGCAGAAAATCCGGATTATGGAGAACTGGTCTGCCGTTGTGAAATGGTCACGAGAGCAGAAATCCTAGCTGCGGTACACAATCCGCTGGGCGTTTCTACCATGACCGGTATCAAGTACCGCACCCGGGCGATGATGGGAGAATGTCAGGGCGGCTTCTGCCAGATGCGGCTGGAGCAGGCGCTGGAAAAAGAATTGGGAAAAGCGGAAACAGACATCCGCTACTGCCGGCCGGGCTCATGGATCCTTAGCGGAAAAGTAAGAGAGGAAGGGTAACGGTGGAACAAAAAGATGTGGTCATCATCGGCGGCGGTCCGGCTGGTTTAGCTGCCGCTTTGGCATTTTGGAAAAAAGGGGTGCGCGACCTGGTGATTCTCGAACGGGAAGATTCTCTGGGCGGTATACTACGGCAATGCATCCACGACGGGTTCGGTGTGGGACGGTTTGGTGAAAGCCTTTCAGGACCGGAGTATGCTCAGCGCTTTATCGACGAGGTGGAGAAAACGCATATCCCGTATTTTACCAAAGCCACGGTCGTGCGCCTAACCAAGGACAGGATGGTTACCGCTGTCACCAGAGAGGGACTAAAATGCTATCAGGCAAAGGCTGTGGTGCTGGCTATGGGTTGCAAGGAAAGAACCAGAGGCGCCCTGGGTATTCCCGGCGAACGCCCGGCCGGCGTTTTTACAGCCGGCGCAGCCCAGGCCTATATGAACTTGTATAACCGGATGCCCGGCAAAGAGGTGGTCATTCTCGGTTCAGGAGATATTGGCATGATTATGGCCCGCCGGCTAACCCTGGAAGGCGCGAAGGTGCATGCAGTGTTTGAAATCATGGGATATCCCAGCGGCTTGCCGAGAAATACCCTACAATGCCTGGAGGATTATCGCATCCCGCTTTTCCTCAGGCACACAGTTACTGACATTCATGGTTCTTCCCGGTTGACCGGCGTCACCGTATCCCAAGTGGACGAAAATCGGTGCCCGATTCCGGGAACCGAGCAAGAGTATCCTTGCGACACGCTCATTCTTTCTGCGGGTCTCATCCCGGAAAACAATTTGGCTATCGACTGCGGCATTGCAATCGATCCCCAAACCAACGGTGCGGCGGTGGACGAGTGCTTTCAGACAAGTGTTCCAGGCGTATTTGCTGCGGGAAACGTCCTCCATGTCCACGATTTGGTGGACTTTGTTTCCACGGAGGCCGAACAGCTGGCCGATGGTGCGGCGACGTATGTCCTGGGGCAGGAACTTGCATCCTGCGGCCTTGCGGTAAAGGCAGGAGAGGGAGTAAGCCAAGTAGTACCGCAGAAGGTCAGCGGAAAACGGGATTTTACCCTTTCTATGCGGGTACGAAAGCCAGGCGGTCGCTGTGTAATCGAAGTGATGCAAAATGGAAATTCAGTGGCGAAAAAAGCCATGCCAAAGGTCCTCCCGGCAGAAATGATTCAATTTCAGGTAAAGGCAGAAAATATGGAACAAACCGGGGATTTGGAGGTAACAATCCAATGAAAAAAAGGTATACTTGTATTATCTGCCCCAATGGCTGCGAAATCGAAGCCCAGGTAGAGGGCGGCGAGGTAAAAGCGGTGACAGGCAACCGCTGTACAAAAGGAAGACAATACGTGGAGCAGGAAATCACTGCGCCGATGCGCACGCTTACCACCTCCGTGCTGGTAACGGGCGGGCAGCTTCCACTGGCCAGCGTCCGGCTTACCAAGGCGGTTCCCAAGAGCGAAATCTTTCACGTGATGGAAGAAATCCAGAAAACAACGTTGACGGCTCCGGTAAAAGCAGGTAGTATTGTCATCGGCCAAGTCTGCGGCCTGGACAGCGATGTGATTGCTACAAGGAGCGTACCAGCCGCAGGGGCAAAAAAGTAATCGATGGAAAGGAGCAAAGGAAGGAACCCGCTGTTCGGCGGATTTCTTCCAAACACCACCCATGAAACCAATTTTCAAATCTTCCGACCGCGCAATCGACACCTCTGGGAACCATCTCGTGACAAAGGAACTTCAGTCCTTAATCGACGAGGCGGCGAAAGCCGGCGGCGTAGCCCTTTTGGAAAAGGGCGTCTATCTGACAACCCCTTTGTTTTTAAAAAGCCACATGGAACTTTGCTTGGAAGAAGGCGCCGTTTTGCTGGGCACTACGGACGAAACCCAAATTCCGCTGATTCCCACCCGGGTAGCGGGAATAGAGATGGACTGGTATCCGGGCATACTAAACTGCAACCACCAGGAGGATGTGACCGTCAGCGGCAAGGGAACCATTGACGGCCAGGGCGAGTACTGGTGGAACAAATACTGGGGTGCGGACACCAAGGGCGGATACCGCAAGGAATACGACGCCAAAGGCTTACGCTGGGCGGCCGATTATGACTGTATGCGGGTGCGCAATGTGGTGGTTTTCGATTCAAAAAACGTGACGCTGCGGGATTTCACCTCTTCCCGGTCCGGCTTTTGGAATGTGCATGTGGTATACAGCAGCCATGTGCACATAGACGGGGTACAAATTGCCGACTGCGGCTTGCAAAGCCCCAGCACCGACGGCATTGACATTGACTCCTGCGCGCATGTGCTGGTGGAGAACTGCGTGACCTCCTGCAACGACGACAGCATCTGTATCAAGTCCGGCCGGGATGCGGACGGATACCGGGTCAACCGTCCCTGCCACGACATTACGGTGCAAAACTGCGAGATCCGCTCCGGCTTTGGCGTGACACTGGGAAGCGAGCTGTCCGGCGGTATCTATAACATTACCTTGCGAAACCTGAAGTACCACGGCACGGACTGCGGGTTTCGCATTAAGTCCTCCCGGGTGAGAAAGGGGTATATCCGGGATGTTGTGGTGGACGGGCTGGAAATGGTCAATGTAAAATACCCGTTTCACTTCGTGCTAGACTGGAACCCAGGTTACAGCGTGTGCACGCTGCCTCAGGGGTATACGGGGGAAATCCCGGATCACTGGAAAAAGCTTTTGGAGCAAATTCCCTCTCAGGTACCCAATACCCAGGTGAACAACATTCGGATTTGCAATGTGAAATCTCACAATGACAAAGAATACAGCGGCATCAGCCGCGCCTTCCATATGGAAGGGTTTAAGGATATGCCCATCAAGGGGCTGACATTTGAAAACGTGGACATCTGGTGTGAAGAGCTGGGAATCATCAATTACACCCAGGATATTACGTTTAAAAATACGAGCGTTTCCGTTTGCGGCGCGCGCAGGGAAGAAAACGACGTGTATGACAATCGCTAAAAGAATGCGGACGGCCGGTGCACTTTTCGATAAAATTCACCGCACTCTCCCCTTCTCATTCGTCTGGTCTCACCCTTGTAATTAAAAGGCGGCACTGCTATAATGAAGCCGGAAAAGGCCCCTGTGAGCCGTGGGTTTTTACCGGGGCGGCGAACAGGGGATCCGGGCCTGATTTCTCTGTGTATGTAGCAAACGGGCCGGGAGAAGCCGAATGCGTATCCTGCGGCGATTATCCCATTTTTCACTGAGAAAGGAGCGCGCGCTAAAAACGCGCGGCAGCAGACATGAAGAATTTTATGGATCAGGACTTTCTTTTGGAAAGCGAGACAGCCAGGCATCTGTACCACGACTATGCTGCCAAAATGCCGATCGTGGACTATCACTGTCACATTTCTCCCAGGGAGATTTACGAAGACCGGCGGTTTGACGATCTGGCTCAGGTATGGCTGGGCGGAAAGCAGGCTGACGGCTCTTATTTTGGTGACCATTACAAGTGGCGCGTCATGCGCTCAAACGGGGTCAGTGAGGATTATGTGTCCGGGGAACAGGACAGCTATCAGCGATTTTTAAAGTTTGTAGAAGCGCTGGAGCTGGCCGTTGGCAATCCCATGTACCACTGGTGCAACCTGGAGCTGCGCCGTTTCTTCGGATACGAGGGCCATTTGAGCCTGGATACCGCCAAAGAGGTCTGGGACCTGTGCAACGACAAGCTGCGCCATGACCCCGACCTTACGGTGCGCGGCATCATAAGAAAGGCAAACGTAGCGTTCATCGGCACCACCGACGACCCGGTGGATTCCCTGGAGTGGCACGAAAAAATTGCGGCGGATCCCACCATATCCTTCCAGGTCTGCCCCTCCTTCCGCCCAGACAAGGCGATCAATATCCATAAGCCCGGCTTTACCGCCTATGTAAAGGAGCTTGCGAAAAGCGTGGGCAAGGAACATCTTGCCAGCGTGGAAGAGGTGTGCGGCGCGCTGGTGGAACGGCTGGAATTCTTTAAAAAGAGAGGTTGCCGGGCCAGCGACCACGGACTTGACTATGTGATGTACCGCCCCTGCTCCATGGAGGAGGCGGACGCCGCCTACCAGAAGGCGCTGCGCGGAGAAACGCTCACCGTCGAAGAAGCGGAGGGCTATCAGACCACGATTCTCCTTTGCCTGGCAAAGGCTTACCATCGGCTGGACGTGGTCATGCAGATTCATTACAATGCCATCCGCAACACCAACACCCGCATGTTCCGGCAGATGGGGCCGGATACTGGGTTTGACTGCATGAACGCCATCAGCTGCGCTCCTGCCCTTTACGCGTTCCTGGACGCGCTGGAACAGACCGGCGAGCTGCCCCGCACCATCCTCTACAGCCTCAACCCCAACGAGGACGCATTGCTGGACACCATGTTGGGCGCGTTCCAGGGCACCGATGTGCCCGGCAAGATCCAGCACGGTTCCGCCTGGTGGTTCAACGATCACAAGGAGGGCATGGAGCAGCAGATGAAATCGCTGGCAAACCTGAGTCTGCTGGGCAATTTCGTGGGGATGCTCACCGATTCCCGTTCCTTCCTCTCTTATCCCCGCTTTGAATATTTCCGCCGGATTCTGTGCAACCTGCTGGGCGGCTGGGTAGAAAACGGGGAATATCCCAACGACGAGCGCGCGCTCAAACGGATTGTGGAAGGCGTGTGCTATCAAAACGCTGCGCGCTACTTTCAGCTGTAAAAAACGGCTGGGCAAAGGTGCCAAGCCGCCAGGCGATATGAGCCTATCTCCCCTTTTAGACGGGCCGGCCCTTTTTGGGGCCGAGCCTGGAAATCCATATAAAATCGTGAGGCGAATGAGATGAATCTGCTCAATTACCAAACTCTAAAGGACCAGGGTTACGACGGGTATCTGCTCAAGGATGCGCCTGAACGGGTGCTGCAGTTCGGCGAGGGAAATTTCCTGCGGGCTTTTGTGGACTGCTTTATCGACCAGATGAACGAAAAAGCAGGCTTTGACGGCAAAGTGGTGCTAGTTCAGCCCATTGCGCCGGGTCTGGCGAAGCTCATCAACGATCAGGAGGGGCTTTATACCCTGTTCCTGCGGGGGCAGGAGAACCAAGAGGCGGTCAACCGCAAACGGGTCATCTCCTGCGTGTCCCGCTGTCTCAATCCCTATGAGGAATACCAAGCCGTGCTCGACTGCGCCAAAAACCCGGATTTGCGCTTTCTGGTGTCCAACACCACTGAGGCGGGCATTGTGTTCGATCCTGCCTGCAAGGCGGACGACGCGCCGCCATCCAGCTTTCCGGGCAAGCTGACTGCGTTTCTCTACGAGCGGTTTCAGCTGGGGCTTCCCGGGTTTATCATCCTCTCCTGCGAGCTCATCGACCACAACGGCGAGGAACTGAAAAAGTGCGTCAAGCAGTATGTGGACCTTTGGGGGCTGGGCGAGGCGTTTGCCAAGTGGGTGGAAACGGAGAACACCTTCTGCTCCACTCTGGTGGACCGCATCGTTACCGGTTATCCCCGCAGCGAGGCACAAGACATCTGCCAAGAGCTGGGCTACCAGGACAATCTGCTGGATACCGGCGAAGTGTTCGGCCTGTGGGTGATTGAGGGGCCCCAGTCCATCAAGGACGAGCTGCCCTTTGAGAAGGCGAAGCTGCCCATCCTGGTGGTGGACGACCATACGCCCTATAAGCAGCGCAAGGTTCGGATTTTAAACGGCGCGCATACCTCAATGGTGCTGGGTGCTTATCTGGCGGGGCAGGACATTGTGCGTTCCTGCATGGAGGACTCGGTGATTCACGGCTTTATGAACAAAACCATTTATGACGAAATCATCCCCACCCTCGACCTGCCCAAAAACGAGCTTACCGATTTTGCCGCTGCTGTCACCGAACGGTTCCAAAACCCGTATATCGACCACAGCTTGCTTTCCATCTCCCTTAACTCCACCTCCAAGTGGAAAGCCCGGGTTATGCCGAGCCTGCTGGAGTATGAAAAGCGCACCGGCAGTCTGCCCAAGTGCCTGACCTTCTCCTTTGCGGCCTATGTGGCCTTCTACCACAACGGGAAGGAGAAGGGAGAAAACTGCCTCGTCGGCAAACGGGGAGAAAACACTTACGAAATCAAGGACGATCCGTGGGTGCTGGACTTTTACTATGACCACCGCAATGACGACGAAGCGGACATCGCCCGGGCAGTGGTGAACAATGAGCGGATGTGGGGGCCCCAGTTGGCGGCGCTTCCCGGATTTGAGGACGCCGTGGCCCAGGCGCTCATGCGCATAAAGGCCGTAGGCATGTACCGGGCAATGGAGGAGTGTCTTGCATGAAAGCCATCCGTATTCACCCGCTTGACAACGTAGCGGTGGCGATGGAGCCCATCGCAAAGGGAGAAACGATAACGCTGGAGGACGGCGTGTGTGTCACGGCTTTGCAGGACATCCAGAGAGGCCATAAAATCGCACTCATTGCCCTTTCGGCTGGAGAACCCATACGAAAATATGGCTGCGTCATCGGCCTTGCCAAGACCCAGATCGCCCCGGGCGAGTGGGTGCACACCCACAATGTGCGCACCGGCCTTTCGGAAGAAGGCGATTATGTGTACCGCCACAAGACCTTTGCACTGCCTTCGGTATCCCCCCGGACCTTCCAAGGCTTTCGCAGGGCGGACGGCCGGTGTGCCATCCGCAACGAAATCTGGATTCTTCCCACTGTCGGATGCGTCAATTCCATTGCCCAGCGGCTGGTTCGGGAAAACCAACACCTGGTTTCCGGCAGCGTGGAGGGACTCTATACCTTCCCCCATCCCTTCGGGTGCAGCCAGATGGGAGACGACCACGCCCAGACGCGGCGGCTTCTGGCCGCCCTGGCCCGGCATCCCAACGCCGGGGGGGTACTGGTGCTGGGGCTTGGCTGCGAGAATCTGACCATGGAACAGTTTCAAACTGAGCTTGGAACCTGGGATGACCGGCGAGTCAAGTTTCTCAGCTGCCAGGACGTGGAGGACGAGATGCAGGCCGGTACAGCCCTTCTGGAGGAGCTGGCCGACTATGTTAAGACCTTTACCCGGGAGGCCATCCCCGCGGGAGAACTGGTGGTGGGAATGAAATGCGGAGGGTCAGACGGGCTTTCCGGCATCACCGCCAACCCCACAGTGGGACGCTTTTCCGACCGGCTTATTGCCTTGGGAGGGTCTACGGTGCTTACCGAGGTGCCAGAGATGTTCGGCGCCGAGTCGATTCTCTTCGACCGTTGTGCCGACGAAGCAGTTTTTGACAAAGCGGTGGCCATGATTCAAAGCTTCAAGCGCTATTTTACCAGCCACGGGCAGGTGGTTTACGAAAACCCCAGCCCGGGTAACAAGGCCGGCGGCATCACCACCCTGGAGGATAAATCGTGCGGCTGTGTACAAAAGGGAGGCAGCGCCCAGATTGTGGACGTGCTGGAATACGGCCAGGCGGTGACGAAAAAAGGGCTCAATCTTCTCAGTGGCCCGGGCAACGACCTGGTAAGCGCCACCGATCTTACCGCCGCCGGCGCGCATCTGATTTTGTTCACAACCGGCAGAGGTACTCCCTTCGGCGCGCCCGCGCCTACGGTGAAGATCTCCACCAATACGGCCTTGTTTGAAAAAAAGCCCGGCTGGATTGATTTTAACGCCGGTACGGTAGCCCAGGGAGAAAGCCTGGACAGTGCTGCTGACCGTCTGCTGGGTTTTGTGCTTCAGGTTGCAAGCGGTACGCAAACCCGGTCGGAGGAAAATGGGTTTCGGGAAATCTCCATTTTCAAGGATGGCGTCGTGCTCTAATGCACAAGCCTGGTCTCAACTGGTCCGGACTACTGGGAAGAAGGCATCGTCAAGTCTTTTGAAGAGTGGATTTCTTTCCAGTAATCTGACAAAATGTGTGGGCATCAAAAGTCACGTTTCCTTGTGCTATGGTAGCCTGAATACGCATATGAAATCAAAAAATCCAAATTTTATGTAAAAAGGCAGGGAAAGCAAAAGCTTTCCCTGCCTTTTTACTGTGTCCCTAGGGTTTTAGAACTACCTTAATACAGTTGTCTTCTTTGCGGTCAAAGATTGTATAGGCATGTTCTCCTTCGCTCAGGGTAAGGCGGTGGGTGATGATATCCGTAGCGTCGAACTTACCTTGTTTGATGAGTTCCAAAATCGGCCTAACATACCGCTGCGCCGGGCACTGGCCCATCTTCAGCGTAATGTTGCGAGCGAAAAAGTTTCCCAACGGGAACAGATTGTATCTGCCGCCGTAGACGCCGAGCATGGCAACGGTTCCACATTTTCGCACGGCTTCGGAGGCGATTTCAATGGCGGATTTGGAGCCTGCCTGCATCTTTAGAGCGGCTTCCACCTTTTCCAGCATAGACATTTTACCGTCCATACCCACACAGTCAATCACCACGTCGGCTCCCCCATGAGTCAATTCTTTGATTTCCATGCCGGTATTATCATAGTCCTCAAAATTGAGCACTTCTACCCCGTAGGACCGAGCATGGTCCAGCCGGTAGTCCACACAGTCCACCGCGATGACACGTTTGGCTCCGATAAACAGGCACCACTTGATGGTCAGCAAGCCAACCGGCCCGCAACCCAACACCGCGACAGTATCTCCCGGTTTTACCCCGCCGATCTCAGTTCCCCAACGGGAGGTGGGCAATATATCGGTTAAAAATAGCACCTGCTCATCGCTCAGTTCTTCCGGTACGACTACCGGACCAACATTTGCATATGGAACACGCAGATATTCCGCCTGTCCGCCCGCATAGCCGCCATAGGCATCGGAATAGCCGAACAAACCACCGGCCTCCCCGTTTGGGTTGGAATTGTCGCACTGGCTAAATTGCCCATGCTCACAGTAGCAGCAGTGGCCGCAGGCAACCGGAAATGGAACGATGACCCGGTCGCCTTTTTTGACACTGGTGACCCCTTTTCCAGTCTCCTCCACGGTGCCCATCGTTTCATGGCCCAGCACATAGCCAGGATACATGGCAGGTTCTCTTCCATGAATAAGATGCAGGTCGGAACCGCATATGGCAGTGGAGGTTACCTTAACAATGATATCGTCATCTTTTTCTATGGCAGGATCCTTGACGTCCTTGACGCGCACATCCTTAACGCCTTCATAAACAATCGCTTTCATGCAATCCTTCTCTCCTGTGTTTGTCGAATGGTTCGTATTTAGTATGGCAACCTTTTCGGCGATCTATGCCGAAGGGACGCAGGAAAAGGCAGTCTGAAACGAATCGTGTAAGATTTTTTATCCATTCGGTTTTCTATTGAACATGGAGCAAACTGAATTATAACAAAAAGCCCTGCAATCAAAAGATTGCAGGGCTTTTCTGGAGCTGATATCCAGATTCGAACTGGAGACCTCATCCTTACCAAGGATGCGCTCTACCGCCTGAGCTATATCAGCATTGGCGACCCGGAACGGGCTCGAACCGTCGACCTCTAGCGTGACAGGCTAGCGTTCTAACCAGCTGAACTACCGGGCCATCTTATTGGCTTGCTACATCTGAAAAACTAGCACTTTTCCGATAAAACTCGGTTGGTTTGCATTCGCTTTTCATGCAACGTTGCTTATTATACCGTGAAGTTGGCATGCTGTCAAGAGATTTTTACGGGATTTTCGAAAAAAATCATAAAATTGGTTTTTGGCTCATTTCGGCCCGAATAACCAAAATGAAAAACGCTGCGGCAGCCCTTCGACTGCCGCAGCGCATCGAAATCGGACAACTACTTATTTGATGATTTCGCCTTCCATGTTGCCAGTGCAGCCGGCCGCATTGGATTCATCGGTGTCAATGTGCATCGCCAGAGCGAACTTCGGGCTGACACGCACCACCACGTCGCCAAATACCAAGCTGCGTTCCGCAGAGGTGATCTTTACCCCAACGATCTGCTTGTCCTGTACGCCGAATTCCTCTGCATCGGCCGGAGTCATGTGGATATGGCGCTTGGCGGCAATAACGCCGCAGGGAATCTCCACCTCACCGCAGGGACCAACAATTTTACATCCCGGGGTACCCTCGATGTCACCAGACTCGCGCACCGGAGCGGCAATGCCGATGGAACGGGCGTCAGTCAGCGAAATTTCCACTTGAGAGCTGGGACGCACCGGACCTAAGATGGAAACGTTCTTGAGCTCCTTCTTGGGGCCGACCACCGTCACACGCTGTTCACAGGCAAACTGACCCGGCTGGGACAGCATTTTCTTAACGGTAAGCTGCGCGCCCTCACCAAACAGCGTCGCCAAGTCGGCGGCAGACAGATGGACATGACGGGCAGAGGTTTCAACCAAAATCTTTTTCACGACATGCATCTCCTTATATATACACTTTTCACTTTATTATACCATAGGCGAACAGAAGAAATCAACTGCTAACTGGAAAAGATATGCTTTTATACATATCCCAGTTTCTTAAGGGTATTATAGGTCAGGTTGCGCCGGTAAGTGTACTTTCCCATGACCGGGTTTTCCAACGCGTATGCATGGAAATTGTCCAGGTTCAGGGCTTTGCCGTCCCCTTGGATGGCTTCCAGGATCTCGCGGGCGCGCTTGGGACTCTGGTTATAAAGGTCCGCATAGTAAATTAGCGCACCCTCCTCGGTAATCCCTCGGTTGCGGCCGTAGACCAGGTAAGCGGAGATGTCTTCCTCAGCCGTAGCGTCCTGCACGGTCTTACTTACATCGGTGGCCAGCAGGCCGCGCATGATGGAGGTTTCCGACGAGGTTAAGATACGGTTTTGCCAAATGTAATTGGTCTGATACAGCTCGTCGAGCATGGAGGAGCCAGTCAGATGGCTTTCCACCGTTTGGGGGTCCTGTATGAGCATGTTTTTGACTAGGTCGTGCGCACGGGTGGCGTGCCAACCCAAGCAGCCGATGCTCAGCGCCTTGTTGTCATCCGGGATGACGGTGGTATAGGTTCCTTCATTTGCCACGATAACCACCCGTGCGTCCCGCAACAGGCGGTAAGCATCCACCTCGCTTTGGGTTACCTGAAACGCATAAGGCTCCGACGCCGTACCGTAAGGATCGTCCCGGACATAGGCGGTTACCGTATAGGTCCCCGCTTGCAGCTTTTCATTCTGATAGTCTTCATAAACCACGTTTCCCGCCGAATCCCGCAGCTCCAGGCGGACCTTGGCGAGATCGGGGTAATTCTCCACTGTACAGTAAGCGGAGGTATTTTTCAGCTCCACCGCCGTCACCACCGGCTTTGGCACATTGGAAAGCACCGATATGGCGATCTCCCGGTTGGCGGAATCCACATACCGGTTGCCCGCCACCACACGGAAGAACTTCTCCCCTACTTGCGAAATGGAGAAGGAAACCGTCCAGTAAAGCCGTCCGCTCTTGTCCACTGCGCCGTCCGACGCTTGGGCAACCAGGCTGCCGTTTTGGTCATACACCTGCACGTGGGTGGTGCTGCGACCGGTTACCACCTGCAGCTGCACCGAATCCCCCACATGGATGGTAGCGGGCTCTGCCGTCACAGCATACAACGTGTCCGCCACCGTAGAAAGCTCTGAATAAACGGGCGCCGCCGATACCGACTGCGCACCGCAAAGGACCATTGCCATAAACAAGGCCGCCGCAATCATTCGCTTGGATCTTCTCATTATAACCTCCGTCCTGCAGCGCCGGGCTTGCGTTTCCCGGGCCGCTTTCCATCCCTTTTCGCTGCAACAAATTTGCATTCTTGGGGTCTCATCCCATTTTCTCCGATAAAAGAAAAAATGAGACAATAGGCGGGCATAGCCCGTCCTATCATCTCATTCATTCTAGCAGAAAAAGTGACTTTTTTCAACTAAATTTCTACGGAAAAGGTAAGATATTCTCACAGCGAATCCCAGTAAATTCCTTCTGTTATAAATCCAGGTTTTCCTGGAGCTGACCCAGGCTCTGGGCTTTTAAATAGGCGTTGATGAATCCATCCAGGTCCCCATCCATGACGGCGTTTATGTTGCCCATTTCATAGCCGGTGCGATGGTCCTTCACCAGGGTATAGGGCATGAACACATAAGAACGAATCTGAGAACCCCAGCCGATTTCTTTTTGCTCGCCCTTGATGTCCTCGATGCGGTCCAGGTGCTCGCGTTCCTTGATTTCCACCAGCTTCGACTTGAGCATGGTCATACACACCGCCCGGTTCTGGTGCTGGCTGCGCTCGTTCTGACAGGCCACCACAATGCCGGTGGGAAGGTGGGTGATGCGCACCGCCGAAGAGGTCTTATTGACCTTCTGACCGCCCGCGCCCGAGGAGCGGTAGGTATCCACCTTCAGGTCTTCGTCCTTAATGTCGATCTGGATCTCGTCGTTGATCTCCGGGATGATTTCCAGGCTGGCAAAGGACGTATGCCGCCGGCCCGACGCATCGAAGGGAGACACCCGCACCAGCCGGTGTACCCCCACCTCGCTCTTTAAATAGCCGTAGGCGTTGAGCCCCTCCACCAGAATGGAAGCGCTTTTGATTCCCGCCTCTTCCCCGTCAAGATAGTCGAGAATCTTATACTTGAAGCCGTGGCGCTCGGCCCAGCGGGTGTACATCCGGTAGAGCATCTCCGCCCAATCCTGGGCTTCGGTGCCGCCCGCGCCTGCGTGGAAGGTAAGAATGGCGTTGTTCTGATCGTATTCGCCGGTTAACAGCGTGGACAGCTTTTGGGTTTCCAGCTCTTTTTGCACCCGCTCCACGCCTTCTTTGGCTTCGTCCAAATGAGAAAGGTCCCCTTCCTCGTCAGCGATCTCAATGAGCATAAGGGTTTCCTCAAAATCGTCGGACAAGGACTGATAGGAAGCGATCTTATTTTTGATGCCGCTGATTTTGCGAAGCACCTTCTGAGAATTGTCCATATCATCCCAGAAGTTCGGCTGGGCGGACTGCTCCTCGAGCTTCGCCTGCTCTTCCTTTAACGCCTTGAGCCCCATCGCTTCAGCCAATTCCGTAAGCTCGGGCTGCATGCCTTCCAGCTTTAATTTTAATTCTTCGTACTGTATCACGTTCTCTTCATCCTTTTTTGCAGATTCAAGCGTCTTTTTTACGCAGACGCCGTTGCCATAACAGATGTATTATAGTGCGAAATCGCCGCAAAGTAAAGGAAAACGCAGGGGGCGGAATAATCTTTTCGTTCAGAAGGATTGAACAAACGGGGATGTTTGGTTATAATAGTAAAGAAATACGGAAAAATTGGCGAACGATTGTGGCCTTTTGAATACGGGAGGTTCTTCTATGATTTCCTATACTGACCTGAGCTGTCCAGTCTGCCACCAGCCGTTTAAGGCGGAGGACGACGTGGTGGTCTGCCCGGTCTGCGGCGCACCTCATCACCGGGAGTGTTACCGGAAAGAGGGACACTGTGCCTATGCGGACACCCACGGCACTGAGGAGCAGTGGCAGCGTCCGCAGCCACAAGGAGAAGAGCCGGATGAAGACGACCCGCTGGCAGGGGTATGTCCCCGGTGCGGCTATAAAAATCCGCCAGGTACCCTATTCTGCGTCAAATGCAGCCTTTCTCTCAAGGACGGCAATCCATCCTCCCGTTTTAACGGTGAGCAGCCGCCTCCGCCCCGTCCCCAACCGGGAGACCAGCCCTTCTCCCCCTTCGGCCCCATGATGCTTGACCCCTATGGCGGCGTGGACCCGGGGCATTCCATCGGCGGCATTCCAGTTCCGGAAATCGCCTCCTTTGTGGGAGAGAACGCTTCCTATTATCTGCCCCGGTTTTACCAGATGCAGAAAAACAAGTCTCCCATCAGCCTGAATTTTGCCGCCGGCCTTCTCGACCGGTTTTGGATACTGTTTCGCCGGATGGGTTGGTTCTTTGTCCTGCTGTTTGCGGTGACTACCATTTTGTCCCTCCCGTCGATGATTATTTACGCGCAGTACACCATTGCTCTGGCCTCCGGTGCGCAAACCTTCGAGCCCTCCCAGACTCTGGCCATTCTCAGCACGATATTCAGTTATGTGAGCCTTGCTGTGCGCCTGTTGTTGCTTGTTTTCAGCAACCGGCTTTACATGGCCTATGTGCTGCGCAGCATCAAGCGCATCCGGGCACTGAATTTGGACCCGCTGGCCTACCAGGAGGCGCTGATGAAAAAGGGCGGCACCAAGGCGGTCAATATTTTGATCGTCATTGGGCTTAATGTGGTGGTAGCCGCAGTTCTGGCTCTACTCTTGCTCTATGTTTTTTAGTGCGGGCGTATTGGTCCGCTCCCAATATGGAAAGAGAATGGCCGGCGCCTTTCTCTTTCGCAGAATGGAGAGAAAAAAATGAAAATCAAAAAAGCCGTTATCCCAGCCGCGGGGCTGGGCACCCGGGTCCTTCCCATCACCAAGGCGATGCCCAAAGAGATGCTCCCCATTGTGGACAAGCCTTCCATTCAGTACATTGTGGAAGAAGCGGTGGCCGCCGGCATTGAGGACATTCTAATTATTTTAAGCCGTGGCAAGGGTATTGTGGAGGACCACTTTGACCGCAGCCCAGAGCTGGAGGAGCGTTTGTCCGCCACTGGCAAGGAAGAGATGCTCAGAGAAGTCAAAGCCATTTCCGAGCTTGCCAACATTACCTACCTGCGCCAGCGGGAGCTCAAAGGGCTCGGGCATGCGGTGTATGAGGCGAGAAGCTTTGTGGGGGACGAACCTTTTGCGGTCCTTTACGGCGACGACGTCATCATCGGCGAGGACCCCGCCTGCGGCCAGCTCTGCCGAGCTTATGAAGAATTCGGCCTGGGCGTGGTGGGCGTCAAGGAGGTCAGCACTGAGGCGATCCTCAAATACTCCTCTCTGGCGGTTACCCCCATCCGGGACAACCTCTTTACCGTTACCGACATGGTGGAAAAGCCAAAGCCAGAGGAAATTTTATCCCACTACGCGATTTTAGGCCGCTGCGTGCTGCCGCCGGAAATTTTCAAGCTTTTGGAGAACACGAAACCGGGCGCTGGCGGTGAAATCCAGCTGACCGACGCGATGAAGGCGCTCTGCCGCACCAAAAATATGACGGCGGTGGACTTTACCGGCAAGCGGTATGACATGGGCAACAAGCTGGGCATTCTTACGGCCACCTGCGAGGTTGCGCTTACCCATCCGGAGGTAGGCGAAGCGTTCAAAGCGTATCTCAAGGAGCTTTGTAAAACACTTTGAGGCATCGGCCCGAAAAAAGCAATTTTTGGAGCATCCAAGCAGATTTTTCTTGACTGCTTGGATGCTTTCTGCTATAATTCATCTGTTAACGCGCAGCTAAAGCGCGTTTCATCCTTGCTCCTGCTGAAAAAGGCAGGGGCCATAGTCCAAAAGGAGGTGCAAACGACATGGCAAATGTAACTGGCAAGTATGAGTCCGTCCTCATCGTTTCGTTGAAGAACGGCGAGGAAGCGGTCGCGACGACGGTGGAGAAGTTCAAGACCCTCATCGAGCAGAACGCGACCCTCGAAAGCGTGGACGAGTGGGGCAAACGCCGCCTGGCTTACCCCATCAACGATGAAACCGACGGTTATTACGTTCTCTACAATTTTGAGAGCGCTCCTTCCTTCATCGCGGAGCTGGACCGTATCTACAAGATCACCGACGGCGTGCTTCGTTCCATCATCGTACGCAAGGAAGCGTAAGGAGGCCGCAATGCTCAATCATGCAGTTTTGATGGGCCGGCTGGTGGCCGACCCGGAACTTCGGCACACGCCAAACAGCATCCCGGTTACCCGCTTCACCTTGGCGGTGGACCGCAATTTCTCGTCCCAAAGCGGCGAGCGCCAGACGGATTTCATCGACATTACCGCGTGGCGAAAAACGGCGGAGTTCGTCTCTCGCTATTTTCATAAGGGCATGCTGGTAGCGGTGCAGGGTTCCATCCAGACCCGCAGTTATACCGACAACCAGGGCATCAAGCGCAAAGCGTTTGAAATCGTGGCGGACAATGTGTATTTTGCCGAGCCCAAACGAGATTCCGCTTCGGCGCCTTCCTACGACCCGGCTCCGGCTTCGGCACCTGCTGCGCCCACGTCCTACCAAAGCGGCGACGCGGGGGATTTCCAGGAAATCGAGGACGACGATCTGCCGTTCTAATGAATTTGAACGAGACTACAAGGAGGAACTGACTCATGGCTTATGACCGCTCTGACCGTCCCCGTGGACGCAAAGGCCGCAAGAAGGTTTGCAGCTTCTGTGTCGACCGGGTTGAGAATATCGATTACAAAGACGTCAACCGTCTGCGCCGCTTCATTTCGGAGCGCGCGAAGATTCTGCCCCGCCGTGTTACCGGCACCTGTGCAAGACACCAGCGCGAGTTGACCGTCGCCATCAAGCGCGCCCGTCACATCGCTCTGCTGCCCTTCATCAGCGACTAAGGCTTCTCTTCAAAGGCCCAGGCTTTTAGCCGGGGCCTTTCTTCTTTCCCCGGGGTATGGCCCTGAAAATCATCGCGTGGAGCCTTGATGAGGCCGTATACGCGTAAAAAAGAGAAGCGATTGCACTTCCCAGATGTTTAGATCAAGCTTTGGCCGTGCCGTTTCTTCTTTCGGCATAGTTATAAAACACCCGTGCATTCCAGGTCTTCCCCGTTGCACGAAGCAAACGTAGGAAACTGGGACAGATCTCACCGGGGCAAGGTTTTGCAGTCCCAGCCCGTATGAAGCACCAGCAAAGAGGCCCGGCGGAATGTTCCGCCGGGCCTCTTTGTGTTGGGCAGCTGCTCTATGTGTTCCCTTCTTCTTGCTTTTGTGGTAATTTCACCTTGTTGCCGTTATAGCTGCCGACGATTCTTCCTCTCTCTTTTTGCGGGAGAAAGAAAAATCCCGATGACACCCTCCACCAAAGCATACCATCCAGGCAGAAAGCGATGGTTTTCTCCTTGTCTGCTCCCTCCTTTTCTCTCGTTTTACTCATTTTCTGCGCCGGATTCAAGAATTGGTATTCCTTATACGCCCTTTCGCACTGCGCCTACCAGAACAGTCATGTCGTCCTCATGGTCGCCTGCCCGCTCCAGAGCCAATTGCAGCAGATGATCGGCGAACTCCTGGGCGTCTTCCCCGTCAAAACCAAGCAGCTCGTCCTCAATCCAGCCGATTTCATCGGTATCTACCCCGTCGGACATCATCAAGACCACGTCGCCCGGTGCCACTTTGTATTCCGACTGCTCAAAGCGCACGTCCCGCAGAATGCCCACCGGCAGGGAAACAGTATCACACTTGAGTACCCGGCCGTTTCGCCGCAGGAGCGTGATAGGCGCTCCTGCCTTGCGCACGATAAGCTTGCCGGTATAAAGGTCAAGACTCGCCACATCCAGGGTAGCTAAGGCTTCGTCTGCGGACTTTACGAGCAGAGCGGAATTGACGATATTCAGAGCGTTGTCATAGCCGAACCCGGCGCAGACCAGCCGTTCGAGCAGGCCGGAAGCCATAGCACCCTCCACGGCGGCCCGGCCGCCCCGGCCCATGCCGTCGCTGATGACCAAGACTTCATGCCCTCGGCCGTCGGAGAAGGTTTCGTAGGAGTCCCCACACAAGGGTGCATCCCCGCTCGCATGCTGGGCTTCCCCGACGCGGATGGACAGAGCCGCCCGCTCTTTAAAAATAAGCCGCGCTTCGTCTCCGGCCCAGTCCACGGTGGGGTGGGAGAAATCCCGGTCACAGGCATGGGACACGTCGTCGGTAAGCTCTGCTTTGTTGACACGGATACCCGTGTGGCCCGCCACCGAAGCGGTGACCTCCATGCGGCGGTACCGGTCGACCACGCAGCTGACCTCCAAGGGAAGCAGCCCGTTTTGCTCGAGGGCCTCGCGCACTCGGGAGGCGGCTTCGGTATCGTAGCATTCTGCTTCTTCGAATTCTTCGGTCAGTTCCGACAGCATCCGGGACATTCCTTCAAACTGGTCGGCCATGACCGCGCGGATTTCCGCCGCGCGGCGTTCAGCGCCTTCGCGGATGCTGAAATTCTGGTAGCTGTGGTTGATTTCCTTGACCATGTCCTCCGGTCGGCAGCAGCGGCGCTTGAACTGGGACGGCGCGTCGTCGAGGGTGATGGTCCCCTTTTCCCGAAGAGCGTCGGTCATATCGTTGAGGGCGCTCTGGGTATCGTTGTAGGCCGGGCCCCAGCAGAACATGCGCAGGCCGCAATCCTTACAAACGTCATCACTAGCATGCTGGTAAACAGAAGAAATATTGGGAGCACTGATTTTGCGCAGCTTATCGGTGACGACGCCCACCGCCTGGGAGATTTCTCCCAGCGCCCTAGAGGCAAAGCCCAGCCGCATGACGATGGCCCGGCGCAGCCCTTCCGCCGAAGGAACGTCGCTTTTCGGGTTGAGCGCCTTGGAAAGATCGGCTCCTAGGCTCTTGGGAATCAGCACGAACACGAGAGCGCCGACCAGCGCTTCATAAATACCCGCGTACACGCCGGGCGAGCCGCCCACGGCTACGGCCACAATACCGTTTGCCAGGAGGAAAGACAGGGCGGTGGCCAGCTTGCCCATGGGAGCGAACACGCCGCCCATCAGCCCGCCGAAGGCATAGGCGGTGCCCAGGTGCTGCATACCGGCGCCGCTCAGGCCCATGATAAGCCCGGCAGCCACTCCGGCGATGGCGCCTGCGGCCTCGTGCCCGTACCGGGCGGCGCAGAGAACCAGAGCAACGGCTACGATCCGGCCGGGAGAAACACCCATATAGTCAATCCCCGTTAGGCCCACCAGGGCGGCCCCTATCGAAATGACCAGGCTGCAAAGCTCCTGGCGGCTCAGCGACGAGGCAGAACGGGGCGAATAGAGAAGCCCCACACTGATGTGAAAGAAATAAGCCGCGCCTCCGGCGAGCAGCGCTTCGGCGACGCCGGTCACTGCGGCGTTGAGGGTTATGCCCTGTACCACAAGCGGGATGGAACCGGTTAGCAGCGTAGCCAGAAAGGCCACGACAGGGGCAAAGGCTGGATGACGGGAGACCTTTCCCGCTCCTGCCAGAGCCCAGCGAATAGAGGTCACGGCGAACAAGGCCGCCACATACCGCATGGCAGTGAATCCTGCGCCGGGCAGCAGGTATCCCAGTGCCGCGCCCATTGCGACCACCAAACCACTGGGAAAGGGTACCGCCGCTGCAAACGCCACGCCGAATGGCGCCAGATTTTCGAATACCGTCGCCTGGGAGAGAAGCACGCCCAACAGCGCCAAACCCGCCGTCCTCGCAAAACGCAGCGCCTTGTCCGACACGCCGCGTTTTTTCACCCCTTGCGTACCGAGGGACTGTTCTTTCACTGTGACTCACCGCCTGCCTAAAAAATAGGCCGCCCGACGAATCGGACGGCCGGTATTTCCATTATATGGAACAGAATCAACGAATTCTGTCACATCCTGGATCCAAACCACTATTTCTATGCAGGTTTTTGCACACTTAGAACCAAACCGCAAAAAAACATCGTTTCTCCGCTGCCGGTTTTTTCCTTTAGTTCTGGCGCTTATTGAACAGGGACATGATGTCAAAAAAATCCGGATCGTCGGTGTTCCCTTGGGCATCGGTTTTGGCCGGTTCCCCTGCGCCTGACGCCGCGGCAGAGGACGCTGCCTGCTGCTGGACCTTTTCCTGCTCCGCTTTGTCAAAGCCGGTGGCGATGACGGTAATGCGCATGGTATCCTGCATATTGTCATCAAACGCCACGCCCCAGATGATGTTGGCGTCCGGATGAGCGGCCTTGGTGATCATGCTGGAGGCAAGGTCAATGTCGTCAAGCCCGATGTCCGGCGAAGAGGTAATGTTGATGATGACGCCCTTGGCTCCGTTGATGGAGGTTTCCAGCAGGGGGCTGGCCACCGCCGCCTGGGCCGCCAGCTCCGCCTTGTCCTTGCCGCTGGCCTCGCCCACACCCATGTGAGCGTAGCCCGCGTCCTTCATGACGGCGGTCACGTCGGCAAAGTCCAGGTTAATAAAGCCGGGAACCTTGATTAAGTCGGAAATGCTCTGCACGCCGTGCTGAAGCACGTCGTCAGCCATGGTGAAGGCGTTGACCATGGTGATCTTGGTATCGGTAACCGTTTTGAGCCGTTCGTTGGGGATGACCACCAGCGAATCCACATGCTCACGCAGAGCAGTAATGCCCTGCTCGGCCTGCTCCATACGGCGCTTGCCTTCAAAGGCAAAGGGTTTGGTTACAATGCCCACCGTCAGGATACCCTGTTCTCTGGCCACCTCCGCGATGACCGGTGCCGCGCCCGTGCCGGTGCCGCCGCCCATGCCGGCGGTGATGAACACCATATGGGTGCCCTTTAAGGCGTTGGCGATTTCGTCGCGGCTTTCCTCCGCCGCCCGCTGCCCTTTGTCAGGGTTAGAGCCGGCGCCCTTTCCGCCGGTCAGCTTAACGCCGATCTGGATTTTGTGGGTCGCCTGGGAAATGGACAGCGCCTGGCGGTCGGTGTTGACCGACACAAATTCCACGCCCTGCATATTGGAACCCACCATACGGTTGACGGCATTTCCGCCGCCGCCGCCTACGCCGACCACTTTAATCTGTGTCATTTCAAAGTCATTGGCAAACTCAAAGGCCATTTTACAAATCCTCCCACCGAACTGTTCTTCTCATTTCCCGGTATTTTCTACCGGCGCCATCTCGCCGTGCGCAAAGCCGGCGAGCCTATTTTCTCCTGTATGAAAACAAACCAAATGGATTTGTTCTCTATTATACATCATCTTTCTTCTTTTTTGAATTCCAATTTAATAAAATTCTGCGCAAACCCGCGATATTTTGAAAAATTCGCGTGCCAAATACCACTACCGCAGCCAAATAGAGGTCTAAACTGAGCAAATTGCCAAAATAGGTAAACACCACCGCCATCAGCATGTTGAAGAAAAAGCCGGTGACGAAAATGTTAAACCGAAAGGTCTGCTTTGCTTGGGCATGAAGAGCGCCCAAGAGCGAGTCAAGTGCGGCGAGAAGAGCCACCGCCACATAGGTGGTGTAGGCAGGCGGAATGTACATGGGGAAAAAGAGGCCCAACACAATCCCAACCACCAATCCCAGTACGGAAAACACTGCGGTCATCCTATGTTCCTTCTTTCTCAGTCTGCAACGCGCAAATCGGTGGAGCCCACATAGGCCGGCACCGTGACGTTTGTCTGTACCTGCACCTTTACGTCAATGTATGGGGTGAGCAGGTCTACGACTCCCTTGCGCATGGTCAGCGCGTAGTTGAGATCCTCCGCCTTGCCCACGGCGGTAATGACAAAGGGCGCGTTGTAGCGGTTGTTATTGATGCTCACCGTACTGCCTGCGCAGCGGATTTCCGACATGGCCACCACCCGTTCCCCGTTGACCGAGATGGCCTCGGCGCCCGCGTCGCGCAGTTCGTTGATGATCTTCATCAGGTCTTCCTCATGGACCATGTATTTCTCCGGGCTTACGCTGGCGTCGGCGCCGGGGTTGTGCTTATCGTGCACCGTGACCACCACGCCCGGACCGCTCAGCTCCGTAAGGCCTGCGAACCGTTCGGTCTGCTCAAGCTGCTGACGCAGAATCTCCGCAGTTTTATCGGTATTGCCCGCTGCGTTTCGGATTTCATCCAAATCCGCCCGGGCTCGGGCCAGCTGGGTTTCCAAGTCCTTGTTCTGCTCCTGCAAGGCGTTGACGTCTTTTTGCAGGGTCTCGGCCCGCAGAATCTCCGGGCTTTGGGCCTGCGCCTGGTTTTGGCTGACGCTGCGGATTTGCAGCGTGATGCCAAACCCGATCAAAAGAAAGATCACCGTGACGACCGCGATTGCGGACGCTTTGCCGCCGCCCCAACGCTTGTCCTTTTTTTCTGCCGTCTGTGTCTGTGCAGGGACCTGTTTTTCCTCTTGCACCTTATTTTGCACCGCCTTTTGGGGGCGAAGATCTATCCTCTTTACTCGGATAGTTCCTCGATTTTGACCGTCGCCTGGGTGGCCGTCAGAATCAAGGTCATCTTCTTGCCCGCCGCTTCTTCCGCCTTCTTTTCCATGGCGGCCTTGCCCACGGCGATCTTCGCGTCGATTTCGCTGCCGGAGCCCAGCAGCATGGTCACGTTCCCGCCGTACTCCACCCGGATGTCCACCGGGTCGGAAAAGTCGATTTCAGAAGTCTTGTCTAATAGGGTATTCTCACGCAGGGCGTTTGTCAAGTCGGAAAGGACAATTTCTTTGTCTTTTTTTTCCAATTCAAAATGCTGCCCCTCTTTTGCCTCCAAAAACGACAAACCCTGCACCAGGGGAATGGACTGCATGGGGGTATCGGTCAGCTCCAGCACCTTACCGGCATGGTTGACTACCGCATATTTCCCGTCAATGGCAAAGGTGAATTCCGGCTGGGCCTGGGTCACTTCGATGGAAAGGCCGGTGGGAAGCTTGCGGCGGATATGGGCTGTTTCCAGATAGGGCAACTCGGTCACTAATTTCTCCTGAGCGGCCTGTAAGTCGGCCAGGAGGAGATTGTCCCCTTCCAGAATACCGGCGGTTTCGATGATTTGCCTCGAATCGTACCGGCTGTCCCCCAAAACGGTGATGGACTGAATGTTAAAAAATACGGTAAAGCACAGTGTGACGGCCACGCCTAGAACCAGGACGGCCATGATGGTGGCATAGAGCTTCACCGACATGCGCCGCCGCTTGCGCCGTACCGGACGGCGTTCGTCCGGTACCTGAACCCGCCTCTTGCCGCCGCTTTGCGACGAGGCCCTGGCCGGAGCGGAGGCAGGCGTGCGCAAAGACCCGGTCCCCCGGGTCCTGCGCTTCTTTCTGGAAACTGGTTTACGTTCGCTCATGTCTACATCCTCACTGTGCCAGTTAATTTATTTATACTCTCTCCAACACCGCGCCCACGGCGCGAAGCGTGTCTTCCATATGTTCATAGCCCCTGTCAAGATGGTGCAGGCCGGTGATCTCGGTGACGCCCTCGGCCGCCAGGCCCGCCACCACCAACGCGGCGCCGCCCCGCAGGTCGGTG
Organism: Clostridiales bacterium; assembly: GCA_018364155.1. GTDB lineage: Bacteria > Bacillota > Clostridia > Oscillospirales > Acutalibacteraceae > Solibaculum_A. The sequence continues at coordinate 638,984 of JAGZMM010000001.1, forward strand.
GCCTCCACCGGCGCGCCGGATAGGCGCGGCACCCCTTCCACCACGGCTACCTTTCCTTCCACCTTAATGTGAGCACCCAAGCGCATCAGCTCTCCCACATGCTTATAGCGGCTTTCGAAGATGTTCTCTACAAAGACGCTGGTGCCGTCGGCCAGGGCGGCCATGGACATGACCGGCGCCTGGGCATCGGTGGGAAAGCCCGGATAGGGCATGGTGCGCACGGTTTTTAACGAATGCAGCCGGGGCGGAGCAGTAATACGCAGGTCTCTCCCGTTGAGAGACAGGTCACACCCAGCCTCGGAAAACAAAGAGAGAACCGGGCCTAAGTGAGCGGGGATAATGCCACGCAGGCAGATGTTCCCCTGAGTGACCGCGGCGGCAGCCATATAGGTAGCCGCACAGATGCGGTCGGGAATGACGGTGTGCTCGGTCCCACTTAAGCGGGAAACCCCTTCGATGCGGATGGTTCCTTCCCCGGCTCCGTAGATACGCGCACCGCAACCGTTTAGAAAATCGGCCAGGTCGCTGATCTCCGGTTCCCTGGCGGCGTTAAGGATGCGGGTGGTCCCCTTCGCCGTGGCTCCGGCCAGCATGATGTTCTCTGTAGCGCCCACACTGGGAAAGGACAGAGTAATTTCAGTGCCGGTAAGGCCGTTTTGGGCATAACAGTCCAGTTCCCCGTGGCCTTCGTCAATGGTAAGGCCCATCTGCCGCAGCGCGGTCAGGTGCAGGTCGATGGGACGGGGCCCCAGCTCGCACCCGCCGGGAAAGCTGATGCGCGCCTTACCGCATTTGGCGGCGATGGCGCCCAAAAACACCACGGAGGAACGCATTTCGCGCATGAGCGTATCCGGAATGTCGCACCGGTCGATACTGGAGGAATCGACGACGATGGTGCTCCCTTCCCTCTTCACTCGGCAACCCAGCCACTCCAGAATATGAATGGATGAGTCCACATCCGAAAGCTCCGGACAATTATGTATGACGCTGGGAGTGTCGCTCAGGAGGGACGCCGCCAAAAGAGGCAGCGCGCTGTTTTTCGCGCCATGCACCGTCAGTTCGCCGCAAAGGCGCTTTCCGCCCTGTACCATCAGTTTTGCCATATTTTCAGCACCCTTTCCTATAAAAAGCACAACCGAGGAATCAAATTCCCCTGCAACCTATCGTATGCCGGTACGTGCTTTTGGGTGCAAAACAGGGTTTACTTCTTCTGCTTCAAAACCCGGGTGATTACCCGGTAGATGCGTTCGCCTGCATCTAAAATGGCGGTTTCCCTAGCCCGCTCGCCCATTTTTTTAAGCCGGTCAGGGGTCGCGAGGATCTCCTTTACGGTATGCACCAGGGTCTCGCCGGTGAGCTTGTCGTCCTCAATCAGGCAAGCCGCGTCCCGCTTAACCAGCGTCATGGCGTTGTGGTACTGATGGTTCGCGGTGACGTTTGGGGACGGAATCAGGATGGACGCTTTGCCCATGGCCTGCAGTTCACTCAGCGTAATCGCTCCGCAGCGGCAGATACAAAGGTCCGCCGCCGCCATGCAGCGGGCCATGTCGTCAATATACTCGCGCACATCAATGTTCTTCGCCCGGTTTAAGGGCACGCCTTTTTGCTCGATGAGAGCGGGCGTCCAGGAATACCCGGCCCGGCCGGTCCCGTGGATGACCCGCACGTTTTTGAGCGGGTAGCACCAAGCGATCAGGTCGGCCATGGCGCGGTTGATCCGGTCCGCCCCCAGGCTTCCGCCAAAGGAAAGGATCAAGAGGTCATCCTTTGGGATGCCCAGTTCCTCTCTCGCCTGTTCCCTGGTATATTGCAAGATTTCCTGGCGAAGGGGATTGCCGGTCACCTCAAAGGTGGCGTCCCCCTCAAAATGCTTGCGCGCATCCGCCACAGCGAGCATGACGCACTGGGCGGACTTTGCCAGCATTTTATTGGTCACGCCCGGATAGGCGTTTTGCTCGTGAACGACGATGGGGACTCCCATCTTGGCCGCCTTGCGCAGGGCCGGACCGCTGACGTAGCCGCCGGTACCCACGGCGATATCGGGCTTAAATTCCTCAATGATCTTTTTTGCCTGGCCGGTGGCGGTCATCACCCGGCGAAGGGCGCCTAAGTTATAGACGATGCCTCTGGGCGACAGACTGCGCGAAAACCCCCGCGCGTCCACTGGGCGAAAATCATACCCCGCCTTCGCCACCAGCTTCGCCTCAATTCCCTTGGGATTGCCAACAAACAGGATCTGTGCGTCCGGCTCCCTTTTGCGGATTTCTCCCGCGATGGCCAGGGCCGGATTGATGTGTCCGGCGGTTCCCCCGCCGGCCAGCAGCACCCGCATCCAAATCTCCTCCTCTTAGACTTCTCTAAACCGATTTTCGCAACTTCGACCCTCGGGACACCGAGAGGATCACCCCCATCTGTGCCAGCAGCATGATCAGCGACGAGCCGCCGTAGCTGAAGAAGGGCAGGCTGATGCCGGTGTTGGGGATGGTGTTGGTGACCACGGCGATGTTCAAAAAGGCCTGCAGGCCCACCTGCACGGTAAGGCCCACTGCCAGAAGCGCGCCGAACTTATCCTCCGCCCGCATGGCGATGACAAACCCGCGCCAGACCAGCAGCGCGAACAGGATGATGATGACCGCCGCGCCTACAAAACCCAGCTCTTCACACACCACTGCAAAGACAAAGTCGTTCTGCGGCTCGGAGATATACATGTATTTCTGCCTGGAATTTCCAAGTCCCACGCCCATAAAGCCGCCGGAGGCGATGGCGTAGAGGGACTGGACCGTCTGCCAGCCGTCCCCGCGCAGGTCGAGGAAGGGGTCCTGCCACACCTCAATGCGCTGATAGGCATGAGCGAGCTTTTCCTGCACCATTTCCCCGACGCCGCCGGGGAGCAGGTTCGGGAAAAAGAAAACCACCACAAAACAGGCCACCGCCGCGCCTGCGGCGATGCCGAAGTATTTCAGCGGCGTGCCGCCCACAATCATCATGATGCCGCCGATGGCGCACACCAGGATGGTGGCGGACAGGTGAGGCTCCACAATCAAAAGAGCGCTCACCACAACCAGGATGGACACATAGGGCAAAACCCCGTGGCGAAGGGTGTTCATCCGCTTCTGGTTGAGACTCATAAAATGCGCAAAAATGGCGATGACGGCAAATTTGGCGATTTCCGACGGCTGAAAGTTGATGGGATAAGGGATCCACCGGTGCGCGCCGTTGCGGTCGGGGAAAAAGAGGACGGCGATGAGCAGCAGCACGCTGATGCCGAAGATAATCAGCGACCAAAAATGGAGCACCCGGTAGTTGATGGCGGAAATAAAGAGCATGGCCGCCACGCCGATGACGGCGAAAAGCACCTGCTGCTTGACAAAAAACAAGCCGTCGTTGCCGAATTTGGACGAATAATAGGCATAAGCGTAGCTGGCGGAAAACATCATCAGCACGCCGATGATGAGCAGCGCCATGACGATGATGAAAAACGGAATATCAAAGGATCCGCCGGCGGAAAAAAGCTTGTTGCGCCGCTTGAGCGGCGATTCGCTCCCGCGGGTCAGGCTGGCCGTCTGAGCGTCAGCGGCGGGAACCGGGCGTTTTTTCATCCTGTGCTGATGCTTTGCCTTCTCGGTCGCCGGGTGGCTGACCGTTGGGCGCGGCTTTGCGGCGGGCCGGCGCTTTTTCGCATGCCCCGATGAGACGGTTCTCTTGCCCTGCTGCGACTGCATCTGCATATTCCTCCTCCCGGGGCGCGTATATACAAGCGTATAAACGAAGGTCCCAAAATCAAGTTCTCTTATGGGTTAGGGTGCGCAGGTGTGGTTATAAAATACGGTCGTAAATCACAAGTAAAAGCGTTGCGATACAGCCGACAATCGTCACAATCGAGAAGACGGTGGTCACCTTGACCTCCCGCCAGCCGCTCATTTCAAAATGATGGTGCAGCGGCGCCATTTTAAACAGACGTTTGCCGTGGGTGAGCTTGAAGAAAATCACCTGCATAGAGACCGACAGAGTTTCCACAAGGAAAATGATGCCCGCCGGCAGGAACAAAAGCGGCATATCCACGCCAAAAATCAGCGCGCAGACCATTCCGCCCATGAAAAGGGAGCCGGTGTCTCCCATGAACACCTTGGCCGGATAAAAGTTCCACACCAGAAAGCCCAGGCAGGCGCCTGCCATGGCAGCGCCCGCAATGGCAACTCCCAGCATGCTCAAAAGCCCCGCCGTGACCATGAAGGTCACCGAAACAAAGAAAGTGACACTTGACGCCAAGCCGTCCAGACCGTCGGTCAGGTTGACGGCGTTGACCACTGCGGCGATGATGAACACCATGACGGGAATGTACCAGATCCCCATCTCAAAGTCCCCGTAAAAGGGGATGTACATGCCGTGTTCCCCCGCCAAGTACACCGGAATGGCGTACACCAAGGCGGCGAGAATCTGCAAAAAGAGCTTTTGCTTGGAAGTAAGGCCCAGGTTGCGCTTTTTGACTACCTTGATATAATCGTCGAGAAACCCGATCAGGCCCATGCACAGGGCCATCAATAGCCCGAACCAAAGCCTGGTTTTCTGCAGGGAGGTCTCACCCGGCAGCACGGTGGGCCAGGCGATGGTAAAGACCAAAAAGGTCACCGCCACCGCGCAGACCACCCCCGCGATGGGCATAATACCGCCCATGGTGGGGGTTCCCTGCTTTTTCATATGCCAGGTCGGGCCGTCCTCCAGAATACTTTGCCCGAATTTCAGCCGTTTTAAAAATGGAATTGCCACAAAGCCCAGCAGCACTGTTACCGCAAACGCCACCAAGGCCGCTATCCCTGTCGCCGCACCTAACACTGTTTTTTCCACCTCTCATAAAGCGGGGCGATGGCCTCTTCCAGCTTCATCCCTCGGCTCGCCTTAAAAAGAACCGCGTCCCCGTCCTGTAATGCTTCAAGCAGCGCGTCAATCAAAGGTCCTTTGCCCGCCCTGCCGTCAAACTCCCATACCGCCTGCATGCCGGCCTCACGCGCCCCTTTCGCATACCCGCTTGCCAAGGGGCCGAACGCAAACAAAAGGTCGGCACTCTTGGCCGCCTGCGTGCCGCAGGAAAGATGGGCTTCTTCGGAAATGCCGCCCAGCTCCAGCATATCGCCCAGCACCGCGACCCGCCGCCCCTTACAGGGCATTTCCCTAAGGGCGGTCAGGGCGGCTTTGACCGAGTCGGGGCTGGCGTTATAACAGTCCTCAATCACGGTCAGACCCTCGCAGCGCACCACCCGCTGGCGCATGCCGGAGGGCAGGTATTGCGACAGCGCCTTGGCCGCCGCCTGGGGCGGCACGCCCAAGGTGACCCCCGCCCCAAAGGCAGCCAGCGCATCGTAGACGTTGTGAAGCCCGATGGTGGGCAGGGTAACCGGATACCGCTTTCGCTCATAGCACAGCACAAAACGAGTGCTGTCCTCCCCTTGCTCGATGTCCTCCGCCTTAAAGTCGCAGGCCTGGTTTTTCATCCCGAAGAATAGCACCGGGCGATTTGAATAGGCAATGTCCTTTAAAAACGGATCGTCTCCGTTGAGTAAGAGCGGCGCTCCTGGCTTTAACCCGTCGAGCAGCTCCAGCTTGGCCTTGAGGATTCCTTCCTGGGAGCCCAGCGTCTCCATGTGGGACACGCCGATTTTCGTGATGATTCCCAGAGTGGGAGCCGCCGCCTGGGACAAACGGGAAATCTCCCCGAAGTTGCTCATACCCATTTCCAGCACCGCTGCTTGAGTGGTTTCGTCCATTTGAAACACGGTAAGCGGCAGGCCGATTTCATTGTTGAAGTTACCCTGGGTTTTGAGGGTGTGATATTTGCTCCCAAGGACGCAGGCGGTCATGTCCTTCGTGGTGGTCTTGCCCACGCTGCCGGTCAGGCCCACCACCGGGATGTCAAACTTCGAGCGGTAATAAGCGGCGAGCCGTAAAAGGGCCGTCTGGGTGTTTTTCACAAGAATGGCAGGCAAGCCCGATTTCACCCGCTTGTGGCACAAAACCGCCGCCGCGCCTTGTTCTTCGGCGGCGCGGATGAAGGTGTGGCCGTCAAAGTTTTCCCCTTCCACGGCCACAAACAGACATCCGGGCTTGAGCTTGCGGCTGTCCGTGCAGACGCTGGAAAAAACCGCATCCGTTTCCCATTTTCCACCGACGGCCATGGCCGCCTCGGCTACCGACATTCTCATCTAGGTTCCCCTTTTCTCCTGATTCCTACCGCTAGGAAAGCGGCTCTTTGAGCGCTTCTTCTATAATCTCCCGTTCATCAAAAGGAATGACCCCTTCGCGCAGCACCTGGTAGGTCTCGTGGCCCTTTCCCGCCAGCAGGATAAAATCGTCCGGCCTTGCGTTTTGAATCGCAAAACGGATGGCCTGGGCCCGGTTGACAATGACGGTATAACATGCGCGCCCGCCTTCCATTCCATCCAGGATTTCGTCGATGATCTTCTTGGGGTCCTCCGTGCGGGGATTGTCACTGGTTATTATAGCATAATCGGCCATGGACGCAACCACCCGCCCCATAAGGGGACGCTTGGTGCGGTCCCGGTCTCCGCCGCAGCCGAAGAGGACCACCACCCGTCCTTTTGCAGAGGTTTTCACCGCCTCGATAACCTTGCGCAGCCCGTCTGGGGTATGGGCGTAATCGATGGCTACGGTAAAGGGCCGCCCGGTTTCCACAAGCTCCAGCCTGCCCTTGACTCCGGGGAAGGCATTGAGCCCCGCTGTCACCGTCAAAAACGGGATGCCCACCACAAGGGCGCAGGCCGCCGCGGCAAGGGCATTCGACGCGGAAAACGCTCCGGGCACCTTCAGATTCACCCGGCTTTTCCCCTGGGGTGCGATCAGGTTAAAATCAATTCCCGCCGGGTGGGGGGTGAAGGAATCGGCAAAGTAATCGGCGTTGCCGGAACGGATGGAGAAGGTGATCTTCCGGCAGGAAAGGCCGGCGGCGATTTTCATTCCGTACGGATCGTCCAGGTTGAGCACGGCGTACTTAGACTGCTCGAACAGCTTGCGCTTGGCAAGCAGGTAATTTTGCATGGTCTTGTGGTAATCGAGGTGATCCTGGGTGAGGTTCGTAAACACGCCGGCTTCAAAGGTCAAGCCGGCCACCCGGCCCTGGTCGAGCGCGTGGGAGGAAACCTCCATCACCGCGTACTCGCATCCTTCCTCCACCATCCTGGCAAACAGAGAATGGAGCTCGAAGGCGTCTGGGGTAGTATTGTGGGCCTCCAGGGCGCTTTTACCGGTTTCGTTGCCGATGGTTCCCACCAAGCCGCACCGGTGCCCCGCCTGCTCCAAGATTCCCTTGAGCATGTGGGTGACGGTGGTTTTCCCGTTGGTGCCGGTGACGCCCAGGAGCTTGAGCTTCTGGGCGGGATGGCCGAACCAGGCGGAACAGAGCTTGGCGTAGCTTTCGGCAGTGTCCTCCACCAGAACCTGCTGCTCCAGCTGCAAGTCCTCCTGGGTGACCACGGCGGCAGCCCCGGCCTTGAGCGCCTGGTGGGCCAGCTGTGTTCCTTCATGGAGATGCTTTTTGGTGATTACAAATAAACTTCCCTGCGTCACCCGCTCAATGTTGCGGGCGATGGCGCTGATTTTCACGTCGGTCAAGCTCTGCGGCACCCTTTCGGGCGCCAGCAGCTCGCCGAGCGTCATAGCAGGGCCTCCTTCTTCTATTGTGGTTTGCTTTCTCGCTATTCAATCAGGTTGTCGACGTTTTCATCCACCTTGTGCAAAAATTCCAGTTCGATGACGGTTCCGCGCAGCACGGTGGTATCTGCAGCAATGCTCTGCTTGGAGCAGTACGCGTCGGTGCTTTCCAGGCCGATGCCGGTAATGCGCACGTTGAGCCCAGCACCCACTGCCGCGGCATTTGCCTGGGACAGGGTCATGCTGGAGAAGTCAGGCACCACCACGTCCCCTTCCTGGCCGGTATCGGAGGAGGTATAGAGCACCACGGTACCGCCGCGGGGCATGGTACTGTATTGAGACGGCACCTGCTTGAGCACCGTATCGCCCGAGCCAATGATCTTGGTCTTAAAGCCGGACTGGGTAAGCTTGGTCTGGGCCTGGGAAGCGGTAAGGCCCACCAGAGCCGGGGCGCTGGTGTCGGCGTTTTCCAGCTCGCTTTCGCTGTAGACCGGCTGGATGCCCAAATGAGGCAAGGCATCCTCGAAAACCTCACGCAGCACGGGGGCCGCGATAGCGCCGCCGTTTACGTTGTCGCCGTGAGGTTCGTCGAGAAGAACCAGCATGGCGATCTGCGGGTCGTCCGCCGGGGCAACGCCGCAGAAGGAGGCGATGCGGTAAGGACGGGTGCCGTCCTCGGCGTATTTATCCTGCTTCTGGGAGGTACCGGTCTTGCCGCCCACCCGGTATCCGGGGATATAAGCGTTTCGTCCGCCGCTGATGGATACCACCGATTCGAGCATCTTACAAAGCTCCGCAGAGGTTTCCTCCGAAATGACCTGGCGGCGCACGGTGGGCTGTTTGCTCTCAATGATGTTGCCTTCGCTGTCAAGCACTTTGCTGACGATATAAGGTTCCATCAGGTAGCCGCCGTTGACCGCCGCACAGAAGGCGGTGATCATTTGGATGGGGGTAACCTTGAAGGTCTGACCGAAGGAAGAGGTGGCAAGCTCGACGGGCTTGAGGTCTTCCTCCTTGTGGTAAAGGCCGGTGTTGGCGGCCTCGCCCAACAGGTCCACGCCGGTTTTCTCGGTAAAGCCGAAGGACTTAAAGTACTGGAAGAACAGGTGGGGCCCCACCCGTTCGCCGATCTGCATAAAGGATGGGTTGCAGGACTTTTGCAGCGCACCCCAGAAGTCTAAGGACCCGTGACCGGTGGTTTTTGCGCAGTTGATGCGAATACCACCCACGATTTGATAACCTGGGCAGAAGAAGGTATCCGATGCGGAAACCTTCTTTTCCTCCAGCGCCATGGCGGAAGTAAAGGTTTTGAAAACCGAGCCGGGCTCATAGGTATCGGTGATGGCTTTGTTGCTCCACTGATAGTTGAATACATCGGTAGTGGTCTTTTCCTTATCCTCCTCCGACGCCGCGTCGATGATGGCCTGCAGGCTCGGGTCGTAGAGTTCAAAGGGCTTTGTCAGATCGTAGTCCGGCTCGGTGGCCATGGCTAAAATCTCGCCGGTTTTCACGTTCATGACAATGGCGGCGGCACGGTTGCCCACGTCATTTTCTTGCACGGCTGTTTCCAAGCTGCGCTCCACAAAGGCCTGGATGCTTTCGTCAATGGTCAGAACCAAGCTGCTGCCGTCCTGAGGTTCGATCTGAGTTTCATAGTCAAAGGGCATGTCGGTCTGGTAGGCATTTTTGGCCACCACCACCTTGCCGGGCACGCCCTGGAGCACGTCGTCGTAAGCGGCCTCGATACCCTGGAGGCCCTGGTTATCGGTACCGGTAAAGCCGATGATGGAAGCGCCCAGGTCGCCATAGGAATAGTAGCGCTTGGAATCTTCGATCATGACCACGGCGTTTCCAATATCATTGTCCACCACAAAGGTGGAAATGGCGTCGAATACCGGCTTCTCCACCTTGCGGGCAATGATCTGAAACTGGGACTTCTTGTTCTGTCCCTTTTCAATGATGGTCGCCCGGTCGATGCCCAAAATTGGCGCCAGGCCGTCGGCGATTTTATTTAGCTTCTCGTCCGAATCGATGTCGGCAGGAGAGAGCACCACCGTCCAAACGGTGCCGCTGGTGACCATCGCCTTCATATTGCAGTCGTATATGGTGCCGCGGGCCGCGTTGATGGTCGAGGTGCGCAGCTGCTGGTTGATGGCCTTTTCCTGGTAGTAGTCGCCGTTGATGAACTGGATGTTTACAAGCTGTCCAAGCACCGTACCGAAGGCGACAAAAACCAGAAGCACCATGAGCACCGTCATTTTCACGACCATCTTCCTCGTCGGGCCTTTCGACATTCCTCTTTCCTCCCTTTGAAAAAACGAGAGTTAAGATGTTCTCTCAACTCTCCGTTTTTTTATTGTGTCCGCGCCGTCCCTTTCCCGGACGCGGCGCTCCACATCATACATATTTCGCCTTTGCTCTCATTATGACAGCCAGCCGGCGATCGTGTCGAAAATGGATTCGAAGAATCCCTTCTCCTGGGACGGCTGCGCTACCTCCACCTTATCGGTATCGTTGATGACCACGTATTCAATCTGGTTGGCCTGGGGCCGCTCCATTCCCAGAGCCTTCGCCTGCTCCTCAATGTTACGGGTGGCCATTTTTTCCTGCAAATCGGTTTGCAGACGGATAAACTCGCTGTCGGCCAAGGTAAGCTCTGCCTTGGCGCTCACCAGCTGGTCTCCCAGTTCCGACAGAGTCATCTTGCAGTAGACCATGTAGCCGACCACCGAAAGGGCGACCGCCGCGGCGACCACCAACAAAAATGCCCGCAGATATCCTTCCACGGCGCTGGCCTTCTGCACCTTTTTTTCCTTTTTCTTTTCCGGCATCCGTATGACCCGGCTTTCCCGCTCTTCAAACAGGGAAAAGTCATAGGCTTCGTTTCTCTGGCTGGCGGCCACTCCGCTGCCTCCTTTCTATTCATACGAGAGGGGATTCCCTCCTCATTCTTCCTTGATTTTTTCAATGACCCGCAGCTTGGCGCTGCGGCTACGGGGGTTCTCTTCGAGCTCCTCTTTTCCCGCTTCAATGGGCTTTCGCGTATAGAGCTTCCCCTGCGGGGTCTTGCCGCAGACGCACACCGGGAAATCCGGCGGGCAGGTACAACCCTTGCACCAGGCAGCATATTGACGCTTGACAATCCGGTCCTCCAGCGAGTGAAAGGTGATGACTGCCAGCCGCCCGCCTACCTTTAACGACGAAAACGCGGCCCCAAGCCCTTCCCTGAGCCGGTCGAGCTCGCCGTTTACCTCAATGCGCAGGGCCTGGAAGGTCCTACGGGCCGGATGGCCCTGTTCTCGTTTGGCGGCTGCGGGCATTCCGCTTTTGATCGCATCCACCAGTTCGCCGGTAGTCTCAATGGGTCCTTCTTCCCTCCGGCGCACGATGGCCCGGGCGATCCCCCTGGCGTAACGCTCCTCTCCGTATTCGAACAAAATTCTCGAAAGCTCCCGCTCAGGAAGCCCGTTTACCAAATCCTTGGCCGAGGGGCCTTCCTGGGACATGCGCATGTCAAGCGGCGCGTCGGCATGGTAGGAAAATCCCCGCTCAGGGGTATCCAGCTGATGAGAGGAAACACCGATGTCCAAAAGGACCCCGTCCACCTTGGAAATGCCTAGTTCCCTAAGCACCTGGTCCATTTTCGAAAAGTTCGAGCGGACAAGGGTGGCTTGGGGATAGGGAGAAAGCCGGGCACCCGCCGCTAAAATGGCGTCCGGGTCCTGGTCAATAGCGACGAGCCGCCCGGTGGTCAGGCGCTTGGCAATTTCTTGGGAGTGCCCCCCGCCTCCGGCGGTTCCGTCCACATAAACGCCGTCTGCCCGGATGGCAAGCGCGTTGATGCATTCGTCAAGCAGCACCGGACGATGGGAAAATTCCACGCGTACCACCCTTTCTGACTCAAATCGTGTTCTTTAAATGCCCAGCTCGTCCATAAGCATGGCCGCGCTCTGGGGTGTTAACTCGCTGGTGTTTGCCTGGCGGTCGGCGGCGTTCCAGATTTCCACCCGGTTGCCCACCCCCATGATGACCACGTCATTCTCAAGCCCGGCATACTCCCGCAGGTCGGCGGGCAGCAGAACGCGCCCTTGCTTGTCCGGCTCGAGTTCGGCGGCGTTGGAAAAGTAAAACCGCTGCAGGTCGCTGTATTTCGACGGCAGGGCCAGAAGCTTTGCCTCCTGCCGGGACCATTCTTCCATAGGGTAAATGCAGATGCAGACATCCTTGCCCTTGGTGGCGACAAAGCGTTCTCCTAGCGTCTCCCGAAGCTTTGCGGGGACAAACACACGGCCCTTGGCATCCAAAGTGTGCTGGTATCGGCCCAAGAGCACGGCGTTCCCCTCCCTTCGGTTGTATTATGCTCCATCTCACACCATTTCGATGTATTTTAGCTCCATCTTGCACCACTGGTATCAATTATAGCGGCAACAAGCCTCCATTGCAATAGAAAAGGAACGTGATTTTGTAAACTTTTCACACCAAATCTTGGGGAATCCCGGCTGCTCCTGCTTAAATTTACCAATTTGTATAAAATAGACCTTTCTCTCCTCTTTTCTTACAGCAACCTGCCAAGAATATCCTCTTGCTTTCCAAATTCCTCCTGGAGTAATCTGGAAAGCAATCAAAATCTTATGTAAACAAGCGAAGTCCGCAGAACGGTGGGTGAAAACGGGGTTTTTCCCCGGTTTTGCGGCGCAATGCAAAGATTGAAACCGACAAGATAGGCGCATTGCGTCGCGCCTATCAAATCGATACGGCGGTGCAGAAAAAGGGAAACCGCTCTGCTCTTTCTTGTCGATATGCAAAAAGCCAGGCGGCGAGTTTTCACTCGCCGCCTGGCTTTTTGCATACGATGCCCATATGCATTTCCATTTTAGCAGTTGCTGTCGTGAATCAAAATGCCGTGATACATCGGCACCCCAAACCGGTCTGCAAACAAGCTGCATTTGCACATAAAAAGATAATAGACATTTTTTCCGCATTTGCACAGCGTTTCAAAGTTTGCCTGCCCTTTGGCCAGGATCACGTCTGCCTGGTCCAACGCCTGCTTGGCCTGCTGGGAAAGTTCGTCTAGGCAGGTGCCGGCAATGTCGCTGCCGTTATCCATGACATACGCCGCGTCGGCCAGCGAAACCTGCTGGGCGTCTTTCATCGTCGCGTCGTTGAGCACCTTGTGACCACGAACGATCGCGGTAACATGCGCCTGGTCGTTGATTTGTTTGATCTCCTGCATCAGCAGCTTATCCAGCACGATTTCGCCGCAGTTATCCGTTAGATATGCCACACTTTTCCCGCTTAACAAAGCCTGCCTCATGGACTGGTATTCCTGCTCCTGCAGCGGCATCTCCTGGGCATGGAGGAGCAACCGGTCCAGCTTTGCCTCGTCCACCTTCTGCATGGCTCCAAAATCAATGTAGTTCCCGATCATGGCGTACTGTACCGCCAGCTTCAACGGGTCCTTTGCCCGGCGCAGCGTTCCCCGGATCTCCGCTTCCCGTTGAAGCATGATCTGGTTAAAATGGGTTTTTACTTCCGAATAGTCCTCTTCATAGCCGAACATCTGCTTTTGAATCCTGCCAATTTCACGCACCAGAACCGGCGCGCTGGCCGTTTTGGGCGCATCTGCAAGCGCACGCAGGACCCGCTGCATATATGCAGTCTGCTCTTCCTCGGATGTGCCCTGAGGAAAACGATTCAGCTGCTTTTCAAGCAAACAACGGATGCACTGCGGATGTAATCGGATCGGCTGCATTTTCCCACTCCTTCGCTCGGCCGTCTTATTCCCGCTGGGAAAGAGGAATATAGGTGGACATTTTCGCCACCGACTTGTAGGCCGGACGGATAATCCGCTTGCCCATCTCCGATTCCTCCATCCGGTGGGCGCACCAGCCGGCGATCCGGGAAACGGCAAATAAGGGAGTAAACAGTTCCTGGGGAATCCCCAGGCAGCGGTAAACAAGCCCGGAATACAAATCCACATTGGCGCACATGGCCTTGGTATTTCCCTTCTTTTGGGCAAATACCTGGGGAGTCAACCGCTCCACCGCCTCCAAAAGCTTCAGCTCGTCGCCAAGGCCGCATTTTTCGGCTAAGGGCTGTACATTGTCCCGCAAAATCAACGCCCGCGGATCGGAAAGGGTGTAAACCGCATGGCCCATGCCGTAGATGAGGCCGGACCGGTCCCCTTCCTCCCGGTCGATCATCTTTTCCAAGAAGCGGGCGATTTCCTCGTCGTCGTCATAATCCTTGACTCCTCTTAGCAGATAGCCCAGCATTTCCATGACCTTGATGTTGGCGCCGCCGTGGCGTGGACCCTTCAAAGACCCGATGGCTGCGGCAATGGCCGAATAGGTATCCGAGCCCGAGGAGGTGACCACACGGGTGGTAAAGGTGGAATTGTTGCCGCCGCCGTGCTCGGCGTGGAGAATCAGGCACAAATCCAAAAGCCTTGCTTCCTCGGGGGTAAACTTGCGGTCCATACGCAAGGTGCCCAAAATGGCTTCCGCCGTGTCCTGCTGGGGATCCAGCGGATGGAAGTACATGGTCTCCCGGTCATAGTGCCGGCGCTTGACTTGGTAGGCGTTGACCATAATGGTAGGCAGCTGGGCGATCAGATGGATGGACTGGAGCATCAGGTTCTCCAAAGAATTGTTCTCCGGATCGTCGTCATAAGAATAAAGGGCGAGCACCGAACGGGCCAGCTTATTCATGATGTTGGGAGACGGAGCCTTGATGATCATGTCCTCCACAAAGTATTCCGGCAGTTCCCTAGAATCGGCCAGCAGTCTTGCAAACATACGCAGCTGACGCTGGTTTGGCAGCTTGCCGAAGAGCAGAAGCCACACCACTTCCTCGTATCCAAACCGCTGTTCTTTAACGCAGCCGTCCACGATGTCATTGATATCCACACCCCGGTAAATCAGCTTGCCGGGCACCGCCTTCTTTTCCCCGTCGTCGAGCACATAGCCGTGAACATTACAAATAAGGCTTAGGCCCGCCATGACGCCCGATCCATCCTGATTGCGAAGGCCCCGCTTGACTCCAAAGCGTTCATAATCCTCCGCCTGGATATGGTTATTTTTCCGAAACTCGTCGCATAAATCTTTAAGGGTGTCCCCCCGCAGGTCTTCGTTGGCGTACGGCGTCACGGTATCTCCTCCATTTCCATGCTTCCAAATAATAGTGTTAGTTGTCATTTTATAATACCACCCGGTCAAAGTCAAGAAAATCCGACGGGTTTTTCGAATTTTTTGAAAGTTCACGAAAAAATTCCTGCATTTTTAGGGAGGTTGCTCCAGCATTCTCCTAATTTTATCCCATTCATGCAGGAATGACAGTCAAAACAATTCTCAAGAGGAACAAAGGAGCGGGTTATGAAACGGTATCTTTGTCTTGCACTTGCCTTGCTGATTTGCATGCTCTTTGTGCCGCTGATAGCGGGGACAAACCTATTTTCCCTGCCGGAAGGCCAATCCCCTTCCCCGGCAAAGCCGGAGGATACCTTCCTGCTGCTGGACGAGGCAGACGGAAAGGTGCTGACGGTAAGTGCGTACGACTATCTATGCGGGGCGGTAGCGGCGGAAATGCCCCCTTCCTTCCACACAGAGGCCCTCAAAGCCCAGGCCGTGGCGGCTTACACCGGCGCCTACCGCAAGCGTGAACAACAAAAGGCCAGCCCGGACCCCTCTCTGCAAGGGGCCTATTTTACCGTCAACACCGCTCAGAAGGAAGGCTATATTCCCAAGGAGCAGGCCCAGGCCCAGTGGGGCGACCGTTTTTCTGCCGCCTGGGAGCGCATTGAGGCGGCGGTCAAGGAAGTTTCCGGCAAGCTGCTGGTGTACGAAGGCGAGCCGATTCTCGCCGTGTATCACGCCATTTCCGGCGGCGTAACCGAAACCGCCGGGGTCTACTGGGGCAACGACGTCGCCTACCTGCAATCGGTAGAAAGTCCAGGCGACACGCTGGCCCCCGAATACCAGACCCAGGTTTCCTTCGGGGCGGCCGATTTGCAGTCTGCTCTGCTGACCGCTTTCCCAGACCTGACCCTGCCGGAGGATCCGGCTGCCTGGTTTGGAGAAGCACAGCTGAGCCCTGCCGGCACAGTGACTTCCATTGCTGTGGGAAACGGAACCTTGTCCGGCCGGCAGATTCGGGAGACTTTGGGGCTTCGCTCGGCAAATTTCAGCATCCTGGTAGCGGACGGGGTATTCACTTTCACGGTAAAGGGATACGGCCACGGGGTAGGCATGAGCCAGTATGGGGCGGACTACATGGCGCGCCAAGGTACCAAATGGCAGGACATTCTCACCCACTATTATAAAGGCGCTTCTATCCTGTCGGTGGAGGAGCAGGACGCCGCGGCCTCTTCGGCCGCCCCTGCCTAATCCGGTTTTTCACCGTTCCAATTCTGCAATCAACTGGATGCGATCGGCGCTTTTCCCGTCAAGGAGTGATAACTCGCCGTATATCTACGAAATTGGTGTTTATTCCTACATTACGTAAACTTCAGTTTTCCACCGGGCGCATGTGGAAAATGGGTAAAACAAACGAAGTTTTCCACATTTTCACGAAAAAGACCGGGTATCCCGGTCTTATCCGGTGGAAAACTCGGTGGAAAATGTGGATTACTCTTGGGAACCATCGGATGATTTCGTCATTTTTATGTAAAGCCATGCATTTCCCCTTCTTTACAATGGGGAAAACCGCTCTTTTTGTTTTCCGAATTTTTTCGCTGGAAACCGACGAAAAGCGCCGTTTCTTTTTCTTTGTATGAAATGCACTTTCTTCTGTTTTCTTTTCTGTCTGTTTTGTCAGCTTGCGTAAGTCTCGGTTTGTAGTATAATAAAAGGGAAACCACAAAGAGTTGGTTTTGGTTCTGTTGGAATATTTGAAGGTTGTGTGGTGAACCGTATGCGCAAGCGTTTGGCTTCTTTCCTCCGGTTGGGGGGCTTAGCTATATGGAGTTTGATTTGCCTGCTTTTTGTTTCCTGTTCCGCGAACAATGTGTCCACTGCCGCTTATGAGCAAGACGCGGCGGCAAAGGTGGAAGCGATTGCGGCAAAGCTGGAGATGAAGGACTATTCTGTAATCAAAAAGCCCCAGATGTCTTTGCACTTTGTGCTCAAGGACAGCGAGGTGGCGGATTTCGCGTATTTGGTCAGCGACACGGAGGGAAATGCGGATGAAATCGGAATCATCCAGGCATCTTCCAAGGAATCGGTTTCGTCGATCAAGGACGCGGTGGGCGAGCATATCAGCCTGAAGGAATCCTCTTACCGGTCTTACAGCAACACCGAGTACACCAAGGTTTCCTCGTCTGTGATTCTGGAAAAGAACGGGTATGTGTTTTTCGCCGTCTGTGACCAGCCGGATCAGGCGGGAAAATTATTCGAACAAAGTATTCCATAACCTCTTGCATTTTTTCCAAACCCGTGCTATAATCTGGAATACTTCGCGGGAGTAGTTCAGCGGTAGAGCGTCGGCTTCCCAAGCCGAAAGTCGCGGGTTCGAATCCCGTTTCCCGCTCCAAAACGTCCCAGGGCCCTGCTCTGGGACGTTTGTGTTTCTTCCCCTTTTGGTCATGGCGGCGTTTGCGGTGGGGGTAAAAAATTTTTGAGGAGAGATCATTTTGAAGAAACTTTTGGTTGCAGTATGCTGTCTTGTCATGTGCTTGTCTTTTGCCTCGTGCGGTGGTTCCGGCGCGGGCAGCATGGATAAGTATATCAGCAGCATCCAGTCGCAGATGGAGTCGATGAAGGATACGCTGGACAGCAGCGGTATGGACGTGGAACTGATCCAAAGGGGAAATTCCCTGGTGTACCGCTATCAGTTCACCACGGACATCGGCGATACCGATGTAGTTAAGCAGACTCTGGAAAGCGGCATGGAGCAGATGGCTTCTACCTTCCAGGCAGGCCTTAAGGAGCTGAAGGCTCAGGTATCCGGTGCAGAATCGCTGATTGTGGAGTACGTGGATAAGGACGGCACCGTCATTCTTTCCAAGGAATACAAATAAGCAAAATTTTCATCAAGCAGCGGCGGTATAAAATACCGCCGCTGCTTTTTTCAGGTGCGGCTGCGGCAAGGGCGCCAACCGGTACGCTGTTTTACTTGGCACACATATCTTCCTGCGGACATATAGTGTAACACGGGGCTAGTCCCGTAACAATCAAGGGAGGATTTAAATATGTGCTGTAACAATTGGTCGGGAACTTCCGTCGCATCTTCCACATGCGCCAGCGTGGCCGCTGCCGCGTGTCAGAACTCTTGCTCGAGATCTTGCGTGGTCGGGTATCTGCCGATCGTCGCTACCTATCAGGTAGGTTCTCCGGTTTGGACCAGTGGCTCCAACTTTGCCACTACCTCCGGTTTCGCCGAGACCTCTGGATACGATTCCTACAGCGGCAGTAACTGCTGCTGCGGATATTAAGTTTCCGCAGCCGTCCCCCTAACCGGGGACGGCATACTTACACGGCATAAAAGTCCTTCCTGACAAACCGCCCTCCATCGCCGCTTAAAAGACGGCGATGGAGGGCGGTCGCCGTAAAGGCCGACGGCGTTGTAATGGCGTAGCATCCGGGCGGATCCTCGGCAGACCCTGGACCATTCGCTAATGGAAAACATGGGGCTGCTTCCTTTTTTGTTTACTCCTGTGAACCGTTTTGTTTGATGGCAGCCCTTGACACGGTGACAAAGGCAAGGGCTTTTGAGAACTTTCCTTTTTCCACTGCAGATCTACCGAAAAATACGAAGTGTCCGTCCTGCGGGCTACAAAGAAAAAACGGCGTGTTGGCGACACGCCGTTTTTTCTTAAATACATTCGAGCATTTTCCGGAAGATGGAAAGATGAACCTCCTCGTCCTGGATGATGCGTTCTATCAACGCTTGGATGTGAACATCCTTGATGAGGGTCAGATGACGGCGGTAAGTGGCAACGGCTTCCTGTTCGGCCTTGATGTTGTACCGGATCATTTGAGGAAAAGACTTGCAATAATGAACCATGCTGCCGTTCCAAACGATACTGCGGTTGTTTCGCACGGCGCTGAAAGTGGGGTCGCCGCCCAGCAGATTGATCACCCGGCTTAACAAATCCAAGTGGTGCATTTCCACGATGGCCAGCTCCCGCATGATCTTCCCTGCCCCGGGGGAAACCGCGTCAAAAAGCCAGCTTTGATAAATGTACAAGTTGACTGCGGTAAACTCTCCCTGGGCGGACGCAGTGTCCTGGTGCAAAATCTGGGCATAGCGGAGGTTCTGCCCCTCCACCTCCACGGGCGGATAAGGCGACGGGGCATGAAAATGGTTTACCGCCGGCAGATCGGCCGGTATATTGCCGCAAAGCATAGCAAATTCCTCCTGTATGATTGTTCCCTTTATCTTTATGTGCCGCATCTGCCGATTATCCCGCGGCGGGCAAAGTATCAATGGGCTAAAGGAGGAATATACTGTAGTATTTCGAAAGATGCGTGGTGATACAATGCAAACGGACAACGTCCGCCCAGGCGATAGCCTCCCGCCCGAGCTGCTTGAGCAGCTGGGCATCATTGACCAGTCCCAATGGTACATTTTGATTCTGGCGGCAGCTACGCTGCTGTCTTACTGCACCACCGATATGCAAAAGCAGCTTCTCCTTTGCAGTGCCCAGCCAGAGGTGGATGCCTGCGACTGTGTTGCCGATCCGTATCCGATTCAGCTGACTTCCAGCGCTATGATCATCGGCGCGCTGATTTATTTTTACCAACTGGCTGCCGATGCGCTACACACGCCTAAAGAAACGCCTTTGCAATGCGCGTCCAGCCTGCGCGGATACCTGGCAAACGGCCTGGTGCTCGCGGCAGCGCTCATCCGCCTGTACGACTTGAAGGAAAATCACGATGCGGCGGTGTTTGCGCAAAGCGCGCCGATCCCCGATTTGGAACCGCCGCTGTAACTTTTTTGCGAACAGGGCCCACGCATCCCGCCGTGCTTTCCCAATTTATTCTCCTGCTTTTCCTTTACAAGTAACACAAGACGTTGTATGATGAAAGCAAAGAAAAGAGGTGGGAAGGATGCGCCGAACACAGCGGGGATTTACCCTGGTGGAACTTGTGATCGTCATCGCGGTTTTGGCAATTGTGGCGGCCATAGCCATTCCCGCCGTTTCCTCCATCATTGGGGATGCGCGGCAGTCCACCTGCCTGTCCAACCGCGCCGCCTTGCAACGGGAGGCTTCCTATGAGGTTATGAAACTGGACGGTTCAGCAGACGAAGTAATGGCAAAGTTCACCCCGCAGGTAATCCGGGAAAAGGGATACGTGTGTGTGGGCTCAAATGGGGAAATCCGCCTGTCCTACGACCCGGTATCCCACAGCTTTTCCGCTTACTGTACACAGCACGGGGGCCTTGAAGTCCATTATGACTTCGCCGATACCATCGGAAGGTATATGGAAGGCAGCTTAGGAGAAAAAATCGTGGAGCTACTGGGCTCGCGTGTGTCCATCAGCCAGATTGACTCCACCGCACCCGAAGGCGGAAATTACGCCGGGCCCATCCGCAACTGCCTGGCAGAGCTGTCCAACCATTCCATCGGTGCGGGAATGACCGCCACCTGGTCCTTATGCAACATCGAGCGTTCCGGAAACGCCGTCAAGGAGACCTATCAGGTTTATTGGAGCAGTGCTGACATTACTGCTGCCCAGAGCGGCAACCAGATACTGATGATGAAATACAACGCTAAAACCGGCCTGTACGAAGCCGGTTGGGCGACGGTCAAGCAGACGAAGGATACCACCGTCGGCGGCGGCAAGAACTATAACGTCATCGTCCCAGGTTCTTTCCAAACGGTAACGACAAGCAGCTCGAAAGATTTTATGACTGCTTACCGCTATTTTCAAGATGCGCTGCAGGAAAGCGGCAGCGGCATTAAAAGCGAAAGCGGACGGAGTGATTTCCTGTGAAAAGCGGGAGAGTATATGTCCTGCCTACAGAGATACGCATGAGTTGAGAGCTGGCCGCAGTCATTTGCGGCCGGCTTTTTTCATTTGTGAAAGCGCTAGGACTGCCCGCTGCGTCTCGCAAGCGGCAATTTGGCCCGCCTGCTTGACAAGGCTTTCAAAATCATGGATAATAATTGCATCCATTCCGGTTCTTTGGAGCCGGATTTTGACACCAAACAGATTACGGAAAGCCCTTTGCCATTCGCAGGAAATGTGCGTGTCCGGCAATGGTGTTTTTCCTGTGGGAGGGCTTTGCGTTATGGTCACCGAATGTTGGGCGATTATCATTGTGATTCTCGCCATGTGCTATATCTTCCTGCGCGCGCGCAAACCAAAATACTCCATCGCTATTTTGCCGCTGATTCTTGTCCCCCTCTCCCACCTGATCGGCACGGGGATTCTTTACTGGTTTGGCGATCACATTACGCTGGATCATAGTCTTGTAGGTATCGGCATCGATGTGACCGGCCTTGTCATCACCTGCGTGCTGCTGGGCTTTGCCGTGCAGGCTATCAAGAGCAAAAAGCAGCGCAACGCCCTTTTGATCTGCTGCACCGGGTTTACGCTGATTTTGGCGTGGGTGCTGCTTTTAAACGTAGGCAAATGACGGGTGGGCAGAACCGGGAACGCCGGGCAGGACTGGACATTGTGGTGGACATTCACGGGATGCGCGCCTTTGCCGCGAAAACGTATCTGCAGCATCTGCTAGCCCGGGCCTCTCTGGACCGGGATGCAAAGGAAGTCATTGTGGTTCACGGCTACCATTCGGGGACTGCGCTGCGGGACATGGTGCGCAAAGAATTGCGCAGCCCTTATATCAAGGAGCGGCATCCCGGCTTTTCGGACGGGCAGACGATTCTGGTGCTTAAAAAGCGGACACCCCCTCTCCGGTAAGGCGGCTTGTCAGAAATGTGCATGATTATGCCTATTTCGTGTATATTCTGCATAAGTATGCTATGTGCCCTTGATTTCGGCAAAGGGCTATGGTATAATGCCATCATTAATTGATACGGGAGGGTATCGAAATGAAAAAATTTATGAGAGTCCTGGCGCTGGCATTGGTACTGGTTTTGTCGGTTTCCATGCTTGCGGCGTGCGACAGCGGCAAATCGAACGTCCTGAAGATTGGCACCAACGCGGAATTCCCGCCTTTTGAGTACATTGGCGACGACGGCAATCCGGACGGCTTCGACATCGCGCTGATGAAAGCAATCGGCGAACAGATGGGTGTGGAAATCCAGATTGAAAACATGGAATTCAAATCCCTGATCGGCGCCATTGAAAGCGGCAACATTCAGGGCATCATCGCCGCCATGACGGTGGACGACGAGCGCAAGAAGAGCGTGAATTTCTCCGACGGTTACTATGAGGCTCATCAGATGGTTCTGGTGCGCAAGGACAGCGACATCACCAAGGCGGAAGACTTAAACGGCAAAAAAATCGCTGTGCAGGAAGGCACTACCGGCGACTTTGTGGCTTCCGGCGATCCCGACTGGGAATATATCCTGGGCACTTCTCTGCAGAACACGGAAGTTTCCCGCATGAAGAAGGGTCTGGACGCGGTCATTGAGCTCAAAAACGGCAGAGTGGACGCAGTCATCATCGACTCGAATCCTGCACAGGTGTTCGCCAAGGAGAACGCCGACGACATTAAGATTGTGGAAGGCATTCAGTCCGAAACGGAGACCTACGCCATCGCCGTAACCAAGGAGGACGAGGATCTTCTCAACAAGATCAACGCGGCTCTCAAGACCCTCAAGGAAAACGGCAAGTACGACGAGATTCTCAAGCAGTATATCGAGCAGTAATCGGTAATAAGAACGCTTTTGTGAGGATAGTGCCTCCATTCGCACTATCCTCACTTTTCTATGAACGGGGGAGGTTCCTATGCCGGACGTTTCACTCATCACGATGAATATCTTTGATTCCATCGGCGCTTTTTTCCAGTCGCTGTACGATCAGTTCGTGTTTGTCTTCCTTGACGGAAACCGGTACACGCTGATTGTGGACGGCTTGAAAAACACGCTGATTTTGTCGGTTTTCGCCGCGCTTATCGGCATTCTAGTAGGCCTGATCGTGGCGGTTATCCGTCTGCCCAGCAACAGCTTGAAAACCCACAACAAATTCGTGCGGTTTCTGCTGGCGATTCCCAACTGGCTGGCAAATGCTTACGTGAGCATCATCAGAGGCACGCCTTTCGTGGTGCAGCTGCTGATTATGTACCAGATCATTTTCGGCAAGTCCGGGATGGACAAGATGATGGTTGCCATCATCGCCTTCGGCCTCAATTCCGGCGCATATGTAGCGGAAATCTTCCGTGCCGGTATCCAGTCCATTGACAAGGGCCAATCGGAAGCAGGCCGCTCCTTAGGCCTGACCAGCTTTATGACCATGCGCTACATCATTGTCCCTCAGGCGATTAAGAACGTGCTGCCGGCTTTGGGCAACGAATTCATCGTGCTCATTAAGGAAACGGCGGTGGTGGGCTACATCGCCCTGATGGATCTGACCAAAGCGGCCGACTTCATCATCAGCCGCACCTATACTGCGTACATGCCCCTTATCGGCGTGGCCATCATCTACTTCATCATCATCAAGATCCTGACCAAGGGCCTGGGCGTTATGGAAAGGAGGCTGAGGGCAAGTGATAGTCGTTAAAGACCTGCACAAAGCCTTTGGAGACCATCGGGTGCTCTGCGGCATCAACGAGGAAATCAAGAAGGGCGAAAAGGTCGTTGTGGTGGGGCCGTCCGGCTCCGGCAAATCCACCTTTCTGCGGTGCCTCAATCTTCTGGAAACGCCTACCTCGGGCGAAATCTGGTTTGAGGATACTTTGATTACCGATCCCAAGTGCAATGTCAATCAGATGCGCCAGAAGATGGGAATGGTGTTTCAGCATTTTAACCTCTTCCCTCATCTGACGGTGATGCAGAACATTACGCTGGCTCCGGTCAAGCTCAAGCTGCAAAGCGAGGAGCAGGCGAAGGAAAATGCCCTGCGTCTTTTAAAGCGGGTGGGCCTGTCGGAAAAGGCGGACTCTTACCCCAGTCAGATTTCCGGCGGCCAGAAGCAGCGTATCGCTATTGTCCGTTCTCTGGCGATGAACCCGGATGTGATGCTTTTCGACGAACCCACCTCCGCGTTGGATCCGGAGATGGTGGGCGAGGTTCTTCAGGTCATGAAAGAGCTGGCGGAGGAAGGAATGACCATGGTCGTGGTCACCCACGAAATGAACTTTGCTCGGGAAGTGGCGACCCGCGTGCTTTTCATGGATGAAGGCTTGATTTTGGAAGAGTCCGATCCTCAGGCGTTTTTCGGGAATCCCCAAAATCCCCGTTTGTGTGATTTCCTTTCCAAGGTTTTATAAGGATGGCAGGCATGCAGCCGGGCTGCATGCCTGTTTTTTCTTAGAAAAAAACAGGAAAAGGGTATCCTTAAATAGCAGCAGCCAATTTCTCTGGAATGTTGTGTTTTGCCAGTTGCAAAAACTATACTATTCTAGTATAATAAAATCAAAACAAAAGGAGGGAGCGCACCATGAGCTTTAAAACCGGCACTTGGACCAACACCATCGACGTTCGCAATTTTATCAACAAGAACTACACTCCCTACGATGGAGACGATTCGTTCCTTACCCCTCCCACCGAACGCACCCGAAAGCTGTGGGATGAGGTTTCATCCCTGATGAAGAAGGAAACCGCGGCCGGCGGGGTACTTGATATCGACGCGTCCACCATTTCGGATATCGACGCCTATCAGCCTGGCTACATTGATAAGGAACTGGAAACCATCGTAGGCTTACAGACCGACGCGCCTCTTAAGCGGGCCATTATGCCCTTCGGCGGCATCCGAATGGTACGCACGTCGCTGAAAAACTACGGTCGGGAGATGGACCCGGAGGTGGAGCGGGTTTTCAAATACCGCAAAACTCACAACGATGGCGTTTTCGACGTGTATACCGACGAGATGAAGCGCGCCCGGCACACCGGCATCATCACCGGCCTGCCCGACGCCTACGGTCGTGGCCGCATCATCGGCGACTACCGCCGAGTGGCCTTATACGGCGTGGACGCACTCATTGAGCAGAAGAAAAAGGCATTGCAGGACTATAGCTATGAAATCATGGACGAGGCTTCCATCCGCCATCGGGAGGAAATCTCCGACCAAATTAAGGCGCTGCATGCGCTCAAAGCCATGGCCCAGTCATACGGGTTTGACATTTCCGCCCCGGCCAGGGACACGAAGGAAGCCATTCAGTGGCTCTATTTTGGGTATCTGGCGGCGGTAAAGGAGCAAAACGGCGCGGCCATGTCCTTAGGCCGGGTGTCCACTTTCTTGGACATTTACGCACAAAAGGATTTGCAGGAGGGCCGGTACACCGAGGAGGAAATTCAGGAATTTGTGGACCACTTCATTATGAAGCTTCGGATGGTCCGTTTCCTGCGCACTCCCAGCTACGACGAGCTCTTTTCCGGTGACCCCACTTGGGTTACCGAGTCCATCGGCGGCATGTCCACCGACGGACGGCATATGGTCACGAAAATGTCCTACCGCTTTTTGCACACCTTGGTAAACCTGGGTCCTGCTCCCGAGCCCAACATGACGGTGCTGTGGAGCCGACGCCTGCCACAAAACTTTAAAAACTTCTGCGCCCGCCTTTCCATCGAGACCTCCTCCATCCAGTACGAGAGCGACAGTCTGATGCGGCGCAAGTTCGGCGACGATTATGCCATCGCCTGCTGCGTGTCCGCTATGCGGGTGGGCAAGCAGATGCAGTTCTTCGGCGCCCGTGCGAACCTGGCCAAGGCCCTGCTTTACGCCATCAACGGCGGCCGGGACGAGAAAACCGGGGACCAGGTGGGGCCTGAGCTTTTGGCGGTACGGGGCAAGTATCTGGACTACGACGACGTAATGAAAAAGTTCTCCGCCATTCTCGACTGGCTTTCCAAGCTTTATATGAACACGCTCAACGTCATCCACTACATGCACGACAAGTACTGCTATGAGCGCATTCAGATGGCGCTGCACGACGAGGAAATTGTGCGCACCGAGGCCTGCGGCATTGCGGGGCTGTCGGTGGTGGCAGACAGCCTTTCCGCCATCAAGTATGCGAAGGTCCGCCCCATCCGGGACGACCGGGACCTGGTGGTGGATTTCGAGATCGAAGGGGATTATCCCAAGTTTGGCAACAACGACCCGCGGGTGGACGACATTGCAGTGGATGTAGTTAAGACCTTTATGCAAAAGCTGCGCAAACAGCGCACCTACCGGGGCGCCATCGCCACCCAGTCGGTGCTGACCATTACTTCCAACGTGGTATACGGCAAGAAGACCGGTTCCACGCCGGACGGACGCAAGCTGGGCGAACCCTTCGCCCCGGGCGCCAATCCCATGCATGGGCGGGATGAGAACGGCTGCGTGGCCTCTATGATGTCGGTGGCAAAGCTGCCGTACGACTACAGTGAGGACGGTATTTCCTACACCTTCTCCATTGTGCCGGGGGCTCTGGGCCGGGAAGAGGAGGACAAGGTCAAAAACCTGGCCTCTCTGCTGGACGGGTATTTTGCCGAGGGTGGCCATCACATCAACGTCAACGTTTTAAACCGGGATGTGCTCTTAGACGCCATGGATCATCCGGAGAAATATCCCCAGCTGACCATCCGGGTTTCCGGCTACGCGGTCAACTTCATCAAGCTCACCAGAGAGCAGCAGATGGACGTGATCAACCGCACCTTTCATACTCGGTTCTAGTCAAACGATGCCAGCGGCGCGGGGAAATCCGCGCCGCCTTGTCTTAACAGGAGGTGTCCTTATGTCCGCGATTACCGGCCGCATCCATTCGGTGGAAACCTTCGGCGCGCTGGACGGGCCCGGCATCCGGTATGTGCTGTTTTTGCAGGGCTGCCCGCTGCAATGTTTATACTGCCACAACCCGGACTCCTGGAGCGTCAGGGACGGCCAGGTACGCACGGTGGACGAGGTATTTGCCGACATTCTGCGTTACCGCAGCTTTTTAAGCGGCGGAGTCACTCTGTCGGGCGGGGAACCGCTTTTGCAGGCGGACTTCTGCGCCGCTCTTTTCTCCATGTGCCAAAAGGAGGGCATCCACACAGCGCTAGACACGGCGGGTTCCATCCCCCTTGTGGCCTGTCAGAAAGCGGTGGACCGGGCGGATCTGGTGCTTTTGGACCTGAAGGCTATGGACCCCGGGGACTGTAAGCGCCTGACCGGGCGGGACAACCGCAACGCCATCTCTCTGCTTGATTACCGGGAAGCGGGAAACGCACCGGTGTGGATTCGCCATGTGCTGGTACCGGGCATCACTCTCAAGGAAGAAAAGCTGCGGGCGATGGCGGCGTTTCTCAAAGGCTATACCTGCATCGAGCGGGTCGAGCTGCTGCCTTTTCATAAGATGGGCGAATATAAGTGGGAGCAGCTTCATCGGCCTTACACGTTGACAAATACGCCTGAGCCTATGGCCGACGAGGTCGCAAAGGCAAAGTCCATTTTCCGGGACGCCGGGCTGCCGGTGCTGTCTTAATCGAAGCGGGACATTTTGGGCAGCTCTTTCAGCGCAATCGAAAGGCACCAAAGCGGCCAGGACGGTGACTTTGACGTCCTGGCCGCTTTTTGTGTTTTGAGAGAAGCCTTCTCCCTTAGATCAAAGACTTTTTTCTTCTGTGGGCATGGACTGTCCAGGTTTGCGGCACAACAAAAACAGATTCGAAGTAAAACGCGCTGGGCAGCGAAGAAATTCTTCGCTGCCCAGCGCGTTTTCACGGTCACAAAAGCAGGTGCCTCTTCTCTTAAAAGAGGCCAAATCGCTTTTTCGTATAAAACGGAGTCACCTTCCGGGCCGCATCCCGTCCAAAATTTTCGGAATAGGGCACCAAGTCCAGAATCTTTTCTTTAAGATGAGGCGCAGCCGCCTCCGCAATGCCTTCAAACAGGTCCTTGCGCGCAACCCCCTCAAAATCCACAATCATCAGGTAGCTCTCTTCCCCATCCTTCACCATCTGCTGCAAATAGGCTTTCTGCACCCCTTTCTGGGATTTCAGATACTCCTTGACCGCATCCACCAGTTCCTTGGGGTATTCCTTAGGTTCCCCCAGCAGCACCTTGGTGTCCTTCGTGACCATATGAGGTATCGCCTTTCCGTTGAGCTTTGCAAGCTGCGGACGAAGAACCTGAATGTTCTCTTCAAAGGGATTGATGGCAATGCCGGCAGCGCCTTTTTCAGAGGACAAGATCATGGTGCAGTAATCCTCCAAGGTCAGAATCATGGATTTAGGGACCTTTTCGCCCGGCCATTTTCCCTTTTGCAAGGCTTCCTCATCGGTAAAGGCGGGGAAAAAGGCCACCTTATCCGGGGTATGGATCAAAAGAAAACGGATGCGCACATCATCCTTTACCGGCACGCTTTCGCCGCCGGCTTCCTGACCATTGGCCGAAACCGGTTCCATCTCCACCGGGGCGAGCAGCTTCGCCTGCTTGAGCGCTTCCAGAAAGACCTGCTCCTCCAGCGCGCCGGCGGACTGTTTGAGCGTGCGCATGGTACTGCGCAGCTTTGGATTGTGGATGGGTTCGTTTTCATTGAATACTTTCATGGTTCTTTTCCCTTTCTTTTGGCTTTCACTTGCGGTCATTGCATTGGTTTGATTTGTATTTTTAGAAACGGCGTATCTTTGAGGCCGAACCTTAATCTATAGGCCCACCGCCGCAGATCATGCTTATAAAAGCGATTATACCATATCTTTTGCATTTCTTCCACATTTTCTTGCCGTTTCCTTTCCTCAGATGTACAAAAAGCCGGAAGGCACTTTGTTCCAAAGCATTGTAATGAGCCTCCCTATATGGTACAGTAAAAGCAAAGAACGGTTGGGAGGTGCCGCCTGTGATGAAAAGGGATGTTCTGCTCACAATTTTCCTTTCCCTCATGGTTTACAACGCCATTCCTCTGACCAATCTTCTCTTCCCCGCCTCCATTCTCTACACCTTTTTGACCGACTTATGGATTGTAAACGCTGTTTTTTCCCTGGTTTGCCCGATGTTCTTCTGCCGAAAATATGGCTTCCAATTTTGGATTTCCCTTGTGATTTGCTCTATGTTTCTTGTGACCATGTTTCTCTTTTATAACACCTCGGCTTTTCTCTTCTTCGTCATCTATCTGATCCTGTCGCTCATCGGCTGCGGCATTGGAACTGCGCTTTACCGACTGAAACGGCGCAAACAAGCAAAAACCACGGACGACTGAATGTCAAAAATTCCTTCGTTTTTTCTCGCCGTCCATACAAAAAACGCCTGTCAGGAACCAAATTCCCGACAGGCGGTCTTTTTTATAGAAATTCGTTCAATCGCCAAAGGCGATGCCCATACAGCGGGCAAACTCCACCATCTGATGGTCCTTTGGCACCAGCTTGGTTTTGCCGGCCACCTCAGACAAGGGGTTCTGGGTCACAATGCTGCCAATCTGCGCCACCGCCATGCCGTACCGTTCCTCTTTGATGAGCTTGGCGGCCTGTACACCGAAGCGGGTCGCCAATACCCGGTCATAAGGCGACGGGGAACCGCCCCGCTGAAAATGGCCCGGCACGACCACACGGCTTTCCAGGCCGGTGGCCTGCTGAAGCTGGTCGGCAATCCGGTAGGAAACCGACATATACGGTTCGCTTGCCCGGAAAGCAGCCCGTTCCTTTCCTTTCATGGACGCTTCCTGCAAATTCATCGCGCCTTCCGCCACCGCGATAATGGAAAATTTACGCTTTTTTACCCGGATGCGCTCTTCCACCGCGTGAACCAGCGCGTCCATGGAATAGGGAATCTCCGGGATAAGCACCACGTCCGCCCCGCCGGCCACCCCTGCATAAAGGGTAAGCCAACCGGCCTTATTGCCCATCAGCTCAATGACCATAACTCGACCGTGGCTGTTAGCGGTGGTGTGGATGCGGTCGACCACTTCGGTGGCGATGTCCACCGCTGTGTGGAACCCGAACGTCACGTCGGTTCCCCAAATATCATTGTCAATGGTCTTAGGCAGACCGATGACGTTAAGGCCCTCTTCCGAAAGGAGATTGGCGGTTTTGTGGGTGCCGTTGCCGCCCAGAGTCACTAGGCAGTCCAGCTTCATCTTGCGGTAGTTTTGCTTCATGGCCGCAACTTTGTCCACATTGTCCTCTTCGATCTTACGCATATTGCGGTACGGCTGACGGGAAGTTCCCAGGATGGTGCCGCCCAGGGTGAGAATGCCGTCGAAATCCTCCCGGCGCATCTCCTTATAGTTGCCTTCAATGAGTCCCTTATACCCGTCGGCGATACCCACAAATTCCACGTCGAACAGGTTGTATGCCGAATGAACCACGCCGCGGATGGCGGCATTGAGGCCTGGACAGTCGCCGCCGCTGGTCAAAATTCCCACACGTCTTTTCATTGCAATCCCCTTTTCCGAAACGTCCCTGTTTTTTTACCGCAGATGCGCGGTGCTGTTATGCCGGTAAAGGACCGGCGTTCCTTCCTTGGAAAGCCGCAGGTCGGTGATCCCGCCCCGGTTGATCCGAAAATCCACCTGGGCAAAGGTCTCTACCGGCAGCCCCAGCCACCAGCAAATGGCGGCGTTGATGGCGTCGGCATGGGTGACCACCAACACCGTTCCCTCCACCAACTTGTCGATGCGGTGCAGGTAACCAGTGATGCGGTGAAAGAGCATCCGCCGGCTTTCCGCTCCCGGGTATACAATCCAGTCAAGTGGGTCGCCCTTGCAGGGCAGCTCCAAAAGCCGGGCCTCCTGTGGCAGCATTTCCGCCGCCTGGCCGTTGCTCTGCTCACGCAGCATATGGGTGATGATGGGCTTGCAGCCCAGCTTCTGCCCGATAATCTGGGCCGTCTGGGAAGCACGCAGCAAGTCGCTGCTGAAAAACTCGAAGGTATGGTCGCCCAGCATCAATGCAAGCGCTTGGGAAACCAGGTTCGCCTGCCGTCTCCCCTTGCGGGACAGCGGCATATTCGACCAGCCTGCCGTAATCTCCATGCCCGCCGGATGCTCCATCTTTCCATGCCGGACCAATACCAACCGTTTCATATTGCCGCCTCCTGTCGTTTTTGCGTGAATGGGTGGCAAAGGAGCACACCAACCAGTATGTTCCGTTTCGCCTGGGTCTAATCGCCGGTTACGCCCGACGTGCTTGCGTTTTTTCCCTTAGCCTGGAAAGGCCGTAGCCGCCAAAGGTGCGCATCTCGGAATTCTGAATGTAGGTATACAAATCGTCAAACAGTTCGTTTAACTGCATGTCGCTCTCCACCGGGCGCAGCCGCTTCTTTTCCCGCTGCATATTTCTCTGCCACCGCTTGTATTTTCCAGGCGGCAGGTCGTATACCTCGGCAAAGGCGGTGTAATAGCTTTTCACCGTCTGAAAGCCGTGCTGGGCCGCAATCTGGGCAATGGTCTTATTGGAATCAAGCAGGTCGGGCAGGCTCTTTTTCACCCGCACGGAGTTGATATACTTGGTCAAGGGCAAGCCTACGCTCAATTTAAAAAGCCGGGACAGGTACTGAGAATTGAGCCCTACCATGTCCGCCAGCTCGTCCAGTGACCACTCTTCGTTATAATGTACGTCAATGTGCTCAATGAGATGCTTAATACGGTCACTTTCTGCGCTGCGCGGACCTCTCGCCTGTCTTGTTTCTACCGTCAGATAGTCCACCAAAAACTGGGCCAGCGCGCGCACAAGGGAATCGGTGCGCAGAAGATAGCCGCTTAGCTTGTTAGACGCCTCATACACAATGGCAGCCACAAACCGGTACAGAGTGAGCAGCCGCTCCTCTGAAAGGCCGCCGCTGATGACACTGTGAAAATCCAGGTTGGTGATGCCGGGGCAAAGAGACTCATAGCCTTGAAAATCCATTTGCAATAGGGCCATGGCAAAATCCGCCGACTGGTTCTGAATGGAATGAACCACATACGGATTCACTAAAAACAGCACCCCTTTCTTGAGGGGATAGTTCTTGCCCTGAACCGAAAGCTCCCCGTTGCCTGCCGCGCAGTATCCCACCTCCAGACATTTGTGAAAATGCCAGCGGTTGTCGCTTCCAAACCGGACAAACAAATTCAGCGGAATTCCGCCGGTGAAATGAAACAGTTCCCGAAATCCTACCATGTTTGCTTCATCCATCCTATCTATAATTGCGGCCGAATCGGCCGATTATTGATTGCAAGCCGTTTGTCCCCTCTAACCCGACCATCCCGAATGGAGTAGGCTGGACGCAAAAAAGAGAAGGGCGATATGCAGCGGATAATATCCGTAAAAAAGCCCTTTGCAGCCTTTTCCCCGCTTTCCGTTGTAGCAAAGAAGAAGAGGCAGGGCGAACACCATCATCCATTGGTAGTGGACAAAAAACGGGTCCCCAGTGTCCGTTACAAGGAAGCTCAAGGAAATCACCAGATACATCAGGCAAAAGGCCAGCCGGTTCTGCCAAAGCCAGGCCATCCCCACTCCAAGAACCAGAAAAGGAAGCCCGCCTTCTACGGCAAACGGGCCGGGAAAGAGCCAGGAAAGCACCGTTTTCAAAAAGGCAAGGGAATCTGGCAGCAGCGCAAAGAGAGACGGCGCAAAAAAGAAAAGAAAAAAACATCCAGAAAGCCCCGCGAGACGACTCCACCGCCTTTCTAGAAAGGCTTTCTTCACCCAGTCACCCAAGCATAGGAGCAACAGCGTAAGAAACAACGTGGCAAAAATGTTATTGTCCACCAAAAGGCCGTCAGAGCGGGGAAAATATCGGTTTAAAAATGCATTGAGGAGAAACATACCCACACTGCAACCATAGAGCCGACCGAGATACCGGCGGCGGCTGTGCGTATGTACAAAGCCCTGAGCCAACAGAAAGAAAAACAGCGGTGCCGACAAACGTCCCAACCACCGCAGCCACACCGGCGCACCTGCAAATGCAAAAAACAATCCAATATGGTCCACCGTCATCAAAACCAATGCGATGATTTTGAGCCAAAATCCCGTGAGTCCCGGTCTTCGCTCCATCCATTCCATCCTCTGCTTTTGCGGCTCAACCTCAAAATCCTACATAAAATCCCTGATTCTATCGATATATAATACCACTATCCCGTCTTGTTTTCAACCTTTTTCTTTTTTCCATTACAAGAAAGCCCTTCCCATTTATAAGGGAAAACCGGTTGCCTAAACCGGGCGATTCTGGTATACTAAAAACCATTCGGGCGCTTGCCGTATGGGAGGGAACCAATATGCCCATTAAAATTCCGGATACGCTACCGGCACGCAAGGTGCTGGAGGCGGAAAATATTTTCGTCATGTCCCGGGAACGGGCGGCCAAGCAGGACATCCGGCCGCTGCGGATTCTGATCTTGAATATTATGCCCACAAAAATTGCCACAGAGACTCAGCTGTTGCGTCTTTTGGGCAATACACCGCTGCAGGTGGAGATCGACCTGCTCCAGACTGCTACCCATACGCCAAAAAACGTCAGCGCCCAGCATCTGCTGGACTTTTACAAAGTGTTCGACGAGGTGCGAGGCAACCGGTACGACGGATTGATTATCACCGGCGCACCGGTTGAGAACCTGGCTTTTGAAGAGGTGGATTACTGGCAGGAACTCTGTGAAATCATGGAATGGTCGAAAACCCATGTGTTTTCCACCTTCCACATCTGCTGGGGCGGCCAGGCAGGGCTTTATTATCACTACGGTATTCCCAAATACCCATTGGAAGAAAAGCTCTCAGGTATTTTCCGCCATCGGGCCACTGGGACGCTACATCCACTGGTGCGCGGGTTCGACGAATACTTCTATGCACCGCATTCCCGCCATACCGGGATACGCCGGGAAGATGTGCGAAAACACCCAGAGCTTCAGATTTTGGCCGAGTCGGCCGATGCGGGCGTTTACCTGATCGCCACCGGGGACGGGCGGCAGATTTTCGTGATGGGTCACGCGGAATATGACCGGGAAACCCTGGCAAAGGAGTACGAACGAGATTTAAATCGTGGGCTTCATCCGCGCATTCCCCGCAATTATTTTGTTCACGACGACCCGCAAACCATTCCTCCCATGATTTGGCGCAGCCACGCAAGCCTTCTTTTTTCCAACTGGCTCAACTATTTCGTCTACCAGCGCACGCCCTTTGATCTGAATGAACTTTCCTCCAAGTAACGCCCTTCTCCATCGTCTTTCTGACGGGAAACCGGGTAGCAGCGGTCATAACCGGCACGGAAAAAGGCAAAACCTTCTTGCAACTTTATCGTCCAGCGTCTTTTCTTTTGACGCTGGATTTTTCTCTGCCGTTTTATCCAACTAACTTCCATACGAGAGTTTCGTGCTAATTTGCGCATCGCGCAAATGAAAATTTGAAAAGGCCGGCGGACAACAAGTCCGCCGGCCTTTTCTGTTTATAAGCGACCGCCATCGGATTGAAAACGGTTCTCTGACTCCGCTTTTCTTTCACCGAAAGAAAACAAAACCCAAAGGAGACATTCAGCAACTGCTCGAATCTAGGCGTCTTACATCTGCGCTGGAAGCCAGATTTCCACCGTGGTTCCCTCGCCCAGACGACTGTAAAACCGCAGGCCGTATTCTTCTCCGCAACAAAGCTTGATGCGCTCGTTGACGTTTTTCACCCCAATTCCCGAAGATTTCTCCGGGTCTGCCTCCAAAATGGAACGACAGGTCTCTTCGTCCATTCCGATGCCGTTGTCGATGACCTGCATGAGCAGGCGATTCTCTACCTTGCGCACACAAATGCGAATCATGCCCTTTTCCGCCATCGGCTCGATTCCATGGTAGATAGCGTTCTCAATCAGCGGCTGCAGAACGATGCGGACTGTCTGGCAACGAAGGGTGTCCTCTTCGGCCTCAATGGAAAAATCGAACTTGTCTCCATAGCGGATCTTCTGAATCACCAGATAGCTTTCCGCATGGCGCAGCTCCTCCTCCACCGTCAAAAACGCGTCTCCTTTGCTGATGGTGATGCGCAGCAGGCTTGCGAGGGAGGTAACCATAGTGACCACGTCTTCCTTTTCACCGGTTTCCGCCAGCCACACGATGGAATCAAGGGTATTATACAAAAAGTGGGGATTGATCTGTGCTTGCAAAGCGCGGATTTCACTTTTGCGAAGCAGGTCCTTCTCCTCGATAACCTCATCCATCAAGCTTCGGATTTTCTCAATCATGGCGTTAAAGGATTTGCTCAATTCCCGGATTTCATAAGCGCCCTGTTCCGGTGCGCGGATGGCGAGAGCGCCGTTTTCCACCCGGCGCATCAGCGTTTGCAGCCTGCGAATGGGGCTTGTCACAAACCCGGCCACCTGGATGGAGATAAAGAAGGCAAACAGGATGGCAAACAGCACCATGATCCCGATAAACATCCACATTTCCTGGCTGGTTGCGAGAGCCTCTGACATACTCGCCACGCTTACAATCTTCCAGTCGGCAAATTCTACCGAGCAAACATTGACCGCGTATTCCGCTCCATCCCGCTGGATGGTATATCCCCCATCCTCCCTATCGCCGGCCAGGTATAAGTCCTCACTGGCCACCTCTGAATAAAGCACCTCTTTCTGGGGATGATAAATAAATTTTCCTTCTGGACTGACCACAAAAATGTAACCGGATTCGCCCAGATCCACCCGGTTGCAGATGCGCCGAAAGGTCTGAAAATTCATATCCACCAGCAGTACGGCGCTGTGATAATTTCCTTTCTGGAGCCATTCGATCTGGCGGCTATAAGTAATGACCCAATCGTTTTTCTCCTCAAATAAGGTTTGAACATGGGGTGGAGAAAAGGTCGGCTCTCCCTTGGCCTTGGTCGCCCTGGTAAACCAGATGCGTTCGGAATAATTGTCGTATTTGGGCGTAAGGTCGAGAGATGATTCACGCATCCGCCCGGTCACGGTAAAATCCGCCACGGTCTCTATACTGGGATGCAGTTTGTGAGCGATATGGAACACTTCCTGCTTTTTTTCGCTTTGCTGTGTGGACAAAAGCTCTTCAATCAGCAGGGACGTATTGTGCATCTCCTCTAGGTACATTTCCAGGTTTTCCGCCACCTGGTTAATCAGCTGCTGGTTGGTTTGCAAAGTTGCGGTGCGCATTATCTCGCTGGAATGCATATAAATGCTTCCTGCAAAAAACATAATAACCAGAAAGACGATCACCGTGGTACAAATCGTAATGATGGACTGAAATCCATTGAAACGGAAATGATCCCGAAGCGCTTTTTTCCACTTACTCTCTTTGTGTTTTTGCTTTTTCATATTCCTGCCCTTTCGCAGCCAGCGGCAGTCATACTTGGCCGGTCTGGTTCTTTTTGCGGTATTCGCTGGGCGTCATACCGTAATACTTCTTGAAGCAGAAGCTGAAATACCGCGGATCGGAAAAACCGGTCCGTTCGGAAATCTCAAAGTTCTTCATAGACGTATCCATCAGCAGACGATGAGCCGCCTCCATACGGGTCTTCATCAGATAGGTGCCGAAAGTGGAACCAGTGTTTTTCTTAAAAATATAGGTAAAATAACTGGGGCTGATAAAGAGATGGTTGCTGATGGTGGTGAGCGTCAGATCGGTATCCGAATAGTTCTGCTTAATATATTCCTTCGCCTGTTCGACAATATGCTGGTTGTTTTCCTGGCGCCCCGCAGAGATTCCCCGAGCCTTATCCAGGCTAAACTGCAGCATCCGTTCGCAGAGCCCCTGTACCGATTGAATGGACAGAATTTCGTTCATCTGTTCCTCATCCAGGGAAAAAGGCTGATCGTCGGACAGGGAAAACTCCCGCAGCAGGATAACCATGAGCACAATGGTCGTTCCTTTGACAGAGGAAAGCGACGCCCCTCTTTTGACATAACCGGTATAAAGAAGCGGGACAATTTTACGGATTTCATCCTCGTCATTGGAGCGGATGGCCGCCACGAGGCTCGCCTCCAGCTTGTCCGTTTTCTCCGTTTGCGGCCGGCCCGGTTCCAGGTCCTCTACACAGATGACCCGGTTTGGCCCAAGAGAAATGCGGTATTCCAAGGCGTTGACTGCGCGCTGATAAGCCCCGCGAATCTCCTCAAGATGCTCGCACGCGGGTCCAACGCCTACAGTCACGGTAAAATTCAGATACTTTTCAATGCTCCAGCGGATTTCTTCCGCCGCATCCAAGCATTCGTTTTTCAGGCGGAAAAGGCTCTCATTTTTCAGGCAGCCGATGACGGCAATGCGTTCGCCCTGCATAAAGCAAACGCCCAGCTTTCTTGCGCGCACGATCTCCTCCACGATGTTGAGGATGGCATAGCGGGACAACTCCTGATCCTCCTCCGAAAAGTTTCTTTTTTCGCCCGTAAAACTGTCCACGCTGACCGCCAGCGGCAGATAAAGGGTTCCGCTGAGCTGCTCCACTGCATAAAAATCCCGGCGGTACTCCGCTTCTTCACGAGTACAGTTCTCAGATACCAGCCAGTTGAGAAAGGTGCTGCGCAAAAGGGGAAGCTCCCGCTGCAAAGACGCACGCAGACGCTCTATCCCCCGCTTCTCTTCCCTCTCTGCGTCGAGCTGTTCTTTGAGCTTTAAAAGGGTTTTGGTCATTCCTGCGGCGGAGATGGGTTTTAATATGTATTCGCTCACATCAAGGTCAATGGCAGATTTTGCATAGGAAAAATCGTCAAACCCGGTGACAAAGAGAATCTTCACGTCCTTATATTTTTGACGCACCCGGCGGGACAGCTCAATCCCGTCGAGCACCGGCATCTTGATATCAGTAATGATGACATCGGGGCATTCGGCCTCCACCAGCTCCAGCACTTCCATGCCATTCTCACAAAAACCGGTAACCGTGAAGCCGCACTGCTCCCAGTCAATGATTTTCTGAATGCCTTCCCGCACGATTCGTTCATCATCGGCAAATATCAGCTTGTACATATTACGCGTCCCCCTGTCGCAGCGTGCCTACGCAAAAATGTGCGATACTATATTTTAAATAGTATCGCACATTTCATCAAATATTACAAGTATCTG
The DNA here is from genome assembly GCA_018364155.1 of Clostridiales bacterium. Classification (GTDB taxonomy): domain Bacteria; phylum Bacillota; class Clostridia; order Oscillospirales; family Acutalibacteraceae; genus Solibaculum_A. The sequence goes on from JAGZMM010000001.1 coordinate 676,631, forward strand.
TCCGATTTTGTCAAACGTTTGGATAGATTTACAACGATTAGGCAAACCAGCTTTCCACCGCTGCTTTGATCTCCTCGAACCATTCCACCAGTTTGAATTTGACCTCGTATTTCACACCGCCCTGCACAATGTCCATCTGGCTGGCGTTGAGCACATCGGTGAGCTGCTTATGGTCCTGCGCCACCGGCAGACAGAGGGGCGGGAACATGACGCACCACCAGTTTTGCCCTTCGCCGGTCCCGATGAGGACACGAACGGCATCGTAATCCCCGGCCGGCATGGTGACAGAATCATACTGTCTGGTCGAAAAATACATATGAGTCAATTCCACTGTAACCGGGTAATCGTAGCCTTGTTTTTTGATTTCGTCCTCGGCGGCCGCCTGCAAATCGGGCAGCCATTCCTGCGCCTGCTCCATGGTTTCCTGTTTATCTTCCATATGTTCAAACAAACCCGCCGACTCTTCCAAAATGCGGTCGCGCACCTGCAGTTTCAGAGCTTGGTCCTCTTCGCTGTCGGAATTGGCCAGGACATGGATGCGCAGGATATCCTCGCGAATCTGCGCGCAGTCGGAAGCAAAGCCGGACATGCTGACGATGGTGACAAGGATGACGGCGATTAGGAGTGCTGCTATCAGTTTACGCATGGGGAATCCCGCCCTTTCTCTGTTTCGCTACTTGCAGTATGGGCGGGGGATTTCGAAATATACAAAGGCGTAAGAAAATATTGGTAATTTTATATTGAGAACGATTTCTCCATGTTTTAGAAAGCATGTCAACCAAACGAAATCGAAATCTGCTGGCTTTGCCTTTTGCTATCACAGACGATGATAGAAAAAAGGGAAGCGAGCAGTTTCGCTTCCCTTTTTTCTATTGCTCCGGCTATTTGACGATTAACCCCATAAGCTCCGCCAGGCCCGCCGCCTGGTAGGCGGTGACAATCGCCCCGCGAAGCTCGAAAAGCTCGCTGGACACCTGAATACCCTCCAATGTGCTTAAGGTAAAATCCAGACCGGCAAGGGGCGTATGAAAAAAGTTCGCACCGGTGAAATCCACTTCCTCTAAGCTTACGGCTTTCAGTTCGCACTGGGTGAGACTGGCCCCGTCAAGCCGGCTCGACTGGATGCGCATTCCTTGCCCCTTGGCGCCGTCAAAGTTTGCAAAGGACAAAAGGCTGCGCTCGATCGTCACCTGCCGCAGGCGGCTTTCGGAAAAGACGGCGCCAATCCCTTTGCAGGAACAAAACCGGATCCGTTGGAAAAAGCCATCGGAAAAGATGGAATTGGACAGGTCGCATCCTTGAAAAAGCACATCCGTAAAGGATGCGCCTTCCAGCCGGCAGCCGAGAAACCGGCAGCCCTCAAACACCATCCCGGAAACGGACAGGCCGGACAGGTCCTCCCCTGTGAGCACCGCCCCTTTCACCCGCCCCGCTTTCATCGGACGCTCCTCTTGCCTGCAAAGCGCGGCAAGGGCGGCGAAATCCGGTTCCAGCGGCAGGGAATCGAACTCTGGGAGGCGGGGAAGCTGGGGTTGTTTTTTCTCCATGTTACCCTTCCTCGATGTCCCGCTGCACCCGTTTGGGCAGGCTGCGCAGGACGGTTTCATAGGCCCGGTCCACCATTTCGCGCACCAGGTCATCGGGCACGGTTCCCTGCAGGGAAAGCGAGTTCCAATGCTCTTTGTTCATATAGTAGCCGGGAACAATATCCGGATACTGTTCCCGTAAAAACCGACCGAAGTCCGGCGGGAGCTTTCGCGTAAAAATCGGGGTACCTTCCTTGTCCACGCCCTGCATGGCGAACATCTTCCCGCCAACCTGGTACCGGGTCGCTCCCCATTCCTTCTTATCATCCTTTGTTACACCCTTTTTCGAAAGGCAGTACGCATCGATCCACGGATATGGCATGAGGCTCTCCTTTCCGGGTTTGGTCAGTCGTCCAGAATGCAGCCGTAAGGGACCGGCTGGGTTACGAATACCCGCTCGTACTCCGTTTTAAGAATACCTGCGCATCGCTCGGCCTCCCCTTTGTCGGCAAACAGGCCGAACACGGTAGAGCCGGTGCCGGTCATGCAGGCGCCCGCGGCTCCGTTCTCCTTCATCACGTTCCGGATATGGGAAACGTCCGGCAAAGTCACCACCTGCTCAAACACATTGAACAGGCACCTTCCCAGTTCTTCGACGCCCTCGTACAGTGCCAGCGCCGTGCGGTCGAAATCCGGTCGGTCCGGGTTTTGCAGCTGGTCGAAGGCGGCATAGGCCTTGGCGGTGGATACCCCCTGGGGAGGCCTGGCCAGAACAAAAAAGCAGTCAGGCAGAGCGGGCAACGGAGACAGCAGCGTTCCTGTCCCTTCCGCCAGCATGGTGCCTCCCTGCAGGCAAAAGGGCACATCGGAACCGATCTGGGCCCCCAGCTCACACAGCTGGTCCATGGTATAGACCCCGCCCGCCAGATGGTTTAGCCCGAAAAGGACGGCGGCCGCATCCGCGCTGCCGCCCGCAAGGCCCGCCATCATGGGGATGCGTTTTTTGATTTTAATGGAGATTCCTTCGGAAAAGGCAGGGGTTTCCTTTAAAAAAAGGGCCGCCGCCCGGTAGGCGGTGTTTTCCTCCTCGGGGACCGCTTCCAAGCCGGGACAATTGAGCTCGATGCCCGGCTCCCGTTTCGTCTTAAGGGAAACCACGTCGCACAGGTCCACCGCCTGCATGATCATCTTGACCAGGTGAAACCCGTCGTCCCGTTTTCCCAAAATATCCAGCGCCAGGTTGATTTTCGCTGGCGCGATTACATGGATTCGCACCTTAGTAATCCGCACCTCCGTCGTTATAAGTCAAACAGTCGAAACCGTCGAATGTCGATGGCCTTCACCGGGCACATCTCGTGACAGCAATAGCATTTGATGCAATCCGAATAGGCGATTACCGCCTTCTTATCCACAATCCGAATGGTGTGCTTCGGGCAGCTTTCCGCGCACCGGCCGCAGCCGACGCAGTCCTTTGTCCGGATGTGGGGCTTGGGGGTCAAAAGCGCCTTGGCCGGCCCCCGAAACACCTTGGGCACCCGCGTGAGAAAATCGGTCCCTTGGCTTACGGCCTTTTGAAAGTCCGGCTGCATGAGGGAATCGATGGAATCCCCTTCTATCGTCAGCTCTTCGGCTGAAGATGGGCACAGGCCCCGATTCATGGCTTCCCTGAGCATGGCCACCTGGTCGGGCGCAAGGCCGATGAGGGCGCAGGCCGCCACGTCCGCCGCGTAAGGGCTTCGGCTGGCGAGAAGAACGGAAAGCTTCCGGGGGTTGCCGCCGGAGGGGCCGTTTCCCTCCATAGCCACAATCCCGTCACAGATGCTTAGAGAAGGACGGACAAGATCGCATAGGTCAATAAGCATCCCGGCAAAGTCCTCCTGGTCCGGGAACCGGCAATGAAGCTCCGGCTTTAACAGTCCCGGCACGCAGCCGAACAGGTTTTTGACACAGCCGGACAGGGTGGTCATCATATGGGTTTTGAGCTTGGCCACGTCCACCACCACGTCCGCCTGCAAAATGGGATTGAGAATCGGAAACTCCCGGCACATTCTCGCGTCCGGCGCCGAGGTCTGAGTCACGCCCAGATCCAGGTTGAGGGGAACCTTAAGTTCCTCTGCCATGGCAGTCATGCCGCAGCCGTCGTAAATACCTTTGAGCCTTGCCCGGGTATACTGGCCGCTGGGGCTTTCGGCGATCAAAAGATCGGTCACACCCCGGCGGCGCAGGGCTTTCACAACAGCCGCCACCACAGCCGGGTGGGTAGTGGTGGCTTCGTCGGGCCGGCGGCGCATGAGCAGGTTAGGCTTAATCGCTACCCGCTTGCCCGGGCCCACCAGCTCCTCCGCGTGCAGGGCCGCAAAAAGCTCCTCCACCGCCCGATCCACCTTTGCTGTTTCATACCCGTCGCAGCGCTTGACCGCTACCAGCCGGTCGTCGTTATGCATGAGACGCCCGCCCCTTATGCTCCTCGATAAACCGCTCGATGCGATGCAGCGCCTCGATTAGATGATTGGTGGAATAACAGTAGGATACCCGCACGAACCCTTCCCCGCAATCACCGAAGGCGGTGCCGGGTACCACAGCCACGTGCTGGGTATAAAGCAACTGCTCGCAGAATTCTTCGGAGGTAAGCCCGGTGGACTGGATGGACGGGAAACAGTAAAACGCACCCTGAGGCTCAAAGCAGGAAAGGCCCAGCCGGTTGAGTCCGTCCACCAGCAGCCGGCGGCGCATATTGTACTCGTCGCGCATATGTACGATATCCTCGTCACCGTTGCGGATGGCTTCGATAGCGGCGTACTGGGCGGTGGTGGGAGCGCTCATGATGGCATACTGGTGAAGCTTGGTCATGGCAGCCACCAGCGGCGCCGGGCCGCACAGGTACCCAAGCCGCCAGCCGGTCATGGCATAGGTCTTGGAAAAGCCGCTGACGAGCACCGTGCGTTCTTGCATCCCGTCGATCTGGGCAATGGAAGTGTGTCCGTTTTGATTATAAGTCAGCTCCCCGTAAATCTCGTCGGACAGCACTAGGATATTCGTCCCCCGCAGCACCTGGGCGATGCCCTCCAGATCCTCCCGTCGCATGATAGCGCCGGTGGGATTATTGGGGTACGGAAGAATAAGCAGCTTGGTTTTCGGGGTAATCTTCCCCTTGAGCTCCTGGGGGGTAAGGCGGAACTGGTTCTCCGCCTTCGTTTCTATGATTACTGGCGTGCCGCCTGCTAAGCGGGTGATCGGCTCGTAGCAGACAAAGGAGGGCTCCGGAATCAGAACCTCGTCGCCAGAGCTGATGACCGAACGAATGCACAGGTCGATGGCCTCCGAGCCGCCCACGGTGACGAGAATTTCGTCACGGGGCCGGTAGGAAAGGCCAAAGCGGCGGTTTAAGTAACCGCTGATGCCTTCCCGCAGGGATACAAGGCCGCTGTTGGAAGTATAATGGGTATGGCCCTTTTCTAATGAGTGGATTCCCTCCTGACGGACGTGCCACGGCGTTTTGAAATCCGGTTCGCCGATGGATAGAGAAATCACATCGTCCATTTCCGCTGCGATGTCAAAAAAGCGGCGGATGCCGGACGGCTTGATGTCCCGGATGCAGTCCGTCAGCAGCGACTGATAGTCCATCACAGCTCAAAAAACCTCCTCTCGTCGGTAGGGACGTCGTTGAGCGCAATGCCTCTTTCCTTATACCGGGTGAGGATAAAATGGGTGGCGGTGGAAAGCACCGAGTCCAGCGGGGAAAGGCGCTTGGCTACAAACATAGCCAGCTCCTGGAAGGTCTTGCCGTTAACCGTGACCGCCAGGTCGTAGCCGCCGCTCATCAGATAGACGCTCTCCACTTCGTCGAACGCCAGAATGGTGCGGGCGATCTCGTCAAACCCCAGATCCCGCTTGGGAGTGACTTTCAGCTCAATCAGGGCGGTGACGCATTCCCGGCCCGCCTTCTCCCAGTTGACGATGGGCTTATAGCCGCGGATGACCCCATCCTTTTCCAGCTCCTTGATTTTATTCGCCACGTCCTGCTCGCTCGTCCCCAGCATACTGGCCAGTTGGGCGTTTGTCAGACGTGCGTTTTCGTCGAGTAGTTTCAGTAGCTTGTCCATAAAAGCACCTTCTTGGTTTTAGTATAGGTGGTCCGGGCGGCTAGATCGCCACCTGGACGGGCTTGCGCTTTTCAAAATAGGTCATATGGGTAAACCCGGCCGCCTTGATGAGCTCGATTCCCTCTCGAATACCCGCGCCCACATGGCGTGCGCAGTGCGCGTCCGACCCGACGGTGATGATTTCCCCGCCAAGCTCCCGGTACCGCTTGACCTGCCGAAGTTCCGGCATGGTGCGCCCCAGCGCCTGGCGCAGAGTGGACGTGTTGACCTCGATGCCGCAACCATTTTCAATCAAAGCCTTTAGGATCTCGTCCATCTGATCTTCGCACCGGTCTAGGTTGGCCGTAAGCCCGTGCTCGCCCACAATGTAGCGAAGCGGATAGGTCAGGTGCCCAAGTACGTCGAACTTGCCCCACCGGGCCAGTTCCAAAAGTTCTTGGTAATATTCTTCCAGCAGCCGGTCGATGTTTTCGCCCGCATAGTCGATAAACGCGAAGTCCGGACGGCCTTTGGTATTGTGCAGCGAGCCGATGATAAAATCAAACCCCGCCTTTACCACCTGCTCGGCGCAGGGGATGTTCTGGGTTGCCTGGCCCAGTTCCACACCCACCAAGACCTTTAAGCGGTCGCGAAATACCTCTCTGGCTTTGATAATTTCAAACATGGACTGCTTAATCGACCGGTCGTAGCATTCCTCCTTGAACACGTTGATCTCGCAGTGATCGGTGATTGCCAGGGCAAAGAGTCCTTTGTCCACCGCGGCCTCGCACAGACTTGTGGTAGGCTCCTCCCCATCCGGGGAACTGTCCGAATGGGTGTGCAGGTCCATCAGCGGCATGTCCAACATATGCCTCATCCTTTCTTGCACCTGCCCGGCGGCAGGCGGATCGCGCTAATATGAGTTTTTAGGAGTTTTATTCTGTCTATATTCAGAGTTTATCATACCATATTCCAAAAAAAAATAATAGGTAAGTTTTATTTACTTTCTCAAGTCAATGGTGTATAATCAGAGCAGACTCGAAACAAAGGAGTGTGATTGGGTGCTGTTAGAAGTAAAGAACGTGGTCAAAACGTTCGGGGAAAAGCGGGTGCTTGATGGGATCAGCCTGCAGGTAGAAAGCGGCGCGGCGCTGGGGCTTCTGGGCCGAAACGGGGCGGGAAAAACCACCACCATCCGCATTGTCATGGGTGTATTTCCCGCAGACAGCGGTGAAATTTTGCTCAACGGCAAGCCGATATCCAAATCAGGCGCCACCTTCGGCTATCTGCCGGAGGAACGGGGTCTGTATCCGAAAAAGCGCATCGGCGACCAGCTGGTCTACTTAGCCCGCCTGCGGGGATTAAGCAAAACCGATGCAGTGGCGTCGGTGAAACGCTGGCTTGCCCGGCTGGGGATGGAGGAGGTTTATGCAAAAAAGCTGGACACTTTATCCAAGGGCAATCAGCAGAAAATCCAGCTGGCCTCTACCCTGCTACATGACCCGGACATCGTCATTTTAGATGAGCCCTTCTCCGGTCTTGACCCGGTCAATGCTTCCTTGCTTAAGGACGTGGTCCGAGAGCTGGTGGCGGCAGGCAAGACGGTGATCTTCTCCAGCCACCAGATGGGCTATGTGGAGGAGTTCTGCGATAACATTGCCATTTTAAACGGTGGGCGTATCGTTTTAGATGGAAACCTGCACGACATCAAAATGAGCTATCCGCGTAACCGTATTCTCGTATCCTTGGACAAAGGGGACATGGCTCCTTCCATCAAAGCGGCGCTTAGCCAGGCGGGCCTTGATAACCTGGTAACCAAGTTCACCCCCAGGGAGCACGAAGTAATCCTAACGCTTGCCGACCCGGCAAAGCGGGGCCAGGTGCTGGCGGCCTTATCGGAAGCGGGGCTGGCGGTAGACCGGTTTGAGGTGCTCACCCCAACCCTTGAACAGATTTTTGTGGAAAAGGCAGGTGAACCGGCATGAAGCAGTTCTTCATTGTATTTCAGCACGAATATGTGGGTTTCCTGAAAAACAAGGTGTACGCCGGCGTGACCATCTTTTTGGTGCTGGCCATCGCCGTGGTATTGAGCCTGCCAAACCTTCTCTCCCTCTTCTCTTCCACAGACTCGCCCGCTGCCCCACCCGCCGATGCGGAGAAGCCGGTGGTCCTGGTGGACGCGGCGGCGGCCGGAGACGGCTACGCGGCTTACCTTTCATCTGTATTCCCCGACTATGCTTTTGAGGAAACAAACACGGCGGGGCTCGACCTCAAGGCGCTCATCAACGATGGAGATTATGAGGGCGCGGTGGTGTTCCAGTCCCCCATGCAGTACGAGTTTTACACGAAGCGGCTGGGAATCGCGGGAAGCAGTCTGCTCGGCGGCCTTTCGGAGGCGGTCACCATGAAAATGCGCACCGACGCGCTGACCGCCCTGGGCGTCACCGAACAAGAGGCGGCGCAGATCATGACTGCTCAGCCGCAGCAAAGTGTCATCGAAACCGGCAAGAGCTTTATGGACACGTACTTCTACACCTACGCCCTACTCTTTATCCTGTACCTCTCGGTCATTCTTTACGGCCAGATGGTGGCTTCGGCGGTGGCGGCGGAGAAAAGCAACCGGGCCATGGAAATGCTCATCACCACTGCAAGCCCCAATAATCTGATGTTCGGCAAGATTATGGGCGTGGGCCTTGCGGGGCTGACACAGGTGGCAGTTATTCTGCTGGCGGCCTTCGGGTTCTATCAGCTCAACGCCTCCGCCTGGAACAATGAAATCGTAAAGTCCCTGTTCAACATGCCGGTGAACATTATGCTGTTTACCCTCTTGTTCTACCTGCTGGGCTTCTTCCTCTACGCATTCCTGTTTGGAGCGGTGGGGTCGCTGGTCAGCCGCACGGAGGATGTAAACACCACCATCACTCCCATGATGCTGCTGCTTGTCGGCGCCTTTCTCCTGTCCCTCTATGCGATGCTGGGAAATCCAGACAGCCCGCTGGTGGTCGTCTGCTCCTTCATCCCTTTCTTTACCCCGATGCTCATGTTTGTGCGCATCTGCATGACCGACGTGCCCGTATGGCAGATTCTTCTGTCGGTGGTGCTCACGGTGGGCTTTACCGGGTTCATGGGATGGCTTTCGGCGAAGATTTACCGGGTGGGCGTGCTCATGTACGGCAAGCCCCCCAAGCCTGAAGAACTCATCCGCGTGCTGAAAGACAGCAAACACTACTGATCCTGTCAACCGAAAAACAGACGCCCCGCTTGTCCCAACTTCGGGACTTTGACGGGGCGTCTGTTTTTCTTCTGTAATCATTCGCCAAAACCGTCATCCTTTCGTAAGGGATTTGTAAGAACCGAAGGTGGAATTTCGGCTATTCTAGCCATATACTTTGACTGCATTGCGGATTTCCATACGAAAAGGAGCGGTAGATACGATGCAAACGCCATCTGTGAAACTCTTACTGGTCTATCCGGACTTTACCGAAAGTGACACCCCAAGAAAGCATTCCGGCGGCAATTACAGCGAAGGGCTTGCTTCCATCAGCGCGGTGCTCAAAAAGGCGGGCGTGGGCGTTTCCCTGCTGCACCTGCTTTATGAGCACGACAAGGAGCAGTTTCTCGAAAAATTGAAGGGGTACGACTTTGATTTGATCGGCTTTTCGGTGCGCACCACCGCCTTCGAGTACGTAAAGAAGCTGGCGGGATGGGCCAAGGAAGCCACGGGGAAATTCCTCTTCTGCGGAGGATACCACCCTACCCTGGTACCCGACGAGGTGCTGGCGGCGGACGGAGTGGACGCGGTGTGCATTGGGGAAGGGGAATACCCGGTGCTGGAGCTGTGCCAGCGGTTTTGGCAAAAGGATGAGGACTTTTACCGCATCCAGAGCTTTCATTTCAAGACTCCGGAGGGCGGCGTCATCCGCAATCCCGTGCGGCCCATGCTAGAAAACCTAGACGAGCTGCCGATCCCAGACTTTGACCTGTTCGACTTTGACAACCTGACTGCGAGCAAGACGGGGAGCGCTCTGGTGATGATGAGCCGGGGATGCCTCTTTTCCTGCACCTACTGCGGCAACTCCCAGTTTCGCAACGTCTATCCCAACCGCAAGCGGTACGCCCGCTTCCGGTCCTTCGAAAATTCCCTCCTTTATCTGAAAACCCTGCTGAAAAAGCACCCGTACATTCAGTTTTTAAACTTCCGCGACGCCATCTTTAATATGTACGACGATTGGTTTTACGGGTTTATGGAGGTATATAAAAAGGAAATCGGCCTGCCCTTCACCTGCAACCTGCGCTTGGACATCATGACGGAAGAAACGGTGCGGGTAATGAAAGAGGCGGGGTGCTATCTCATCGACGTGGGAGTAGAGTCCGGCGACGAGGAAATCCGCCACAAGTACCTCAAGCGGATGATGACTGACGAGCAGATGATTCACGCCTTTTCCTGGTTTCACAAGTACGGCATCACGTCGCTGACCTATAACATTGTGGGCCTGCCCTTTGAGGACCTGCACAAGGCCCTCAAGACCATCAAGCTGAATGTAAAGCTAAACCCTGACAAGGTTATCCCCAACATCTTCTACCCCTATCCCATGACCATTCTGGCCGACATTGCCCGCAAGGCCGGGTTTGTCCCGGACGTGATCGAGCCGGGGACCAAGGTGCCCCTCAAGCAGGAGCAGTTTCCCGAGCATGAGGTGCTCTTCGCGTCCTATTATTTTCTGACGTTTCTTCGCCTCTACCGGTTTGCCGGCAAGCTGCCGGGGGCTTTGGGGCGCGGGTTTTCCCGGATGTGCGACGGGGTTTTCGTGGGCCGTCTCACTCCGCGCAAGGCGCTTGTGAAGCTCTACGAGGGGGCGGACCGGTGCAACAAGGGACTGAGGCGGACGGTCAGCAAACGGCTGCCGGGAGTCTATATGTGGCTGAGGCGGCGGCGCAACAAGATCGCCGCGGCTTAACGCTCTGCCAGGTTTAAGACCCACAGGCCCTGCCCCTTGGCATAGCGCACTGTCATGCCGGTTCCGCTACGTTCCCGGGTCAGGTAACACAGGCAGATCCCGCTTTCCTCCACCAGGCGGCGGTTGCGGACGAAATAGCAGCCCTGCTCGTACCTGGGGGCCAGCACCGCCACCTTGTCAGCCTGGCGGCGGATGGCCCAGAATTCCTGCCTGTCCTCTTCCCGCCAGGAAGCCTCCTGCCCCTCGAAGGGCAGGACCAGAATCAGCTTGATATGCGGGTAACGCTCCCGCTTCTTCAATACTTCCCGGGCGGCCAGGGCGTCAAAGCCCCGCGCCCCGCCCGCGGCAAAACAGCAGACGCCTTGGCCGATGAGCAATTCGATTGCATCGGCCAGGCGTCTTTTTAGGTCCGGCAGCATCCGGGCGGGCAGGTTTCGGTGGCCGGTGAAGCAGCAGATTTTGTCCCGTGGAATCATAATAGCACCTCAAATTAAACGGAATACCGTTATTCTATTCCGAAATTCCGTTAAAGTCAACGGTATTCCGAATGATAATAAGAAGCCCGCTACATACACTGAACTTAACGAAATATCGTTAAGAGGTGTTGCTATGAAAACCACAAGTGAAGTTATTGTTGATCGTATCTACGCATTGTGCAAAGAAAGAGGTATTTCCGTGAATCGCTTATGCACCATTTCCGGCATGACGCAATCCACCGTCAGCGATATCGCAAACGGCATTACTAAGAATCCGGGCGTTATAACCATCAAAAAGCTCTGCGACGGGCTGGACATTACCCTGGGTGACTTCTTTTCCACTAAGGAGTTCGACGAGCTCGAGCAGGAGATCAAATAAGGCCCTGCCCTTGCCAATTTTCCTGCCAGACGGTATAATAAAACAATTCAATCTAACATATGGAGGAAACAACCTATGGCCATCAATCAGCTGGAGCATCCCAAGGCCGGCGACTTAATCGCCGTCATGCATACCACCATGGGCGACATTAAAATCCGCCTCTTCCCCGACCAGGTGCCGAAAACCGTGGAGAACTTCACCACCCATGCGAAGAACGGGTATTACAACGGCGTTCTTTTCCACCGGGTCATCAGCGGCTTTATGATTCAGGGCGGCGATCCCCAGGGTACGGGCATGGGCGGCGAGTCCATCTGGGGCGGACCATTTGCCGACGAATTCGACGTGGACCTGCACAACCTGCGCGGCGCCCTTTCCATGGCGAACGCCGGACCCAACACCAACGGCAGCCAGTTCTTCATCGTCCAGGCGCCCGAGGTCCATGAGGGCCTGCTCGCTCAGATGGAGGGCCTGACCGACCGGGGTTTCCCCCGCCAGACTATCGACAACTATAAGGCCGTGGGCGGCACCCCTCATCTGGACTTTAAGCACGCGGTGTTCGGCCAGGTGTACGAGGGGATGGACGTGGTGGACGCCATTGCGTCGGTGGAGACCGGCCGGGCGGACAAGCCCAAGGAGGATGTGAAGATCACGTCCATCGACATCGGCAATTACGCACAATAAGAACGGAGGAGGTTTACCGATGAAACAAGTCAGACGCATCTTTTTTACCGCCTGCTTCGCTCTTTTGATCCTGCTGGCCTCCGGTTGTTCGGGAGACAAAAGCGAGGGTACGCCGCTGATGCAGCTCGACCCGCCCAAGGAGGGCGAACAAATCGCGGTAATGACCACCAACATGGGGGTTATCAAGTTCCGCCTGTTTCCGGAGCAGGCGCCCAAAGCCGTGGAGAACTTCACCACTCACGCCAAGAACGGGTACTATAACGGAATGAAGTTCCACCGGGTCATCAACGACTTTATGATTCAAAGCGGCGATCCGGAAGGAACCGGAAGAGGCGGCGAGTCCATCTGGGGCAAAGATTTCGAGGACGAATTCTGCCCGAACCTCAACAATTTCCGGGGCGCTCTGTCCATGGCGAACGCAGGCCGGGATACCAACGGCAGCCAGTTCTTTATTGTGCAGGCCGGGCCGGACGCCTGGTCGGAATCCTTCTTCGACGCGTATGACAGCAAGCTGGGGTATCATTTTGACAAGATGCCCCAGGAAATCAAGGACAAGTACCTGGAAATCGGCGGCACTCCCTTCTTGGACGGTTCCTACACCACGGAGAAGGATCCCTCCACCGGCAGGCCGGGCAGCGGGCATACCGTGTTCGGCCAGGTGTTCGAGGGGATGGATGTAGTCGACGCCATTGCCGGGGTGGAAATGATGGCCCAGAAGGACGATCCGAACACCGAAATCAACGAAACTACGACCCCCAAGGAAGACGTGATCATTGAGAAGATCGAAATTGTGGAATACCACGCGTAAGCAAAGACGGGAGGCGGCGATGAAACCTGCGTTTCGGATTCGCCTTTGTTTCCTCGTGCTGTGTCTCGTTCTGGCGGCTCTCTCGGGCTGCTCGGAGCAGCCGCTCGGGCAGGGCGACGACGCCTTTCGCCAGATGCAATCGGCCCAGTTTGCCCTTCCGGAAAAAGGCGAACAGATTGCGGTGGTTACCACAAGCCTAGGAGTCATCAAGATTCGGCTGTTCGGCGAAGAGGCTCCGGCAGCGGTGGAAAACTTCATTGGCCTCGCCAAATCGGGAGTTTACAACGGACAGAAGTTTTACCGGGTGATTCCCGATTCGCTGATTGTAAGCGGTGACGCCAAAGACGAAAACCAGAGCTTTTGGGGCAAAAAGATCGAACTGGAAACCTCTAAGGAGCTTCATCACTTCCGCGGGGCGCTGGGTTATTACCACGACGAAGAGGTACGGGGAAACTACAGCGAATTTTACATCATACAGGGCGACGAAGTAAGCGACGCGATGGTGGAGGAAATGAAGACGGCGGGCAGCCAAAAGTTTTCCGACGGGGTCATTTCCGACTATCGGCGCATCGGCGGCTTCCCGGACATGGATTACAACTATACGGTGTTCGGCCAGGTATTCGAGGGGATCGAGGTGGTGGACGCCATTGCCGCTACCCGGCTGGTGGAAAATCCGCCTTACGACAACGAGTACACCCTCCCGGCAGAGAACATTTGGATTGAGTCCGTGGAAATCGTGGAATACGAGGGATAATCGTTTCGGGATTGGCAAATGGATTTCTTTCCTGGAATGCCAAAAGCCCGCAAGATGGCATTGTCTTGCGGGCTTTTCTTTGTTTTTTCTGCCTGGATTGGGAGCAGGCATTTGATAAAGAAAGGGCGGCGTCTTAAGACGCCGCCCTTTTCCCTATGCTTAAAACAAGTGGTATTTCTATTCGGCCCGGCGCTCTACGGGGGCCGTATCAGGCGGCTTTTACCGCTTTGAGAATACGCACCACAATGGGACTCAATACAATGTTGACCCCCAGCTCTACCAGGAAATTGATCCCCAAGAGGCTGAAGATGATGTAATAAAGCACATCGGTTCCGCCGGCCCAACTGATCAATATCGGGCGGAAAAACAAAACCAAACCCAGGCAGAAAATCCCGGTGTTCACAATGGGGCTTAACACAGCGGCCACTACCGTTCCTCCAATGGCGCTTTTTGGCGCAATCAGGCGATAGACAAGGCCCGCTACAAAGCCCGCGGCCACGCCCTTGACCATACAGACCAAAATGCAAAGGAAAGGGTTGGCATTCCAGATCATCGCCCCGCCTGCGTCCGCACCGGTGATGCAGCAGATGAGCACGACCACACTGAATACGCCGCCCAAATAAGCGCCCGCGCCTTTGCCGTAAACAGCAGCGCCGACTACAATGGGGACCAAAGTCAGGGTGATGGAAATGGGGCCTACTTTTACAAAGGTTGCGACCAGCTGCAATACGATGATCACAGCGGTGAAAATGGCAAGGCCTACCATTCTCTGGGTTTTCGTCAGGGATGAGGTTGCGGTTGACATAGAAATTCCTCCTAGCTGCTGCTCCGGCAGGCGGATGCAGCGCCGAATTTATCCAAAACGCCGATTTTCGGCGCTGTTGGCGAGGTTACCGGTTGCGCTCATACAGCAGGCGCAGGCCTTCTAAAATCAAATTGTCGCTGTGGATGATTTCCCGCTTGCAATAGGGAATCACCACGCCGGCGATGCCGCCGGTGGCCACTACGGTGGCCTTCTCCCCGATCTCCTCCTCGATGCGTTCACAGATACCGTCGATCATGGCGGCGGTGCCGTAGACGGAGCCGGACTTCATGGAGTCGATGGAGTTTTTCCCGATCACATGGGGCGGCGCCTCCAAACTGACCTGAGGCAGTTGAGCGGTGCGGGAGGTCAGGGCGTTATAGGAAATGTATACCCCCGGAATGATGATGCCGCCTAAGAAGGAGGTGTCCCTCGCGACCACCGAAATGGTAGTGGCGGTGCCAAGGTCAAAAAGGATGCAGGGGCAGGGAAACTTGGAAATGGCCCCCACCGCGCCCGCCACCAGGTCCGCACCCAGCTGGGCGGGGTTGTCGATGCGGATGTTAAGCCCGGTCTTCAAACCCGGACCCACAAGAAGCGGCGTTTTGCCCACCAGCTTCTCCACCGCCCTGGCGATGACCGAGGTCAGCGCCGGAACCACTGAACAGATGATAGCCCCTTCAAACTGGGCGGGCGAAAAGCCGTACAGGTCAATAATGTCCCGCAGCTCGATGGCGTATTGGTCTTCCATGCGAAAGCGATTGGTCTCCATGCGGGATTCAAACTGTAAGGTTTCCCCCTGGTAGGCACCCAAGGTGATGTTGGTGTTGCCGATATCAATGGTTAACAGCATGGACGTTCCTCCGCTTCCTATGGTTCTCATTTTATGGGTATAGTATACCCGTTTCCTCTTCTTTTGACAAGAGTGGGAAGGGCAAAAACTTTCACAAGGTTGGCGGTCTTTGGAAGGGATTTTTCGATATCTTGCGTTTTAGAAAAACTGCGCAAAAAAATACTATACCCGCGGTATTGCATTGCGCGACCAAGGGAATTATAATACGGGTAACAAGAAGGCCGCTTTCTTTTTTGGGAAAGCGAATGATTATTCTATTCGAAATTGGAGGAATCAAAATGGCACAGATTACCAAAGACACCGTAATCGGCGATATCCTGGATATGGACGAGAGCACGGCTCCTTTCTTCCTGGAGATGGGGATGCACTGCCTGGGCTGCCCGGCTTCCAGAGGGGAATCGGTGGAGGAAGCCTGCCAGGTCCACGGGGTGGACGCGGACGAGCTGGTCAAGAAGATCAACGCCCATCTGGCAGGCAAATAACGAAACGTCTTTTCTCAAATATGTTTTTTCCGCCCGGCCGTTTTGCCGGGCGGTGTTTCTGTCCGGCACCGTTCAACCATTTTACATATGCATGGAGGATTTTTGCTCATGGACCTTCGTCCGCTTCTTCGCCGGTTTTCCGGCTTTTCCCTGTTCGGAGCCCTGAAAGGCTCCAAGGATTTCAAGCGCTTCGCCGCTGTTCACATCAGCTTTCTGTTCTTCACTACCCTTTCCTCCGTTTTCATCAACACTTTCTTTATGAAGAACACCGGCGATATGCGTGCCAGCATTCTCTTTAACCTTTTCAACATTCTCACTGCCATGGTCTTTATGAACATCGCCGCTCCCATTTGCAGCAAAACCTCCCCCCGCACCGTAGTTATTCTGGGCGTCATCGCTTACAACCTGGAATATGCGTTTGTGCTGTTTATGGGAGATGCCAGCAGCAACTATGTGGTTCTGGTGGGCCTGCTCAACGGCTTAGGCGGCGTATTTTACTGGCTGGGGTATTATAACCTACTCACCGACACCACCAAGGACGCAAACCGGGACCAGGCGCTGTCGGTGTTTGGCATTGTGCTGGCCGTCATCAACCTGGTGGTGCCTATGACCTCGGGTTTCCTCATTTCCTCCCTGCCTGGAAATGTGGGATACTTTGTCATCTTCGGTATTTCCTTCGGCGTCTCCATTCTGACGATGATCTGCACCTTCTTTGTCAAAGCGCCCCCGTCGCGCAACAAAGCGTTTCACTATCTGACGGCCATCAAGCTAGTCGTCAGGGAAAAGCGGCTTTCCCTGCCCATTGCAGTTAAATTCTGCCGGGGGCTGCGGGAGGGAATTTTTACTTATATTATCCCGGTGTTTCTGTTTTACATGCAGCCCAGCGAAGCGCTGGTGGGGTTTTCCACCTTCCTGACCGGCGTCGGATCGGTGGTCGCTTTTGTGGTCATCGGCCGCTTCATGCACCCGCAAAACCGCATCCGCCTGCTGGTGCTGGCCACCACGATTATGGTGGGCTTCTCGGTGATTCTGTTGCTGGCCACCAACCTGTACGTAGTGCTTGCCTATAACCTGATCAATGCGTTTCTGGTTCAGTTCATGATTACGCCCACCACCAGCATCTTCATCGCGTCGGTGGAGCAAGTACCACAAGCGTATGACAAACGCCAGGAAATCTTCGCCATTAAGGACATTATCCTAAACGGCGGACGGGCCATTGGCATTCTGATTTCCCTGATGCTGCCGGTGGATCTGACCTTGTATGCAGTAGCGGTTTTGGTGATGACGGCGGCCCAGTACGGCACTGCGTTTTTGGGCCATGTGGCCGTTAAGCTGCTGCGCAAGCCAAAGGAGGAAGCAGCATGAGAGAGCTCCCCTTCTCCTTGGGTCCCAGGTTACGTCAGTGTGCCGCATTCGTCCGCACGGGCAGCCGCATGGCTGACATCGGCACCGACCACGGGTATCTGCCGGTGTGGCTAACGCGCCGCCAAATTTGTCCCCACGCCATCGCGGCGGACATAAACGCCGGTCCCCTGGCCCGGGCCCGGGAAACGGCGGACACCTATCGGGCGGCAGACCTGGTGGAGCTGCGCCTGTCCGACGGTCTCGCCGCCCTAAAGCGGGACGAGGTGGACGACATTGTGATCGCTGGGATGGGCGGGGAACTGATTGCCGCCATCCTCGGGCGGGCTCCTTGGATACGAGAGGATACGCTGCGCTTCATTTTGCAGCCCATGAGCCATCCGGAAAAGCTGCGCGCTTTTTTGTACGAACATGGGTTTGCGCTCTTGCAGGAGGAAACGGTGTTGGACAGTGGACGGCTTTACACGGTGATGCTGTCGGCCTTCACCGGGCATGTCCTCTCCCCTACCCTGGAAGAATGCTATCTGGGGCGGCTGGGGGAAAGCACCTCTCCCTACACCCCTGCTTATCTCACCCGCCAGGCAGCGCTGCTCGTCAAACGCAAGGCCGGCCTTTCTCCTGAGGAAGGCGAGCACATCGACCATGTTATCCGCACGCTGAGGGAAAAGGCTGCTGTCTTGGAGTTACAACAAAAGGAGGCATCTCTATGACGACCATTCGCGCGGTTTTTGAAGCCATAGACGAATTCGCGCCCTTTTCCCATCAGGAAAGCTGGGACAACAGCGGACTTTTGGTGGGTGACCCACACACCCAGGTCACCAAAGCGGTGGTAACGCTGGACATCACCAAGGCCGTGGTAAAAGAAGCGAAAGACGAAGGCGCCCAGCTCATCGTCAGCCATCACCCGGTGCTGTTTCATCCGGCCAAAACCTTTTTGTCGGACAGCGTTCCCTATCAGCTGGCCGCGGCAGGAATCGGCGCCATCTGCGCCCATACCAGTTTGGACTTAGCGGCGGGAGGCGTCAACTGCTGCCTGGCCAACCGGCTGGGACTAACCGACCAAAGGCCCTTTTTGCGGGAAAATACCCGGTTTTATAGGAAACTAGTCGTATTTTGTCCTCACGAATATACCAATCGTATTCATTCTGCTATGAAAGAGGCGGGAGCCGGCACCTTAGGTGACTACGCCGGCTGTGCCTTTGTCTCTCCTGGAGAGGGCCGGTTTTTACCTCTGGACGAAGCAAAGCCCTTTTTGGGGAAACCGGGCGAATGGGAGTACGCAAAAGAGGACCGGCTGGAAATGATCTGCCCGCCCTCCAAGGTAGAGGCGGTGCTCAGCGCGATGCGAAAGGCGCACCCGTATGAGGAACCGGCTTTTGACGTTTTCGAAACAACCGCTTTGGCGGATTCGGATTCGTTGGGTCTCATCGGGTGCTTGGACTCAGAACAGCAACCGGAGGAATTCGCAGGCTACGTGGGCGAATGCCTGCGCTGCGGCGGTCTGCGGTATGTGCCGGGACAAAGGCCGGTCAAACGGGTAGCGGTACTTGGCGGCGCAGGTGGAGATACCGTCACAAAAGCCGTTGCTCTAGGTGTCGATGCGCTGGTGACGGGGGAGGCAAAACACCATCAGCTTCTGGAAGCGATGGAGGCGGGTCTGACTCTGGTGGACGCAGGGCACTTTTCCACGGAGGACGTGGTGGTGGAACCGTTGTGCAGCCGCCTGGCCGCTCGATTTCCCCAGGTGACCTTTCACAAGTCGGCAGTGTTTGAGGATCCGGCCCGGTACTGGGTTTCCTCGCGGTAAAGCGGAGAACGGCGGGCTTTTGTTTCGACTGTCATCTGCAAAACAAAAAGGCCCCGGCGGGAAAGCCAATGGATTTCCCGCCGGGGCCTTTTTCCATTCGAGCGGATAAAAAGAACAAAGTGGCCGCCTACCATAGCGTGCATCTGCATATGCAGGCTTCTTTTCTCCAGACAAGCGGACCTCACGCAGCAGAGAACGGATTGCCCTTCTTCGTGGAATACGCAATGACGGAAGGGCCAAAAATCGAACTGCATTACAGCAACAGGATTACACCGGGATTCCTGTAACTCTGGAATAGACGCCCAGCATGTAGTTGGCCAGGTCCTTCGCGCCCTTATCCTTGACGCTTTCGCGCACCTGCGCGCGCATCTCCCGCTTTTCCTCTAAGGACATACCCGCCAGTTTACGGACAATCTCGGCCATCTGCTCTGGATTTCGATAAGTAAAGCCGTTGACCCCTTCCTGGACCTGACCGGCATTGAGCGGGTCAAACCGCAGCACCGCAGGCAGGCCGGAGGCCATCCCTTCGAGCATGGAAATGGACATCATCTCGGTGATGGAGGCGGTGATAAAAAAGTCACACGCCATGAAATAGGGCGGAATTTGTTCATGCGGGATGCTTCCGGTAAAGGTCACCTGCTCCCCGATGCCCAGGTCTTTTGCCTGCTTTTTAAGAGGCTCCTGCTCCGGTCCATCCCCGATGATGACCAGGCGAAGCGTCTTTTCTTCTTTGAAATAATCCGCCCAGTAATCAAGAAGCAGATGCACGCTTTTCTCCCGCCCTAACCGGCCCACGAAAACACCCGCCGTGGCCTCTTTTGGGATTGCGAGCTGCTCGCGGATGCCTGCAATCTGCTCAGGCGAAAACCGATCCGGATCAAACTCTTCATAATCAATGCTGTTGGGGATGATCTCCACCGGCTTTTTCACATGACATTTCTCTAAAAATTCCTTGGCCTTGGCGGAAGGACTGGTAATGGCGTCCGCCTGCTTGGCGAGAATGTGGGCGTACCGGTGGGACACGGAGCGCATGGCCGGTACGAACAGATCGGGCGCAATGTAGAAAATATACTCGTCATACATGGTGTGCAGCGTGTACACCAATGGCTTTTTCAGACGCTTGGCGGCGTAGGCCGCAAAAATTCCCATGCTGAATTCCTGGTGCATATGCAGCACGTCCGGACGAAACGCCTTCAAATACTTCATACGCACCCGGCTATACAGGCTTGAAACACTGTATCCGTACAGTTCCTTCTTCTTAAAGCTGTGAGCTGGGCAGTGGAGAACCCCGTCCTTGAGATAATGCTTCTTGGCCTTGGGATCGGTGGTCACAATCATCACCTGGTGCCCCAACGCCGTCAGCCCGTCTTTGAGCACTTTTACGTGGGTGACCACGCCGTTGATATACGGCAGATAGGTCTCGGCAAACAATGCAATTCTCATAGTTCCTCCCTATTCCGCGTTTTTAGGCGCCGGCAAAACGAAAACATAAGCGTTCCCCGGTCTTTCCTTTTGACGCCCGATCTGATCCAGTCCCTGCGAACTGGTTGCAGCGTTTGTTTCACTTTGTATGTTTTATTGTACCATAGTTTACCGCGCATTCAAAGAAAAACTTGTCTTTTCCCTCCGCTTCGCCGAATTTTCACGAACTATTGGCAGAACCGAAAGAATGCGGTATAATAGGCTTATCCCTATAAACCAAATGGAAAAGAGGATGATGCATTTGGCTGGCACCTTTTCGGTCAATCTGAATAAGATCATCAAGGAATTCTCCTTGGAGACGCTGTTTCTGCCGGGGAATCCGCAGGAGTTGCTTGTCACCTCCAGCGACATCAACCGTCCCGGTTTGCAGCTTACCGGCTTCTACGAATATTTTGACAATACCCGCATCCAGGTCATTGGGAAAAGCGAATTCGCGTTTCTCGACCAGCTGGAGGAAAAAAAACGGGTATCTCTCATTGAAACGCTTCTTTCCCGCAAGCCGCCCATTGTGATTTTGACTAGGGGTCTGGAGCCGTTCCCGGAAATTCTGTCCTTAGCGCCCCGGTACGGCGTGCCGGTCTGCCGCACGTCGGATGGGACCTCCGCTTTCATCGCCAGCCTGATTTCTTATTTAAACGTCCAGCTCGCTCCCCGCATCACCCGTCATGGAGTGCTGGTGGAGGTATACGGCGAAGGCATTCTTCTTTTAGGAGAAAGCGGCGTGGGCAAAAGCGAGACGGCCATTGAGCTGGTTAAGCGGGGCCACCGGCTGATTGCGGACGATGCGGTGGAAATCCGCCGGGTATCCAGCCGTTCGCTGGTGGGCTCTTCTCCGGAAAATATCCGCCATTTTATTGAACTGCGGGGTGTTGGCATCATCAACGCCCGCCGCATTTTCGGTATGGGCGCGGTCAAGGTGACCGAGAAGATCGACATGGTTATTCAGATGGAGCAGTGGGACAGCTCGAAGGTCTACGACCGGATGGGAATGGACAGCGAGCAGACCGAGATTCTCGGCATTCGGGTTCCCATGCTCACCATTCCGGTGAAACCCGGACGGAATCTGGCCATCATCATCGAGGTGGCCGCCATGAACAACCGTCAGAAAAAAATGGGCTATAACGCCGCCCACGAATTGCTTTCCAAGCTGGGAATGGCGGCGGATTTTGGGGCGCCCACCGAGGCAAACCCCGAATGGAACGAATTTTAACCAGTGCACGAAAACATGCAATCCCCGGCCGCAGGCTAATCCTGCGGCCGGGGATTGCGCGCCATATGAGGGATTTGTGATTGTACCCAAAAGAAGAATCGCCTCCTTGAAAATTTCGGAGGAATCGAAAGAACCGTCTGACAGTACAGAAAGGAAGATTTATTGTATGAAGCTAGCAGCGGATTTACATGTCCATACCATCGCCTCCACCCACGCTTACTCCACCATGACTGAGATTGCCCGGCACGCAGCCGACATTGGGCTTTCCGCCGTTGCCATTACCGACCATGGGATTGCGCTGGAGGATTCCCCCCACATCTGGCATTTTGAAATCATGAAGTCCCTCCCCCGAGAGCTCTTTGGCGTGCGTCTCTTGATGGGGGTGGAAGCAAACGTGCAAAAGGGCGGTACCCTGGATATGCCGGAGCGGATTCTAAAGCAGCTCGACTGGGTGGTGGCGTCTATGCACAAGTCCACCGCGGTCATGGATTCCCCTGAGGATGTGACTGAAGCGTGGCTGAAGGTCATCGACAATCCGCTGGTGGACCTGCTCGGGCACATCGGCACGCCCCGGTACGTCTGCGATTACGAAGCGGTTATAAAGGCCTGCGCTGAGAAACACAAGCTTATCGAAATCAATGCCAACACCTTCCGGGTCCGCCCCGAATCGGCGGGCAACTGCCGCAAGGTGGCCGAGCTGTGCCGGCGGTACGAGGTGCCGGTGTGCGTGGATTCGGACGCCCACTTTCACCTGCACGTAGGCCAGCCCGGCGGCGCCGGAGAAATGCTTGAGGAGATTGGGTTTCCAGAAGAGCTGATTCTCAACGCCTCCTATGACCGGCTGCTCGCTTACCTCCAAACCCGTCCTTCTCGTTAAAATCACGGGTTTTCCACATCTGCAGACGGGAAATTCGAAAGAAATGCCAATGGATTTCGTTTTTTTCTGAAAAAAGTGTGGAAAACCTGCACGAACTTTGCTATAATAGCTTGGATACTTTTAGAAGTGTTGACTCTCAGATTGTTTCGTCGGAAAGAACCTGGGATCACGTTACAAATTCAGGAGGTAGATTTTGATGAGCCACAAGTACGTGTTCCTTTTCTCCGAGGGAAAAAGCTCCCTGCGTGAGCTGCTCGGAGGCAAAGGCGCCAACCTTGCCGAAATGACCAATCTCGGCATGCCCGTTCCCCAGGGCTTCACCGTTTCCACGGAGGCCTGCACCCGCTATTACGAAGACGGCCGTACCATCGCGCCGGAAATCCAAGAGCAGATTACGGAGAATCTTGCGAAGATGGAAGAGATCGCCGGCAAAAAGTTCGGCGATGCAGAAAATCCGCTGCTTGTTTCCGTGCGGTCGGGCGCCCGCGCTTCCATGCCCGGCATGATGGACACCATCCTCAATCTGGGCCTCAACGACGTGGTGGTGGAGGGCCTCGCCAAAATCACCAACAATCCCCGTTTTGCTTACGACTCCTACCGCCGTTTCATCCAGATGTTCTCCGACGTGGTCATGGAGCTGCCCAAATCCTCCTTCGAGCGCATCATCGACGAGATGAAGGAAGAAAAGGGCATCAAGCTGGATACCGAGTTCGACGCGGACGACATGAAGAAAATGGTCGTGCGCTTCAAGGAATTCTATAAAGAGAACAAGGGCGTGGATTTCCCGTCTGATCCCCGCGAGCAGCTCATGGAAGCGGTCCGTGCGGTGTTCCGCAGCTGGGATAATCCCCGCGCCAACGTTTATCGCCGCATGAACGACATTCCCTACAGCTGGGGTACTGCGGTCAACGTGCAGATGATGGTCTTTGGCAACTCCGGCGACCGTTCCGGCACCGGCGTAGCCTTCACCCGTGACCCCGCTACCGGCGAGGCCAAGCTGTTCGGCGAATTCCTCATCAACGCCCAGGGCGAAGATGTGGTGGCCGGCATCCGCACTCCCCAGAAGATCGAAAAGCTCAAGGAAATCATGCCGGAGGTTTACGATCAGTTTGCCCAGATCGCCAACCGTCTGGAAACCCATTACCGCGACATGCAGGACATGGAGTTTACCATTGAAAACGGCAAGCTCTACATGCTGCAGACCAGAAACGGCAAACGCACCGCCGCCGCGGCTCTGAAA
The DNA here is from genome assembly GCA_018364155.1 of Clostridiales bacterium. Taxonomy (GTDB): domain Bacteria; phylum Bacillota; class Clostridia; order Oscillospirales; family Acutalibacteraceae; genus Solibaculum_A. The sequence continues at coordinate 700,410 of JAGZMM010000001.1, forward strand.
ATTGCCGTGGACCTGGTGGACGAAGGCATGATCACCAAGGAAGAAGCGGTTATGCGCGTGGAGCCCAAGCAGCTCGATTCCCTGCTGCATCCGCAGTTCGATGCGGCGGCCCTCAAAGCCGCAAAGCCCATTGCCAGCGGTCTGGCGGCTTCTCCCGGCGCTGCCACCGGCAAGGTGGTCTTCACCGCTGAGGACGCCAAGGAATGGGCGGAAAAGGGCGAGAAGGTCGTTCTCGTGCGTCTGGAGACCTCTCCGGAGGACATCGAAGGTATGGCGGCGGCCCAGGGCATCCTGACCGTGCGCGGCGGTATGACCTCCCACGCGGCAGTCGTGGCCCGCGGCATGGGCACCTGCTGTGTCTCCGGCTGCGGCGACATCAAGATGCATGAAGAAGAGAAATACTTCGAGGTGGCCGGCAAGACCATCAAGGAAGGCGACTATATCTCCATCGACGGCTCTACCGGCAACATCTATGCCGAAGCCATCCCCACGGTGGAAGCCACCATTTCCGGTGATTTCGGCCGGTTCATGGCGTGGGCAGACGCAGTGCGTGTACTCAAGGTGCGCACCAATGCGGATACGCCCCGCGACGCAGCCCAGGCGGTCAAGTTTGGCGCGGAAGGCATTGGCCTCTGCCGCACCGAGCACATGTTCTTCGAGGGCGACCGGATCAAGGCCATCCGCGAAATGATCGTCGCGAAGACCGTCGAGGCCCGCAAGGCGGCCCTCGCCAAGCTTCTCCCCTATCAGCAGGGCGACTTTGAGGCGCTCTACGAGGTCATGGAAAGCCGTCCGGTTACCATCCGGTACCTGGATCCCCCGCTGCATGAGTTCCTCCCCACCAAGGAAGAGGACATCAAGGAGCTGGCGGGCGAGCTGAAGATCACGGTGGACGAGCTCAAGCAGGTCATCGCCTCGCTGCATGAGTTCAACCCCATGATGGGGCACCGCGGCTGCCGTCTGGCGGTCTCTTATCCGGAAATCGCGGAAATGCAGACCGAGGCAGTTATTTCCGCGGCCATCAATGTGACGAAGAAGCATCCGGAATACCACATTGTGCCCGAAATCATGATTCCGCTGGTGGGCGAGGTCAAGGAGCTTAAGTACGTCAAGGATATCGTCACCGGTGTGGCGGACAGGCTGATCGCTGACTCCGGCCTGGAGATGGAATACCATGTTGGTACCATGATCGAGATTCCGCGCGCTGCCGTTACGGCCGACGAAATCGCCAAGGAAGCGGAGTTCTTCTCCTTTGGCACCAATGACCTGACCCAGATGACCTTCGGCTTCAGCCGTGACGATGCGGGCAAGTTCCTGGATGCCTACTATGACGCGAAGATCTACGAGTTTGATCCCTTTGCCAAACTCGACCAGAAGGGCGTGGGTCAGCTGATTAAGCTGGCGGCCAAGCTGGGCCGTGAGACCCGTCCGAACATCAAGCTTGGCATCTGCGGCGAACACGGCGGCGATCCGAGCTCGGTGGAGTTCTGCCACAATGTGGGTCTCAACTATGTGTCCTGCTCCCCCTTCCGTGTGCCGATCGCACGCCTGGCTGCTGCGCAGGCTGCTTTGAAGGCAAAGAACGCGAAATAAGAACCCCCTACCTTATAACCAACGGCGCTGCGGAATATTCCGCAGCGCCGTTTTCAATCGGTTTGCTTTTGCTTTGTGCAAAAAACCGCACCTGCTTTTCAGCAGGTGCGGTTTTTGATTTTTACATTATGCCTGCGGCTCCTCATCGAGTCCGGCAGCGTCCTCTTCTTCGTCTAGGTCATCGTCGTCAAAGGGTACCTGCATTTGATCGCCAAAGACCTTGACGTAGTATTCCCGGGTGCGCGGCCCGTCGAATTCACAGAAATAGACTGCCTGCCACACGCCCAGGAGAGGCCAGCCCTCATCCACAATAATGGTCACCGAGCATCCCATTGCACTGGAACGGAGATGGGCAAAGGAATTTCCCTGCATGTGCTTGAAATCCGGCGTGTCCGGGAACGCCCGGTCAAACCCCAGCAGCACATCTTCGCAGACATCGGGATCGTGGTTCTCGGTTATGGTGATCCCGGCGGTCGTGTGAGGACAGAAAACCACCGCAATTCCGCTTTCCACACCGCTTTCCTTAATGGCGTCCTTCACGCTCTGGGTGATGTTGTAACAGCCTTGTTCTCCCGTGCGCAATGTAAATTCCCATAAATTCGCCATTCGACTCACGCTCCTTCCCATTCGGATGGTGCATTCCAACGAAAAGCAGGTACTCCCGGGAAGGGAAACAAGCCCCTTCCTTGTCTTTATGGTACTACTGGAACAAGGACAAGTCAATAAATTTTAGGAAAAGTTCACATTTCTTTTGTTTCCAACTCCACCGGCCGGACAGGAATGCCACGCTTTTTGAGATACTCCTTCAAGTCAGCAATTTCCATCTCTTTATAGTGAAACAAAGAAGCTGCCAGCACTGCGTCCGCCTTGCCTTCGGTGAGCACGTCGTAAAAATGCTCGTAGGCGCCGGCCCCGCCGGAAGCGATTACCGGGATGTCTACCTGGGAGGATACCGCCTTGGTCATAGGAATGTCGTATCCGGCCTTGGTCCCGTCGGTGTCCATGCCGGTTAGGAGAATCTCTCCCGCCCCCAACTCGTTGGCGCGCACCGCCCATTCCACCACATCAATGCCGGTGGGCGTGCGGCCTCCGTTGATGTAGACCTCGAATCCGGAACCGTCCGCCTTACGCTTGCCGTCGATGGCCACCACTACGCACTGGCTGCCGAATTTATCCGCCGCCTCCCGGATGAGTGCAGGCCGCTGAACCGCGGAGGAATTGATGGAAATTTTGTCCGCACCTTCCCGTAAAATCTCCTTGAAATCCTCCACCGTGCGGATACCGCCACCGACAGTAAAGGGGATAAACACCGTATCCGCTACCCTCGCTACCATATCCAGCACAATGCTGCGCGCATCGGAAGAAGCGGTGATATCCAGAAACACCAGCTCGTCTGCGCCCGCCTTGTCATAGGCGGCGCCGATCTCCACCGGATCTCCGGCGTCTCTGAGATTTACAAAGTTGACTCCCTTGACCACCCGGCCGTTGTGCACGTCGAGACAGGGAATGATCCGTTTTGCATACATCGCTTTACCCCTCCTTGCTGGTTCTGACTGCGCGGATGAAATTCTCCAGTGTGCCTAGACCCGTCCGCCCGCTCTTTTCGGGATGGAACTGGACGGCAAACAAATTGTCCTTCTCCACCGCCGCGTCAAAGTCGATGCCGTAGTTGGCCATGGCCGCGCTTACCGAACGGTCCTGGGCAAAGCAATAGTAGGAATGGACAAAGTAATAGTAAGGTTCCCCTGGCAGCCCGGCAAACAGCCGGCTGTCTTTCCGGTAGGTCACCGAGTTAAACCCGATGTGGGGGATTTTCAGGCCGATTTCTTCTGGGAACCGGCGTACCGTTCCCTTGAGGATTCCTAGGCCCTTTACCCCCGGCGTTTCCTCGCTTGCCTCGAAAAGAAGCTGGAGCCCTAGGCAAATACCCAGAAAAGGCCGCCCGGTTTCCACAAAGCTGCGGATGACCTGGGGCAGGCCCCGTTCCTCCAGGGATCTCATAGCGTCCCCAAACGCGCCCACGCCGGGTAGAATCGCCGCGTCTGCCGAGAGGATCACGTCCCTGTCCGCTGTCAGCGTCACCGGTTCTCCCAAATGAGCAAAGGCTTTTTGCACGCTTTTTAAGTTGCCAGCGCCATAATCAATCAAAGCGATCATATCGGTTGTTCACTCTCCGTTATATGGATTGATACCTTGTACCATAAGTTCTGTTTGCATTCCTTTGAACCATCCAGAATCGCAGGTCTGGAAAAGGTCTCTCCTCGCCGATACCAAAACAGGGCGGGATCGGTTCCCGCCCTGTCAAGCCCTCGTTATTTGCTTTCGCTGTACTTCACCGCTGCACCCACAAAACCGGAAAAGAGCGGATGGGGACGGTTGGGTCTAGACTTAAACTCCGGATGGAACTGGCAGCCCACAAACCACGGATGATCCGGGATCTCCACCATTTCCACAATCCGCTTGTCCGGTGAAATACCAGACAGCAGCATGCCCGACTGCTCGAGCTCGTCGCGGTAGACGTTGTTGACCTCGTAGCGGTGACGGTGACGCTCCTCCACGTCCTGCGTGCCATAGGCTTCGTACGCCTTGGACCCCTCCTGGATATGGCAGGGATACTTACCCAGACGCATAGTGCCGCCCATCTGCTCCACTTCCTTCTGCTCAGGCATCAGGTCGATGAAGGGATGAAGGGTAGCCGCGTCGATTTCGGCGCTGTTTGCGTCCTCATACCCGAGGACGTGGCGGCCGAATTCAATGATGGCGATCTGCATGCCTAGACAAATGCCAAAGTAGGGCACGTTATGTTCCCTCGCGTACCGGGCGGCGACAATCTTGCCTTCAATGCCACGGGTACCGAAGCCACCGGGGATCAGGATGCCGTCGATCCCCTTCATCCGCTCGGCAATGTTCTCCTCGGTCAGCTCCTCCGAATCCACCCAATGGATGTTTACGTCGGTGTTGTTGCCGATACCGCCGTGCTTGAGAGCCTCGGCCACCGACAGATACGCGTCATGCAGGCCCACGTATTTGCCCACCAAGGCAATGTTCACGGTTTTCGGCAGGCTCTTGAGGGTATCGACCATTTTCGTCCAGCCAGTCAGGTCGGGTTCGGGACATTCCATGCCGAAATGCCGCAGCACGATCTGAGGCAGATGCTCCTTTTCCAAAGCCAGCGGCACCTCATAGAGGGTAGGCAGGTCTAGGTTCTCGATAACGCAGTCGTTTCGCACGTTGCAGAACAGGGCGATCTTATTGCGCAGGTCCCGGCCCACCGGCTTCTCCGACCGGCAGACGATCACGTCCGGCTGGATGCCGAGGCCCAATAGCTCTTTGACGCTGTGCTGAGTGGGCTTGGTCTTTTGCTCACGGGAGGCGTTTAAGTAGGGCACCAGAGTAACATGAATGAAAATACAGTTACTCCGGCCGATGTCGGCGGCGAACTGGCGGAAGGCCTCCAAAAACGGCTGGCTTTCAATATCGCCCACCGTGCCGCCCACTTCAATAAGGGCAAAATCATAAGAGTCTTTCCCCAAGGCGATGCGGCTTTTGATTTCGTTGGTGATATGGGGAATCACCTGCACGGTGCCGCCGTTATAGGCGCCGTTTCGCTCCTTGTGAAGCACCGACCAGTACACCCGGCCGGAGGTGACGTTGCTGTTCTGGGTCAGGCTTTCGTCAATAAACCGCTCGTAATGGCCCAGGTCCAGATCGGTTTCCGCGCCGTCGTCGGTGACGAACACCTCACCGTGCTGGAAAGGATTCATGGTCCCCGGGTCCACGTTTAAATAGGGATCGAACTTCTGCATAGTAACCTTATAGCCCCGGGCCTTGAGCAAGCGGCCCAAGGACGCCGCAGTAATTCCTTTTCCCAGACCGGATACCACGCCTCCGGTGACGAATATGTATTTAGTCGGCATGTCAAATACCCTCCATGTATTGAAAACACATTCCTGTTTCGATCGAACGTTTCGGGCGGTTGTCCGCCCAAGACATGCCGGCTTTTATTCCCACTCGATGGTGGCCGGCGGCTTCGAGGTGATATCGTAAACGATACGGTTGACGTGAGGCACTTCATTGATGATGCGGGAGCTGATCTTTCCAAGCACCTCGTAAGGGATTTTCGCCCAGTCGGCCGTCATGAAATCGGTGGTGGTGACGCCGCGCAGAGCAACCGTATAGTCATACGTGCGTTCGTCCCCCATGACCCCTACGCTTCGCATGTTGGTCAGAACCGCGAAATACTGATTGATAGACCGGTCAAGCCCTGCATTTGCCACCTCCTGGCGGAAAATAGCGTCCGCGTCCTTTAGGATGTCCAGCTTGTCCTCGGTGATGTCTCCAATGATGCGAATGGCAAGGCCGGGGCCCGGGAAGGGCTGACGCCAGACCAAAAACTCCGGAATACCGAGTTCAATGCCTGCCCGGCGCACCTCGTCCTTAAACAGGTCGCGCAGCGGTTCGATGAGGCCTTTGAACCCAATATCCTCAGGCAGGCCACCTACGTTGTGGTGGCTTTTGATGTTGGCGGCGGAGCCGGCGCCGCTCTCGATCACGTCGGGATAGATGGTGCCCTGCACCAGGTACTCCACCTGGCCGACCTTTTTCGCTTCTTCTTCAAAGACGCGGATGAACTCCTCGCCAATGATCTTGCGCTTGCGCTCGGGATCGCTGACTCCCTTGAGCTTGCCAAGGAAACGGTCCTTGGCGTCCACGCGGATCAGGTTGATGTCAAACTGCTCCCGGAATACCTGCTCCACCTCGTCCCCTTCGTTCTTGCGAAGAAGGCCGTGGTCCACGAAAATACAGGTGAGCTGCTTGCCCACCGCCTTATGTACCATAACGGCAGCTACCGAGGAATCCACCCCGCCGGACAACGCGCAAAGTACCCGCTTGTCCCCCACCTTCTCGCGGATTTCCGCAATCGCGCGGGTGGTAAAGGAGGACATCTGCCAGTCTCCCGAGCAATGGCACACCTCAAACAGGAAGTGGCGCAGCATCTTTTGGCCCTCCGGGGTATGCATTACCTCCGGGTGAAACTGCACTGCGTACAACCCCTGCTCCCTAGACTCCATCGCTGCTACCGGGCAGTTTTTCGTAGTCGCTGTGACCACAAACCCGGCCGGCGGCGTCTTTATATAATTGGTATGACTCATCCAGCAGGTGGTATCCTTGGTCACATCGGAAAAGAGGGGCGAAGCGTTGTCCACACAAAGCTCGGTCAGCCCGTATTCCCGGGTATCTGCCCGGGAAACCTCACCGCCGAACATCTGGCACATGAGCTGAGCCCCGTAGCAGATGCCCAAAACCGGCACGCCCAGCGAAAACAGCTCCTTTTCACACGTAGGCGCTCCCTCGTCGAAGACGCTGCTGGGGCCGCCGGTGAAAATCACGCCGCGGTAGCCCTCCGACTGAATGTCCGAAAGGGGCGTGGTATAGGGCTTTACCTCCGAATACACGCCGCATTCGCGCACCCGCCGGGCAATCAACTGGTTGTACTGCCCGCCGAAGTCGAGCACAAGGATTTTTTCCATTCGATGAATCTCCTTTATCATGAACTTTCCAATATCTTCTTCCGATTAAGAGCCTGTCTGCCCGTTTTTATACGTGATTTCCGCCGACACTCTGCCAAACACACAGTTGGCCCGCCATACCACGTCCTGAGTTTCAATCTCCAGCGTGGAATTGAACAGATACTTGACCATGGTGGCCTTTCCGGTTTCATTCTCGTATTCCTTTTCCCAGGAAAGGAACCGGCCGCTGCCGTCCCAGTGGTCCACGTCCTCCACCCCGATCATCAAAAACTCGATGGCTTTGGCGGTTTTCGGATCGGTGTTCCCAATCAAAAAGCGGGACGCGGAGCCGAGCTCGTCGCCATCGGTGTAGGCGTCGTAATAAAATTGGAAGTTGGTGAAAATCAAAGTGGCAACGCAGACCACCGCTACCAAAACCGAACGCCAGATCCAGCGGCGCTTGTCCTTAAACAGGCCAACCCCCAAAAGCAGCGCGAAAAACGCGGCCAGGCCGACACAGATCCACACAATATTGTCCATAATGGAATCAACGAGGGCGGTAAAATCAATCGACTTTAAAAAGTCCGTCACGATAGCGGTCACCTCATGTCCCGAATTTTGTGCGGCCGTGGGCCTCGGCTCTCATTTCGCCGTTTTTGTGGTTGGTTCGTCCCAATCAGGCAGTAATTGTTTATATTATACACGGTTCGGCAAGTTGTTGTCAATGAGGCAAGCCTCCAAAACAAAACCGCCCGATGACGGGCGGTTTGTGGCTATGGCTTGCTGATCTCACAAATGGCCTGGGCGATTTCCACTCCGTGACGAAGCCGGGCGATGTCGGCCACGCTGACCATCCCGGTTACCCGCCCGTTTTCCACCACCGGCAGCCGCCGGATCTGCTCGCAGGACATGACCTGCGCCGCATCGTCCACATGCTGGCTGGGCGTCACATACGTGGCTTTTTCGGTCATGATGTCCCCCGTACGCACCGACTTGGGATTCTCCCCCTTAGCCACGCACCGCAGAACGATGTCACGGTCGGTGAGCATACCTTTGAGCTCGCTTCCCTCCACCACGGGAATGGCGCCGATGTTGTTGTCCTCCATGAGCCTAGCCGCCTCGTAGACCGACTGGGCCGCCTGGGCGGTCACCACCCGGGTACTCATGATTTCGCTGACGTACATACCTGTCACCCTCTCTTCGCTTTGAAGGCCGGTCTTTGGGCAGGAAAGTGCCTCAGGAATCCGGCTCTTCGATGGGAGTAGTATTTCCGCCTTTTCGCGTGGTTATTCCATAGTTGCGTTCAATTACCCGTTTCGGGCGCCATTCCCACGCCCGGCGAAAGCTATGGTCCTCCGCTTCGCCTGTATACTCGGCCTGGTAGCCGGAAAGAAAGGCGGGAACGTGGGTTTTCTTCGCCTTCTTATTATAAGGGCAGACCTCTTGGCACACGTCGCATCCCCAGCAGACACCGCTTTGTGCAAGCAGACGTTCTTCCTGCCGAGTAAGATCTCCCTTTTTCTGGGTGACGGCGGAAAGGCATCGCTCCTTTTGGACGCCGCCATTCGATAGCGCCTTGCTTGGGCAGGCGGCCCGGCAGGCCATACAGCCCACACAGCGTTTCATTTGGTCGCCGGTAGGCTCCACTTCCAGATCCGTCACAATTTCGCACAAAAAGCACCAGGAACCGTATGTTTCGCTGATGAGCAGGCCGTTTTCCCCGATCACCCCCAGCCCTGCCTTCGCCGCCGCATAGACTTCGGGGATCGGAGAATTGTCCACAAAAAAAGCAAAGCAGGCCGCCGGGAAGGCGGCCTGAAGGCGGGCGGTGGCGTCCTTAAGCATACCGGCGGCTACCTCATGATAATCAGGTACCCGCGCATACCTGGAAAGGTTGCCCGGTTCCTTCGAAACCAGGTAAGGAAGCAGCAGCATAAACACGGTTTTCGCCTCTTTGGGCAGCCGGGCGGCCGCCCGGCAATCGAGCAGCCGATCCTCCAGCTCGTAAAACCGGCACGCCCCGCAAACGGGAAACCCGCTTGCCGTAAGGTGCGGCCGAATCTTAGAAAAGGGAATCATCATATCGAAATCACCTCAAACGCGTCCGTCCGCCTTTCCTACCTACTAACGAAGCTGGGCAAAAATCCGTTTCTGAGCGCCCGACTTGATCAGGATCGCTGCCAGCGGAATTCCCAGCACCATGCTGGCCGCCGCTTCTCCCAGTCCCACCTCTACAATCATGGAGAACCACAGCGGGTGCCCCAGAGCGAGCGACAGCTCGGTGCCGATGAAGAGGACGTTGAACACCACCGGCGGCAACGTCGCCAGTACCGGCACCCCTTTGACGCAGACATTTCGCAGCAAATAGGTGCACACGGCGGCAAGCAGGGTGGCGGCGGAACCCACGAAAATATCCAGGATTCCTAAAATGTTCGTCCCCATCGCGGCGCCCACCGCATTCGACAGAATGCAGCCCAGGGTCAGGCCCGGGATGGCGGCAGGGGTAAAGATGGGCAGAATGGTCAGCACTTCGGACACCCGGCACTGAAACGGCCCGAAACTAATGGGAGCCAGTACCAGGGTAAGAGCGGTGTACAGCGCGGCGATGACCGCGCCCTCCACCAGACGGCGTAACGCTTTGTTTGGCATCATTCATCATTCCTTCGTAGTTTTCTTTAAGGTCAGGAGGTTGCGACTGACCGCCACGAGAAAGCGCGGCACTTTCTATGTCATCCGCTCAAAAAAGCGGTTGCTTTACGGGTGGGGGATTTCCGGGTGAAGCTGGTACCAGATTTCCGGCATCAGACAGTCTTCGTTCACTGTGGCGAGGGCGGGATTCACCGCCGTCTCCCCTTCCTGCAAGCGGCGCGCCACGATGACGATACGCGCGTCGTCAAACAAAAAGGAACACGAGGATAGGGTCAAAAGCTCATCGTCCGCGTCCACCGTGACGGGGATATCGTAAAGAGAACGCTTGCGCACCTCGTCGACAAAGCTCAAGAAATCCTCGTCACTGGCAAAGTCGGTGCGCAGATAGTTGAAATTGGGCGCATGCTCCTCCCGGGTGCTGGCATAGAACACGGAAACGATCTCATAATCCCCGGTCTGGTACACCGTATCCATCTGGATGGCGGCATGCTGCTGGTAATAGGACAGGTCCTTATACTTCTCCATGTCCCCGAACATCTGGCCGTTTTCCACCCGGTGGCCGTAAATGATCAGGTTGCGGTCGGTTCCGTCGATTTTATTGCGGTAATCGAAATAGGGATTGCCGAACACGCTGCGCCGTTTATAGAAGTTGCGGTTGAGGTAATACTCATTGTCCGCCGCCTGGGTGACCGGATAATTCATCCGGGTGCCGGGCACCTGGATATAGCCGCGCACATCGGGGTTGTTGCGGTAAAGGTCGGCAAAGGAAGCGGGCACCCAGTCGGGCACCTCCACCACCGGAGCAGTAGAACCCTCTTCGCCGTCCTCCGTGCCGTCCGGCGCAGGCGGAGCGATGGGCGAAGTGCTGCTGTCCGACCGAGTATAGTCCCCTGCAAGCTGGGAATAGAGGTTATCGTTCTGATTGGGCTTGATGAGCTGGTCGTCCACCAGGTACCACACCGAGAAAAGAAACGCCGCCACCGCCGCAAGCAGAAGAAGCTTAAAGAGCACGTCGGAGAACCGGTCCCCCTTCCAGGGCAGGTATTCGGACAAAAAGCCTACAAAACCCGGCCGTTTGGGTGGCCGGCCGGTGGCGACCGGCCAGGGCGTAATCTCCTTTAAAAACTTCTCGCCCCGGCTTTTTTTATTAAGCGCGATCCCGGTCTTGAGAAACTCTTGGTCCTTGTCCAGAAGAAGGCGCAGCATGTTGAGCGCATGGGAAGCCGAACCAATGCGCACATAGGATCGGTCGTTCTCCTTGGCGTACTGCACCTTTTTGACCCAAACCATCTTTTCGTCAGCTACGGCAATGTAAACAAGGCCCACCGGTTTTTCCGCCGTACCGCCAGTGGGGCCGGCAATGCCGGTGATGCCCACGCCATAGTCCGCACGGCCGGCTTTTCTCGCGCCGATGGCCATGGCACAGGCGGTCTGCTCGCTGACGGCGCCGTATTTCTGCAAGGTCTTGGGCGGCACGCCTAAAAGATTGGTTTTCTTTTCATTGGAGTAGGTGATGAAGCTGTTTTCAAACACGGCAGAGGCGCCGAAAATATCGGTCATCCGTTTGGCGAGCAGCCCGCCGGTGCAAGACTCGGCGCAGGCCACTGTTTTTCCCGCCGCCTTGAGCTTCTCTACTACCGCCGTTTCCAGATTCTCCACGTCCACGCCGTACACGGCGTTTCCAAGCCTCTTCTGGAGCTCCTCCATCATCGGGCGGCACATGGCGTCCGCCACTTCCTTGGAGGCAGCCCTGGCGGTCACCCGCAGCTGCATCTCCCCGGTTTTCGCGTAGGGAGCCACGGTGGGGTTCTCCCCCTGCATCAGGTCCACCGTCATGGCTTCCGCCTTGGACTCACCCACTCCGAACACGTGCAGCGTGTGGGACACAATCACCAGCTCCGACCGCTTTTGCAGCCAGGGACGCACGCTGCGGTCAAACATGTGCCGCATCTCCCTGGGAGGGCCGGGCAGCATGATGACAGCCTTGCCGTCCTTTTCGATGACACAGCCGGGAGCGGTGCCCCATTCGTTGTCGAAAATTTCGCACCCTTCGGGAAGCATCGCCTGCTTTACATTGTTTTCGGTCATCTCCCGGCCGAGCTTTTCAAAGAACACCTGGATTTTCTCCAAAGACGCCGTGTCGAGTACCCGCTTGACGCCAAGCACCCGGCAGATGCCCTCGCAGGTAATGTCGTCCACCGTAGGGCCGAGGCCGCCGGTGGTAATGACCAGGTCGCTGCGGGACAAGGCCTGCCGCAGCGTGGCGGTCAGGCGGTCCATATTGTCCCCCACCACTACCTGATAATGAACGGTGATGCCGAAGGCGGCCAGCTCCCTGGCCACATATTGGGCGTCGGTGTTGACAATGTCGCCCAAAAGCAGCTCGGTTCCAACGGACAGAATTTCCGCTCTCAATCGAATCCCTCCCGATTCTGTGGCGTATTTAGTCGGCGTACAGCATTTGCGCTTGGGCGCCGGCAATGGCCCTTTGCACCATATCCTCCCACTCAAATGCGCTTTCGGCCTTCACCACTTCCTCGAGGCTCGGCCGGGTTTTGGGATGCTTAGGGGTAAAGACGGTGCAGCAGTCCTCATAGGGTTGGATGGAAATTTCAAAGGTCCCGATTTTCCGGGCAATGGTGACGATTTCGTCCTTATCCATGCCGATGACCGGACGGAACACCGGCATCTGCGCGATGGCGTCGGTGCAGGCGATGGCCGCCATGGTCTGGCTTGCCACCTGGCCGACGCTTTCGCCGGTAATCAGGGCCTGGCACTGGTTTTGCTCCGCCAGCTCCTGGGCAATACGCATCATAAAGCGGCGCATGAGGATGGTGAACAGATCCTGAGGGCAATGCTCGCGCAGATTCTCCTGGATTTCCGTAAAAGGCACCACCAGAAGCTTAATGCGCCCAGCATAGCAGGCCACCCGGCGAAGCAGCTCCTCCACCTTCATCTGCGCCCGCTCGCTGGTATAAGGCGGGCTTGCAAAATGCACTGCCGTTAGCTCCACACCCCGCTTTGCCAGCATGTACCCGGCCACGGGGCTGTCGATTCCGCCGGAAATGAGCAAAGCCGCCCTTCCAGCGGTTCCCACCGGCATACCGCCAGCCCCCGGCAGGGAGCCCGCGTGGATGTACGCGCCGAAATCCCGAATTTCCACCATCACCGTTACGTCCGGATGGTGGACGTCCACCTTCAAGTGCGCAAAGGCTTCCAGCAGGCAGCCGCCCACTTCCCTGCAGATTTCCGGGGACTTTAAGGGGAACGCCTTGTCCGCCCGTTTTGCTTCCACCTTAAAGGTGCGCGCGGCCAGGAGGGTATCCTCCAAGTAAAGGGGCGCTTCCTTTAAAATCGCGTCCATGCTCTTCTCGGTTACCCGCGCTTTGGACAGAGCCGCCACGCCGAACACCTGGGAAAGCCGTTCCACCGCCTCGTTTAAGTCGATATCCTCAGACTTGGGGGTGACGTAGATGGTGGACTGGGCGTTTTGTATGGCAAACTCGCCCAAGGGCTTTAACCGGCGGCGGATGTTTTTCAAAAGCACCGCCTCAAAGGTGGAGCGGTTGAGGCCTTTGAGGGCCAGCTCCCCCACCTTCAGTAATATCATTTCCTTCATAGGTTCTCCTCAATTCGGTTATTCTTTTGCCTGCCTGCAAAGCTCATAAAGAATGTTGAGCGCTTCAATGGGGGTTAAGGTGTTTACGTCCACCTCTCTAAGCCTTCGAGAAATGTTTTCAGCGGCGGACGAGGCAAAGCTCATCTGCCCGCTTTCTTCCGGTTCCGGGGGAGGCGGAGCCTTATGTTTTTTTGTATGAACCGGCCTTACGGCCGCCATGCCTTCCCCTTCCAGCTGACGAAGAATCTGCTTGGCCCGGGCCATTACCGTGTCCGGCACGCCGGCAAGCTTTGCCACCTCGATCCCGTAGCTGTCGTCCGCACCGCCGCGGACAATCCGGCGCAAGAAGGTGATGTCGTCCCCTCGCTTCTTGACGGCGATGTTATAGTTCTTCACTCCGTCGAGCTCCTCTTCCAAAGCGGTCAGCTCATGGTAATGAGTGGCGAACAGCGTTTTCGCTCCCAACTTCCTTTTATCTGCCACGTATTCGAGCACCGCCCGGGCAATGGACATGCCGTCAAAGGTGGAAGTGCCCCGTCCGATCTCGTCGAGAATCAAGAGACTGCGGCGGGTGGCGTTTTTGAGGATAAAGGCCACCTCGGTCATCTCCACCATAAAGGTAGACTGGCCGGAGGCCAAATCGTCCGACGCGCCGACGCGGGTGAAAATCGAATCGGTGATGCCTACGGTGGCGGCAGTAGCGGGGACAAAGCAGCCAATCTGCGCCATCAGGACAATCAGAGCAGTTTGCCGCATGTAGGTGGATTTGCCCGCCATGTTGGGCCCGGTAATGATGGCCGCCCGGTTCTCATCGTCATCGAGCAAGGTGTCGTTTGGAACGAAGGGCACGTCCTTCATCATGGTTTCCACCACCGGATGGCGGCCTTCCACAATGCGGATGGTGCTTTCCATGTTCACCTCCGGGCGGCAGTAACCATTGATGGCCGCCGTCTGAGCGAAGGAACAAAGCACGTCTAAGCGGGCAACCGCCTGGGCGGTGTTCTGAATGCGGGAAAGCTGATCGGAAACGAATTTACGCACCTGCTCGTAAAGCTGGTACTCCATGGCGACAATTCGCTCCTGGGCACCAAGCACCCGCATTTCCAATTGTTTTAGTTCTTCGGTGATGTAACGCTCGCAGTTAGTCAGCGTCTGCTTGCGGATATAGGTGGGCGGGACCTGGCTTAAATTCGACTTGGTAACCTCGATATAATAGCCGAAAACCCGGTTATACCCCACTTTTAAATTCTTGATGCCGCTGCGCTCCCGCTCCTGGGCTTCCACCTTTGCGATAAAGCCCTTGGAATCGGTCATATCCTCGCGGATGTCGTCGAGCTCATCCGAATAGCCCTTTCGGATGATGCCGCCTTCCCGCACCGACACGGGCGGTTCGTCCACAATTGCCCGCTCAATGAGATCGTGTACGTCCTCCAGCGGGTCGATGGCGGTATGGATTTCCCGCAGCATCCCGGCCTTGGCGTTTTGCAGGATTTCCTTAATACGGGGGAGGAATTCCAGTGATTTGGAGAGAGCCTTCAGTTCCCGGCCGCCCGCCGAACCGTAGACCACCCGGGTCATCAGCCGTTCCATGTCGAACACGCCCTGCATCAGCTCTCCCAGCTCCGCCCGGGCGATGCCCTCGCTGAACAGCTCATCCACCGCGTTTAACCGCTGGGTGATGCGCGCGCAGCTGACAAGCGGCTGCTCAATCCAGAATTTGATGAGGCGCTTACCCATGGCGGTGCGGGTTTTGTCCAGCACCCACAGCAGAGAACCCCGTTTTTCCTTGGTGCGCATGGTTTGGATGAGCTCCAGGTTTCTCCGGGTGGACAGGTCCAGCTGCATATACTGGGCTTCGCTATACAGGCTGATGCCCTGGATGCGCTCAAGGCCGGTGCGCTGGGTTTCGTAAAGGTATCCCAGCGCCACGCCCAAGGCTACGGTAGCGTTGGGCTTTCCCTCCAGCTCCAAGGTTTTTAAGGTGCAGTGAAAATGCCGGCGAATCAGGTCGCTGCACTTGGTTTCGTCAAAATTGGCGTCCGGCTGGACGGATACCACGCCGTTTACTTTATTTTTGCAGAAATCGGTGATCTCCTTGTTGTGCCCTGCCTCTGGGTTTAGAAGCACCTCGCTGGGGTTAAACCGGCCGATTTCGTTGCAGATACGCTGAGCAAGGTCCCCGTCGTCGAGCTCGGTAACCTGCATGTCGCCGGTGGAACTGTCAGTAAAGCACAGGCCCGCCCGGTTGCCGAACATGGCGACCACGCACAAAAAGTTGTTCTTCCCCTCGTCGAGCATGGAGTTTTCAATGACGGTGCCGGGCGTGACCACCCGCACCACCTCCCGGCGGACGAGGCCCTTTGCCTTAGCCGGGTCCTCCGTCTGCTCGCAGATGGCGACCTTATAGCCCTTTGCCACCAACCGGGCAATGTACGCTTCGCAGCTGTGGTAGGGCACGCCGCACATGGGCGCCCGCTCGTCCTGGCCGCAGTCCCGCCCGGTGAGGGTCAGTTCCAGTTCTTTCGACGCGAGCTTGGCGTCGTCGAAGAACATTTCATAAAAATCCCCTAATCGGAAAAAGAGGATGGTATCCGGGTTCTCTGCCTTGATGTTCAGGTACTGCTGCATCATCGGCGAAAGATTCGCTTTCAACCGTTATTCCCCCCGTCTTCTACCATTCGTGTAAAGTCCCGTAGAACCTTTATTATACCACAAAAAAGCAAGGCGGGAAACGACTCTTCGGCATTTTTTTGCCGCGTTCTCGCTTCCCGCCTTGCGCTTGGTTTGTGCGCTTCAGTTGCAGCCCGAGCAGCCCGAGCAACTGCCCGAACAGCCGCCGGACGCCTGAGCGGTATCCGGGTCGCCGCCGTTTGCGGAGACGGCGATGATGGTGTTAATCTCGTTTAAGAGCGCGTCCATAGCCTGCTTGGCATCGTTGTAGGCGGCCATGTGCACGTTCTGCATAACGGTTTCATAACAATCGCGCAGCTCGGCATTGAGCCTTTCGAGCTTCTCCTGGTCCTTGTGCTCCTTGCTGGCCTCGGAGTTGATGGAAATGCGCTTGAGATTAAACTCCCCGATAAGGCGCTGGAGCTCCTCGTCCTGGTCGTTTGCCTCCTTGGCGGCCATAAAGGCAAGATAACGTTCATCCTCCTGGATGGCGTGACCCAGGGCTCTCGTCAGTTGCAAAATATCCATGTTTATTCCTCCTATGATTTGATTTCTTGATCGATCGCTTCCCCCACAAGAATCCAGTTTCGCGCGCGGGTCACTTTCACGTTTACCATGCGCCCGATTTGTTTGGGGTTTCCGGAAAATTCGATGATAATGTTGCCGTCGGTGCGGCCGGTGAGCAGGCCGTTCTTCCCCTCCTCCTCGCACAAAACCTCCACTACCTGCCCCACCATGGAAGCCGAGCGCTTAGCGGCGATTTCCTCCTGCACCTTGAGAAGCTCGGAAAACCAGGCCGACTTTTCTTTGGCCTCAATGGGATCGTCCATTTTGGCGGCGGGAGTGCCCTCTCTGGGGGAAAAAATGAAGGTAAATAAGGATGTGTACTCCACTTCTTTGATGAGGGACAAAGTTTCCTCAAAGTCCTCCCGCGTTTCCCCAGGGAACCCTACGATGATGTCGGAGGTCAGGGAAAGGTCCGGGATACGCTTTTTCGCATATGCCACCAGATCCAGATACTGCTCCCGAGTATAATGCCGGTTCATAGCCTTTAAAATGCGGTCGCTGCCGGACTGAACCGGCAAATGCAGATGGTGGGACACCTTGCGGCTTTCGGCGATGACATCGATGAGTTCTTTTGTGGCATCCTTGGGATGAGAAGTCATAAACCGGATTTTAAAATCTCCGGGCAGGGCGTCTATGGTCTTGAGAAGCTGGGCGAAGGAGACCGGTTCGGGCAGATCCTTTCCGTAGGAGTTGACGTTCTGCCCCAAAAGGGTAATCTCCTTGTACCCGGCGGCGATGATCTCTTTCGCTTCCGCTACAATGGCTTCCATCGTGCGGCTGCGTTCCCGTCCCCGCACGTAGGGGACAATGCAGTAAGAGCAGAAGTTGTTGCACCCGTACATGATGGGAAGCCATGCCTTGAGCTCCCCGTCCCGGCGCACCGGCAGCCCTTCCGCCACCACCCCGTCGCTTTCAGGCAGCTCGAACACCCGGCGCTCGCAGGTGAGCAGCCGGTATAAGAGCTCAGGCAACTGGTGGACCACATGGGTGCCGAACACCAAGCTCACGTAAGGGAAGCTTTTGCGGATGCGTTCGGCCACCTGGGGCTGCTGCATCATGCAGCCGCAAAGGCCCAGGATAGTGGCCGGATGGCGCTCCTTGATGTGCTTGAGCGCTCCCACATTTCCAAACACCCGGTCCTCCGCGTGCTCACGGATGGCGCAGGTGTTGTATAAAATCAAGTCCGCCTCTTTGGGCTCCTCGGTAAACTCAAATCCCATCTGGGCGAGCATCCCTTTGATCCGCTCCCCGTCCGCTACGTTGCCCTGGCAGCCATAGGTATGGACATGGGCCAAAGGCACAGGATTTCGGGTACGCAGGAGCATCAGCTCCTTCACCTGCTCGGCGTATTTCTGCTGGCGTTGGAGTTCCCCTGCGGGAACCAATTTGCTGCGTTTCTCGGACAAGAGCGTGTTCCTCCCACTTATGTCGCAATGTTCAGGTGTCGGCGGAGACTGTCCCGCCCCGTTTATTTGTTCCCAGCATCGGTGCCGCCGGACAAATTCCGGCAGCCTGTGTCTATGCGTAAACCGGCATATCACAATTCTGTCGGCACAAATCAGTTGTTGGCGCTTTTGGATACGCCCGCACCGATTTTTTTGCAAACGCAGGACAGAAAACGGGCGGCTTTGTGCAGCCGCCCGTTTGAAAGCGAAAGGCCTTTTATTTTGCTACGATGTTGATCAGCTTTCCTTTGACGTAGATTTCCTTGACGATTTGCTTGCCGTCCAAAAGCGGGATGATTTTCTGGGCCGCCTTGGCGCAGGCAATGGCGTCGGCCGCCTCGCTAGCGGCCGGAATGGTAATCCGGTCGCGCACCTTGCCGTTGATCTGCACGGCCACCTCGATCTCGTCTTCTCTGCACTTTTCCTCGTCATACACCGGCCACTTTTGGTCGGTCACCATGCCGCCGTATCCCAGGGTTTCCCACAACTCCTCGGTGATATGAGGCGCAAAGGGATTTAAGAGCAGGAGCAGGACGCGGTATTCCTCTTTGGTAATGCCGCCGGCCGCCCCGATATCGTTAATTAAGGCCATCATCGCGGCGATGGCGGTGTTAAACTTCAGATTGTCAATGTCCTCCGTGACCTTACGAATGGTCTTGTGGAACGCTTTTTCCAGCTCTGGACGGATAGGCCCATCCATCACGTTCTTCTGCAAATCCCAGATCCGGTCCAAAAACCGGCGGCAGCCGCGGATGGAATTGCTCGACCAGGGCGCGGCCTTCTCAAAGTCGCCGATGAACATCTCATACAGGCGCATGGTATCCGCGCCGTATTCCTTGACGATGTCGTCGGGGTTGACCACATTGCCTCTGGACTTGCTCATCTTTTCCCCGTTTTCACCCAAAATCATGCCGTGGCTGGTGCGCTTGGCATAGGGCTCACAGGTGGGGACCACCCCAATGTCATAAAGGAACTTATGCCAGAATCTCGAATAAAGCAAATGCAGGGTGGTATGTTCCATGCCGCCGTTGTACCAATCCACCGGCATCCAGTAGTCCAACGCTTCCTTGCTTGCCAGCGCCTTGTCGTTGTGCGGGTCGCAGTAGCGCAGGAAATACCAGCTTGACCCGGCCCACTGGGGCATGGTGTCGGTTTCCCGCTTGGCTTTGCCGCCGCAGTGGGGGCAAGTGGTCTCCACCCAATCGGTCAAAGCAGCCAGAGGGGATTCCCCGTCCTCGGTGGGCTCGTAGCTCTCCACTTCCGGCAGCTTCAAGGGAAGCTGGTCCTCCGGCAGCGGCACGTAGCCGCACTTGTCGCAGATGACGATGGGAATCGGCTCGCCCCAGTACCGCTGGCGGGCGAATACCCAGTCTCTGAGCTTGAAGTTGACTTTTGGTTCGCCCAGGCCCTGTTCTTTGAGCCAGGCAGTAATCTTTTCTTTGGCTTCCTCCACGGTCAGCCCGTCGAGCATACCGGAATTGACCATCACGCCGGTGGCGCAGTCGGTAAATGCTTCCCTTTCCACGTCGCCGCCCTTGACCACTTCAATGATAGGCAGGTCAAACTTCTTGGCAAACTCCCAGTCACGGGTGTCATGGGCCGGCACCGCCATGATGGCGCCGGTGCCATAGGAAATCAGCACATAATCGGAAATAAAAACCGGGATTTCTCTGCCGTTGACCGGGTTGATGGCCATGACGCCGTTCAGACGCACGCCGGTCTTGTCCTTGGCCACTTCGGTGCGCTCAAAGTCCGACTTGCGGGCGGCCTCTTCCTGGTAGGCTTTGATTTCGTCGAGGTTTTGAAGCCGGTCCGCCCACTTTTCCAGGATCGGATGCTCCGGAGAAATGACCATATAAGTAGCGCCGAACAGCGTGTCCGGACGGGTGGTGTACACCCGCAGCTTATCTCCGGCGGTGGTGGCGAAATCCACCTCCGCACCGGTAGAACGGCCGATCCAGTTTCGCTGCTGGGTTTTGACCCTTTCAATGTAATCCACCTTGTCCAGATCATCCAGAAGGCGCTGGGCATAGGCGGTAATCTTGAGCATCCACTGGCTCTTGGTCTTGTGAATCACCTCGCCGCCGCACCGCTCGCAGACGCCGCCGACCACTTCTTCGTTGGCAAGCACGCATTTGCAGGAGGTGCACCAGTTGACCGCCATCTCCTTCTTATACGCAAGGCCCTTTTTAAACAGCTGCAGGAAAATCCACTGGGTCCACTTATAATACTCCGGGTCGGTGGTGTTGATCTCCCGGCTCCAGTCAAAGGAAAGGCCCAACGATTGCAGCTGCTTTTTAAAGCGGGCCACGTTCTGCTTGGTCACGATCTCAGGATGCACGTGGTTTTTGATGGCGAAGTTTTCCGTGGGCAGGCCGAACGCGTCCCACCCCATGGGATAGAGGACATTAAAGCCCTCCAGGCGCTTTTTGCGGGCCACAATGTCCAGCGCCGTGTAGCTGCGGGGATGACCCACGTGCAGCCCCTGCCCGGACGGGTAGGGAAACTCCACCAGCGCATAGAATTTCGGTTTGGAATAGTCGTTTTTCGCGTGAAAAACGCCCTTTTCCTCCCAAATATCCTGCCACTTTTTTTCTATCTTCCCAAAGTCGCACTTCATTTCGTTTCTTCCTCCTCAACCTTTGCAAACAATTCCTCCGGCTCGACGGGCTGTCCGTCCGTCCAGAGCCGTTCCAGGGAATAGAAATCGCGGGTGTCCTCCAGGAAGAAGTGGACGACCACATTGCCGTAGTCCACCAAAATCCAGGAAGAAGACTGATACCCCTCCACCCGGGCGGGCGTAAGCGCAAACTTGGTCTTCATCTGGTATTCCACCTCGTCCGCCAGTGCCTTAACCTGGGTGGTGGAGGTGCCGGTGCAGATGATGAAATAATCGGCCAGAATGGTCAAATCCCGGATGTAAATGGCCTTGATGTCCTTTGCTTTCTTTTTATCTAAAACACAAGCGATTTCCTGAGTCAGTTCCAATGCTGTCATTCGCGTTTCTCCTTTTCCTCCTGCGCTTGCAAAGCAAGCAGGCTCTCGTTATAAGCGTCGATGGTGTCCCTAGCGACTGTGCGGCCCCGCCGGATAAGATCGGTCACGGTATAAGCGATCCCTTCCACGATGGCCTTTTCAAGGCTTTCCTTTGCAATCTTACGCACCACCTGGGCATCTTCATAGTCCCGGTCGTCCGACGTGTAATCGGCCACGAATACCACCTTTTCCAAGAGAGACATGCCCGCCCGGCCGGTGGTATGGTAGCGGATTGCTTCAAAGATATCCGGGTCATCAATGCCCAGCACATCACGCACATAGATAGCGCCTGCAATCCCGTGCCATAGCTTTTGGGACGCGCGTTCCACATTCGTAAGGATTGTACCAGAATTCTCGATGATTTGCAACTGGGCGTCCCCGCCGGCATCCTTCATCACGTCGTGCAAAAGCCCGGCGATGCGTGCCTTCTCCACATCGGCGCCGTACCGCTGTGCCAGCCGCACCGCCGCCTTGGATACCTCAATGGAATGCACGTACCGCTTCTCGGTTAGTTTTTCCCGCAAAACCGCCTCGTACTCCATATGCCTGTCGCTTCCCTTCCGCTTGCATTTATTGATAGAGCCCGCGCTCGTATACATACTGCTTTACCGCTTGGGGCACCAGCCCGTCCACTGGTTCTCCCGCCCGCAGCCGGTCGCGCACCAAGGTGGAAGAAATGGGCAGCAGCGGAAAATTGACCACGGCGGTCCTTGCACCGTAGACGGCCCGCAGCCGGTCGGCGTAGCGGTATAGGTCCTCTGCCGAATCCTCGTCCCTGGGCGCTGCACAGAGCACTGCCAGATGGGCGATATCCCCAAACCGGTACCACTGCTCCAGTGTCAAAAACATGTCCGCCCCGGTGATGAGATAGAGGGCGCTGTCCGGATAGCGGCGATGAAATTCCAAAAGGGTGTCCACCGTGTAGCTTTTGCCGCCCCGGATCAGCTCTACGTCGGACACGTCGAGCCCTTTTTCTCCTTCCACCGCCAGCTTACACATTTCATACCGCTCGTCTCCGCCCGCCAAGTCCGACCGCACCTTGTGGGGCGGCGTGGCGGTGGGGACCAAAAACACCGTGTCGAGCTCCAGCGCCTTTAAAAAACGCTTGGCCAGGCTGACATGACCCAGATGCACCGGGTTGAAAGTTCCTCCGTAAATGCCGATTTTCTGCAACGTCTGCCACTCCTATCCGAGTGAAGGTGATCTGAGTTAAATCAGCTCAATTTTCGGCTCCTTGGGGTTTCGCCGGAACAGCACAAACCGGCTGCCGATCACCTGCACCACGTCCGCCTTTGTGCCTTCTGCTACCGCTTGGGCCACTTCCTTGACCGATTCGGGCGAGGTTTCCAGCACCCGCACCTTAATGAGCTCGCGCACCCGCAGCGCGTCGTCTACCTGGGCGATGAGCGCGTCGTTGACGCCGCCTTTGCCCACCTGAAAAATAGCCTCCATGGTATTGGCAAGGCCTCGCAAATAGGCCCTTTGCTTACTCGTTAACATATCGTTTCTCCGTTCTTTATTATTGTCCGCTTTCCCGCTCGCGCAGCGCCTGCTCAAGCTTTTTCAGCGCCCGGCCCCGGTGGCTCATACCGTCCTTTTCCCCATCGGTCAGCTGGGCGAAGCTGCGCCCGTCTTCTATGAGAAACACCGGGTCATAACCAAAGCCGCCCTCGCCCACCGGCTCGAACGCAATGGTTCCTTCGCATTCACCCTGGACGCTGAGCTCCTCTCCCGGCGCGAACACGCAGCACACCGCGCAGACAAACCGGGCTGTGCGTTTTTCCTTTTCGACGCCTTCCAGGTTCCCAAGGAGCTTTTCGATGCGCATTTCATTGGTGGCACCTTCCCCCGCGTACCGGGCGGAATAGATGCCCGGCGCGCCGTTTAGCGCATCCACTGCTAAGCCAGAATCGTCCCCAATAGACGGAAGGCCGCTTTTCTCAAAGGCGGCTCTCGCTTTAATCTGGGCATTTTTCAGAAAGGTTTGCCCCGTTTCCTCCACGTCGGAGAAATCCACGCCCGCTTCCTTTAAGGAAACCGGCTCGATGCCGATGGGCCGAAGAAGCCGGGCGATTTCCACCAATTTGTCCCGGTTCTGGGTGGCGACTACGAACCGCTTCATTCAGCCGCCTCCCCGCCCTCAAACAAAGCCTTCGCAAAAGCCGGCGCATCAAAGGGCTGCAGATCGTCCATCTGTTCGCCCACGCCGATGTATTTCACCGGCACCTCCAGCTCCTCCATGATGGAAATGACCACGCCGCCCTTGGCGGTGCCGTCGAGCTTTGTGAGCACAATGCCGGTGATGCCCGCCGCATTCTTGAATTCCCTGGCCTGGTTGACGGCGTTTTGCCCCGTGGTCGCGTCGAGCACCAGCAAAACCTCTTCGTCTGCGTCCGGCAGTTCCCGCTTGATGACCCGGCTGATTTTCGCAAGCTCGTCCATCAGGTGCTTTTTGTTGTGAAGGCGGCCGGCCGTGTCCACAATCACCACGTCCGCGTGCCGGGCCTTGGCAGCGGCGATGGCGTCGAACACCACTGCCGCCGGGTCCGCCCCTTCCGCATGGCGGACAATCTCGGTCTTGCTGCGCTCTGCCCAGATTTGCAGCTGCTCGCCCGCCGCGGCGCGGAAGGTATCCCCCGCCGCCAGGATGACCTTTTTTCCCTCTTCCCTGAGCTGGTTTGCAAGCTTGCCGATGGTGGTGGTTTTGCCCACCCCGTTGACGCCGATGACCAGGATGATGGAGGGCCGGCTGCTCAGATGAAGGGTCTGGTCCCCTTCCAAAAGCTCGGCGATGATCTCCCGAAGTAAGCCCCGGACCTCTTCCGGATCGGTAATCTTCTGCTTCTTGACCCGCTCGCGCAGTTCTCCGCAGATGCGTTCGGAGGTGAGCATCCCTACGTCCGCCATAATCAGAATTTCTTCCAGCTCCTCAAACAGCTCCTCGTCCACCTTCTTGAAGGATTTAAAGAGGTTGTCCATCTGCTGGGCCATATTGTCCCGGGTTTTTTTCAGACCCTGGGCGATTTTCGAAAAGAGTCCCATACGTTCGTTTCCTTTCTTCCCGCTTTCTCGTGTACAAAAGCCGCCTTAGGCAGCCGTATGCATATATTTAAGACAAATGCCACTTCTCCTGCAGCTCGGACGCCCGCAGCTCTAGGAGCTTGGACACGCCCTCCTCCTGCATGGTCACCCCGTAGAGCACGTCCGCTTCCTCCATGGTGCCTCTGCGGTGGGTGATGGCGATAAACTGGGTGTTGCCGCTCATGCGCCGCAGATAGGAAGCAAACCGGCTGACATTCACATCGTCCAGCGCCGCCTCAATCTCATCGAGCACGCAGAAGGGAGATGGGCTTACCCGCAGGATGGCAAAATAAAGAGAAATGGCCACCAACGCCTTTTCCCCGCCCGAGAGACTGTCCAGATGGGTGATGATTTTCCCGGGCGGCTGCACGGAAATCTCAATGCCGGAGGTGAGCACGTCTTCGGGGTCGGTCAAGGTAAGCTGCGCCTTTCCGCCGCCGAAGAGCTCGGTGAAAATCTGGCCGAACTCGCCGTTGATCTTCGCAAACCGGTCCAAGAACAGCTCGTGCATCTTCCCGGTGAGCTCTTTGATCAGGCGGTATAGCTCGTCCCGGGCGTGTTCCACATCCTCCACCTGGGCTTTCAGGAAGGTATAGCGTTCGCTGACCTCCTGATATTCTTCGATGGCGCTGACGTTTACCGAACCCAATGACCGGATGGCGTTTTTGATTTCGTTCAGCCGCCGCTGGGCCTTGGGCAGGTCTTCCACCGGCGCGGCGGTTTCCTCCGCCTCCCGCCGGGTCAGCTCGTACTCGTCCCACAGCTTTTTGATGATCTCGTCGTAGTCCTTCTGGCTGGCCGCTTTGCGCTCTTCCAGCCGGGCAAGCTCCCGGCCCAGTCGCTCGCGCTCGTCCGACCGTTCTTTTTCCTGCCCGCGCAGCTCCTGAAAACGCCGGCTGCAGCCTTCCCGCTGTTCGGTTTTCTCGCGGATGTCGTTTTCCGCCCTGGCTGCCTGCTCGCGCAGAGCCCGGGCAGATTGCAGCCGCTGGGTGATGTCCTGGGTCAGCTGCTCGTTTTTCTGAAGAAACTCCGCTTTCTGCCGTTCGAGCTCCTGGGCGTGTCTCGCCTGACCGCTCCTTCTCTCCTGAAGCTGCCGGACGGACTCTCTAGCCGCTTCCACGTCCTTTTCCACTGCCAAAAGCTCCAGGCGCAGGGTCTCGCTTTTGGCGGAAAGCTGCTCGCGGCGGCGGTCCAAATTCTCCCGCCCGCCGGTGAGCGCCGCCAGCTCTTCTTGAACCTTCTCTTTCTTTGCGGCGATGTCTGCGGCGTCCTTTCCCACGTTTTCCAACGCCGCTGTCAGCTCTGCTTTTTTCTCAGTCAGAAGGCTGTGCTGTACTTCCATGGACCGCAGGTTTTGCTCGGCAGTCAAAAGCTGGCTCTCCACCCGCTTTTGCTCCGCCTCAAAGCGGATGTGGTCTTCCTGAGCGGTAGCGATTTCCCCTTTGACGCCGGAAAGCTCCGCCTGAGACGCGGCCAGCTCTTCAGCAAAGATCTGCTGCTTCTGCCGGGCCGCCGCCGCCTGCCCTTCCAGTTCCTTGGCCTGCCCCTTGATTTTCTCGATTTCGCTGCGCCGTCCCAAAAGGCCCGCGTTCTTCGTGTGAGAGCCGCCGGTCAAAGAACCGCCGGCATTGACCACCTGGCCATCTAAGGTTACCACTCGAAATTTATAGGAATACCGCTTGGCGATGGCAATGGCGCAGTCCAAATCCTCCGCCACCGCCACACGCCCAAGCAAAGAAGCGACGATGCCCTCGAATTTCGGGTTATATTCCACAAGTCCCGCGGCGATTCCCACAAACCCATAGCAGTCGTCAAGTCCTTTCTCATAAAGCCGGCTCCCCTTGACGGAGGTGACCGGCAGGAAGGTGGCGCGGCCGCCGTCGCCCCGCTTTAAATAGGCGATGGCCGCTTTGGCAGCATTTTCGTCTTCGGTGACAATGTTCTGCATAGCGCCGCCCAGCGCGGTTTCGATGGCCTGGGCGTATTCTCCCGGTACGGTAATGAGCCGGGACACCGGACCTAGTATGCCCCGCAGCGCCCCGTGAGACGCCTGCTTCATCACATTTTTGACCGAATACGCAAAGCCCTCCAGGTTTCGTTCCAGATCCTCGAGCAGCTTTGCCCGCCGGTGCATTTCGTTTGCGTCCAAGGAAAGCTTGTCCGCCAGCTGCCGTTGTCCGTCCAACCGCTTTTGGCGGCTTTCCAGGCGGATTTGATAGCCCTTGGCGGCGTTTTGCAGGCTTTCCATGTGCCCGCCGAGCTCCTTGAGCCCATCCTGAATTTCCGTCAGCTCCCGCAGCAGGGCATCCTTGGTCAGCGTCGCCGCCTGCTGGGACTCGTCGAGCGTTTTCTGCCGCGCTTCGATGCTCTCCAGCTCCGAACGGGCGGTGATGGACGTAATGCGTACGTCCGCATCCTTCTGGGTAAGCACGGAAAGCTCCTTGCTCAAACGGTCCATCTGCTCGGAATGGCCCAGGTTTTGTTCGAGCAGCTCCTGCATCCGCACGGTACACTCGTTGAGCCGGGCGGTCTTTTCCGCCGCCGCCTGCTCGCCCTTCTTCATTTTTTCCTCATATTCGGCCATCTGCCCGCGCAGTTCTTCCCCTGACTGGCTGCTGGCCGCAATTTCCCCTTCGATGCGCTGGATGGAAGCCAGGTTGTGTTCCACCGTGTTCTTGAGGACGTTTCCTTCCCCTTCGGTGCGCACCGCCTGCTCTTCCAGCGAGGAAACCGACCGGCGCACCTCGTCGATGGCGGCCGCCAGCCGGCCCGACTCGATCTGCACCTCTTCGATTTCCCTCTCGATGTCGGAAAGGGTTTCTTCCACGCCCTCGTGCTGGCTGCGGGCGGACAAGAGCTTATGCTCCTGCTCCAAGAGGACTTCTTTGGCCTTACTTAGGCTCTTGACCCAGATACCGATTTCCAGCACCTTTTTCTCGCCGGATAACGTTAGAAATCTCTCCGCCTTGGCCGCCTGCTCTTTGAGCGGCTCCACCCGGCCTTCCAGTTCCTTCAAAATATCCAGCAGCCGGACGAGATTTTCCTCTGCCGCAGAAAGGCGGCGCTCCGCCTCGATTTTTCGGTAGCGGTATTTGGAGATGCCCGCCGCTTCCTCGAAGATTTCCCGGCGTTCGTCCGACTTGGAGCCTACAATATCGGCAATCTTGCCCTGGCCGATGATGGAATACCCGTCTCGACCAAGGCCGGTATCCATAAAAAGCTCGTGCACGTCCTTGAGCCGCACCGCCGCGCCGTTTAGCAGATAGTCCGACTCACCCGACCGGTAATACCGCCGGGTGACCCGCACGTCGTCGCTGTCGAAGTTAAGGCTGCGGTCGGCGTTGTCGATGGTCAGGGATACTTCCGCAAAGCCCTTGGCCTTACGGGTGGAGGTGCCCACGAAGACCACGTCCTCCATGCGCGCGCCCCGCAGCTGGCGGGAGGACTGCTCGCCCAACACCCAGCGTACCGCATCGCTGATGTTGCTTTTGCCGGAGCCGTTGGGGCCTACCACCGCCGTGACGCCCTGGCCGAAGGTCAGGGTGGTCTTGTCCGCGAAGGATTTGAAGCCCTGCAGTTCAAGGGATTTTAACAGCACCAAAGTTCCGCCTTTCTATGTACAAGTGATTCGAAGCTCTCCCGCCTTCATCCCCTCTTGGGGGACGACCTTACAGGAGAAGCCAAGTTTTTGTAACCGGGACAGGTTGCGTTTTTTCTGTCCCGTCATTTTCGATTGGTCCTTTGGATTGATTTGGATACAATAGTGCCCCGGTTTACGGCCGCACAGCAGTCTTTCTGCCCGGCAAAAGAACCGTTCGTTCTCGCAAAGCTCCCCGAAAGCCGGGTGCCAGGGTCCTGCGAGCCGGTGCTCCTGCATAGACGCCTCGGCATGCAGCCCCACCCGGATGACCCGGATGTGCCGCTCCTCAAAGAAATCCAAAAGCTCAGCGCAGAGTGCCACTGTCTCCCAAAGTCCCGGCGGCGTATACCGGCCTTCTACGTACCAGTCGGCAAGAGGGGTCCCCTCCATAACCACTGCGGGATAAATGCGCACCGTATCCGGCGTTAACGCCGCCAGCTCTTCGGCAGTGCGCCGGGCGCCGTCGTCGGTGTCCCCATAAAGCCCGGTCATCATCTGAAGGCCTAGAGAAAGCCCCGCCTTCTGAATCCCCGCGGCCGCTTTCCTGACGTCCTGGGCGGTATGGCCCCGCCCGTTTTTCTTGAGAACATCATCGTCCATGCTCTGGGCGCCCAGCTCCACCGCGGTAACGCCGTACGCTTTTAAAAGGCCAAGCACCTCTTCATCCACCGCGTCGGGCCGGGTGGAAACCCGGATGCCGGAAAGCTTGCCCTCGCCTACATAGTCCCGGGCCGCCTCCAATAGGCCGCACATAACGCCGCGGTTCATCGCGGTAAAGCTGCCGCCGAAAAAGGCAAGCTCGCTGTCTTTCGCGCGGGTGCCCAGGTCCCTCAACGCCTGTTCGGCTGTCTTTCGCACCGTTTCGGGCGTGGGAATCCGGGCCTGCCCAGAGATGCGCCGCTGGTCGCAGAAGCTGCAGGCATACGGGCAGCCGGCGTGGGGGACAAAAATGGCCACGTTTGCGTGCTTCACTTGTCGCAGCCCATCAAGTGCAGCGCTTCTCTTGCCGCCTGTTGCTCCGCTTCCTTCTTGCTGTGCCCGCTGCCTTTCCCGATGCAATTGGAATTTAAAAACACCTCTACGGTAAAACGCTTGTCGTGGTCCGGCCCGCTCTCACCCGTCAGGACATAGCTCAGGCTTTCGCCTGGATTTTGCTGAACAATCTCCTGAAGGGTGGTCTTGTAATCCCGGAACGGCTTCGCGTTGACGGTGCTTTCCTCTTTAACAAAGCGCAGGATATGCCGCCTGGCGGGTTCCATGCCTCCGTCCAGATAGATGGCGGCAATGACCGCCTCAAACGCGTCCGCCAGCACCGAAGGCCGTTCCCGTCCGCCGGTGTGCTGCTCGCCCTTGCCCAAAAGCAGGTACTTGCCCAAATCAATTTCCCTTGCAAAGCGGCAAAGGGACTTTTCACACACCAAGGCCGCCCGCATCCGAGTCAGTTCTCCCTCTGGCTGGGTTTCGTAACTGCGGTAAAGATAGTCGGACACTACGATGCTCAGTACCGAGTCTCCCAAAAATTCCAGCCGTTCATTGCTCACCCCGCCTTTTTTTCCTTCGTTAGCATAGGACGAATGGGTCAGCGCTGTTTTCAGCAGGCCTTCGTTTTGAAAGGTATACCCGATTTTCTTTTGCAGTTCCTTCATGTGACACGCCTCCTTTTCCTCTTGTTTTTCCCTTGAGCTGCTTTTAAGCGGCCAAAGGGAAAAATACCGATTGCCGGCACCCCCATTCTCCGGGAATACCGGCAAAAATGAAACGAAATTCTATGCTTCCTTTTATGATAAAAGTCCCGGGCCGGCTTTGTCAATAGACCGCCCCGAATCCAGGCAAAACGCGTAAGGCTATTTGCCCTCCTGCAGACTCTCCTCAATGGTACCGATGACGTTTCCCTTGGCAAAGTCACAGGCCAGGCGGATGGCGTTCTGGAAGGCGTAAGCGTTGGAGCTGCCGTGAGCCTTGAAAACCGGCTTAGAAGTGCCAAGCAGGGGCGCGCCGCCGTATTCGTCGGTGTCCATCCGCTTTTTGAAGGCTTTGAGCCCCGGCATAATCATGGCCGCGGCCAGCTTTCCCTTTAAGTTTGCCTTTAAAATTCCCTTAATATTCCCGAACAGGGTGCCCGCCACCCCTTCGGTCAGCTTTAAGATCACGTTTCCGGTAAACCCGTCCGCTACCAGCACGTCGCACACGCCCGCCGGGAAATCCCTGGCCTCCACGTTGCCGATAAAGTTGACCGGCGCCTTGGAAAGCAGAGAAAACGCCTCGTGCTGGAGTTCTCCGCCCTTGGTGGGCTCGGTACCCACGTTGGCAAGGCCGACCTTGGGCGCCTTTATTCCCATGACCTTTTCCATATAGGCGCTGCCCATAATGCCGAACTGCTCGAGCATCTCCGGACGGCATTCCACGTTGGCGCCCCCGTCGATGAGCATGTAAAACCCATTGTCACAGGGCAAAATCGGGGCCAGGGCGCACCGCTTGATGCCCTTGATGCGCTTGACAAGCAGGGTCGAGCCGATGAGCAGGGCGCCGGTGGACCCGGCGGACACAAACGCGTCCCCTTCTCCGGCGGCGAGCCTGCGCAGCCCCTCGGCCATGGAGCAGTTTTTCTTGGACTTGACCACTTCTCCCGGCTCGTCCTCCATGGAAATCACGTCCGGCGCATGGACGATCTCCATGTCTGCAAGGGAAATCTGATTGTCTGCCGCCACCTTGCGGATAACGCTTTCGTCGCCGCACAACAAAATGTCACACCCGTAAGCGGCCACCGCCGCAGCGCTTCCCTTCAGTATTTCCAGCGGCGCGTTGTCGCCGCCAAAGGCATCCACAATGATTTTCATAACGCTACGCTTCCTTTCC
This sequence comes from Clostridiales bacterium, assembly GCA_018364155.1. GTDB lineage: Bacteria > Bacillota > Clostridia > Oscillospirales > Acutalibacteraceae > Solibaculum_A. The sequence goes on from JAGZMM010000001.1 coordinate 731,076, forward strand.
GTCTTGTTCCTTTGGGAAAGATGCTTCCTTCTCAAGCTTTTGCACCGTTTCTTCCAAGCTGGAAAGCGCTCGCTTGGCAAGCGCTCCATACCGCAGCTTTTTGTCCCGGATGTGCTCGGGCAGAGAGGGGAGAATGCCGAAATTCGCCCCCATAGGCTCGAATTTCGCCGTGCTCCCAGCCGTGATAAAATGCAAAAGCGCCCCCGACATGGTGTCGGGTCCCGGCAGCACCGGTTCTTTCCCCAGCACCCGCCTTGCGGCATGAATCCCCGCCCAGATGCCCGACATGGCCGATTCCATGTACCCTTCCACCCCGGTAATCTGCCCGGCGAAGAAAAGGTTTTGGTCGGTTTTCAGGCTTTGGTCGGGGTTTAAGAGCTTAGGGGAGTCTAAGAAGCTGTTGCGGTGCATCACCCCGTACCGGGCAAACTCCGCATTTCGAAGAGCTGGAATCATGGAGAACACCCGCTTCTGCTCGGGGAATTTCAAATTCGTCTGAAATCCTACCAGATTATAAAGGGTCCCCTCGGCGTTCTCTCTGCGAAGCTGCACCACCGCCCAAGGCCGGTGCCCGGTGCGCGGGTCGCGCAACCCCACCGGCTTTAAGGGGCCGTAGCGAATGGTGTCCGGCCCGCGCTTGGCCATAATCTCGATGGGCATGCAGCCCTCGTAGACGTTGGGCTTGTCAAAGGCGTGAAGGGTGGCGCTTTCGGCGTGGATGAGCGCCTCATAAAAAGCCTCGTACTCTTCCTTGTTCATGGGGCAGTTGATGTAATCGTCCTCCCCCCGGTCGTACCGGGAGGCGGCGAAGGCGCTGCCCATGTCCACCGATTCGGCCGTAACAATGGGGGCGGCCGCATCATAAAAGCTCAAATACCCTTCCCCCACCTTTTGCTCCACCGCTTTGGCAAACGCCCCCGCCGTCAGCGGCCCGGTGGCCACAATGGTGACCCCGTCCTCTGGCAGCGCGGATACTGGGCGGCGCTCCACGGTAATAAGAGGATCTTCTTCCATGGCCTTCGTAAGAAGGCCGGAAAACCGATCCCGGTCCACCGCCAGCGCGCCGCCGGCGGGCACCCGGCAGGCTTTCGCCGCCTCCAAACAAATCGAACCCAGCCGCTCCATCTCTGCTTTTAACAGCCCGCCTGCGCTTTCTAAGCGCATGGCTTTGAGGGAATTGGAGCAAACCAACTCTCCAAAATTAGCCGACCGATGGGCCGGGGAAAACTGGATTGGCTTTTGTTCGAGCAGGGTGACGGGAATTCCCGCTTTTGTCAGCTGCCGCGCTGCCTCACACCCGGCGAGGCCAGCGCCGATTACCGTAACCCTGTTCATTGCTCCTCCGTCTTCTTGGCGGCCTTTTCCACCGGACGCTCATAGTCGCACTCTTCTGAGGCGCAGTAGATTTTCGCCATCTTGCCTTTTTTCTGGAACAGGCTTTTGCCGCACTTGGGACACTTCTCCGCAATGGGCAGATCCCACGTCATAAAGCCGCAGTCCTTATAGTTTTCACAGCCGTAGTAAGGCCGGCCCTTTTTGGACTTTCTCTCAATCATTCTGGCGCCGCATTTCGGGCAAAAGCCGCCGGTTTCCTTGACGAGCTTCTTGGTATTCTTGCATTCGGGGTATCCCGGGCAGGCCAGGAACTTACCGAACCGCCCGAGCTTGATGACCATCTTGCGCCCGCATTTTTCGCATACAATGTCGGTTTCCTCATCCGGGATTTTCACCCGGGTGCCGTCCATCTTCTTTTCCGCTTCCTCCAGAGTATTCTCAAAACCGCCGTAGAAGTCGTGAAGGGTCTCCACCCAGTTTTTCTCTCCTGCTTCCACTTCGTCGAGATCGTGCTCCATATTGGCGGTGAACTTTACGTCCACGATGTTTTGAAAAAGATCCTTCATCAGCTTGGTGGTCACGTCTCCGAGCACGGTGGGCTTTAACGCCTTCCCTTCCCGCTCCACATAGTCCCTCGCCAGGATGGTGGTGATGGTGGGCGCATAGGTGGACGGGCGGCCGATGCCGTTTTCCTCCAGCGCCTTAATGAGAGACGCCTCCGTAAACCGGGGAGGCGGCTGGGTAAAGTGCTGGTTGCCCTTAAGCTCTTTTAGACGCAGCACCTCGTCCTTTTCCAGAGGCGGCAGCATGGTGCCCGCCTCTTCCTCCTCGTCCTTGCTTTCTTCATAGAGGACGGTAAAACCGTCGAAGCGAACGGTATGGCCGGAGGCCTTAAACACATAGTCCCCCGCCGAAATGTCCGCCGCCACCGTGTCGTACACGGCGTTTGCCATCTGGCTGGCGATAAACCGCTCCCAGATGAGCTTATAAAGCTTATACTGATCCAGGGAAAGGCTGTCTTTCACCCGGGCGGGAGTGAGGCTCGGCATGGTGGGGCGGATGGCTTCGTGGCCATCCTGGGCGGAGGCGCGGCTTTTGAACACACGGGGCTTTTCCGGCAGGTACTTGTCCCCGTAGGTTTCCTTAATATAGGCGGCGGACGCGTCCCGCGCCTCGTCTGCGATACGCAGCGAGTCGGTACGCATATAGGTGATCAGACCCATGGCGCCCATCCCGGCCACTTCCACGCCTTCGTACAGCTCCTGAGCCGCCTTCATGGTACGCCTAGCCTGGAAGCCCAGCTTACGGGAAGCGTCCTGCTGCATGGTGGAGGTGATAAAGGGCGGCGCGGGGGATTTGCGGCGCACGCCTTTTTTCAGCTTGGCAACCTGATAGGTGGCGCCCTCGAGATTCTTTAGAATCTCGTCCGCCTGTTCCTTGTTCTTGATTTTGATTTTGCCCTTCTGGTCCCCGTAAAAAAGGGCGGCAAAAGGCTTTTTGGTTCCCTTCTTCAAGAGCTTTGCGTCCAGCGTCCAGTATTCCTGGGGCTTAAACTTCTTGATTTCCTCTTCCCGGTCCACAATCAGCCGCACCGCCACCGACTGGACCCGTCCGGCGGAAAGCCCTCTTCGTACCTTGCGCCAAAGAAAGGGGCTGATCTTATAGCCCACGATTCGGTCAAGAATACGCCGGGCCTGCTGGGCGTTGACCAAGTCCTCGTCGATCTGACGGGGATGGGCCATGCCCGCCTGCACGCCGGATTTGGTGATCTCGTTGAAGGTCACCCGGTTGGAGGCGTGCTCATCCAGGTGAAGAAGCTCCGCTAGGTGCCAGGAAATCGCCTCTCCTTCCCGATCGGGGTCGGTGGCGAGATAGACCTTGTCGCTTTTTTGGGCAGCGTCCTTCAGCTCCTGAATCAGCTCCTCCTTTCCCTTGATCTCGGTATACAGAGGCTGAAAATCATGCTCCACATCCACGCCCAGCTTGGATTTGGGAAGGTCGCGGATATGGCCCATGGAGGCAATGACTTCGTAGTTCTTTCCTAGGTACTTTTTAATGGTTTTGGCTTTGGCGGGAGATTCCACAATTACCAAATCTGACATGAAATTACCATCCTTGTGTATCATTTTCCTGTTTCAAAACAGGAGTTATCGGTTGGGTTTACGGCAAAAACGCCGCCCCGGAAACGACTGGGTTAAGCCCGCGATTTCAAGCTCGGTCATAGCGGCAAGCGCCATGCGCACCTCGACCTTTGCCGCGGCGGCCAGGTCGTTGATATGGGCAGGCTCACAGGGAAGGACTGCATAGAGCGCCTTCGCCCCGTCGGACAGCGTGGGCACGGCTTCGTTTACCTGGGGCGTCTGCGGCTTTTTTTCGTGTGGGGAATCGGACTTGGCGGCAGCCTGTCGTTTTTGGGTTTTTCCCGGGGCCGGCGGCGTAACCGGGCTGGCCGATTCCTTGATGCCGGCGATTTTCAGGCTTATCCTATGCGGATACTGGTCGATATATTCTTCTAAGATGTCGTAGGCACAAGCCACCGGCTTGGCCCCTTGGGCAATCAGCCGGTTGCAGCCCAGCGACGTGGGGCTCATGACGCTGCCGGGAATGGCAAACACGTCCCGGCCCTGTTCGTTTGCCCAGTTGGCGGTGATGAGCGCGCCGCTTCGCTCGCCTGCCTCCACCACCAAGGTACCCAAAGACAGGCCGGACATGAGCCGGTTTCGAATGGGAAAGGCGTTGCGGCCGATGGGCGCGCCCGGCGGATACTCGGATAGAACCGCACCCTGCTGTTCCACGATCTGACGGCGCAGCTCCTCGTTTCCCACCAGCTGACCTGCGTTGATGCCGCCGGCCAGCACCGCAATGGTTCTTCCGCCCGTTTTCAGAGCGCCTTTGTGGGCAATGGTGTCCACCCCGTAAGCGCCGCCGCTGACAATCACCACCCCGGCCTTCGCCATGGTGGCGGAAATCTGCATGGCCACTTGCTGGCCGTAGGGCGTGCAGCCTCTGGTCCCCACGACGGCAATCAACACTTCATCGTCCACTTCACACAGGTCGCCCCACACATAAAGGGCCGCTGGATAATCCGGCAGGGTGAGCAGACGCTTGGGGTATTTGGGATGGTCCGGAGTTAGAATGTGATAGTGGAGCCGGATGCAGTCCTTAATCACCGGTGTCACCGATTGGGGCGTGACTTCCCCAAGGCGCCTAAGTTCCTTAGGCGTAAAGAACCCCGTTTCTTTCCACAGGGTATTTCCTCCCTGGTAAAACTCTTCGAGCGAGCTGTAAGCAGAATGCACGGCGCGGACCTTACGGCTTCCTACACCCAGTGCCCTTTGTAACCAAAGCCAATAATACATGCTGTGCATTCTGTCAACACCTCGCCTTCTTTTACATTGCTTATTCCTTGGTCATTTCCCACATGAGGATGGCGCTCGCCACCGACGCGTTGAGGGATTCCGCCCGCCCCTTCATGGGGACGGTCACCCGTTTGTCGCACAAGGCGGCAGTCTGCGGTCTTAGCCCGTTTCCTTCGTTGCCGATGACTACGGCGGCAGGCCCCTTTAAGTCAAGCTTCGTAATGGCCTGCGCCTGTGCGTCCACCACGGCGGCCAGCGTCTGTACCCCGTTCTTCATCAGCTCCAAAAGCGCTCCTTCCAAATCCGGCGTACGCACAAAGGGCAGGCGGAACACCGCGCCCATGGATGCACGCAGCACTTTAGGGTTATACAAATCGCAGCAGCCCTCCGACAGCAGTACCCCCGTCATCCCGAAGGCCTCCGCACTTCGCAGCACCGCTCCCAGATTAGAGGGGTCCTGCATTTCCTCCAGCGCCAGAATTTTGCATTCTTTTTTTATTGTATATAACCGCGCCTGTTTGTCAAGCGCAGCACATACGCAAAAAATCCCCTGCGGCTGCTTGGTATCCGCCAGCCGGGCGGCTGCCGAGGGGGAGAGAAAAAAGCATTCCTTACCCGCTGCGAACAACGCCTGCACCTCGTCTTCATACCGCTTGGCAGCCGCTTCGGTAACGTACACCTCCCGGATGTCCGCGCCGCTTTGCAGCGCGTCCATGCAAAGGCGGGCCCCTTCGATGATGAAAAGCCCTTCCTCCCGGCGGGCTTTGGCGCTCCCCAGCAGCCGTACGGCGTGCTTTATCCGCTCATTGTCCCGGCTCGTTATGGTCAGCGGCATGTTTCTCTTCCTTTCTCTAGAGACGTTGCCAGTCATATAAAAGTACGCCCGGGAATCCTCCCGGGCGCATCGGTATTACTGGTTGTTGGCAGCCTTCGCCTGCTCGGTCAGCGCGGTGAACGCCGCCGGGTCGGCAATGGCGATTTCAGAAAGCATCTTGCGGTTGAGGGTAACGCCGGCTTTCTTGAGCCCGTTCATGAAGGTGGAATAGTTCATTCCGTTCATGCGGCAGGCGGCGGAAATGCGGGTGATCCACAGACGGCGGAAATCACGCTTTTTCTGCTTGCGGCCAATGTAGGCATACTGGCCGGACTTCATGACCGCCTGCTTGGCGGTGCGGAACAGCTTCGATTTGGCGCCATAGTAGCCCTTGGCAAGCTTTAATACTTTTTTTCTTCTTTTGCGCGTCATCATTGCGCCCTTTATACGTGCCATTTATAAGCAACCTCCATTATCGTAAATGTTATTGAGTAGGACCGCAGGAAATCTTATTTATAAGGAATGAGTCTCTTCACGGCCTTGACATTGGTCACATCGGCCACGGCGGTCTTGCGAAGGTTGCGCTTGCGCTTGGTGTTCTTCTTGGTGAGAATATGGGATTTGTAGGCATGCGCCCGGATGACCTTACCGTTCTTGGAAAGCTTAAAACGCTTTTTCGCGCCGCTGTGCGTTTTGATTTTCGGCATGGTATTTCCTCCTTTATTTTTGTGCGCAGGAATCCTGCGGCAATCGCCCCAGCCTCCCGCGGTCTAATTCGCCCGCCAGCACAAGCCCGCGGACCTTCCACTATGCCAACGCATAGGAAAAAACTACTTCTGGGGCTTCGCCGCAAGGAACATGATCATATGACGGCCTTCCAGCTTGGGCTGCTTTTCCACGTTCGCTTCCTCGCTGAGCGTTTCGGCAAACCGCTTCATGGTGTTAAGCCCGATTTCGGGATGGCCCATTTCCCTCCCGCGGAAGCGGATGGAAACCTTCACCTTGTTGCCTTCCTTCAAAAAGCGCTTGGCATGGCCGGCTTTTGTATTGAAGTCGTGCACGTCAATATTCAGCGAAAGACGGATTTCCTTGATCTCCACCACATGCTGGTTCTTTCTTGCTTCCTTCTCCCGCTTTGCCTGTTCAAAACGGTACTTTCCATAGTCCATAATGCGGCAGACCGGCGGCGTGGCCGTCGGGGCGATCTTCACCAGATCCAGATTCTTCTGAAGGGAGACCTCCAGCGCCTCTTTCGTCGACATGATACCCAGCTGGGCTCCGTCCGCGTCGATGACGCGCACCTCTCTGTCCCGGATATCTTCGTTGATTTGCAGTTCCTTGCTGCTAATGGGTAAGCACCTCCAAAGCCTTATTTTGATTGGGTCTAAAAAGAAAAGCACGGATGGATAAAATCCCGTCCGCGCGTCTTCACACAACAAACCTCGGCACCCTTCGAGCACCTCGATTTCTTTCGTATGAACGCCTCCGCGGTCCCATGTGCCGGGAGGGTGAGAACGGACAAAATGCTGTTCTGCTTTGTTGTCTTATTTATCCTACCATCTTTCCCCGCAGCTGTCAAGGCTTTTTTCTCGCCGAATCGCGCTTCTAAACGCCGTTTTGCGCACATACTTTATTGACGGGGATTTTCCTTTGTACTATACTAAATGCGGATACATTTGACGGTTTCTATTTTGCCGTGTTACTCCTTTTCCTTGCGTCAATAGGATATGCGGTCTTTTTCAAATATACCACATTTTTTCGATTTAACTAGGGGGCGCCATGAAAAAGTTTTTCAGCAGTGGAATTTTCAGCTTCGCAAGCTACGCTTCCCAGGTACGCAGACGTTCGATTTTTGCCATTCTCGCCATGTTCGTGGGATTCGCGGTGATGGCGTTTCTCTCTTATGCCGTGCTGGATAAAAACGTCACGGTCTCCTCCTCCATCATGCTGGTCAATAACCTTCCCACCGACGGAAGCGTTGCCGCCGAAGCCCAGAAGGCAGAACTCACCGAAGAGATCGCCAAGGATTCGGTGGCCATCGTCAGCAGTCTCGACGTGGTGGACCGGGCTATGACCGAAGCAAAAATCTTTATGGACACTGCCTCTTTTGCCAAAGGAGTGACGGTCAAGCGCATTGACGATTCCAATGCTTTAAAGATCACCATTACTTATTCAGACGGCGTGAAGGCCGCCAACATGGCAAACCAGCTGGCCACCATCGGCAGCGACGAGATTCAGCGCCGCTTTACCTCCCCGCCGGTTTCCGCCACCGTGCTCGACCGGGCCTCGGCCCCTTCCACCACCACCGCTTTGGTCAAAGCCGTCACCAAAGGCTTTGCCGGGGCGATTTTAGGAATGCTCTTCTATCTGGGCTTCCTTTTCTATTTTCAAATAAAGGACAACTTCATCCGGGATTATAAAAAATACTGCGCTTCCAGGAACACCGTGCTACTAGGCGTTCTTCCCTCTACGGAAAAGCCGCTGGACAAGCGTCCAGGAGAAGGGATGCCGGAATCGGTGCGGATTTTGCGTGCCGCGGTCAAGCACGCCGCCGGCAGCGACGCCAAGTGCCTTCTCATCTGCTCCACCGGTCCGAAAGAGGGCCGCTCCATGATTGCATCTGGTCTTGCCCTGGCTTTCGCGGAAACCCAGGACCGTGTGCTGCTCATCGACGCGGATATGCGTTCGGCCCACATCCGTTCCCGCCTGCGGGTGGATTCGGTCAACGGGCTTTCCGATGTGCTTACCGCCCGGGTGAGCATCGACAAGGCCATTGCCAAGGTAAACAACCATCTGGACGTGATCTGTTCCACCTCCTCCTTTGTGGAAAACCCATCCGCCCTACTGGAATCCACCGCTATGTATGCCCTGCTGGACTCCTTACGGCCCAAATACGACCGGATCTTGGTGGACGCGCCCAATGCCAACAACTTTGCCGACGCCTGCGCGGTGAGTGCCGCCTGCGACGCCTGTGTGCTGGTGGCCCGGTATGAAAAGACCCGGATTGACGCGGCGGACGACGCCATTCTCAAGCTGCAAAACAGCGGCGGGAAGCTTCTCGGCCTCATTGCCAACGATGTGCCCCAAGCCTACCGCAAAAAGCAGACTTTGGAGCAGTAAAGCAGCCACTTTGCCTTTTCTGCCTCGTCCAAGTAATAAGAAAAAAGCCATGCTGCATATGCGGCATGGCTTTTTTCTTATTACAGCATCTGTCCCTATACTTTAATCGCAGCGGGAGCCCTTGAAGCCTTTGAAGCGGATGGAGAGTACCCCGTCCGCCACCTGCACCCGTCCAGGTTCCTGCCTTACATAGGGTGCAGGGCCTTCCATAGAACCGCAGCGAAACACCGAGAGCAAAAAACCGATGAGCACCATATGAAGAACCAACCCCGTCCCTCCATAGGACAAAAGGGGCAAAGGCAGAGTGGAAAGCTCCAGGAAGCCCAGGTTGGCCGCCAGATAGAACAGGGTTTCGATGAGAAGGGTGGAAAGAATGGCCGTGCTCGTCATTCTAGCCAAAAGCCCCGTCTGGCGAAGGCTGCTCAAAACGGCATAGCCGAAGAAGACGGCAAACAGGCCCACCACCAGAAAAAACGGAATCCAACCAAACTTGACAATCAAAAAGGTGAGCATATAGCTGGTATCCAGCTCCGGGAGCCTGCCGAGGCTGTCCGCCGTGGTCCCTGGGCCGACCAGAGCCGCCCCGCTTATGAGCTGACGAGTCACGGTGGTAAGATACCCAAACCCCTCTTCGCTGGAAAAGGCGGTCATCAGCCGTCCCCAGTATCCCCATGCAAATACCGCGCAACCTCCCGCAACCGGTAGGTATAAAAGCGGCAGGGCCCACCGTTTTTTCACCCGAAACTGCCCTTTGCCTACCATCACAGTCAAAAGAAGCAGACACACAATCAAAATCAGGACTCCTAAGCGCATGCTGAAAGCCCGCATACAGGCAAGCACACCGAGCGCCATCAAGCCGTAGCTTGCCAGCAGTCCTCCATAGCCCTTTTGGCGGAAGTGAAACGCTACACCCGAAAACACCGCCGGAAACAGTAGAAATAGCAATGTCCCCCGCTGACCTGCGCCATTTACGACGGGCAGGCATGCAAAGTGAACAAATGCCACCGCCAAGAAAATCCAGTAAATTACAAGTGGCGCTCGAGCCAGCACCGTATAATCGGCAAAATAAGCTCCTACCATTCCCATCACGCCCAATGACGCCGCAATCAGTGTGACCGTGAGCTGGCCGGAGGGATCCCCCTGCCCGAATAACGCTCCCTGCAGCCCGATCCCTACCAAAAGGAGGGCCGCCGTCAGAACAAAAAGCCCCCATTGGGGCTTGGGACGATGGGTCAGATCCATCTGCATTCCTACGGTGACCGGGTCCCCCATCTGCTCGACCGCCTTCTTTTCCGCTTGTGCCTCCTCGAATCCCTGCCAGCAATAGGCCTGCTTCTGGTCGCACATATGGTCCATCAGCTCCCGGGCAACGCCGGCCCGAGCTCGTTTAAACCGGATCTGTTCACACACAGTTTTCACAAACGCTTCCATCCTAGCAGTATGCGGCATGGATCGTCCCTCCCTTCAAAACCCGGTTGACTGCAGCGGTATACTCTTCCCATTCCCGCTTTTTCTCTTGGAGTTTCCCCTTACCCTTGGGCGTAATCCGGTAATACTTGCGCGTCCGTGCTCCTCGAGCCGCGCCCTCATAAGAGGTCAAAAGCCCCTGCTCCTCCATTTGGTGCAACAGCGGATAAAGCGTCCCCGCCTTGAGTGAAAAGGTGTGGTCCGACCGTTTTTCCAGTTCCTCAATCATCTGGTAGCCGTACCGGTCCTCTTCCTCCAGCAGCCCCAGCAGCAGCATGGACGTGCTGCCCGCCTGCAGACTCTTGTCAATGGCCATTGGTTTCCCTCCTTGTTATATCGATCATCTATATAATATATCGGTCATCTATCTATGTCAAGAGAAAATTCTCGACCTTTTTCGCACAGTCAATGGGTTATGCCGCCGATTTGGACGCACATTCTTGCCGGTACCAGGCTTGCGGCAAATCCCAGACCCATGCAAAAAGGCCCCTGTTTTGGAATTCCAAAACAGGGGCCAGACTGCCTTTATCAAACGGAGCTGCTTCTTACGCCATCAGTGCGACCACAATGTTCATCACGACGGTCATTACAAAGAAGACGATGGCGATAAACTTGGTGGAACGGGACAAGAAAGCATCCACCGTGCGTGCCTTATTCTTCGCCAGAAACGAATCCGCGCCGCCCTGGATGACGCCGCTCAAACCAGCCTGACGGCCTTCCTGGAGCAGAACCACCGCAATAATACCAAGAGCGAACAACAAAAGAATCACACCAAATACAATCTCTAAAACACCCATTCTAATGAGCACCTCCGTAAATAGTTACACGATTATGCTTGATTATCTTAGCATACCGCCCACCAAAATGCAAGGATTTTTTCGCATTTGTGTGAAAAACACCAGCCGTTGACAGCCGCTTGCCTCGTCCGTATACTGAGAACAAAAAAGATACGGTTCGGAAAGGAAGGAACACCATGACGGAGGAATTTGCGAGGACCACGCTTTTGCTGGGAGAGGAAGGGGTCGCGCGGTTACAAGGCGCCCATGTAATCGTGTTCGGCATCGGCGGCGTAGGCGGCTTTGCGGCAGAGGCGCTGGCTCGGGCGGGTATCGGAGCGCTCACCTTGGTGGACGCGGACACGGTGGCTCCCTCCAATCTCAACCGGCAAATCATCGCCCTGAGAAGCACCCTGGGCCGGTCCAAGGCGGAGGTGATGGGCGAACGGGTGCTGGACATCAACCCTTCCTGCCGAGTGATTGTCCGCCAGGTCTTCTGCACGCCGGAAAACTCCGAGGAACTGCTGGCCGGGAACCCCGACTACATCGTTGACGCCATTGACACCGTCTCCTCTAAGCTGGACTTGGTACAAAAAGCCAACGCGCTGGGTATCCCCATCATCAGCTGCATGGGTGCCGGCAACAAGCTGGATCCCACCCGCTTTGAAGTGGCCGACCTTTTTGAAACCTCCGTGTGTCCCTTATGCCGGGTCATGCGCCGGGAGCTTCCAAAACGCGGCATCTCTTCTTTAAAGGTGGTTTATTCCAAAGAGCCGCCCATCCGTCCCAAGGCTGCTTCGCCGCAGGAATCCTCCTCCCTACTTCACAAGCGGCAAACACCCGGAAGCGTCTCCTTTGTACCTTCCGTCGCCGGGTTGATTCTGGCGGGCGAAGTGGTCAAGGACTTGGCGAACATGCAAAGCGGCTCCACTTCATCGGACAACTAAATCTCCATATCCCTAGAGCGATTTGTCTATACAAAATTCGCTAAACAATGTTAAAAATTTAATTTTCCCTAATTTCATGTTGTATTTTGATTTTTAATTGCAATTTTTTGCGATATTATTGCTATTTCTCCAAGTGATATGTGTTGAATTCATGAGACAAATATGATATAGTAATGGTAGCGAGTTGTACACACTACTTTGGAGGTGGCCGGCATGCGAAAAACATTACGAGAACTTCGGAAAGCTCTGGGCTACACCCAATGCCAAGTCGCGGACAGCCTGAACGTAGACCAGACAACGGTTTCCAAATGGGAAAACGGGGAGTCCTTTCCTAGGGTGGAAAAGCTGTTGCAAATTGCTGCACTCTACGACGTTTCCCTGGACATGATTGATCTTTCGAAAGATCGTCCGATTCTTCGCAGAGTCTAGATCTTGGAGTTCACATGCGTATAGGTGTCCGCACGGATTCTCACCACACGTCGCGGACGATTTACTTGGATAACAGGGAGAAAAACAAAAAGAACGCAAGCAAAAGCTTGCGTTCTTTTTGTTTATTCCATTCCTTCGAGTTCTTTGAGCCAGACAGCAGCGCTGGCGTCGCTGGGCATGCGCCAGTCCCCCCGCGGGGATAAGGTCACCGATCCCACCTTAGGCCCGTCGGGCAGACAGGAGCGCTTAAACTGCTGGGCAAAAAAGCGCCGGTAAAAGTTCTTGAGCCAGTGAAGAATGACTTTACGAGAATAGATCCCTTGAAACGCGTACTCAGCCAAGAAGAGAATCTTGCGCGGCTCCTCGGCAAAGCGCAGCATATGGTACAAAAAGAAATCGTGCAGCTCGTAGGGGCCCACCAACTCCTCCGTCTTTTGAGCAATTTCACCGTTTTCCGGCGGCAGCAGCTCAGGGCTGACGGGAGTGTCCAGAATGTCCAGCAGCACGGCCCGCAGCCGCTCTTTTTCGGTGGTTTTCGCATAGGTATCTACCAGATACCGGATGAGCGTCTTGGGAACCGATGCATTTACTCCGTACATGGACATGTGGTCGCCGTTGTAGGTCGCCCATCCCAGCGCAAGCTCGGACAGGTCTCCTGTGCCTACCACTAGGCCGCCATATTGGTTGGCTACGTCCATAAGCACCTGGGTGCGTTCCCTGGCCTGGGCGTTTTCAAAGGCCACGTCATGGGAAAAATCATGGCCGATGTCCTTCAAATGCTGGGTTACCGCTTCGCAAATGTTGATTTCCTTTAAGGTTACCCCCAGCTCTTTGGCCAGCTGGCAGGCGTTTTGATAGGTGCGTCCGGTGGTGCCGAAGCAGGGCATGGTGACGGCGATGATATCCTCTCTCGGCCAGGAAAGGGTGTCGTAGGCCCGGGCCATTACCAGCAGCGCCAGGGTGGAATCCAACCCGCCGGACAGGCCTACCACCGCATGCCTTGCGTTGGCGTGGGCCAACCGCTTTTTGAGCCCTGCCGCCTGCATGGTGAAAATCAACTCACAGCGGCTGCTACGCGTTTCCTCGTTTGCCGGGACAAAGGGGGTCTTTTCCATACTGCGCTGCAGCGTGCAGGGGGCAAAGCCGATGGAAAAATCCACTTCCTCCAGCGCACTCTCCCACCGCTCAAAGGTGTTCATCCGCCGCCGCTCCTGCCACAGGTGCTGTAAATCCACGTCAGCCAACGCCATTCCCTGGGTGAAGGGCAGACGCTGTGCCAGCATGGCCCCGTTTTCCGCAACCATGCAATGGCCGGAAAAAACCAAGTCGGTGGTGGATTCCCCTTCCCCTGCGTCCGCATACACGTAAGCGCTCAAGGTCTTGGCCGACTGGCCGCAGACCAAGGACCGCCGGTATTCCGCCTTGCCGATGGTTTCGTCACTGGCGGACAGGTTGCAAAGGACCGCCGCGCCCGCAAGGGCGTACCCGCTCGACGGAGGAGACGCCACCCACAAATCCTCACAAATTTCCGCCGCCACGGTAAGCTCGGGCCATTCCCGGCAGCGAAAGAGCACGTCGGGCTTTACCGGCACCAGCTCACCACCCAGAAGCGCCGTTTCCTCCATGCCGGCCTTGGCGGGAGAAAAATGGCGCAGCTCGTAAAATTCGCTGTAATTGGGAACGTGGGTCTTCGGAATCAGATGGAGTATCTTTCCTCTATTCAGAATGGCCGCACAGTTATAAAGCGAACCGGACCTTGCCTTGACCGGCACCCCCACCAAGCAAAGCACCTGCAGCTGCGCGGTTTCGTCCGCGATGGAAAGAAGCGCTTCTTCGGCTCCTTTTAGCAGCATATCCTGTAAAAACAGGTCCCCGCAGGTGTATCCGGTCACGCACAACTCCGGCAGCACGATGACCGAAGCCCCCGCTCCAGCCGCCTGCCGGATGGCTTCCACGATGGAAGTTTTGTTATAATCCAGGTCTGCCACCCGAATCTGAGGGGAAAGCGCCGCCACCCGCACATATCCATATTCCTTCATAATTTCCTCCTAAACGCCCGGTTATCTGTTTCTTATTATACCCGTCCATTCTCCTTGCCGCAACGGAAAACGCAAAAAACGCACGCGTTTCGCGTGCGTTTTTTGCTTGGGAGAAAGTGGCCGTCCCGCCCGATGCAAAAGCGAGCCGGCCTTTATAAGAATAAGAAGAAGGGAGAGAAAGCAAAGGTGGGGCTCAGTTAGTTGGTCTCCTTTTCGCCATCTACGGACTGAGCACCGTAGAGGTTAAACCGGAACAGCATGGACTCGTCTTCCGGTTCGTCGCATACGATCGAGGCCTGGGCAATTTGACCGCCCTCAATCAGTTTCGCAAGGCCCATGAACTGGCACAGCTTGCTCTTGAGATTGAGCCGATCTCCCTCTTCGGTTACAAGGTACACATTGCCCTTGCAGCGGTCGAGCAGGCTCATAAAGGATGCGACATCGATGTTGTGAAGTTCGAGAAGTGATTTCATAAATCATTCTCCTTTCCTGATGTCTTACGGAAGGTTTTTATTTCCTTCCGTTGACTATAGTATAGCACAATTCCCAGCGAAGTCAACAATAATTTGGTAAAAAGATTGTTGAACTTGACCCCTTGTATTTTCAAATAATTGTCCATTTTGTCTATTCAATATTTTGCTATTTATCACATTTCACAAATAGCCAAACTTTTTTCCGCCGTTTTCTGACGCTGCGTTCCATTTTCCGCATTCCTTTGCTATAATGAAAGGCATACCGATATTCTACCCAGAAATCGGCCGGTTTATACCAAATTTCTGAAATTCATCGAGTTGGAGGCATGTAGAACATGAAATATATTGTAGTGCTGTGCGACGGTATGGCGGACTATCCTTGTAAGGAGCTGGATGGGGATACCCCCATGCGCCGGGCAAACAAGCCGAACATGGACCGGCTCGCCCGGCTGGGAGAGGTGGGCCTTGTCAAAACGGTGGCCGATGGTTTAAAGCCGGGCAGCGATGTGGCAAACCTTTCGGTGATGGGGTACGACCCGGCGCTTTACTATACCGGCCGTTCGCCTTTGGAAGCGGTCAGCATGGGAATTGACCTTGCCCCCGATGACCTTGCTATGCGTTGTAACCTGGTCACCTTATCCGGCGAAGAGGACTACGGGGCCAAAACCATGGTGGATTACAGCGCCGGGGACATTTCTTCCAAAGAGGCCGCCGAGCTGATTGCCGCCGTGCAGGAAGCTTTCGGCAGCGAGCTTTATTCCTTCTACCCCGGCGTCAGTTACCGGCACTGCCTGGTGCAGCACGCCGACCGGGATCCAGGTTCTCTCACCCCGCCTCATGACATTTCCGGCCGGGTGATTGGGGACTATCTGCCCAAAGACCCGGCCGCCTCCTCCCTGCTTGCCATGATGGAGAAAAGCTACGCCCTGCTTTCGCAGCATCCGGTGAACCAAAAACGGGTGGCTCAGGGCAAGCGTCCGGCAAATTCCATCTGGCTGTGGGGCCAGGGAAAAAAGCCCCAGCTTACGCCCTTTGAAGAAAAGTTCGGGCTCAAGGGTTCGGTGGTGTCGGCGGTGGACCTGATCAAAGGCATCGGCCAATGCGCGAAGATGCGCACTCCCCATGTGGAAGGAGCCACCGGCTATCTGGACACGAATTTTGAAGGCAAGGCGGACGCGGCGCTGGTAGAGCTGACCAGCGGGCAGGATTTCGTCTATGTGCATATTGAGGCGCCGGACGAGTGCGGCCACCGGTATGAAGTGGAAAACAAGGTCAAGGCCATTGAACTCATTGACGAACGGGTGCTTGGCCCCATTCTCGCGGGGCTCCAATACTGCGACCATTACCGTGTCTTGATCTTGCCCGACCATCCCACGCCCCTTTCCACCCGCACCCACGCCTCCGACCCGGTGCCCTTCCTCTTATACGACAGCAAGGAAGAGAAGGACAATGGCATCGCCTGCTTCTGCGAGGAGACGGCAGCCTCAACCGGTGTGTTTGTCGAGCCCGGCCACACGCTGATGAACCGGTTTGTAGGCCGGTAAGAACGTGATGAAAAGAGCAAGGCCTGTACGGGAATTCCCGTACAGGCCTTGCTCTTTTTGTTTGCTGTTCACTGGCCCAATCCTTCGATCACCGCTTCGGCACAGCGAAGGCCGTCTACTGCTGCGGACATAATGCCGCCCGCGTACCCGGCTCCTTCCCCGCAGGGGTATAAGCCCTTCACCCCTTCGCACTGCAGCGATGCATCCCGCCGGATACGCACCGGGGAAGAGCTTCTTGTCTCCACGCCGGTCATCACCGCTTGGGGATCCGCAAAGACCGGCAACTTTCTTGCAAACAGCGGCAGAGCCATCTGGATGGAATCGCAAACGAAGTCCGGCAGGCATTCGCGCAGGTCACACAGGGTCACGCCGGGAAGGTAGCTGGGGGTCACATGGCCTAGTTTCACAGACGGGATGCCCTTGAGAAAATCCCCTGCAAGCTGGGCCGGCGCCCGGTACTCTCCTCCACCCAAACGGTAAGCGTCCGCCTCCAGCTTGCGCTGGAAGGCCACTCCTGCCAACGGATGGGCGCTGCCAAAGTCCTCAGGCCCCACTCCCACCAGCACCGCACTGTTTGCGTTGACGCCGTCTCTGCGGTACCGGCTCATACCGTTGACACAAATTCCGCCTTTCTCCGTGGCGGCGGCCACCACCTCGCCTCCTGGGCACATACAGAAGGTATAGACGCCTCTGCCCGAAGGCAAATGAACCGATAGCTTATAGTCCGCCGCACCCAGCACCTTCGCAAGCTCGCCGGACTGGTACTGGCAGCGATTGAGCTCTTCTTGCAGGTGCTCGATGCGCACTCCTACCGAAAAGGCCTTCTGCTCCATGGAAAGGCCCTTTTCATAGAGCATGGAAAAGGTATCCCGGGCGCTGTGGCCGATGGCGAGAATCAGCGTGTCCGCCGGGATTTCCTCCCCGCTTTCCACTCTCGCCGCGCAAAGCCGCCCCTGCCGTGTCTTAAGCCCGGTCAGTTTGGTTTCGAATCGCACCTGGCCGCCCAGCGTGATGATTTCCTCCCGCAGGCGTCGCACTACGGTGATGAGCAGATCGGTGCCGATGTGAGGCTTTGCGCGATATAAAATCTCCTCAGGGGCCCCCGCCTTCACCAAGCACCGCAGCACCTGGGCGCACCGGGGATCCTTGATGCCGGTGGTCAGCTTTCCATCGGAGAACGTGCCGGCCCCTCCTTCACCGAACTGGATGTTGCTTTCCGGGTTTAGCACACCATGCTTTTGCAGCCGTAAAACATCCCTTTGCCGCTCCTCTACCGGCTTGCCCCGCTCCAGCAAAACCGGTTTTAGCCCTGCCTTGGCCAGCGCCAGCGCGGCGAATAAGCCAGCTGGGCCCGCCCCCACCACAATGGGCCGGTGCTCTGGCTGACGGGCCGGCTTGGGCAAAACATACGCGGTTTCTTTCGGCCTGGAAAGCTTGCCGCCCTTTTGACGGGCAAAAACCGCGTCCTCCTGCTTCCCCAAGGAAACGTCGATGGTGTAAACCAAGTGCACTTGGTCGCGCTTGCGGGCGTCCACCGAGCGTTTGACCACCCGCCAGGACTGAATGTCTTTCTCCTGCACACCAAGAAGCCGGGCCGCCTTACCTTTTAAGGCGCTTTCCGGCTTCCCCGGCATCAATTTGATATCTGCAATGCGTATCATGTTCGATTCCCTTCCGTCGCCGCCCCGCGCCCGGCCGTAAAGCCGGACGCCCAGGCCCACTGGAGATTGTATCCGCCACAGGGGCCGTCCACATTCAGAACTTCCCCTGCCGCATAAAGGCCCGCCACCCGGTTTGACTGCAGGGTATACGGGTCAAATTCGCAAAGCTTCACGCCGCCCGCCGTCACCTGTGCCTGGGGCCAGGAAAGGGTTCCCTTCGCCTGAAAGCGCCAGTCCTTGAGCGTCCGGGCCAGCTTGTCCCACACGTTCCCTGGCAGGCTGCCCGCCGGTTGGGACAGGGACGCTCCCGCTTCCTTCGCCGCCGTCTGCCCCACTCGCTTGGGAAGCAGGCCGGTCATAAAATCCGAAACCGGCTCTTCCCCTGCGTAGGAAAGCCGGCCGGCCAGCAGCCGGCGCACTTCTTCACGGGTAAAGTCGGGCAACAGGTCCAGAGATAGGGCGAAGGAGTGTTTTCCCTTCGTATCCGCCCCAATGCGGCCGGAAAGCTGCATCACGGCAATGCCGGAAAGGCCCTGCTCGGTAAACTGCACCTCGCCCAGTTCCCGTGGCCCCGGCTTTCCGTCTAGGAATAGCGTCACCGCAGCCCGCACCCGCATCCCTTTGAGCGGCTTCACCCGGGCAGAATCGGTTTTCACCGGTACAAGCGCCGGAGTCAAGGGGGCAGCGGTGTGGCCAAAGCGCTCGAGTAGGCGGCAGCCGTCGGAAGACCCGCCGAGCTGCGGCGCGGCGGCACCTCCCGCCGCTATTACCACCCGGTCCGCCCGAACCTGGCGGCCGGTATCGTCCGCCAGCAGGAACCCGCCCTTGCTTTTTTCCATGGACTGCACCAAAAACCCGCTTTCCGTCTCCACTCCCAGATGGGCGCAGGCAAAACGCAGCCGGTCGAGCACCGCGGCGGCCTGGGCGCTGTACGGATATACCCGGCCCTCTTCCTCCTCGCGGCAGAGAAGCCCCATTTGTTCAAACCGGGCGATCGCTTGGGCCGGGGACAGCTGCTCGAGCACCGCTTTGACCGCGGCGGGGCAGTCGGTATGATAATCGGCAGCAGTAGCTCTGAGATTGGTCAGGTTACACCGGCCGTTTCCCGTAGCCAGCAGCTTGCGGCCTACCCGGTCCGCCTTTTCGAGCACCGTTACCCTGGCCCCCACCCTTGCCGCCGTCACCGCCGCAAAGAGCCCGGCCGCACCGCCGCCCACAATTGCAACCGCAGGTTTCATCCTTTTTTCCTCCTACTTCCAGATCTTTATCTGCCCGGAATCCTGCACTTTCTTTAGTAAAATCACCGTGACCGGTACCAAAAACATCCCTAGGACGCCCAACACCTGCAAACCGAAGTACATACAAAAGAGGGTGACTAACGGGTGCAGGCCGATCTGCTGGCCCACAATTTTCGGCTCAATGACGTTTCGAATGATGGTGATGACGCCGTAGGAGGTGGCGATTTTAATCGCCAGCATCCAGTCGCCCATGATCGCAGCCACCACCGCCCAGGGGATGAGCACCGTGCCGCACCCCAGGATGGGCAGCACGTCCACCAGTGCGATAACACCCGCCAGGATGATCGCATAGTCCACCTGCACCCAGAAGGTAAGAAGCAGCGACAGCTCCACAAAGGTGATGGTCATGATGATCAGATAGGCCCGCAGCACCTTCAAGATGGTGGACACGAAGGTTTCCTTGATGGTGGTAACCAGCGCCTGGTGCCTTTGCGGGATCTGGCGGCGGATAAAATCCACCACCTTGCGGTAATCCATGCTCAAAAAGAAGGTGGCGATGATGGTCACCAGCAGGGAAATCAAAAAGCTTGGCAGTTGGGTCACCCCGTGCCCCAGCCAGGAAAGCATGGATCCGGACAAGGAAATAAGCTGGGACTGGAGCGAATCAGCTGCCCCTTCCAGCATGGACGCCAGCTGCCCGGCCGCGTCGGGCGAAAGGGTGCTCGCCAGGCCGGAAAAAGCCTCTTCGATTCCCTTGGTGACGGATGGAATGGCGGACTGTGCCATCTCCGGCAGCTTTTGAAGCAGGCTTCCCAGCTCTGCATAGACCTGGTACCCTATCACCAGCAGCGCCGTCACCAGCACCGCCATGGTCACAAATACCAGCAGCACCGCCGACACCCTCCGGTTCATCCGGGTTTTCTCGCTCACCCAGACAATGGGGCGCTGCAAAACAAACGCTACCCCAAAGCCGATGACAAACGGCATAATCCAAAGAACGAAATACTTGATGGCGAGAAATGCAATGGCTACAAGGATCGCAATGTACGCTACGTTGATGAGAAACGCCCGGCGTCTCTCAACCCTTTGCAGTTGCAATGGAATTCTCCTTTCCAATTGAGGGCGGCCCGAAACGCCGCCGTTTTTTTGAGCAACCGGGATATACGAAGGCTTTTCTTCTGTTCGGGCCTGCAGAAGCTGCCCGCTCTGACTGAGAAAGCCAACGCTTTCCTGCTTTTCAACTATTATACCGGGAAAGGCGGCCCGGTACAACGAAAACCCGCGTATTTTTTTTGGACAAGGGCCTCTTTGCACAAAATCATCCAGCTCCTTTCCCGCTTCTTCTCTCCTTTTTCCAGCGAAAAATGCCAATTGCTCTTGAAACGGACGCCCAATCGTGTTATAGTATACAGCATACGGACAATCGTATTCAGGTGGTGGACGACAATGACAGACGCCCAGCGTTATTTTGTGGTGGAGGCAGACGCTCTGCCCGAGGTGTTCCGGCATGTGATGCAGGCAAAGGAGCTCCTTGCGTGCGGCGCCGCCAAATCCGCCGCCCAGGCAGCGCGGATGGCCGGCATTTCCCGCAGCGCCTTTTATAAGTACAAGGACGCGGTTTTTCCTTATAACGAACGGGCGGGCAACCGAATCATCACTCTGCACCTTATTTTGCAGGACCGGCCCGGGGTGCTCGCTCCGGTCATCGCCGCCTTCTACCAGGCGGGCGCGAACATTCTCACCCTCAATCAGAACATTCCCGTGTCCGGCGCGGCGCCGGTCTCCATCTCCGCGAGCACCGATGGGATGAAGGGGTCGCTGGAGGAGCTGCTGGGCTCCATCCAGGCGCTAGAGGGAGTACAGAGCATTGAGAACATTTCCGGCAATGTCAGCCAGTAACCAAAACGCACAATGAAATAGATAGGATGGTGCAGCATGATCAACGTGGCAGTCATGGGACATGGAACGGTAGGTTCCGGCGTAGTGGAGGTTTTGCTCAAAAACCACGACAGCATCGCAAAAAAAGCAGGCGAGGAAATCAACATCAAGTATGTGCTCGACCTGCGTGAATTTCCCGATTCTCCCCTTCACGACCGGTTTGTGAAAGACTTTTCCATCATCGAAAAGGACCCAGAGGTCAAGGTGGTGGTGGAATGTATGGGCGGCCTTCATCCCGCGTATGATTTCGTAAAGGCCTGCCTGCTTGCGGGCAAAAGCGTCGCTACCTCCAACAAGGAGCTGGTGGCGGAAAAGGGCGCTGAGCTTCTTCGCATCGCAAAGGACAAGAATGTAAACTTCCTCTTTGAAGCAAGTGTGGGCGGCGGCATTCCGATCATCCGGCCGTTAAACCAATGCTTGGCGGCCAACGAGGTCTACGAAATCGCCGGCATTTTGAACGGCACCACCAACTTCATTCTTTCCAAGATGATCCATGAGCAGATGAGCTTCGACGATGCGCTGGCGCTGGCCCAAAAGCTCGGCTATGCCGAGCGGGATCCCTCTGCCGACATTGAAGGGGCGGACGCCTGCCGCAAAATCTGCATTCTCGCCTCGCTCGCCTTTGGAAAGCATGTGTATCCCGACCAGGTTCATACCGAGGGCATTACCAAGATTACGCTGGAGGACGTGGAATATGCCTCCAATTACGGCGGCGTGGTCAAGCTCCTTGGCCGGGTCAAGAAGCTCGACGACGGCCGTCTGTCGGTGATGGTATCCCCCGCCATCGTGGAACGCTCCGGTCAGCTCGCCGGGGTGGAGGACGTGTTTAACGCCATCCTGGTACGGGGCGACGCCATTGGAGACGTGGTGTTCTACGGCCGAGGCGCCGGAAAGCTGCCCACCGCTTCTGCGGTGGTGGCCGACGTGATCGACTGCGCCAAGCATGTAAACCGCCGCAAGCTCCTCTTCTGGGAGGATAAGGCAGACGGGTACATTGCCGATTACCTGGAGGTTCCCACCCGGTTCTACGTACGCCTGTCGGCTCAGAATCCCATGGAAACCCTGGCGGCCATCCGAGAAGAGTTCGGCGAGGTGCAGCGCTTAAGCCGCCCGGGCGCGCCGGATGATGAGCTGGCCTTTGTCACTGGTGAGGGACCGGAAGGCGAACTGAGAAGTAAGCTCGATGTCCTCAAGAAACAGGGTGCTCAGGTGCTGGGCCTGATCCGTCTGTGCGATTATTAAAAGCGGGAGTTGGTGTTTTATGCTCAAGGTAAGCGTTCCCGCTACCAGCGCAAACCTAGGCCCCGGCTTTGACGCTTTGGGTTTGGCGCTGACCCTCTATAACGAAGTCTACCTGGAGGAATGGGACACGGTGGACATCCAGTCTCTCGACGACGTGGCTGTTCCTACTGGGGAAGACAACATGATCTATGAAAATGTCCGCCAGCTATACGAAATCTGTGGTAAGAGACTGCCCGGATTAAAAATCCGCCAGCGAAACCGCATTCCCATGACCCGCGGCCTTGGAAGCAGTTCGGCCTGTATTGTGGCGGGGCTTTTGGGGGCAAACCGGCTTCTGGGAGACCCCATGCAAAAGCGGGACATCATTTCCCTGGCCGCTCACATTGAGGGCCATCCGGACAACATCGCCCCTGCCATTGCGGGAGGCTTGGTCACCTCGGTCATCGAGGGAGGCCAGGTTCATTCCATCAGTGTCCCGGTTTCCAAGACCATACGCTTTGCCGCTCTGATCCCGGCTTTTGAGATGAAAACCTCCTTTGCCCGCTCCATCCTGCCGGGGACCTTTTCTAGGGCAGACATGGTTTTTAACCTGTCGAGAGCTGCACTGATGACGGCGGCCATGTTCTCGGGAGACCGGGAGGTTTTGAAGGTCGCCTGTGAGGACCGGATTCACCAGCCCACCCGTTTGGGGCTCATTCCCCATTCCAAGGAGGTCTTTGACCTTGCCTATCGGGAAGGCGCCTTCGGCGTGTATCTTAGCGGCGCCGGCCCCACCTTGGTGGCCATTGTGGACGGGGAGGACAATTCCTTTGCCGCACGCATGCAGCAGGGCCTTCTAAAACAGGGCATCTCCGGCTGGCAGGCGTTCTTGCTCGACTGTGACCAAAATGGCGCGCAGATCCTGTCGGAGGACGGCCCATTTTAAAGAAAATTTTGTCAAAAAAGCGTCCGGAACATCCGGACCAGCTTTTCAAATACATCCACGTGCCTCTACTAAACTTTCTGGAGGGAACTTCATGAGTCTGATCGTGCAAAAATTCGGCGGCACCTCTGATCGAAAAGGCCAACGAAATCAATCCCAACGCTTCCAAGCGGGAACGGGATATGCTGCTGGCCGCCGGGGAACAAATCTCCATCTCCCTACTGGCCATGGCCATCGAAAAGATGGGCTATCCGGTGGTGTCGCTGCTGGGCTGGCAGGCCGGGTTCCTTACCGACTCCAACCACAGTGCCGCGCGTATCAAGCGCATTGACACCGGCCGTCTGACCAAGGAGCTGGATAAGAAAAAGATCGTCGTGGTGGCAGGCTTCCAGGGCCTCAACCGGTTTGACGACGTGAGCACCCTGGGCCGGGGCGGCTCGGATACCAGCGCAGTGGCCATTGCCGCAGCAATGCACGCCAAATGCTGCCAGATTTACACCGATGTGGACGGGGTTTACACCGCCGATCCGCGCAAGGTAACAGGCGCCAAAAAGCTCGAGGAAATCACCTACGACGAAATGCTGGAGCTGGCGACCTTGGGCGCCCAGGTACTTCACAACCGTTCGGTGGAAATGGCGAAGAAATACAATGTAGATCTCGAGGTGCTCTCCAGCTTGGAGCGCGTACCCGGTACAAAGGTAAAGGAGGCAGTCAAGGTGGAACAAATGCTGATCAAAGGGGTAGCAAAGGACAACGATGTGGCGCGGATCTCGGTGGTCGGAGTGCCGGACGAACCGGGCATCGCATTTAAGATTTTCTCCCAGCTGGCCGGCGAAAAGATCAATGTGGATATTATCCTGCAGTCGGTGGGACGCAACAACACCAAGGACATCGCCTTCACCGTTCCCCAGAGCCAGGTTGAGCAGGCGGTGGAAGCGCTTAAGACCAACCCCACGGTCATGCACGCCTCCAGCATCACCCATGACGAGGACGTTTCCAAGGTTTCCATCGTGGGTGCAGGAATGGAAACCCATCCGGGTGTGGCGGCGAAAATGTTCGAAGCCCTCTTTGATGCGAACATCAATATCCAGATGATTTCCACCAGCGAAATCAAAATCTCCGTGCTCATCGCCCAGGAAGACGCAGACCGGGCAGTCAGCGCGGTGCACAATAAATTCTTTGGTTAATGGCTCTTTTGTTTACGCCCGTCGGCGAAGAATTTCGCCGACGGGCGTTTTTTCGTTTGGGCGGTGCTTTCTTATCGTGCCTTCCTGCATTCTCTCGGATAGCTTACCTACACAACGTTTCTCAGAAACAAATCTGATTTTCAACAAAAAGCGCCCGGTATCAAAAGATACCGGGCGCTTTTCTTTCAATTCTATTTAACCCACTGCGTCATCCTCATTCTCGGAACTCACCGAGGAACTGGAAGAGCTGGAAGAGGAACTGGAAGACGACGAGCTCAACGAACTCGAAGAGGAAGAACTCGAAGAGCTGGAAGAGGAACTAGACGAGGAAGGCGGAGCACTCGAGGAAGTATCCGGCGGATTTTCTTCTCCCCCGCTGCCGCCATGTCTGCCGTCACAGGTGGTCGGGATGTTGCTCTTTTTATAATATCCCGTTGCGGTATGGGAGCAGCCGGAACCTGCCAGCAGTCCACTGTCCAAGCAATACGTGCGCGTCACCACATTCGGGTCCGCGTCAAACGACGCGTTATCCAGATGCTTGTGGATCATGGCCATAACCATTTTCCACCCGGTCACCGCACCGGTAGTCACCACCGGCGTAATGTCCTTCATCCGGTCGAACCCGTACCAGCTTCCCGTCACATAATAAGGAGATCCGCCGATGAGCCAAGCATCGGTAGATCCAAGGGTGTCGTTACCGGCGGTACCGGTCTTTGCAAAAAGCTCAATGCCGCTGCGAAAACGTGCCGCACGGGCAGTACCCTGGGAGCCATCGATTACCTGGGTCATCATCCGGTTCATCACCCATGCCGTATCCGAGCTGATGGCCCGTTCAGGAGTGGGCGAATTTTCCAGCAAGACGTTTCCGTTGTTGTCCTCCACCTTATAGTAGGAATACGGCTCGTAATAAAGGCCGCCGTTTCCAAAGGTGGCAAAGGCTGCGGTCATTTCCCGCAGGGTCAAGCCGTTGACGCCGCCCAAAGCCATGGAACCCACGTCCCGGTCGGACTTTTCGGTCTCGTCTTTGGGCTCATCAATCAGATTATCCAGATGATACCGTTCTTTTGCAAAGTCAAAGCAGGTGTTATACCCCAAATCCTTAACCACGCCTGCAGCAATGGTGTTGAGAGATCGCTCCAAGCCCTTGGCAATGGTGGTGGGGTCATTGGTATAGGTGCCCGAATAGTTGTTGGGCCAGGGCTCTCCTCTAAGCTTAAAGGGAGGCGTGTCGTCGTACAGGGTGGAATAGGTAATCTTATCGAGCTCAATGCCAGGGGAATACACCGACAGCGGCTTGATACTCGAACCGGTCTGCCGGTACGCCATCGTCGCCCGGTTAAAGGCGCGGCTTTGGGTCTTCTTCCCTGTGGCGCCCGCTACCCCTACAATGCGGCCCTCGTAATCCATTACAATCAGCGCCGCCTGGGGCTGAATTGCGCTGGTACTGATTTTGGGGAAATTGTCGGCGTTCTGGTAAATATTCTCCACTTGGGCCTGGACATCCCGGTCCACAGCAGAATAGATACGCAGGCCGCCGGTGACCATCAGATTCTTGGCATACTTTTCCTCATAGCCCAGCTTTTCCTGCAGGTCGTTGACCACATCCTCAAACACCATGTCCTGATACCAGCTGGCCACATCATTTTCAATGGTCTCCTGGCTGACAATGTTTTGTGTAGCAAACTCCAGCGGATAGGCCACCGCCTCATCGTATTCCTGCTTGGATATCTTTCCCTGTTCATACATGGCTTGCAGCACCGTTTCCTGGCGCTCCTTGTTGTATTCAGGGTTGATAAAGGGATTATACTTGGTGGGATACTTGGTGATTCCGATAATGGCCGCGCACTCGGCCAGATTGAGCTGGCTGACATCCTTGTCGAAATACTTATGCGCCGCCGCCTGCACGCCGTTACAGCCGCTTCCCAGCGCAATGGTATTTAAGTAAGCGCCGAGAATCTTATCCTTGGAATTGTGCTTTTCAAATTCCAGCGCGCGCATGATTTCACGCAGCTTGCGGGTAAAGCTCACGTCATCGTCGTCGGTAAGGTTCTTGATCAGCTGCTGGGTAATGGTAGAACCGCCCTGGCGGTTGCCGTAGATGGGGACAAAAGAGTTGATGGTGGCGCTGATGGTGCGCTTCCAGTCCACTCCCTTGTGCTCATAAAAGCGTTTATCCTCAATGGCGATGGCCGCGTCCTTCATATACTCCGGGATCTGGTCAAAATCCACCCAAATGCGGTTTTCCGAATGGTAGTATTGAGCCGCCTCCAGCCATTCTCCCGTCAGGGGATCTTGTTCATACAAAAAGCTCGTATAGTCCAGAGTAAGCCGATCCAGGTCGATGTTCGTCGTACGGTCCACTGCCTTGACCACATAAATGGCCATCGCGCCGCCGACGATCGTGGTCGTGATCATAATGACGAGGACAACGCTGAGCAGTACCTTGAAAATACTGGAGAAGACCTCGCCGGCAATGTGAAGGGATTTTTTCAGCTGACGCTCGCGGCGTTTGGCCGCTTCGTCTTTTTCCTTGCCGGTCACAGGTTTTTTCTGCTTCATGCAACTATTCGCCTCCTTGTCAGGGTATTATAGCATAATCTATTTCAGAAAGAAAGGCAATAATTTGAATTCTGACCATCCTTCCACTCTCCTCTTTCCCTGGGATTCCCGTTGTTTTGCCGCCGATTTTGTAACAAATTTCCTGTTCCTGCATAGTATGGACCGAATCGGGCAAGAATAACACCGAGCAAAAGCATTTGTCTGCAAACTTCTCGGCAGTCCAGTCAAATTTGGGCGTCAACGGAGGGATCATGATGGATAAGAAGATGAAAATATTGCTGCTGGTCACGGCGGTCTGCGTCATCGTCATCGGCGCTGCGTCTGCAATTTCCGCCACCACAAAGCCGCCTCTGACCGTTTCCCAGGCCGATCATCCGTCAGCCGTGGCGAGCACCTGGACGGTGGGGGTATACGAAGGAAAGCTAGCGGTGTTCCAAGACGGAAATGACCGGCCGGTGGAACTGTATGAGGATGTGCTCATAAGTGAGCTTCCAGAAACCGACCAGGCCCTCCTGCGAAGAGGCATCACTGCTTACTCTACCCAGGAGCTACAAACCATACTTGAAGATTATACCAGTTGAGGACTGGCACATTTCCCCTCAAAACGACATATACTCTCATTAAGGGCGTGTTTTGAAAATGCTCGGCGCTGAATTTTCAAAACACGCCCTTAATACACCTCTTTGAAGGAGGAATGGTCGAGCATGTTTTCCAGTCTCTTGTTCACCATCTTTTCAAACCTCATTTATTTCGCCCTGCACGTGACCCATGCCGGGTCCTTTCCCCGCCCGTTGTCCGCTGCCGAGGAGCGGGAATGCCTGGAAAAATTCCATAACGGCGACTTGGAAGCCCGCAACAAGCTCATTGAACATAATCTGCGCCTAGTTGCTCACATCATCAAAAAATATTACTCCAACGCCAAGGATCAGGACGATCTGATTTCCATCGGTACCATCGGCCTAATCAAGGCGGTAAACACCTTCAACGGAGCGAAAAACTGCCGTCTCGCTACCTATGCCGCCAAATGCATCGAAAATGAAATTCTCATGTTCTTTCGCAGCCAAAAGAAAACCGCACAGGATGTTTCCCTCAACGAACCCATTGACACCGATAAGGACGGCAACGCCCTTTCCCTGATGGACGTCATTGCAACCGACGATACCATTCTCGATGACCTGGATCTTTCCATGCGCGCCCAGCGCATGAAGCAATACATACTCGAGGCGTTAACGCCCCGGGAACGTACCATTCTGGAACTTCGCTACGGTTTAAGCGGACAAATCCCGCTGACCCAGCGGGACGTGGCCAAACGGCTCGGAATCTCCAGAAGCTATGTATCCCGGATTGAAACCAAGTCTCTGGCCCAATTGAAGAAAAAGTTTGACTTGGAGGACAGCGTTGCCCGCAGACGGAGGAAATAAAGAGGAACAGCCCGGTGGCAGATGCCACTGGGCTGTTCCTTCGATGTCTTTGTTATTGACTGACCCAAAGGCCGTGAAGGTTACAATACGCATAAAGGGTGAAAGAATGGTCTCCTACCAGAAAGTCCGCCTGGGGCTTTTCGCCGGGACATACATGGACCCGCTCCACACGGTTGTCAAACACCGCCCAGATGTATTCGATGGAATGCTCCTCGGTCATCGGATGCTCCACCTCACCCACCGACACGTGGATGACGTCGCCGTCCTTTTCGTACACCGGGATATGCTTTTCCGTAGCCGCTTCCACCGCCGCGGGCACAATCTCCTTCATCTTTTCCCCGCAGCAAACAGGAGTGACCTTCCCATCCAGCAGCTCAATCAGATCGCCGCAATGCTCACATTTAAAAACGCGTAAAGTGTTGCTCATGTTACTCGCGCTCCTTTTGTATACTAAATTTGTATAAATTATAGCATCTATTTTTGCCCTTTGCAACCCCTTTTTCAAAGAAATTTATGCATGATATTCCGCCAGCAGCCGCTGCTTTTGTTCCCAAACCTGCCGGGACAGATCCACATAATACGTATGGGGGTTTTCAAAGCGCAGAACCTCGTCCCAAAGGGTGCCTACCTGCTCGGCACAGTAGGCCTTGATCTCATCCACCGAAGGGCTCGCATAGACGCACTTGCCTTTCTCAAACACGGGGACCAGCAGCGGACGGGCTACAAAATTTGTCACGGTTTTTCGTTTCCAGGTATGCTCCGGGTCAAAGATGGTATAAGGCTTACGGTCATCGATTTTCTCCGCAAATCCGGTGACCACGTCCGCGATGGCTTTGCCTGAATCCCGGTCAAGAAGCCGCCAGGTTGTCTTAAAGCCTGGGGTGGTGATCTTGGTGACGTTTTCGCTGAGCTTGATCTTGGGAACGATCTCGCCTTTCTCTTCCACCGCCACCAGCTTATAGACTCCGCCGAAGATGGGAGTGGAAGCCGCGGTAATCAGCCGCTCGCCCACGCCGAAGGAATCCACCTTGGCTCCTTGTAGCAGCATGTCCTGGATAATCAGCTCATCCAGGGAATTGGAGGCAACGATCTTGCAGTCTGGAAACCCTGCCTCATCGAGCATTTTACGGGCTTTTTTGGACAGGTAGGTGATATCCCCGCTGTCGATACGCACGCCGGCGGGGCGAAAGCCCCGGGGCAAAATCTCTTCCTGAAAAACCCGGATGGCGTTGGGAATGCCGGATTTGAGGGTATGGTAAGTGTCCACCAGAAGGGTACAGTTGTCCGGATAGGCACGGGCATAGGCGCGGAATGCGGAAAGCTCGCTGTCAAACATCTGCACCCAGCTATGGGCCATGGTACCCAGGGCAGGAATGCCGAAATCCCGCTCGCAGAGAGTACACGCCGTTCCCGCGCAGCCGCCGATGTAGGCAGCTCTAGCGCCATATACCGCCCCGTCATACCCTTGCGCCCGGCGGGAGCCGAACTCCATCACCGGCCGCCCCTTTGCCGCCCGGCAGATGCGGTTAGCCTTAGTGGCGATGAGGGACGGATGGTTGATGGCCAGGAGCACCATAGTCTCGATAAACTGGGCCTGAATCACCGGTCCGCGGACGGTAACAATAGGCTCGTGGGGAAAGACGGGCGTTCCCTCCGGCACCGCCCAGACGTCGCAGGAGAAGGAAAAGGTTCGCAGGAACTGTAAAAACGCTTCGTCGAAAATGCCTTTGCCGCGCAGAAAAGCAATGTCCTCCTCGGTAAAATGCAAATCCTTCAAATAATCAATCAACTGCTCAAGCCCCGCCATAATGGCGAAGCCTCCTTCATCGGGAACTTTGCGGAAAAACAGATCGAAATAAGCAATCCGGTCCGCAAACCCGTTTTGAAAATAGCCGTTGGCCATGGTCAGCTCATAAAAGTCGGTGAGCATGGTCAGGTTGCGCTTGCATCCTTCGTTCATGGCGTTTCCTCCTTTGCTGTGTCATCTGCAATGGCGGCGCACAGCTCGACGCCATTGATCTCCATGTTGTAGAGAGCGGCGGCGCCGGTAAAGTCTGCCCCATGCAGCCCCAGCTCATAGGTGTCGGTCAGGTCCAGCGGGACGAGCACCCGCACCGGCCGGTTTTGTCGGGTAAAATGGGTTTTCAGCCCGATGGCAAACTGCTGCACGCAGATGTCGGTGCAGTCCCCGGTGACCACAAAGGTATTCGTATCCGGGTGCCCGCTGAGCCAGGAGAGCACAGCGGGCTCCTGCATGCCGTTGGTGGAAGCCTTTTCAATAACCGGTATGGGCAGGGCTTTCAGCTCCTCCACTAGCTCGCTTTCCCATTCCCCCTTGAGGCAGTGGACCGGATAAGCGGAAAACTCAGGGCTGTCTTTTGTGTGGCAGTCATTCAGCGCCAGCACCGGCCGCCCCGTTTGAAGAAACCGCTTGGCAAGTGCGGCGGTGGGCGAAATCAGTGCCTCCACCCGAGAGCTGTACATGGCGCCCGCTTTCGCAAAGCCGTTGACTAAGTCCACCACCATGAGTGCGGCGGTGCCGGGCAGCGAGGACAACGACACCCCCGGCAGGGTGGTCAGGTGGTCATATACGGCGCTGACGGTTTTCGTGCACTGGGCCACAAATGCAGTTTTCTCCTGAAATTTCATACGGTCCCTCCTGTCTGAAAAACGCAGAAAGGGAACACACTGCATCCGCATGTTCCCTTTCCTTTTCGAATCAAGGTGCTTATTTGACTAATTTCGCAAAGTTCGCGCCGAACTCCACGCACTGCTGCAATGCCGCTTCATCCGGCACCCAGTTGACCTTCAGCCCGTCGCAGACAATCTCAAAGCCTGCTTTTTCCAGGTGCTCTGCCAGCACTTTGGGAGACTCGCCGCTCCAGCCGTAGCTGCCGAAGGTGGCGGCCTTTTTGCCCACCGGATGCATTTCCCGGATCAGATCCAGCTCTGCAGCCACGGAGGACAAAATACCGTTGACCACCGTAGGCGAACCCACCAAAACGGCCTTGGAATCAAACACGTCGGTGAGGATGTCGTTTTTATCGTGCTTGGAGGTACTCTTAACCACCAATTTCACTTCCGGATCCGCCCGCTTGATGCCTTCGGCAATGGCCTCAGCCATCCGGCGAGTGGAATTCCACATCGTGTCGTACAAAATGGTGATTTTATTCTCCTGATAATCGTCGGCCCACTCCATGTACTTCTCGACGATCTGGGCAGGGTTGTCCCTCCAGATGACGCCGTGGCTCGGGCAGATCATGTCGATGGGCAGATTCATCTTCGCCACTTCCTGCAGCTTGAGCTTGGCCATCTTGGAGAAGGGGGCGACGATGTTGGCATAATATTTTTTCGCTTCGTAGTAAATGGAGGAAGTGTCAGTCAGGTCGTTATACATGGCTTCGGTCGCCAAGTGCTGGCCGAACACGTCGGTGGAGAACAGAATCTTTTCGTCCTGCAAATAGGCCATCATGTTATCCGGCCAGTGCAGCATACGCGCTTCCACAAAGGTAAACACCTTGCCGCCGCCCAGATCCAGCGTATCGCCGGTCTTGACCGGATGCAGGTCCCAATCGGCATGATAGAGACCCTTGAGGGACTTGACGCCGTTGACCGAACAGTAAACCGGGGTATTCGGGATCTCCCGCATCAGCTCCGGCAGCGCACCGCTGTGGTCGCACTCGCCGTGCAGGGCGATCACATAGTCGATCTCCTTGAGATCAATGATGGACTTTAAGTTCTCTACAAACTCATGGGCAAAAGGAGTCCAAACCGTGTCGATGAGCGCGGTCTTTTCCCCTCGCACCAGATAAGCGTTATAAGAGGAACCCCGCTGTGTGGACAACTCGTCCCCATGAAAGGTTTGCAGCTCATGATCGATTTTGCCGACCCACGTGACGCACTCCGTTACTTTAAAAGACTTATCCATACGTTTTATCGATCCTTTCTTCTCGCAAACCTGTTTTTCTCCGGCGCCCCGGTACAAACGCCAAAAACGGCTGCGATTGACGATATTATGGTACCCTTCATTCTCCACCCTCATGCGGCGAATGCGGATATTTTATACAAATTAAGCATACCATTTCAGTATGTATTATACAAGCATTTCCCATGGAAAATTTTCATGCTCTTTTGTCCAAAAAAATAGAAGAAACGCCGACAACTACGCCGGCGTTTCCAAAGCAAGCAAACGATTATCCAACCGCATCCGGTTGAGAAGAGGAAGCGGAGGAGGCACTGCTGGAAGAGGAAGATGCGCTGCTAGAGGAAGAGGGCGGCTCCGAAGAAGACGCAGACGTAGTACTCTGCGCCGCCCCTTCGCTGATATAGAGAACGACCTCCGCGCCGTATTCCAGCGTGGTTCTGGGTTTCGGGTCGGTGGTAATGACCCGGTTTTCCGGTACCGACGCGCTTTCCTGACGCATCACCACGCATTTATAGCCCTGGGACGAAAGGTCCGCCACCGCGTCCACCACGTCCATGCTGGTCACATCGGTCAGCGACTTCTGGTAGGGGCCCTTGCTGATGTATACTTTGACTTCTGCCCCGTCCTGAATGGGTGTCAGCGCTTCCGGCTCCTGCTTGATGATGACGCCGGCCGGAACCGTATCGTCAAACACTTCGCCGGCCAGCTGCAGCTTGATATAAGGCCACAGGTCGGTGCGGTTCTTGATGCTCAGATAATTCTGGCCCACCGTATCGGGCGCCTTCTTGGAATAAAGCACGTCATTGCTGGAAAGCTCGGAGTTGGCGAGCGAAGAGCTCAGGTCCGCCATGGAAACCGTGCTGGTCGTCGAAGAAGTATCCGACGGCGCAGCCCTGTTCATCGCCAGGGCAATGCCCATCCCTACGCAGGCAAGCAACAGCACGATGGCGGCAATCAGCAATGTAACCACCAGCGGCCGGTTTCCCTGCAGCTTTTCAAGAAAGGATTTCTTTGTAGATTTCTCCGGTTTCTTCTGATCGTTCTTTTCTTCCTTTTCCAGCTCTTTGAGTACACCCGTTACGTTTTCCGAAACCGAAAGCTCGTCGCGAAGCTGCTCTACCGTTCGTGTACGGGCCGCATAGTCAAAACGCATGCCCTTGGCCATAGCGGTAGCCACATTTGCCGGGATGGTGCTCGCCACCGAGGAAGGCACCAGCAGCCGCTCGTTGCCCACCCGCTTGGGCGCTTCCTTGGGGATGACGCCGGTGAGCAGGTACATGAGCACTGCGCAGATGCCGTACACGTCCGTCCAGGTACCGCTGGTATCGCTGGCGGCATACTGCTCATAGGCAGCAAAGCCGGGCATAAACTGGGGCGCAAGCGGGGTGTGCGCCAGATGAGCCGCATTGACGGAAAATCCAGTCAGACGAAAACGGCCGCGGCTGTCCACCAACAGGTTTTCCGGTGAAATGGCCAAGTGAAGCACCCCTGCCGAATGCAGGGCGCTCAAGGCTGCAATAACCGGCATAATCAGCGGACGTGCCACTTCCCAGCCGATGTGCCCGCCCCGGCGGGAGAGCCAATCGGTCAAAGGCACCGCGTCGATATATTCGGATACGGAATAAGCCGTGCCGTTTACTTCAAAAATATCATAGACCGGGATGAGGGCGGGAATGTCACGCATGCGGGCAAGGGAGCGGGAAAGGCCGATAAACTCCCGGCGCAAGGCGTCAAAAAGCGCTTCGCTGCCGTTCATAGGCACTACCTGCAATTCTCCAGTACGCTGGGCGATAGTCGTGGGCATGAATTCCCGGATGACCACTGAGGAATTGAGCACCTTGTCCCACCCGATGTAGGACGCGCCCTCTCCGTTTTCCGAGAGAACCGTTCCTACCACGTACCGGTCCTGCAGCAGGGTACGAAGGGGAAGCAGGGGCGGCTGCTGGGGATGCTCTTGATAGCCGCAGTGAGGGCAGACTGCATTCCCGTTATTGGGCTGCATACAATGCATACAAAGGTCATTGGTATTTGCCATTTGGTTCACACTCCTACAAACGAATCCGCCTGATTTTGGCGGCAAACAAAACTCTCCAAAAAGTAGCATAAATACTCAGATTGATTATAGCATAAGGAATCCATTGAAATCAACCTTTTCCTATCCAGGGCTTGTTTGATAAATGGCGAAATACCGGATGTGCCCGAATTTTGGGGGCAGACAAGGCGATTTTTCGCAGGAATCCTTGTTGGATTCCAAGGAAAATCAACGCTGTATGACACCAAAAGGCGCGTGCAGTCGGCGTTTTATCCTTTTTCAAGCAAGCCCTAGGGCGGCAGTTTGAGTGCTTTTGAGAGGAAAAACCACCGATTGCACAATTCCTGCCTGTTTTTTCTTCTATTTGACAGCGAGTAATGGTATAATAGGAGTACCACATCAATGGAAATGGAGGACTCTATGACGCTTGACATCCTTTTGGAGAACCTTCTCGCCACCGGATGTCCGGTACAACAAAACGAGCCCATGCGCCTGCATACCACCTTCAAGATCGGCGGGCCCGCCGATCTGTTCGCTTCACCCAAGGACCAGGCCCAGCTTGGTGAGATTCTTGCTTTGTGCCGGGAAGCGCAAGTCCCGGTCACGGTGATCGGCAAGGGGTCCGACCTGCTGGTGTCCGACGAGGGGATCCGCGGCGTAGTGGTACACATGGACGGCGGATTCGGCGGCCTTACGCTGGCAGGGCCTCATACCATCCGCTGCGGCGCGGGAATAAGCCTTGCAAAGCTTTGCTTGTTCGCGCTGGAAAATGGGCTGTCGGGCCTTGAGTTTGCCTGGGGGATTCCCGGTTCGGCCGGGGGTGCTGCCTATATGAACGCGGGAGCCTACGGCGGGGAAATGAAGCAGGTGCTCACTCGCTGCACCCACATCACGCCCGAGGGGAAACTGGGCGCGTTCTCCGGCGAGGATCTAAAGCTTTCCTACCGGCGAAGCGCTTACACCGATTCGGACTACGTGATCACTTCCCTGGAGTTGACCCTCACCCCTGGCAATAAGGACCAGATTCGCGCTAAGATGGACGATTATCTGTCCCGCCGCAAGGAAAAGCAGCCGCTGGAATACCCAAGTGCCGGCAGCGTGTTCAAGCGTCCGCCCGGGTATTTTGCAGGAGGGCTAATCGAGCAGTGCGGGCTCAAGGGGTACCGGATCGGGGACGCTATGGTGAGCGAAAAGCACGCGGGATTCATCATTAACGCCGGGCAGGCCAGCTGCCGGGACGTATTGCAGCTGATCGCCCACATTCAGCGCACTGTCCTGCAGGAATGCGGGATTTCGCTTGAATGTGAGGTCAAGCACATCGGTCTAAAGGAGTAAGGAAATGGAATTCATCATCGTAACCGGCTTGTCGGGTGCGGGAAAATCCCGGGCCATGGACGCGTTGGAGGACATCGGCTTTTTCTGCATGGACAACATTCCGCCCGCTTTGGTGGCGAAGGTCGCGGAGCTATGCATGCAGTCAGCGGACAAATTTTCTAAGGTCGCCATGGTGATGGACACCAGGGGCGGCAAGCTGTTTAACGCTTTTTTCGAAGGCTTAAGCGAATTAAAGCAGCACGGCAGCTATAAGATCCTGTTCTTGGAGGCCCAACCGGAGGTGCTCGAACGCCGGTATAAGGAAACCAGGCGCCGCCACCCTCTGGCTACCGATGAAAACAGCTCTGTGGAGCAGGCCATCGAAACGGAAATGCAGCTTCTTTCTGCCGTGCGCGCCAGTGCCGACTATATCATCGATACCTCTTATCTCTCCCCTGCCCAGCTGCGTGAACGCATCACCGGTCTTTTCGCGGGGGACGTTTCCCAAGGGATGCTCATTCACGTGATGTCCTTCGGGTTCAAGTATGGCTCTCCCAGCGAGGCGGACCTGGTGTTCGACGTGCGCTGCCTGCCCAACCCTTTTTACATCGACGAGCTGCGAAATCAGACCGGGCTGAATAAGCCGGTGCGCGATTACGTGATGCAGTGCAAGGAAACCAAAGGCTTTGTGGAGCGGCTCTTTAGTATGATCGACTATATGCTCCCTCTTTACATCAACGAAGGCAAGAGCCAGCTGGTGGTGGCTATCGGCTGCACCGGCGGCAAGCACCGGTCGGTTACCATTGCCGAGCTTCTCTACCAGCACCTGCTGGAGGATGGCAAACGGGTCACCGTCAACCACCGGGACATTAAGAAGCCGTAAGGACAGAGAAACGGCAAACCTCTGAGGTGTCCCTCTATTTTCGCGGCCTGGATTGCCCCGCTTTCCTTCCCGCGAAATCACACATGCAATCATTTTTTTGACCGTCCCGCTTTCTGCCCATCGCCCCGCCCTCTTGCGGCGGCCGGCCGGACAAGCGGGGCGGCCCTCTCTATATCCGGATGTTACGCCGCCCGATTCGGCACAGACCGAGCGAAGCGGCGAGAAAGGAAGTGCCCCATGTCTTTTTCCGCATCGGTCAAGGAAGAGCTTTGTTCCCTACCTTGCGATTCTCCGGCTTTGAGCAAAGCGGAATGCTACGGCCTGCTGCTGTTTGGCCGGGCCTTTGGGGGAGAAAAAATCGCTCTGCTCACCGAAAATGAGCATACCGTCCGCCGGTATCAGCAGATGGTGCAGGCGGTAACGGGCGTTCCCGTGGCGGTAGAGGCGGTGGGCGGGCCGGCGGCCGGCCGTTTTCTGAACGCGTCGGTGGAACAGGCGCAGGACCGGAAAACGGTGCTCGGCTGCTTCGGCCATGCGCCTGGGCGGGTCAGCCTGCGCATCAACCGGGCGGTGCTCGAAGAGGAAGGCTGTCCCGGAGCGTTTTTGCGGGGCGTATTTCTGGCCTGTGGGGCGCTGGCCGATCCGGAGAAAGAATACCATCTGGAGCTATACGTTCCTTTCTATAACCTGGCCTGCGATTTGCAGCTGCTCCTGGCCGAATGCTCTTTGGCGGCGAAAATGATTCCGCGCAAGGGCGGCTATGTGTTATACTTTAAGGAAAGCGAGGCCATTGAGGATTTTCTGACCTTGACGGGAGCGGTCCAGTCCGCCTTCTCCATCATGAACATCAAAATCTATAAGGACCTGCGCAACAACGCCAACCGCCGGCTCAACTGCGACAGCGCCAACATTGATAAAACCGTGGCCGCCGCCGCCCAACAGATTGCGGACATCCGGCTGATTGAAGAAAAAAAAGGGCTCTCTTCCTTACCGGAAGAGCTTATGGAACTGGCCCGGTTGCGGCTTCATAACCCGGAGCTTTCCCTGCGGGAGCTGGGCGAGCAGCTATCCGTGCCCATCAGCCGCTCAGGCGTCAATCACCGGCTCAAACGGCTGCATACCATGGCGCTGGAGCTTCGGGAAAAATCGGACAAGCAGGAAAAGGAGGAACGCCGATGAGCTTTTGCCATCTTCATGTTCATACCGAATACAGTTTGCTCGACGGCGCCTGCCGTATCGAGCAGTTAGCCCAGCGCGCCGCCGCCCTGGGGCAAAAGGCGGTGGCCATCACCGACCATGGCGTGATGTACGGCGCGGTGGACTTTTACCGGGCCTGCAAAAAACACGGGGTCAAGCCTATCATCGGCTGCGAGGTCTACGTGGCGGCCCGCACCCGGTTCGACAAGGTACATGGGTTTGACGACGAGCGATACCATCTGGTGCTGTTGTGTGAAAACGCCGTCGGGTACCAAAATCTCATTAAGCTGGTGTCCTTGGCCCATACGGAAGGGTTCTATACGAAGCCGCGGGTGGACCGGGAACTGCTCGAACAGCATCATGAGGGGCTTATTTGCCTTTCCGCGTGCCTGGCGGGAGAACTCCCCCGTGCGCTTTTGCGCGGCGATTACGAGGGCGCGAAAAAAACGGCGCTGTGGTACCGGTCGGTCTTTGGAGAGGAGAAGTTCTACATCGAAATTCAGGATCACGGCATCCCCGAACAGACTCGTATCCTGCCGGACCTTCTCCGTCTTTCCAAAGAAACCGGCATCCCGCTAGTGGCCACCAACGACGCCCATTACTTAACCAAAGAGGACAGCCGGATTCAAAACGTCCTTTTGTGCATCCAGCTCAATAAGACGGTGGGCGAGGAAACCGGGATGGGCTTTGAAACGGACGAGTTCTACCTCAAGAGCGAGGAGGAAATGCGAGCCCTCTTTCCCCAGGTTTCGGAAGCGATCGACAATACGGAAAAAATCGCCCAGCGGTGCAACTACGACTTTGAGTTCGGCCACACCCAGCTTCCTCATTTCGAAGCGCCCGACGGTAAGGACAATTACGCCTATTTTGAGGAACAGTGTTTTACGGGGTTAAACCGCCTGTATGGAGAAGAACACGATCCCGCTTTGGACAAGCGGCTGCGTCACGAGCTGTCGGTCATCTCCACCATGGGGTACACCGATTATTACCTGATTGTGCATGACTTCGTTCAGTACGCTAAGGACCACGGCATTCCGGTGGGTCCTGGGCGTGGCTCCGGCGCCGGATCTCTGGCCGCCTATTGCATCGGCATTACCGGCATTGACCCGATCCAGTACAACCTGCTCTTTGAACGGTTTTTAAACCCGGAGCGGGTGTCCATGCCTGACTTTGACATTGACTTTTGCTACGAGCGCCGTCAGGAGGTCATCGACTACGTGGTACGCAAGTATGGCGCGGACCATGTCGCGCAGATCGTCACCTTTGGAACCATGGCCTCCCGGGCGGCCATTCGGGACGTGGGGCGAGCCTTGGGAGTTCCCTATGCCACGGTGGACGGGGTGGCGAAGCTAGTGCCCATGGAGCTGAAGATGACCATTGACCGGGCGCTGAACGTGTCCTCGGAGTTGAGAGCCCGCTATGAGAACGACACCCAGGTTCACGAGCTCATCGACACCGCCCGCAAGCTGGAGGGGATGCCCCGGCACGCTTCCACCCACGCGGCGGGCGTGGTCATCACTGCAAAGCCGGTGAGCGAATACGTCCCGCTTTCCAAAAACGATGAGGCGGTAGTCACCCAGTATACCATGACCACGCTGGAAGAGCTGGGCTTACTCAAGATGGACTTTCTGGGTCTTCGCAACCTGACCATCATTCACGACGCCTGCGAAATGATCCGGCGGCACACCCCGAATTTCGACATCAACAACATCCCCACCGACGACAAGGACACGTTCGCCATGCTGGCTGCGGGGCAGACCGACGGGGTGTTCCAGTTTGAATCCGCCGGGATGCGCCAGGTGCTTGTGCGCTTGGGGCCCGTGTCACTGGAAGACCTGATCGCCGTGATTTCCCTTTACCGGCCGGGTCCTATGGAGTCCATCCCCACGTACATTGAAAACCGCCATCATCCCGACCATGTCACCTACCGCCATCCGGCCTTAAAGCCCATTCTGGACGTGACCAACGGCTGCCTGGTCTATCAGGAGCAGGTGATGCAGGTGTTCCGGGAGCTAGCGGGATATTCCTTCGGCCGGGCGGACATTGTGCGCCGGGCCATGTCTAAGAAAAAGCACGACGTGATGGAGAAGGAGCGGCAGAATTTCATTCACGGTATTGTCCGGGAGGACGGCACGGTGGAATGCGACGGCTGTGTCCGCCGGGGTATCGACGAGCGCACCGCCAATGCCATCTTTGACGACATGTCCTCCTTCGCCTCCTACGCGTTCAACAAATCCCACGCCGCCGCCTACGCGGTGGTGGCTTACCAGACGGCCTATTTAAAATGCCACTTTGCCAGGGAATACCTGGCCGCATTGCTCACAAGCGTTTTGGATTCTTCCGCTAAGGTTTCCGCTTACATCGCCGAATGCCAGCGGCTTTCCATTGGGCCGGAATTTTATACGGGAGGTTGAAGCAGACCGCGCCAAAAACGGACCGTATACGACTTTCTTCGACTTTTGCAGCCGGATGCATGGACGGGACCTGAACCGCCGGGCTCTGGAAAGCCTCATCAAGTGCGGAGCGTTGGACGGGCTGGACGCCAACCGGCGGCAGATGCTGATGGCTAGCGAGTCCATCCTGGATAACCTGGAAGCAGACCGGAGAAAGAACCTGGACGGGCAGATGGGCCTTTTCGACCTGATGGAGACGGGGGCATCGGCGCAAAGCAAGCCGGACCTGCCGGCGGTGGGAGATCTGACGGTCTCGGAAAAGCTGGCCATGGAAAAGGAAACCACGGGGCTATACCTGTCGGGGCACCCTATGGCGGAATACGCCCCTCTGGCCGACCGGCTCAAGGCGGCACGCATCGGAGAAATTCTCGAGCAGGCGGGCGAACCGGGCACCGGCGGATATCAGGACGGGTCCAGGGTAACTCTCCTGGTCCTGATCCAAAGCATGAAGCTCAAAACCACCAAGAGCAACACCACCATGGCATTTCTCACGGCGGAAGATTTATACGGCGCCATCGAAGTCATTGTGTTTCCGAAAACCCTCACCGAATATATGCCCTTGCTGCAGGAAGGAAAGGTGGTCCTGCTCAAGGGGCGGGTCAGCGTGCGGGAAGACGAGGAGGCAAAGGTGGTGTGCGAAAGTGTGGAGCCCGCTCCCGCCGCCGACGGGACGGCTCCGGCCCCTTCCCCCTCTTCCAGCGGGCGAAACGGTCTTTATTTGAAGATAGGTTCTCAAAAGGGAAAGATTTTTGAACGGGTGATGCAGATAACCTCTATTTTTGAAGGGACCACGCCCCTTTATCTCCACTTTACCGACACCAAAAAGACCGTGCTGGCCCCCCGCATCTCCTGGGTTACGGTAAACGAACCCATGCTTTGTGAACTGCGGCGTATTTTGGGTGAGTCCTGTGTCAAACTAAGGGAGTAGAACCATTGTGCGTCCATGTTAGCGAGAGAAAAAT
This sequence comes from Clostridiales bacterium, assembly GCA_018364155.1. GTDB lineage: Bacteria > Bacillota > Clostridia > Oscillospirales > Acutalibacteraceae > Solibaculum_A. The sequence goes on from JAGZMM010000001.1 coordinate 772,313, forward strand.
CCATAGGAAAACGATTGTCAGAAATTCTGAGCTGGTGTATAATAGCTAGTAAAGCGTTTTCTTTTTGACCCAATCTCATGATGACATGGACAAATTTTACATAGTTTTTACAGGAGGAATCACTCATGGCAGAAAAGACGATTGCGGTTCTGACCAGCGGCGGCGACGCGCCGGGCATGAATGCGGCAATTCGTGCGGTGGTGCGCACCGGTATTGTCAAAGGCTTCCGCGTGCTAGGCTTTATGCGCGGATACAATGGGTTAATCAACGGCGATTACATGGAAATGAACTTGCGTTCTGTTTCCGATATCATTCACCGGGGCGGCACCATGCTGTATACGGCCCGTTCTCCCGAGTTTAAAACGGAGGAAGGCATACAAAAGGCCATCGAAACCTGCAAGGAAAACAACATCCAGGGTGTTGTGGTGGTGGGAGGCGACGGTTCCTTCCGCGGCGCGAGAGACCTGTCTCAGCGGGGAATCAACTGCATCGGCATTCCGGGCACCATTGACAACGACATCGCCTGCAGTGAATATACCATCGGGTTTGATACGGCGGTTAACACCTGCATGCAGGCAGTAGACCGCATCCGCGATACCGCCCAGTCTCACGACCGGTGCAGCGTGGTGGAGGTTATGGGCAACAACACTGGTCATCTGGCTTTGCACAGTGGCATCGGCTGCGGCGCCACCTGCATTTTGGTACCGGAAGTGCCCTACGACCTGAAAAAGGACGTGGTGGGCCGCATCCTTAGTTACCAGGGGACCGGCAAAAAGCATTTCATCATCGTGGTGGCGGAAGGCACCTGCAACACCAACGCCCTGGCCATCCAGATTCAGGCGCTGACCAACATTGAAACCAGGGAAACGGTTCTCGGCTACATCCAGCGAGGCGGCAGCCCCAACGCTAAGGACCGTGTCGTGGCAAGCCAGATGGGCTTTCGGGCAGTGGAGCTTTTGGCGCAGAACATTGGCAACCGCGTGATTGCCATGAAGGACGGAAAGATCGTCGATTACGACATTACCGAAGCTCTGAGTATGAAAAAGCCTTTTGAAATGGACCTTTACAACATGGCTCACGACATTAGCATTTAAATTATAGTGAACCGCCCTTCGGCTTTTGTCGAAGGGCGGTTTTTTGGAGAAAAACTATGTGACGTTTTCTCGGATACACAAAGAACAAGGCGAAACGCATCTGCGTTCCGCCTTGTTTGGTTCATGCCGAAAAACCGACTTTTGCCTTTTTATTTTGCCAAAACGTCTTTCAGGTACGCCGCCATTTCGTCGCACTTGCAGTTAGCAAAGAAATACTCCCCGAACCGCTCGCCGCTGATGGCTGCTTTCAGGAAATCCTGGTCGATGTTCTTGAGGATGGTCATCATGTCCTGATAGGTGATCTTCTTCACATCGTCGAGAATTCTCTTATTGCGCTGCTCGGGCACGGCACGCTCCTTGGGATAACCCTGGCCGCTCTCCCCTTCGAACAATTTCTCAAACACATACTGGAGGTTAAGCTCTGCGCCCCAGCCGAAACCCTTGGCGAAGGGCAGCGCGACCGCGTTGCCATCGTTAATCTGGGCAAACATATATGCATCCGACGGGTCCACAATCAGACCGCAGATCACATTCGGGAAGGAGTTGCAGGCGAGCATGGCGCCCGAACCGGTGCCGCAGCCGGTCACGATAAAGTCCGCCGCGCCGGAATTGATCAGGATACCGGCCAGCAGGCCCTCCTGCACATAGGTAAGCTGGGCCGCGTCGTCAGCGGTGTACATGCCGTAGTTGAACACCTGATGGCCCATGGGCTCCACGACGCCTTTGAGGGTGTTGTAAATCAGTTCGTTTTTCGCCGCCTGGCTGTTTTCATTGATCAGAGCAATTTTCATCGCACTAGCCTCACTTTTCTATTTTTTCAATTGCTTTCATTATAGTATAAATCCGCCGTTTGTCAACCGAACCCGGCCGGAAAGGAACCAACATTTCGAATCAAAACCATACGAAGCCCGTCATACTAAAGTGCAAAAACCGTTTTCTCCAACAGCCGGAATTTTCCCGCCTATGGTTGGCTTTCTTCTCTCTACCCAACGCCTTTGTAAGAAGCATTTCGAAAGAGAAAGGGCGGTGTTTTGCCGCCCTTTCTCTTTCTTTTTAAGCCGTTTCAATGCTTTCGTCCGCCTGAAGCTTGAGCTTCTTGACCGCGTCCTCGCGCATTTTGTACTTGAGAATTTTGCCCGCCGCATTCATGGGGAAGCCGTCTACAAAGTCCACATAACGGGGGGTTTTGTGCTTGGCCATGTGGGAAGCTACGTATTCCTTAAGCTCGGCCTCGGTCATCTTCTCGCCCGTCTTGAGCACCACACAGGCCATGATTTCTTCGCCGTACTGCTTGTCTGGTACGCCGATGACCTGCACGTCGGACACCTTCGGATGGGTATAGATGAAGTCCTCGATCTCCTTGGGATAGATGTTCTCCCCGCCGCGGATGATCATGTCCTTAATGCGGCCGGTGATCTTATAGTTGCCGTTTTCATCCCGGCGAGCCAGATCACCCGTGTGCAGCCAGCCGTTTTCGTCGATAGCGGCGGCAGTGGCGTTTGGCATCTTGTAGTAGCCTTTCATGATGTTGTAGCCCCTGGCTACGAACTCCCCGTCCACATTGTCGGGCAGATCCTCCCCGGTTTCGGGGTCGACAATCTTGCATTCCACGCCGAACATAGCCCCTCCCACCGTATGCACCCGGTCTTCCAGGGAATCGGTGGTCTTGCTCATGGTACAACCGGGAGACGCCTCGGTCTGTCCATAGGTGATGCAGATTTCATCCATATGCATCTTTTCGATGACGTCCTGCATCACCTTGATCGGGCAGGGACTGCCCGCCATAATGCCGGTACGCATATGGCTGAAATCGGTCTTTTCAAAGTTTTCATGCTCGAGCATGGCAATGAACATAGTGGGAACACCATGGAAAGCGGTGATCTGCTCGCGGTTGATGCAGTCGAGTCCCTTGCGGGGCGAGAAAGCGGTGATGGGGCACATGGTGGTGCCGTGGGTCATAGAAGCGGTCATAGCCAGCACCATACCGAAGCAATGGAACATAGGCACCTGGATCATCATCTTATCGGCAGTGGACAGATCCATGCAGTCCCCGATGGCTTTGCCGTTGTTGACCACGTTATAATGGGTCAGCATGACGCCCTTGGGGAATCCGGTCGTACCGGAGGTATACTGCATGTTGCACACGTCGTGCTTGTCGATCATAGCAGCGCGGTGATAAACCTGCTCCAGCGGCACCTTTTCGGAAAGCTCCATGGCCTCCTGCCAGGTATAGCAGCCCTTCTGGCTGGAATCCACCGTGATGATGTTGCGCAAAAACGGCAGCCGACGCAGGTAGAGAGGCTTGCCCTTCTGGGCCGTTTCCAGCTCGGGGCAGAGCTCTTTGATGATCTGCACGTAGTTTGAATCCTTGTAGCCGTCAATCATCACAAGCGTATGGGTGTCCGACTGGCGAAGCAGGTATTCCGCTTCATGAATTTTATAAGCCGTATTTACTGTGACCAGAACCGCGCCGATTTTGGTAGTGGCCCAGAAGGTAATATACCACTGGGGAACGTTGGTAGCCCAAATGGCCACGTGGTCCCCGGGCTTTACGCCCATGGCGATCAGCGCGCGGGCGAAGGTGTCCACATCGTCGCGGAATTCCGAATAGGTGCGAGTATAGTCAAGCTCGGTATAGCGAAACGCATACTGGTCTGGGAATTCCTCCACCATCCGGTCGAGAACCTGGGGGAAGGTTAAGTCGATCAAGTGCTCCTTAGGCCAGACATATTTGCCGGTTTTTCGATTGTTGTCCTGCAGGTGCGGGCGTACGTTTTCTCCTTCCAGGTACTGCTCCATAAAATGAGCGAACTGCGGGAATACAATGCCCGGGTTTTCCAGGTCCGGAGCATACCGCTTGACCCATTCGATGGTCACATACCCTTCAAAATTGATGGACCGCAACGCGCGGATAATCGCGTCCATGGGCAGGTCTCCTTCGCCCATCATGCGGTAGCTCACCTTGCCGTCTAGCATTACCGAGTCTTTGATATGAGTATGCTTGATGTATGCGCCCAGGTTTTGCACCGTCTGCTCCGGGCTTTCCCCGGCAAAGCGATAAGGATGATGAATGTCCCACAGCGCCGCCACACGGTCGCTGCAAATCTGATCGAGCAGGCGGCACAGGCGGGTGGTATCGGCATAAACGCCGTTCGTTTCCACAAGCAGAGTAACATTCTTTTCCTCTGCATAAGGGACCAGGCGCTTGAGCGCCGCGAGCACGGCCTCGTCGTCCACCTCGTCCACTGGGGCGGCGGTCAGGTCGCCGAGCACCCGGATGTACGGGGTACCAAGCCGGGCTGCCAAATCGATATACTGCCGGATTTCCCCAATGGTTTCCTCAATGCGGTCGGCAAAGCGCAGCGCGCAGCCAGAAGACAAGCAGGGAATTTCCAAATGCAGCTTTTCAAGCTGACGGGTGGTTTCCTCGATATTTTCCTTCAAAAAGGGCTTGGCTTTCACGGCGAAGATTTCCTCGCCCAGGCCTCGCACCTCGATACCGCGAAACCCGAAATCCTTTGCCATCGAATAAATGTCCGGCCAGTCAAAATCCGGACAGCCGATTGTGGAAAATGCAAGTTTCATGATTATTCTCCTTCCAGGTAACACCTGATTCCTACGACAACAAAGAACGCCCCCATCTCCGTCAATCAGCAAGAGAAAGAAGCGTGCTCGCTTTGCACCGGTTCGTTTACGCGGTGCGAAACCACCCGGGAATCCGTACATTTTTGGCACCGTCCGGGCAGATCATTCGGAATCAGTATAGCATATTCTCCTTTTTTCGTAAATCTTTTTGCCTCATTTGATTTCCACTTTCCGCAATCTATACAAAATGGTTCCGGTTTTCCCGTCGATTCAAACAATTTCGCAGGGGGAACATCCCATAGAAACAGCCCGGGCCCACAGTCCTTTCAGGCTGTGGGCCCGGGTCTTTCAATTACACCGCCGCAAAACAGCGGCTTGCTGTTTGGTTACATGGTGAATTCCATCGGGGTGTTGATCTTCCTGACCTTCGCACAGGTCGCGGAAATCACCTTAGCTTCCACTTCCAGATCCGCCTCAGGCGCTACCGGAGTGTTAAGCTGCTATGAACTCTTCGCCTTCGCCCGCCGCCAGAACAGCCAGAATACGGCTGCCCTAAGCCGGGGCAAAGTGAAGGTCTTAGATCCGTCGGCATGGATGACCGGCGCATCACCGCCAGCCGCCGCCAATCGATTTCGCTTCCTGCGCATTTGTTATCAGCTTATCTTGCCTGTCTTTTCTTTCTGCTGTAGACAACGGTAGAAACCGCGCCGCCGAGAGATGCAAGCATCAAGATCATCCACAAAACGACCTGGCTGTTCTCGCCGGTCGGCGGGTTGGGCGTATCGGTGTCGGCATTGGCCTTCCAAACCGCTTCCAGGGTGATGTCGGATGTGATCGGGGTAGCAAAGTCGAACTTCTCGCCATTGAGCGCCCAGTACTGGAAAGTAAAGCCTTCCTTCACCGGGATGGTGGCGGGCTCAGTAGCCGTCTTGCCGTCCGCTACGCCCTGGTAGAAATAAGTGCCAAGTTCATCCGTCGGGACAGAGCCGCGCGGGGTCTCTTCCTCTGCCTGGGCAACCACGTTGCTGCCGCCCATGGAATCGAAGGTCACGGTGCGCTCGGTCACATCGTCGCTTCTGCCGGAGATATCCCGGACGGATGGTGATACCCACCTTGTGCACCGCGTCGTTATCGGTTACTTCGATGTCACAGGGCACGCCGTTGAGGGTGATGGAGTATTCCTTCGCAAGGGAAACGCGGGTCTTGAACAGCAGCACGTATCTGCCGTTGTTGCAGGGATTGCCGGTGTTCAGACGGGCCGTCTGGTCGTCACGTTCCACGTCGATGGTGGCGCCCCACAGGTCGGCAGGCGCATTCTCCAAAGTGAAATCGGAATTGATATCATCCAGAGAGACGACCTTGATATCGGTCCTAAATCCTGTTGCCGGATCGTCGCCCTCAAAGTAAGCGGTGACGTAATAGCTCTTATCCATGTCGGCCACGACGTTCTCAAACATAGCCTTGTTGCCAACCACTTCTTTGGTATCGGTCAGGACGCCGTCCACAAAGAGGCTGGCGTAGATCTTCTTGTTGGCCTCGTTGACCGCACGGATGGTAACCGGGATATTGGAATTCTGGCCGTCCACAATATTTTTAACGCTGCGAAGTCCGGACACCTGATCGGGGGAACCCGGCGCACGGATGGTATCCCAAGAGGGATCGGGGGTATAGGGAACGGTTTTGAAATCCTTTTCCGCTTCGATGCCGCGGAAATTGTAGTCGCAGTATTCGATCAGGCTAGTAACATCGTCAGTAGCCATGAAATGTCCGCCATCGCGGGTGCGAATACCAATCTTATCGCTGAGGCCCAGATAATCGTACACTCTGGATGCCTCGTAATAGCCCACATACATGGCCTCGTGGTTGCACCACCAGTCGTTGATGCCGAAGGTGAGCAGAGCAGCATTCGGGGCCAGGGCAGCGATCAGTTCATGATGATCGTAGGGCAGGTACTTGGGGTCGGAGAATTCCTTGGTAATCTCGTTATAATTGTCGCAGAACCAGTAGCCGAACCGGCCCTGCAGGTCGCGCATGATCTCGGTAGTCTCCGTGGGTTTGCCGGGCATATGAGGAATCATATTGCCGGGAACCACTGTACCATCGTCAGAGGTGGAAGAATGCCCGGTCTCAGGCCAGGGCGGGATGGGATAGACGTTGTCTTCCAAATCAGAAGCAACCCGGTAGGTGCCCGCGCCGCCGGCACCGGAGGACGCCAGGTGGATAACACCAAAACGGCTGTCATAAAGGCCGGTCGCAAGGGCGGTCTTGCCATAGCGGGAAAGACCGCTGATCGCTGCTTTAGACGCATCGGCTTCGGCTACCGCACCCTTTTCCAGCACGTCAAGCACACGGCTGGCACCCCACGACCAGGCGCAGATGGTGCCGACTTCGCTCTCTTCATAGGGATACAAATCGCCAAAGGCACCATCTTTGGTAGCGTTATCGGCGGCGACTTCGTCCGCGTTGAGGATGATAGCCACATATCCGGCCTGTGCGACCCGCTGCATCTCCTTAGCGCTGATGCTCCAGCCAAATGCAATAACCACCGGATAAGGACCGGCAATCGCACTGCCCGCCACGGGCTTATAAACGGTAGCGGTGAAGGGACGGGCCGTTCTGCTGCCGTTCTTCACGTTGATGGTCAGTGTCGCGCTCTGGGTCTTGGTAGCGTCGTCCGCCGCCCAGTCACCCAGCGTATAGGAAAGTTCTTCGCCGGTGGTATCCGGCATAACGCCAAACTCATAGAACATAGCAAGCTGCTTGATTTCTTCCGCTCTCTTGTTCCAATCTTCCGTACTGGTTACCTTGCTGCCGTCCAAAAACTGGAACGGATCCGGAAGGAATTCATCGTACACTTCCAAATCGGCAGGCTCCGGGAACGTGGTGGCCGGAGCGGCCGAAATGCTCATGGGCAGCGCCGCCAGCAGCATGGTACACGCCAGCAGGACCGAAATTAGCATCTTTACACGGCTTTTGTACTTCTTCATCTTTCGTTCTCCTTCTTTCTTCCTAAAAGTGAATCCTCTATAGACGATAACCCGTTAGTAATTTCCTTCCCCCTTTCCTAGCAACTGCATCGGTAAATGATGTGCGTGCATCGGTTTACCTCAAACGAGTGATTTCATCCGCCGATGAATAAAATTTTTATCGATCCGGCACAACATGATCACTTTCTGCGAACAGGCGCACATCATTTGTAAATTCATTTTATCATATTTATGGAAGCAGTATATTGCAATTAAGGTTCACAATATTGCAAATATAGCGATTATTATTCATATTTTCTATAGTTCTATCTAAAATATGAATTTTTTATTTGATAATTTGATTTTTATCCATTTATTTCTATTATCCATTGTCATCTACGCTAAATTTTATAAATAATAAAATATATAACTACACACTTTTTATATCTGCAGGCTACCTTATGCAAACGTATCCCTTTGTTCATATAGAAACAGACCGAGCCCACGGTCTGTTTCAGACCATGGGCTCGGTTGCTTCAATGATACCGCCGCAAAACAGCGGCTACTGTTTGGTTACCGGGTCAGACGGAAGCTTACCGTCTCGCCGGAATCCACGAAGGCACGGTCCGCACCCGCCATGTTTACATGCAGGGTGCGCTGGCCAACGGTGCCCAGAGACATACGGATGGTCCAGATGCGAACGCCGTTTTCATCCACATAGCTGGAGGTGGACGCAAGGCCCGCTCCAGACTCGTTGAACAGCGCCACTCTCGTCACCGCCGTGGAGGTCTTGATGGTGAATTCCATCGGGGTGTTGATCTTCCCGACCTTCGTACAGGTCGCGGAAATCACCTTGGCTTCTACTTCCGGATCCGCCTCAGGTGCCACCGGAGTGTTGGTCACCTTGAAGCTGATGGTAGCATCGGTTGCCACGAACTCTTCGCCTTCGCCCGCTGCCAGAACGGTCAGGGTGCGGCTGCCCAGAGAACCCAGAGCCAAGGTCAAAGTAAAGGTCTTGGATCCGTCGGCATGGATAACCGGTGCATCGCCGCCGGAAGTGACCAGGCCGTAGCCCGCTTCACTTTGCAATCCAACCCGTTCCACACCTGCCGGTGCGTTCACGGTAACGGTGATGGTCTCGTTGGGCTGATAAGCGGCTTTGTCCGCCTGAGCGGTGGCGTCTGCCTTCCAAACTGCTTCCAGGGTGATGTCGGACGTGATCGGGGTAGCAAAGTCGAACTTCTCGCCATTGAGCGCCCAGTACTGGAAAGTGAAGCCTTCCTTCACCGGGATAGTGGCAGGCTCAGTAGCCGTTTTGCCGTCTGCTACGCCCTGATAGAAATAAGTGCCAAGCTCATCCGTCGGGACAGAGCCGCGCGGATTCTCTTCCTCTGCCTGGGCAACCACGTTGCTGCCGCCCATGGAATCGAAGGTCACGGTGCGCTCGGTCACATCGTCGCTTCTGCCGGAGATATCCCGGATGACGCAAGGCACGCCGTTGAGGGTGATGGAGTATTCCTTCGCAAGGGAAACGCGGGTCTTGAACAGCAGCACGTATCTGCCGTTGTTGTAAGGATTGCCGGTATTCAGGCGGTTTTTCTGATCGTCCCGTTCCACGTCAATGGTGGCGCCCCACAGGTCGGCGGGTGCATTGGCAAGCGTAAATTCGGAAACGACGTCGTCAAGAGAGACTACCTGAACGTCCGTGCGGAATCCGTCTGCAGCGGACTCGCCTTCAAAGTAAGCGGTGACATAGTAGGTCTTATCGATGTCCGCCATTACGTTCTCGAACATAGCCTTGTTGTCAACCACTTCTTTGGTATCGGTCAGGACGCCGTCCACAAAGAGGCTGGCGTAAATCTTCTTGTTGGCCTCATTGACCGCACGGATAGTAACCGGGATGTTGGAGTTCTGGCCGTCTACAAGGTTCTTGACGCTTAACAGGCCGGACACTTGATCGGGAGAACCGGCCGCACGGATGGTATCCCAGGCGGGATCGGGAGTGTAGGGAGTGGTTTTGAAGTCGTTTGCCGGCTCGGTTCCGCGGAAGCTGTAATCGCAGAACTCAATCAGGCTCTGGACATCCTGTGCAGATACAGAGTGGCCGCCGTCACGAGTACGGATGCCAAGCTTATTTCCGATGCCCAGGAAGTCGTACACTCTGGAGGCCTCGTAGTAACCTACATACATGGCCTCGGAATTGCACCACCAGTCAGAGGTACCGAAAGTGAGCAGCACAGAGCGGGGAGCCATGGCTGCAATCAGCTCATGATGATCGTAGGGCAGGTACTTGGGATCGGAGAATTCCTTAGTGATCTCGCTGTAATTGTCGCAGAACCAGTAGCCGAACCGGCCCTGCAGGTCGCGCATGATCTCGGTAGTCTCCGGGGGTTTGCCGGGCTCGTTTACAATCTGGCCCCAAGGATACACTTTGTCCTCGAAGCTGGTGGCGATGCGATAGGTGCCCGCGCCGCCTGCGCCGGAGGACGCCAGATGTACCACCGTAAAGCGCTCGTCATACAGGGCAGCTGCCATAGCAGCCTTGCCAAAACGGGAGAATCCGCTGATGGCGGCTTTGGATGCGTCTGCCACGTCAACTACGCCCTTTTCCAGCACGTCGAGCAGGCGGCTGGCGCCCCAGGACCAGGCGCAGATGGTGCCCACCTGGCTCTCCTCATAGGGATACAGGTCGGCAAAGGAGCCGTCTTTGGTAGCGTTGTCAGCTGCTACCTGGGAAGCACTGAGAACCACCGTCACGTAACCGGCCTGGGCGATGGTTCTCGCGTTGCCGGCACTGATGCTCCAGTCCAATCCAATGACTACCGGGTAAGGGCCGGCAATGGCGCTGTCCGCCGCAGGCTTATAAACGGTAGCGGTGAAAGGACGGGCGGTTTTGTCACCCTTTTTGACGGTAATGGTCAGGGTTGCGTTTTGAACCTTGGTTTTCGCATCTGTTGTCCAGTCACCCAGCGTATAGGAAAGTTCCTCGCCGGTGGTATCCGGCATGACGCCATACTCATAGAACATAGCAAGCTGCTTAAGTTCTTCCGCTCTCTTGTCCCAGTCTTCCGTGCTGGTTACTCTACTGCCGTCTAAAAATTGAAATGGATCCGGAAGGAACTCATCGTACACTTCCAAATCGGCAGGCTCCGGGAAAGTAGTAGCCGGAGCGGCGGAAATGCTCATGGGTAGCGCCGCCAGCAACATGGTACATGCCAGCAGGACCGAAATCAGCATCTTTGCACGGCTTTTGTACTTTTTCATCTTTCGCTCTCCTTCTTTTTCTTAGGTTGTGCTTATTCCCTCTGTTCTTCCCTACCGGTTATGAAAAAACGATCCCCCCTTCTTTCCATTTCCAGAAAATATTCTTAGTTATATTCTGGAAATAATTTTTTGGACATACTGGCTTGGTTGAACGAAATATGCATTTCGTTCATTACGTTTATTTTAACACAATTTCTAAAATTTGAGATTGCAATTCTGAATCGCAATATTGCATATCTAGCTATTTTTATTTATATTTTCTATATTTTGTTCAATTATATGATGTTTTTAGTTTGTATAATGGATATATCTATTTTCCATACTTTTTAAAAATGATAAAAGCTACTTTACATATACCGATTCCAACTAAAAGCATGAGAAAACTCTAAAAAATATGGTACCGGCCAAGTATTTAAAGACGCACGGAGCCTTATTTCTTTTACATCGCTTCACAGCCCGTAAATGGGCAATCACCGTTAGATTTTTATTCGTAATTCACTTCGCTCCGTGCTTGAAGCTAAGACCTTTTACAGGCGGCTTCTCTCTGTACAACAAAAAGTTTCCATAACAACAAAAAGACACGAAAAACCTTGGTAAATCAAGGTTTTCCGTGTCTTTCGTATTGGCAGGGGCAGAAGGACTTGAACCCTCGGCACGCGGTTTTGGAGACCGCTGCTCTACCAACTGAGCTATACCCCTATATATTGGTGGGCCTTCAGGGACTCGAACCCGGGACCGACCGGTTATGAGCCGGTTGCTCTAACCAACTGAGCTAAAGGCCCATAAAATACGATCGTGTCAGATAACTGCCCATTCGAGCAGTTATCTGACTCTTTGGCTCCTCAAGTTGGACTCGAACCAACGACCCTGCGGTTAACAGCCGCATGCTCTACCAACTGAGCTATTGAGGAATATAGGACAAGATCGAAACCGA
>JAGZMM010000007.1 GCA_018364155.1 Clostridiales bacterium
CTTGGCAGTACTAATTGGTCGAGGGCTTGACCTAGTGTATATCCTTCTTCTTTCCTTCCTTTACTTCTTCCCCTTTGTTCAGTTTTTAAGGTGTGAAAACCGGATATGATAAAAAGCTCAGTGAATACTGAGCTTTTTTGTTATTCCATTGAGGAAGGGAGCGCTGAGATGAAACAGATTCTTACAGTGGGTTGCGGCGGTTTTCTAGGCGCAGTTTGCCGCTATCTTCTTTCTCAATGGATTTCGTTTCTACACAAAGGTCCCCTTCCGTTGGCGACTTTTTTGGTAAATGTGGTCGGCTGTTTTCTGATTGGTTTTTTAACCGTGTTCTTATCTGGCTTTTTTCCAGACAGAAAGAATCTTTCCTTATTTTTGACCACAGGGCTTTTGGGTGGATTCACTACCTTTTCTACTTTTGGGCTGGAGACCGTCAGTTTAATGCAGAACGGCAATTGGTTACTGGCGCTTGCAAATATGGTGGCAAGCCTTGCCTTTGGATTGCTGGGTGTATGTTGTGGGAAACTAGTGGGAGGTTTGCTGACCTCTCATATAAATGGATAGAAGGAGTGAACATCATGGAAAAGTTCACGTTAGAGGAAGTAAAAACCGATGAGCAAATAGAGGCACTCGCCGCTTTGGCGAAAGAGATCTGGACGGAGCATTTTACCTCGATGCTGGAAGAGGGACAAGTGGAATACATGCTGGAGAAGTTTCAGTCGCCCAGTTCGATTCGGGCCCAGTTAAAGGAAGGGTACCAGTATTACTTTCTAAAGTTGGATGGAGAACTGGCTGGCTATACTGGATTTCATGCTGAAGAGGAAAGCCTCTTTTTGAGCAAGATTTATGTCCGAAAGGTCATGCGTGGGAAAAAAATTGCCAAGCAGGCCATTGAATATATGATCTCTTTGTGTCGGGAGCGGCATTTGCATAAAATTTGGCTGACGGTGAACCGCAACAATTCCATTGCCATTGCTGCCTATGAAAAAATGGGTTTTACCAAAGCTTATATGAAGAAAGCGGACATTGGCAACGGCTTTTATATGGACGATTATATTATGGAGAAGAAGATTCCCGCTTAATGGCTTTTATTGCCTGTGGTCTTTTGGAAAGCCCCTTCGGAAAATTGCCGAAAAGAAGGGATACTTGTTCCATGTATTGCTTTGGAAGCGGCTCCGTTTATATCCGGAGCCGCTTTTTTGTGAAGAAACCGAAAGGTTTTTTATGCGCGCATTCAAATGGCATTTTCTCCTATGAAAAGCCAAAAGCTGCGTATCCATTCTATTCTCTTCATGGAGAAAACAGACAGATGGCACAGATGCCTGACGATATTGGAAACATCTTTTGTGTGAAACAAAATACATTGACACACATAGTAATATGTGTTATGCTGTATCTCGATGAAAGGTGGTGTAGCCATGGCGTCTTCGGCAATTAGCAGCGATTATATGCGGGGCAGTCTAGACCCGATTATCCTCCGTGTCCTTTTGGAAGGGGACAGCTATGGCTATGAAATCATCAAAGCCGTGTCCCATATCAGCGGCGGTGTCTATGAGCTGAAAGAACCGTCTCTGTATACCAGTCTCAAGCGGTTGGAAGCGCTGGCCTGTGTCACCTCCTACTGGGGAAACGAAAGCCAGGGTGGCCGGCGAAAGTATTACCGGATCACGCCAAAGGGCCGTCAATTATACGAAACATCCTTGGCCCAATGGAAACAGGCGCGGGACTTGATTGACCAATTGATCGAAAGGAGGGCGCAGCCATAATGGAGGAGCTGAAAAGCTATGTTGAGCTGCTGTTCAGCCGCTACCGCAATTCGGCGCGGATTTTGGAGCTCAAGGAAGAAATTTTAAGCAACCTGGAAGCCAAGGTGGAGGACCTGACCGCCCAGGGAATGGAGAAGGAAGAGGCTGTACGGCAGGCGAAAGCAAGCATCACCAGCGTGGACGGGCTCATTGACGGCAACCGTTTGGTTTATTATAATCGGTATAAAATGGAGGTCACCCAGGTGGCGGTTCTTTATGGAGTGATCGCTTGGATTTTGACTTTGCCGCTGAAAATCGTGGATACCGGGATTTGGGTCAACGAAGTGTTTTTGGTGCTTACCCTTGCGGTGGGCATTTGGTACCTGCTCCAGCGCGGCCGCAAGGAAAAGGAATACGTGCAGCATACCGCCTATGTGCGAGTGAGCCGTCTGCGGTGGATGCATAAGGCAGCGTGGTGGCTGTTTGGACTGCTGGTGGTGGTTATGACGGCGTTTACGACGGCAGTTCAGTTTGGAAGCAATTTTTGGTACTCTACGCCTGTAAAAATCGACGGGCCCTACCAGGTGGGGGCTTTAGCAGTGCGTTACCTTTTGCCGGCCTTTTTTATGATTATTCCCCTTCTGTACCACGCGGCCATAAAACTTGTATCAAACTATGAGGTAAACCATGAAGATCAAAACGAGGAATAGGCTGATTATCGGGCTGTTTGTGGTGGGGCTGGTGTTTTACGGGGCCATCGAAGGTCTAATTCTGCCGCAGAGGGAGGCAGCCCGGGAGCAATATCGGCTCGAGCAGCGCGACCCCCTGACCCATGACCTGGACAGCATTCTTAAATTCAAAAGCGCCTATATGGGAGATGCAAGCAATCTGATCAATCTGTTTTGCACCTTGCCTCTCAACCACATCGCCATGTCTTTTCAGATGGACAGCGAACAGTTCCTGGTGGAGGTGCATTATCAGGACAATGCCGCCAACATCGGGGATACCCAGGTGCGCCGGGCCATGCTCTATGACGCTACGGCCGCCTTTGCACTGATTGACAATCTGCAGCGCATTGACTTTGTGTTTTTGGACGAATCCTTTACCATTACACGAGATGCCGTTTCTGGCTTCTACGACGAACCTCTGCCCAAGCTTCTCAAAAAGAATGCTTGGAAAGAGAAGGTGCAGGCGCCTCTCACCAGCGACGATTATGTATGGGACCGGGCGCGGGAGGGACTTCAAGGACAGAAAAAGGGAGGAAATCCGGATGAATGAGCAAGTGCAGCAGGCGATTGCCCAAGCAGACCTGGCGATCCGAAACGAGGATTTTGACCGGCTGATGGAGTTTTATACCGATGACGCCGTGCTGGTGGTAAAGCCCGGAATGGTCGCCAGAGGAAAAGAGGAAATCCGCAAAGCATTTGTGGCCATCGCCCGCTATTTTGCCAACAGCCTTGTACCCACCCAGGGCAAACAGATTATGCTGGAAGCCGGCGATACGGTTTTGGTCTTGTCTCAAACCTTGCTTTCGGCTGACAAAGAGCCTTCCGGCGGGGAATCCATGGACCGCCGGGCCACCTATGTCTTTCGCAGAGAAAAAGGAAGGTGGCTGTGCGCAGTGGACAATTCGTACGGTACCACACTTTTGGATGAATGAATGGACGTTTTTGTGTGTGCGTAAGGCGTCTGCCCGTACCTATTTCAGGCGGCGACCCATTTTTGGGGATATAAAAAACCGTCGCTCCAGGCTGTCCTGGAGCGACGGTTTGAGCTACATGCAGAAAACGTGCTGGCCGATGGTATTGATAATGGGACGGGATCGAATCCATTCATTGGTGGCGGTAACGGGATTATAATAATAAATTGCGCCGCCGCTGGGATCGACACCGTTGAGTGCGTCCCGGGCCGCTCGGTAGGCGGACTCGGCAACCGGCTGGTCAAACTGCCCATCGTTTAGGCAGGAGAAGGCGCCGGGCTGGTAGACAACGCCGGCAATGGTATCCGGGAAAGAAGGATGCTCCACCCGGTTGAGGATGACCGCGCCAACGGCTACCTGGCCGCTGTAGGGTTCGCCTCTCGCCTCGGCGGAAATGGTGCGGGCCAAGAGGTTTATGTCGCTGGTGGAAGCGCCGGTGGACCCGGAGGAGCCGCTGGAGCTGGAAATGCCGATGGCGGCCAGCGTTTCCGGACCGGCGATGCCGTCTACCCGCAGACCGTTTTTCTTTTGGAACTTGATGACGGCATCCTGGGTCTGTGTGCCGTAAATGCCGTCCACGTTGCCGAAATAGTAGCCCCATTGCTTGAGCTTCGTTTGAATCTGCCGGACCTCTTCGCTGCGGGAGCCGTATTTGGATAAGACCTCGGTCACCTCAGGCTGGGGATAGGATACGACATTTACCGTGAAAACGCAAACGCACAGTATCATCATGACCCGCCAGAGAACCTTCCATGTTTTCATTTCAGGAGCCCTCCTCGATTGCATGCTTTCAGCCGGCGGAGTGGTTCCGCGCAGCTGTTACAAAGCCAGTATTTCCGGCTCGAAAGGAAATATCCGCCTGCCCTTTCCGTTTTGAGCAAAAAAGCAGAAAATCGCAGAGGCCGCGGAAAAAAGTGCTTGCAATTGAAGGGGAATGGTGTTAATATATTATGAGCGTGACTACGAGCTGAAGGAGGTGTGACAATGCCGAATATCAAATCTGCGAAAAAGCGTGTGAAGATTGCCGCCGTTCGAACGATGCGCAATAAGAATTACAATTCCGCTTTGAAGACGGCCGTAAAAAAGGCCAACCTCGCCATCGATCAGAATGCGGACAATAAGAACGATACCGTTCGTCTTGCCGTGAAAAAGATCGATCAAGCAGTGGCAAAGGGGATTCTTCATAAGAATACTGCTGCCAGAAAGAAGTCCGCCTTGGCTCGCAAAAGCGCGGCTGTGTAAGGAAAAATAGGAATGGGAAAGCAGTGCCATGTGCACTGCTTTTTTATTTTGCCAAAAATGCATGCAGATCCAAACGCAAAAAGTACTCTAGTGGAAAAATAACAGGTTTGATCGCCAATCATCCGGAAAAAATACATATAAGCAAGTATCTTCAATTGCATTTGCACGAAAAATACTTGCCTCATGACGTATTTCCTTGCAGAAACAACAAAAATATGCTATACTCTATTCAATTCGATGCTTTTCCCGTTTGGTTTGGAAAAGTACGGCTCCTGTGCACCCTCCGGCATAGGAAAGAATAACCAATGCCGTCGCCGGTAAAGGTACGCCGGAAGGTGGATATACGGCGAATTTGGGGGATGATAGGAATGCGGAGTCTTTTGCAGACCGCAATTCCGGCAAACGCGCGTGGGGGGTTCATTGGTGACAATTTTCGAGATATTTGAGCACATCTATCCGAATACGAGAGAGGGAGAAATCAGCCGGGTATCCTGCCCATACCGTTTGTGTCCGCTGGGCGCTCACTCTGACCATCAGTTTGGGATTATATCCGGTTTTGCTTTGGACCATGGGGTGGAAATGGCGTTTTGCGTCAATCCCAGCCGGGTGGTGGAACTGGACAGTTGCAATTTTGACGGCCGGGTGCAGTTCATTATTCAGCCGGATATGCCGCCGAGAGAGGATTGGGGCCGCTATGCCCAGGGGGCGGTTTGGGCGCTGTTAAGAAAGAAATATAAGCTGGTGCACGGCATCCGAGGTGTCATCCGCGGATCCTTGCCCATCGGCGGCTTGTCCTCTTCGGCAGCCGTCATTATTTCGTATATTCTGGCCCTGTGCAAGGCAAATGACATCCAATTGACGCCGGACAAGCTGATTGACTTGGCACTGGCGGCTGAAAAAGAGTATGTGGGGCTGAGTGTAGGAAGGCTGGATCAGTCGTGTGAGGTCCTTTCCCTGCGGGATAACCTTCTATTTTTGGATACCCAAACCCGGCAATGTCAATGGATTCCCAAAAGTCCGTCCATGCCGCCTTATGAGTTTGCGGTGTTTTATTCGGGCGTATCCAGAACGCTGACCGGAACAGCGTTCAATAAGCGGGTGGACGAGTGCAGGGCTTCGGCCTACGCCCTCAAGGCGATGGAAGGCATGGAGTACAATACAGTAGCGGAAAGCTATCTGCGCCAGGTGCCACGTGAAGTTTATGAACGGTGGAAAGACCGGCTTCCGGAGAATTTTGCCAAACGCTGCCGGCATTTTTACACCGAGTTTGAACGGGTCAGACAGGGCGCGGCTGCTTGGAAAAACGGAGATTTGCAGACGTTCGGCCAGCTGATGTTTGCATCGGGACAAAGTTCGATTGAAAACTACGAGACCGGTTCGGAGGAACTGATCGCCATCTATGACATTATGACCCGGACGAAGGGTATCTACGGCGGCCGCTTTTCCGGGGCTGGCTTTAAGGGTTGCTGTGTGGCGGTGATTGATCCGAAGTACCGCCAGTCGATTGAAGAAAACGTGACGAAGGAGTACTTGGAAAGGTTTCCGGAGCATCGGGGCGCTTTTTCGGTACATTTTTGCAGTTCAGCAGATGGGGCGCGATGTGAATGATATGTGTCGTTTTGGCGGCGGGATATGCGACGCGGATGTATCCGCTGACGGAGAATTACCCAAAGCCACTATTGCCGGTTCAGGGGAAACCAATTTTGGACTGGTTGATGGAAGACATTGATAAAATTGAGGAGATTCATGGGCATGTAATCGTGTCCAACCACCGCTACAGCCGGCATTTTGAGGAATGGGCCCGGCACAGCCGGATGCGAAGGCCGGTTCATGTGGTGGACGACGGGTCCATGAGCAATGACACCCGGCTTGGGGCTGTCAACGACATCCTTCTTGCCATCGAACAGTTGCGTTTAGAGGACGATTTGCTGGTCATCGCCGGGGACAATGTGTTGGACTTTTCGCTGCAGAGCTTTGTCCGGTTTGCGAAGAAGAAGGACGCTTCCTGCATTATGTGCTACCACGAGCCGCAATTGGAGGTCCGGCGCCGGTCGGGTGTGGTAACGCTGGACCGGGATTTTAAAGTCCTCGGCATGGAGGAAAAGCCGGATCATCCCCAGTCCTATTGGATTACGCCGCCCTTCTACATCTATCACCGGCGGGACCTGCCCCTTTTACGCCAAAGCGTAGCGAATGGCTGTCATGTAGACGCGCCGGGCAGTTTATTCGCGTGGCTGAGCAAGAAACGGGAGGTTTACGCATACAATATGCGGGGCAGGCGGTACGATGTGGGAAACATGTCCAGCTATCATACTGTGCAGCGGGTTTTCCGGGGGATTCACATGCCGGTGTAGGCGGTTAGGTGCTTGACTTCATTTCATAAAAAGAGTATGATAATCACAGAAGTCCATAGGACCTGCTGTGATTTGCAGCTTCCGTCTATTTCTGTGGATGGGACGGACAAAATGAATTTCGAAAGAGGTGCTCATATGGAAAAAAAGTCCAAGAACATGTTTACGTTGATCGGTATTATCACGGTAGTGGTTGCCATTGCGTCGACTGTTGCGATGATCCTTTATAAGTGTCAGAAGAAGCGCAAGGACGACGAAGAGCTTGAGCACTATATTGAGACGGCCATCATGTAAGCTTTTTGTCCGAAAAGCAATGGACAAAATGAAAAGCACCGCGAGCCTTTGCCTGGCTTGGCGGTGCTTTTTTGTATGCGGATGTTTGCGCTTTGTTTTCGGTTTGTTTTCAGATTATTCATTTTCTTGTGGTCTCCTATCCCGTATAATCGGAAAAGATTCCCCCAAAACTTAGAAGGGGAGATTTCCCTGCTTTTTATAAACAAGCTTGCTTTTGGAAATGAGGAGGCATATGGAAAACTGGATTACGGAGTTTATGTCCGAGTTCGGATATCTGAGTATCTTTCTGCTGGTGGCGCTGGAAAATGTGTTCCCGCCCATTCCTTCGGAAGTCATTCTCACGTTCGGCGGCTTTTTGACCCGTTCGACCGAGATGTCGGTGGTGGGCGTCATTTTGTTTTCAACCCTGGGTTCCGTTGTGGGGGCGGTCATCCTGTACGGCGTGGGCCGGCTTCTCAGCGTGGATAGGCTGGAACGATTGGTGGACCGGTACGGCAAGGTCCTGCGGGTCAAGTCTTCTGACCTGGAACGGGCACGTAAGTTCTTTCTGCGATACGGGAATAAGGCTGTTTTTTTGTGCCGCATGGTGCCGCTGGTGCGCAGTTTGATTTCCATCCCAGCCGGCATGTCCAAAATGCGGTTTGGATTTTTTCTGCTGTTCACCACGGCGGGTACTCTGATTTGGAACATGGTGCTGGTGATTGCCGGCGCGCTGGTCGGGGATCAATGGGAAAATATTCTGGCATTTATGGATCTGTACTCGCATATTGTATACATTGTCCTCGGTGTGGTTTTGGCGGCGGCGATTGTGTTCTTTTTGGTGCGCAGGCGCCGCAGAAGGAAAAAGGTACCGAACCCGTCTGAAGAAAAGTAAATTGCAAGAAAGGCCCGGCTGCACAATAGCAACTGGGCCTATGCTTTTGCATTAGCGCAATGGCGTATAAGATTCGCTGCCCATTCCTGTGTTTCAAGCGCAGTTTTGCGTGCAAAAGATAGAAAGCGGATCCAAAGCGGAACACAGAGCCGTGCCTTCATACAATCTTTATTTGCGCATGGTTGGCAAAAGCGGTATACTTAATTATAAAACTATGTAAAAAGGGGGAATCGCCGTGCTGGAACGAGAGATTCACATTGGGATTGCTTTTGCCACCGGCCGCAAAAGCTTTCAAAACGTGCTCAATGCCTACATCTACCATCTCCAGGAATCCATGTTGCTCAAGGACCGCCATGTGCATCTCCACTTGCTGGTCGCTTATGATTTGGCCTATGCGGGCACAGTGCTCAGTGATTATACCAGCATCCGTCCCGGCGTGCTCGAGCAATTCACTACCGTCTCCTTCTTAGGAGAGGACGACATTGACCGTACTGCCCAGTCGCTGGTGCAAAGCGGTGCAATTGAAGCTGAGGAAGCGAATCTCTGCTTTGGGAACGGCTATGCTTCCAAGCGCAACATTCTTTTATATACCGCTTTGAAAAAAGGGCTGGATTACCTGATTTTTCTGGATGACGACGAATATCCCATGGCGGTCACCGAATCAAAAAACAGTACCCTCTGGAGCGGCCAGCACGTGCTGGAAGCCCATCTTAAATACCTGCGCACCTCTGATATGACCAACGGATACCACTGCGGCTATATTTCGCCCATCCCTTATATGGAATTTGACAACGTTATGACCGAGCAGGATTTTCAGACCTTTATTGAGGCACTGAGCAACGATATTCTCAATTGGGATGAAATTAAGAAAGTCATCGACAACGGGGGAATTACCTATGCAGACAAAGAGGTGCTGATTGAACAGGCGGCATCACTAGTGCCTGAGATCAATGGCGCTAAGTTTATCACCGGCGGCAACCTGGGAATCAATCTGACCGATCCAACCAAGGTGTTTGCCTTTTATAATCCACCTGGCGCCCGGGGAGAAGATACCTTCCTGAGTACCTGTCTGCATGAGGTCAACGTCAAGCGGATTCCGGCCTATACCTTCCACGACGGCTTTTCCATTTACAGTTGTCTGCTGCAGGGAGTTCTGCCCACCCGCCTCAAGCGCATCGGTTCGGTGGACTCGGAGGAGATCATCCGCCGGTTTTACAATGCATGTATCGGTTGGGTGCGGTATAAGCCGCTCTATACGTATCTGACAAGGCCCAAAGAATATGCGCAAATTATGAAAGACATGAAGGACAAGCTCAAGGAAACCCTTCCAAAAATCAGCGCCTATTTTAACGTATCTGAGTTTACCAATATCGAAAGCGAATTCATCCGGTACGAATCCAGGGTGCAGGAGCATCTTTCACAGTTTATAAAGACCAAGGAAATCTGGGAGCGGGTCAAACAGTCCATCGATCTTGCGCCCAAAGAATAAAATGAAAAAAGAGGCCCGGGTCAAGAACCTTGGGCCTCTTTGCGTTATACGAGCAGTACAGAGCCGCCCGACGATCCTAATATAGGAATATAGCTCGCCGCGGGGGTATCACAGTAGAACCCTAGTCCCTCACGAATCTCTTCATGAGTTTGGATTATTATAAAGGTTCGGCGAATACGCTCACGCAGCCGGCTGATTTCCTTTCGATTTTCTCAAAGTTTATCCTTAGAAATTTGGCCAAATTTGTCTCGTGCCTTCTGCCTGGTTGGGTAAGGTGGTTTTTGATAGCAAAACGCCAGAGAAAGCAATCCAAGTCGAACTCCTTTTTTCTCCGACTAAGAGAGAGGAAAGAACAGGCGCCTCAAAAAGTTGCTTTCTTTTAAGCGTTGTCATCGGATTGATCTCTATCTATCAGGATAGCAGTGGGAATAACAAAAGAAATACCCTGTGCTGAAAAAAGCACAGGGTATTTCTTTTTGGCGGAGAGAAAGGGATTCGAACCCTTGAAGTGGTATTAGCACTTACACGATTTCCAGTCGTGCGCCTTAGACCAGCTCAGCCATCTCTCCGGATGAATTAGCGCTTGTCTATTATACATAATCCGCTTTTAAAATGCAAGCCCTATTTTCAAATTCTGAAAATTTTTTTGTATGCCCTTTCCAAGATGGGAAAACATCCGATCCAAAGCACAGGTTTTACTCAAATAGGATGGACGGCTTTCAAAAAGATATACGTTGCCGGTTGTAAGAAAGCGTTTGCATTATAAAGAAAGAAAAAGGTGAGGCCTGTCCACATCTTGTAGAAAAACAGACATATTCTAAGAAGAAATGCAAGATATAGGGCGAATATTTCTGCTTTTGCTGGATTTGGAAATGGTTTGGAGAGAAGAAGCAAAAAAACTTGAAAAAAGTTGAGGAAAAAGGCTTGACAAAGAAGAAGGGATTTGATATTATAGTCAAGCACCGAACGGCGGGGCGACAAAGTGTCCAAAAAGTTTGGTGGATGGACCTTGAAAATTAAACA
>JAGZMM010000008.1 GCA_018364155.1 Clostridiales bacterium
CCGGCTGTTGTGCGGGAGCGTCCTGCCCTATGAGATTCCGGCTTTTCACAAGGCGCTGGAGGTCTGCGGCGGGCTGGAAGTGCGTCCGGTGGCCATCAGCGTACCGGGAGAGTTCCGGGCATATTGCCGGGAACTGTTCGGCGGCGAGATGGAAATGGCGGAGGCATCCCATGACCTGTTTGCAAACCGAACCAACGGGAGGCTGTATAAACGCCTGATAGAGCCTTACATTATGGGAGAACGACGGCTGTAACTAAGAGAGTATCAGAATGGGAGGGTCACAGAATGGCAAAGTTTGAATACATGGAGAGGGCGTTTTCCTCTGAATTGCGGCCGAGGGCGCGGCTGGTGCTTCAAGTCCTTGTCCTGCATTGTAACAAGGAGGGCGAGTGTTTTCCATCCATCAAGACCATAGCCGCCAAGTGCGGCTATGGCATCTCTACGGTAAAACGGGCGCTGGACGAGCTGGTGGAGGCTGGCTACATCATCAAGCAGGCCCGGTTTGACGAGCGCAAAAACGGCGGCCAGACCAGCAACCTTTATACCCTTTGCGTTGAGGCACCGCAACCGCCTGTGCCGGAGCAGCCCACAAAGCCGGAACCGCCTATGCCGGACAAAGAAGCGGATGAAACTGAAAATGCCCTTTCCTCTATGCCTGATTCCACGCCTGGGGAGCAGTCTGCCCTCTTTCTGTTCCCTGCCTATTCTTTTTCACATGGACTTGATAAAATAAAGACCGGACGGCAAAAATGCCGCCCGGATGCTGTGTGGACTGGGGGGCAGTCCATTTTTATACCCCCTTGAACCGTACAGGTGAACAGATACTTACGGATGAAAAGAAAAGTAGTAGGTACTACAAATAAGATGTATACGTTACCATGCTTAAAACAGCAGGGACAACGGGCTTATAAACTCTTCCTGGCGCTAAAGAATTTGGGCTGGAGTATCTGATGTCCAGTGATATAGTTCGGGTAGCGTAGATGAGGACAATCGACGCTCCGAATAAAATAAGGATGACAAACTAGGTTCATAGGTTCAGATATTCAGTCCACATCGTCAAACTTATATACTCATCTCATCGTTTCACCAGCATATGAGGGGAAACTCCAAAATATGCGCGGAAGGCATCAGAGAAATGGCTAATGTTTGTATAACCCACAGCGACAGCAGTCTGGCTTACATTGTGCCGCCCATCCTGAATCAAGGAAAAAGCTCTTTCCATCCTCTCCTCACGAATATATTGGTAGACCGTCTTTCCATAGCATTGCTTAAATAGGCGCTTCATTTTAAAATCGTTCATTTGGATTAGCCGCGAGAGTTCTAGAAGGGAAGGCGGACAATCTAAGCGGTGCAGAAGAATCTCGCGGGCATAGTGAAGACGTTCCATATCTGCGGCGGAAACAGGAAGAGGGCGTTCGATCCCATTGCCATAACACAGGAGCCTTTCGATGTTCACCGAAAGCAATTCTAAAACTTGGCTTTCTAATAGAAGCCGGTTCAGTTTATCATTAGAGGATTCTAACGCCTTACCGAGCTTGTTCAGCAGACACTCTTCATGCGCATCATGCTTGAAAGAATAATAAGGACAGGAAATGTTTTGAAAAGAATGAAATCCGAGATTTGTATCTCCACTGACTGCCTGGCAAAAATCATTGAACGTCTGCGGCTCCACCCAAATGGAATATAACTTGATTTCCTCACCGCAGTTGTATTCCGAATACCCCGTTGTCTGGCCTAAGAAACCTAAATTTGAATATCCCGGTTTAATTTCAACGGAAGCACGGCCCAACTCGCTATACAAAGATTTTTCTTGACTGTATGCTAATTCAAAAATCGAAGAGGTGGTGGAAGCTTTCCTTTGTAATTTTTGCTTCATTGTACCGGAGGAAATCCAAAGTTGCACACCTGGGCGTACCTCGACCCGTTTACTTGGAAAGACTGATGAAACCTCAGATTCCAATGGTAATTCAAACATACTTGCAACACTCTCCAATGGTTCCTTTGCAACTTAAGGGGAAACGCTCATTATCTTCTAACAATTATAGTTAGTGATCGCTAACCTGTCAAGAGCAAAGTATCTTCTCCGCCGGGGGATAAAAAAAATCCGTCCAAGGGTAGAACGTGAAAACAAAAAAACTATACTTCATAGAGGTTAGAGAGAGCTAACCATATAAAACACCTAAATAATAGGAGGACGAAATGAAAAAATTCTTGATTGGCCTGCTTGGAATAGTAATGGTTGCGTCAATGTCTGCCTGTTCGAGTGATTCTCCTGCATCTGGAACAATGCCCGGTGCGAAGGAGAGTCCCGCTCAGGAGAGCAAAATGGTCACTGTGGAAGATATGAAAGGGACAGTTGACATTCCGGCAAATCCGCAGCGTGTAGTAGATGTTTCAGGTTCTGCGGATGAATTAATTATCCTGGGAGTTCCGTTTATAGGCTCGGCCAACACCAGCATGTTTGACGGCGTGACGGTTCCGCCGAATCTCGAAGAGTATTTTACCGAGAATAATGTGGAAGTCGTCGGTAATTATTCCGGTTCGGTTGGAGAACTGAATTTGGAAAAAATCGCAGAACTGGAACCGGATCTGATCATTATGAATATCCGTCATGAAAAGGTATATGACCAACTCAAAGAAATCGCCCCTACTGTCATGCTTAATGATGATATGAATTATGTGAACTGGAAAGGACGTTTTCAACAGTTAGGCGAATGGTTTAGTAAAGAGGATGTTGTAACGCAGTGGTTGGAAGATTATGACAAGAAATCGTCTGAATTTGCCGAAAAGGTAAAAGCGGTCACAGGTGACGAAACATTTGCTGTGATTGAGAAAAATTCGGTACGTACAGGTTCTTATTATGTTTATCGGACCGGTGGTCCGGGGGAACTGGTTTATGATGCGATGAAGCTTCCTGTCTCGTCTGGTGTGCCGGAAGGTGTTTGGGGCGAAGTGGTGGATGCCGAATATTTCTCTAAAATTGATGCGGATCATATTTTCTTTTTTAGCGACGACGGGACGGTCGGCGATACGGCGAACCTTCCCACATGGCAAAACCTGAAAGCCGTTAAGAACGGAAATGTGTACTGCGGCTTAAACGAGATGCAATACGATCTGGCTTTTACACCCAATGGAAAGCTGATGTATATGGAACAGATGGTAAATGCTATCATAAACCATGAAAATATCGACAAATAATATACAGCCGCATGAGCGATTCACTGCTTCAAGGCAGTGGATTCGCTCCAGGGCTGGTTATACCGTTTTTTTGGCATCTGCCGCCATTGTTTTACTGATTTCTATGCTGATATCAGTAAGCGTCGGTGTTGCGGGCGGAAATATTCGGGAGTTGTTCAAGGCTATATTCCAGCCAAATACATCCCCGGAGCTTTCACAAATTATGCTGGAGATGCGTTTACCAAGGGCTTTGGCCGCCTGCGTTACTGGGGCGGCCTTTGCTCTTGCGGGAACCGTTATGCAAGGGATCACTCGCAATCCTCTGGCGGATGCGGGGCTTCTTGGGATCAATGCGGGGGCCTGCTTCCTAGTCGCTCTTAGTACAGCAGTTTTCCCCGCACTGTCCGCCTGGGGACTGATGGGCGCTGCCTTTCTGGGAACGGTCTTGGCAGCTGTGATGGTCTACGGATTCGGTGCAAAGAGAAAAAAGGCCGAGCCCATCCAGTTGATTCTGGCCGGCTCGGCGGTATCGGCTTTTTTGACAGCCTTAAGCCAGGGAATATCTTTGGCATTCGGGCTTTCCAAAGATCTTTCCTTTTGGACAGTTGGCAGTCTTTCCGGCATACTCTGGCCGCAGGTCAGAATGGTTATTCCGTGGCTGCTGGCGGCCGAAATAGTTGGTATTTTGCTTTCCCCAAAACTTTCCCTTTTGTCTCTCGGTGATGAAAGCGCTGCAGGGCTGGGAGTAAATGTCGGAGCGGTTCGCATTTTTGGCCTTGCTATCGTACTGATATTAGCAGGAGTAAGCGTGTCCCTGGTGGGTGGCATTTCTTTTGTAGGACTGATTGTGCCACATATGGCAAGGCGGCTGGTTGGAACGGATTACCGACGTATAGCGCCGGCCGCTATGCTTCTTGGCGCCGTGCTTCTGGTGCTTTCAGATGTGGCGGCGCGCATGATCCATGCGCCCTTTGATACGCCAGTGGGCGCACTGGTTTCGGTCATCGGCGTGCCGGTTTTCCTGTTGCTGACCTACCGGAACGGGGGGGCCAGATTATGAAAAAAAGGCGTTTGTGGCTGATTCAGTTTATTTTATGTCTGGGGCTTATAGCCTCCGTTGTGTTGGCCCTCAATTGTGGGTATTCCAAGATACATTTTTCGGCTTTATGGGAAGAAGTATTCTGCTCAACACAGGGAAGCTCCTCTTTGATTCTGCTGAACATCCGACTGCCGCGTATATTGCTGGCTGCTTTATGCGGTATGGGACTTGCCCTGTCTGGTTGTACTCTTCAGGCCGTCACTGATAACCCACTGGCTGATCCGGGTATCTTGGGCATCAACTCAGGAGCAGGGTTCTTTGTCATGCTATTTATGGGACTGTTTCCTGCTCTGCATATCGACGCAAAACTTTATCAACCCGTATTTGCTATGGTTGGTGGGTTGCTGACTGCCTTTCTGTTATATAGTTTTGCAAGGCGAAATGGAAAAATCAGGCCTACCCATTTTCTTCTTGGTGGGATTGGCGTTGCGGCTGGATTTTCCGCCCTGATGACCATCTTGGGTGCAGATATGGAAAGCAGCATCTATCAGATGGTTTCCCGCTGGCTGGTAGGAAATATTTGGGGAACAGACTGGTACCAGGTCTTGATTCTACTTCCTTACCTAATTGTCTTGATCCCTCTCCTTTTCTTACGAGCCAACGTACTGGATCTTCTATTACTGGGAGAGGATTCAGCCGCTACCCTTGGCGTGAGGGTTGGGCATGAGCGCAAGCTGCTGCTCTTTGTGGCGGCGGCACTGGCGGCGAGTTGTGTTTCTGTCAGTGGTGGAATCGGCTTTATCGGGCTGGTGGCCCCGCATATTGCCCAGCGTCTTACCGGGGCGCGTCACCGCAGTTTGTTGCTTTCTTCCATGCTGACAGGCGGTATATTGCTGGTGCTGGCGGACACAGTGGGGCGGGTCCTCCTTTCTGAGATCGAAATTCCGGCCGGTATTATCATTTCAGTGCTGGCGGCACCCTATTTTCTGTATCTGCTGCGCAAGCAAATCTAAGGAGGTGATCCCATGCAGTATCATATGACAGCAAAAAATTTGACGGCGGGTTATAACGGCAACCCGGTTTTCCGGAATTTTGAGATAAAGATTCCATCCGGCAAAATTACCACCCTAATCGGTGCAAACGGTTCGGGAAAATCTACAGTTTTGAAGACCTTGGCGCGGCTGCTTACCCCGTTGGAAGGCGTGGTCTATTTAGATGGTGAGTCCATTCACCGTATGCCGACCAAATCGGTCGCGCAGAAACTGGCAATGCTTCCGCAAGGGGCACAGACGCCCGCCGGGATCACCGTACAGGATCTGGCCGAGTATGGCCGGTATCCTTATCGCGCAAGGCTGTCTGGGTTGACCGCGAAAGACGATGAGATTGTTCGTTGGGCGCTGAAAAGCACCAATACGCTGGCTTTGGCCGACCGGGAAATGGATCAATTATCCGGCGGACAAAGACAGCGTGCTTGGATTGCCATGGCTCTGGCGCAGAAAACAGGTATTCTTTTTCTAGACGAACCCACCACCTATTTGGACATTTCCCATCAGTTGGAAATCCTGCAACTTCTCAGAGAACTGAATGTACAACAAGGCGTGACAGTGGTCATGGTACTTCATGATCTGAATCATGCGATTATGTTTTCGGATTATCTGGTGACTATCAAGGATGGAAAAAAGTATTTGGAAGGAAGTCCGGAGGAAGTTGTCACACCGCATATGCTTCAGGAAGTTTTTGATGTAGAAGCGGAGGTAATACAGCATCCCGTGCTACATGTACCGGTCTGCCTTCCTTACGGTGTGCGCGGACAAACTTTCGCAAAAGATATGAAAGAGGTGTAAACTATGAGAACAGCGAGAAAATTCATCGCAGGATTAAGCAGCCTCATTTGTATGTCCATGTTTTTAGCGGGATGCGCAAGTGAAGATGGCATCTATCATCCAGGAAGCTATACTGCCAGTGCAGCTGGATATGCCGGGGATGTGATGGTCGAGGTAGAGTTTGACAGCGAGAAGATTCTCTCGGTCACTATTCTGGAACATAACGAGACACCCACTGTTGCCGATAAAGCGATCGAAGAGATTCCAGACCAGATCGCGGAACAGCAGACCAGTGAGGTGGATGTCGTAACCAGCGCAACCTTGACCAGCGAAGCGATCAAGACTGCTGTAGAAGATTGTATTCGTCAGGCAAAACAGGGATAGGTCACTATGGAGAACAGAAAAAAAAATACTGGAAAGAAACATCACACATGGAAAGGCATTCTGGCTTTTGCCAGCGGAAAGAAAAGGCTTTTAGCCTTTTCGGCGGGTCTATCTATTCTCGGAGTGACCGTCGGAATCGTACCCTACATCCTCATCGGATGGATCGCCAAAGAATATATGGCGGGTCTGCTGGATACTGGACGCCTGTTGTTCCTAGTTGGCTGTTCGGCTGCCGCCTGTGTTTTGCAGGGCGTTTTACAGGGCGGAAGTACGTTGTTGTCTCATCGCTGTGCCTTCCGTATTCTAGAAAATATCCGAATATCCCTGACAGAAAAGATGAACCGTCTTTCCATGGGGACAATTCGAAAGGTATCATCGGGCGAGTACAAAAACCTGATCCTGGATGAGGTGGAAAAGTTGGAATATCCGCTGGCTCATGCCATCCCGGAGATGACCGGAAACTTAACCGCTTTTCTTGCCGTTTTTATCTTGATGCTGTGCATGGATGTGCGCTTGGCTTTTAGCGCACTGATTACTCTTCCGGTTGGGTTTCTCATTATGAAGCAGATGTTTTGTGGTTATGGTGAACGCTATGCAAAGTTTATGAAGGCAGGCGACAACCTTAACAAAGTTGTGGTGGAGTATCTCAATGGCATTGAGGTTATCAAGGTGTTCAATCAAGCTGGGAGTACATTCGAGAAAATGAAGCAGACGGTAACCTACTTTAAAGATTTTACACTGGCATGGTACAGACACAATTGGCCGTACACCGCCGCCTACAGCGTGATTCTGCCATCGGCCATTGTGGGCGTCTTGCCGGTTGGGGTGGTGCTTCTGAACCGCGGAGAGATTGTTTTTCCTACGTTGCTTCTGTTTGTTTTACTTTCGTTTGCGCTTATTCCACCGCTGATCAAACTCACGGAATTTATTGATAATGTGGCTGTGATTGTGAAAACCGAGCAGGAAGTACAAGATTTCCTTGCCCAGGAAGAACCCAGGTATGCCATTACACCCGCACGTATAGAGAATTTTGGCATCTCCATCGAGCATATATCTTTCTCTTATGGAGAGGAAACCGCTGTCGAGGACATCAATGTCGTCATCCCCCCCTCCGGTATCACAGCAATCGTCGGGGAATCTGGTTCCGGAAAAACGACACTGCTGCGGCTGTTGGCTCGCTTTTGGGATGTTTCAAAGGGGAAAATATACATTGGGGGAACGGATATCCGAGATATTCCACAAGACCAACTGATGGGAATGATGAGTATTGTGGATCAGGATAATTTTCTGTTT
Organism: Clostridiales bacterium; assembly: GCA_018364155.1. Lineage (GTDB taxonomy): Bacteria > Bacillota > Clostridia > Oscillospirales > Acutalibacteraceae > Solibaculum_A. The sequence goes on from JAGZMM010000008.1 coordinate 7,717, forward strand.
GACATGAGCATCCGGGACAATATCATGCTTGGAAAGCCGGATGCCGATGACAAGGCATTGGCGGCATCCGTGGATGCGGCTGGCTGCCGGGAAATTGTCGAGCGGCTGGAGGGCGGACTGCATACGGTGGTGGGAACCGGCGGTGCGCTTCTGTCGACCGGCGAGCGTCAGCGCATCTGCATTGCCAGGGCCATTTTAAAGGATGCACCAATCTTATTGCTGGATGAACCAACGGCGAGCATGGATTTGGAAAACGAATACAAGGTACAGAAGGCGCTTCAACAGTTAATGTCCCCAAAAACTGTTGTGATGGCAACCCACCGGCTACGGACGGCTGTGTCAGCCCAACAGATTCTTGTCATGAAGCATGGCGTCCTGGTGGGAAAAGGAACGCATGAGACTCTGCTGGAAGGCTGTCCTGAATATGCGAGACTATGGAACGCCTGTGTTTGTGCAGAGAACTGGAGCATGGGAGGTGATGCCGATGTATAAGTTGGTTAAAAAGGTATTGAGGATAGCTGGCGATTTGAAGCCACGGATTCTTCTGGGGTTCGTTTTTGGATTTCTGGAGGCTTTGTTTAACATTCTCCCGTTGATAGCTATTTTTTATGCCTTTGAAAGTTGCCGGGACGGACTGAACGGCGGCGAATTGACGGTGGTTATTATTCTGTTGCTGGCTGGTTTGGCTGGCCGGGTGGTTTTCCGCTATCTAGTGGCACGCTTCCAGTCAGGGACAGGCTTTGAAATGACAGCGAAGGAACGGCTGCGGCTTGGAGGTATCCTGAAAAATGCGCCGATGTCCTTTTTTGATACTCATAATCTAGGGGATCTTTCAGCCTGTCTGACGACAGATCTGAGTTTTATAGAAATGTATGTCATGTTTATCCTGGATAAGGTCGTCAACGGATTCTTGATGACGGCGGTCACCGGTATATTTCTGTTTGTGTTCGATTGGCAGATTGCGCTGGCTGCAGCGGCAGTGCTTGCGCCGTCTGTAGTTATGTTTGTTGTTCTGCAGAAATCCGGAAAAACGCTGGGAAGTCTCAGACAGAACACCCAGGCGGAACTGGGTGCAGCTGTATTGGAATACGCCCAAGGGATTATGACAGCGAAAGCCTATGGGATGAAAGGAAGGCGTGCCGGACGGATTAAGGATGCCTTTCACAACAGCAATGAGCATTCCTACTGTGTCGAGAGAGGATTTGTAAGAGGTGTATCCGCCTTCCAAGTTCTCGTACATTTGGCCGGCTGTGCTATGGTTCTAGTTGTTTCATTCGCCGCCCTTTTCGGAAAGTTGGAAATCCCATCCTATTTTATGCTGCTTGTCGCCTCTATGACGATGTTTTCGGGTTTTGAACAGAGTGTATCTAAAATTCCCATGCTGCGTATTATGGAGGCTTCTTTAGATCGGCTGGAACGGATTGTGAATCTTCCGCAGGAGGAACTGCAGAAGGAAGTTCCTCCTCCTGAACGGTTTGATATTTCCTTTGAGGGAGTATCTTTCAGCTATGGAAAAGGAGAGGTATTAAAAAATCTCTCTTTTCATATACCAGAGCACTCAACTGCGGCGCTCGTGGGCAGGTCTGGCAGTGGAAAAAGCACAGTCATGAAACTTATCCCACGATTTTATGACTGCGGGAGGGGAAGCGTTCGAATTGGAAATGTAGATATACGGGATATGCCGCGCAGTCAGGTGTTTTCCTACATCAGTATGGTATTTCAGAACGTGTATCTTTTTGAAGATACCATTGCTAACAACATACGGTTTGGGAAGCCGGAAGCCAGTATGGAGGATGTAATCGAAGCAGCTCGGAAGGCGCATTGTTATGATTTCATTATGAAAACGGAAAAGGGCTTTGACACCATGGTCGGAGAAGGAGGCCATACGCTTTCTGGCGGTCAGAAACAGCGGATCTCGATTGCTCGTGCGATTCTAAAGGATGCCCCGATTATCCTATTGGATGAAGCCACTTCAAGCGTGGATCCAGAGAACGAACATCTGATTCAGCAGGCTATTAACCAACTGGTAAAAAACAAAACGGTAGTGGTTATTGCACACAATCTTTCTGCTATTCGTACAGTGGATAAAGTGCTGGTTCTCGATGAAGGACAGTTGCTCGAAGAAGGTGACCCTTCTTCTCTTTTACAGAAGAAGGGTCTTTACAGTAAACTGTGGGGAATGAGTGAAAAGGTAAGCCGATGGAACGCCACATAGAGTAGGCATAGGAACCTGAACAGTGTAATCTCAGCACAAACAGTTACGGACATTCAGACTATCTTGTGACAATTCTATTCACATTTATATAGGATTGAAAAATCTGTAAATCGCCATTAAATAAGCATATATTTCCTAACAACACGGGGAGGCGTATCATAGTCTATGCTCTTCGTGAGGATGGCCGCTTGGGGCGGTTTCAGAGGAAAATCCATGTTCTAAATCCAAAGCAGGTGCGGAAATTCAAGGAAGCCTATT